>JAAEQD010000306.1 GCA_024231855.1 Candidatus Zixiibacteriota bacterium
GAAGATTTATCTTATATCCAACGCTTCAACCGCGAAGCTAAACTGGCCAGTACTCTAACCGACCCCCATATTGTGCGGGTATTAGATTATGGGGCCGACCGCGATGTTTATTACCTGGTTATGGAATATATCGAGGGTCGAAATCTGCGAGAGGTTTTGACCGAGAAAGGCATTTTCCCCTGGAAAAATGCGCTTGAAACCATAGACCAATTAGCAACAGCCCTGGAACATGCTCATCCACACGGCGTTGTCCACAGAGATATCAAGCCTCAAAATATGATGCTAACTGACGCCGGGCTATTAAAAGTGTTGGATTTTGGCATTGCTCGCATTCCCACCCTGCCCTCCCTGACTCAATCGGGCTTTATAGGTTCGCCCTATTATGTCTCGCCAGAGCAGGCTATGGGTGAAGAAGTCGATATCCGGTCTGATATTTATTCGTCCGGTATAGTTTTGTACGAGCTATTAAGTGGAAAAATTCCCTTTGAGGCTAAAAGCCCCTGGTCAATCATCAGCCAACATATCACCAACGAGCCTCCACCCATTAATTTATCTGAAGGTGACATTCCCGACGAGGTTCACCAGTTGCTGCATGGTATGATCGCCAAACGACCAGAAGACCGCTTCCCAACCCCTACATCTCTTCGGCGGGCGATTACGGCCGTTTTGGCCGGACAATCTA
>JAAEQD010000307.1 GCA_024231855.1 Candidatus Zixiibacteriota bacterium
AATCAAGCTATCGGAAACACCGAGGTACTCCGATTCGAAAGCGTCAGATGCGGGCGGGTTGCTGTCGTACATGTAGCCCAATGTCTGGGTACCGGTCAACAGAACCTTTCCGCCAGCGTCCATGAATTCTTTCAGAACGCCGCCGCCTTCAGCTCCGATGTCATACCAAAGCCTGTAGTTGCCATCGGCAGTGCCAATCTCGGAATCGGCGCACCAGACGATAACCTCGACACCGGCCGGGATGTCAGCCAATTCAGGGGTGCCTGAAACATCATTGTCCCATTCGGCAAAGGCATAGCCCGCCAGAGCGTCACGATAGAATTGCTTCTGATCGCGCTCCTTGGGCATATCGTTATTACCGTCGGCATCGGTGAACAGGTAATCGTCGATATAGAGAATCGTCGCGTCCTGAATTACGAAACTGACCAATACCCAGTCAGAGGTATTGTCGTCCTGGTCGCGACCACGAACGCGGAATTCGGCGGGATCAACGGCCGCGACTTCATTGAACGAAGCGCTGGTCGCCGGGCCCCAGTCCGAAACATCACCCACGGTCGGGAAAGCGTACTGGTATTCGATCATATCATCGTTACCACCACCATCATCTCCCGTCCAGGAAAACGCGATGGATGTACCGGTAGCGACATACGATCCTTCAGCCGGTCCGGATGTTATAGTAACAACTGGAGCGGTTACATCAGGATCGGGATCAACGGTCGCGGAAACAATAAATGCCGCGACTATCGTATCCGCATCGCCATCACTATCAGTACCAATAACTCTGAAAGTGTAATCCGTAGGATCTGCGGCATCGCCTGGCACGTTTTCATATGTCACATTCGTGACATTAGTAGCCGTGTTGTAGCCGGTTTCCATTGGGTCAAGATACCATCTATATCCGGCCATCTCCCCACTTCCACCGGTGGCGCTCCAACTGAAACTGACGCTGGAATTACTGGCCACGGCGGTAGTCGCGTCTGGAGCGGATACCATTGCCATAACCAGAGGATTTTCGGCATCAACAACGTATGGGTCTTCAGTACTACAACCGATTATGATGACACTAACCATCAAACCGGCAGCGAGTAAATACAGTGTTCTTTTCATTCTTAAACTCCTTTCTCCGGTTAATGGTTAATTACCGATGCCAAAATGAGTATTCAATATAGCTTCGATATTGGCTTTAAGGTCAGCGTTGGTCCAGCGATAGTTTCGTCCGCCAATATAGGCGACTCCGCCACCACCACCAGCTCCATTCGGTAGGATTACCCAGCCAAGACCAGGAGTACCATCAGGCATCTCCAGCAATTGTGTCACATTAGCATGGTTAACGTCTACTACATTAGTGAAACTGAGGCTGCCGTTCCTTGTCATATCGATCATACTGGCATCTACCGCGGTAGCGGTTAGCGGATTAAGTCCATCAGTAAACCCGCTAAATCCGCAATATGCGGCAAAGTTTGCGCATGCGTCATCACCATCGAAGATTTGATGGCCGTGACGTCCACCAATAAATAGATTACCACCCATCTCAAGGAAGGCTAAGACATCCTCTACCGACTCATACCAGAAATCGGCATCGCCTGAATAACTGTTCCACATCCAGGAGACGGCGTCGAAATAGGTAGTGTCAAGCATCCAGCCCGGTACGGAGCCGCTACCGAGAACGCTATCCGCCCAACTTCCGAATACACCTCCATCGAACAGATCCCAGGATCTGAAGTTCTCCCGGTCACCCCAGGCAACACCATTTTCCCAAAGATCAACGGCTTCGCCATAGGTGCCCCAATCGACACCATTAATACAGAGAACACCATCGCCCGCGGGTAATTCAACAACCGCGAAATCCAGAGTTCCGGTCGAGGTTGAATTACCGCCGATATCGTAAGCGGTGATATTGATGTCGTAAGCGCCTGAAGCAAGTGATTCAAACGTAATTTCGTTATCGGCTGTATTCACCGGCTCGGTCAGAAGGCTACTTTCAATCACGAAGCTATCTATCGCGCTGTAGTAGAAAGCTACGGCAGCTCCGAAAGTTACTGTCAACTCATCCATTATTGGTTCAGTAAACGGTACGACGAAAGTTTGATCTTGCTTAATCGAAATAGTTACTTCCGGCGCCAGAGTATCGGTGACGATCACGCTTCTGGAAATCGGCGTGGGATCGGCCAACCGGAAGTTGTCGATCGCGTAGAATGTAATCGTCTGGGCGCCCAAGGCTAAGCCGCTTAAATTCAGCGCCACGCTGCCTGACAAAATATTTGTCGGGACCCAGGTAGTATCGTCATCGATTATGTAAGCAATCGTATCAACAGCTCCATCGATATCGGTGCCTTTGACATCGAAGAAGATACCCTGACCGCATATCGCGCCATCCGGGGGCGCCGTAACGAATTCGGTCACTGGGGCATAGTTGAAATCCCTGATCCGGGTGAGCGAAATAGTTTCAATCGCCGGCGTCGGGTCTTCAGCTCTGTCGTTATCTTGAGCTTTGACTTCGAAGACATATTCTTTATCGAATGTCGGGAAGTTCAGTTCGAGTTCCGTATTCAAAGCAACGGTGGATTGCCAGGTGGAGATATTTATCGTATCGATTACACCCGGCTCCTCGGTTGATTCTTCATACAGATACAAGCTGTCATCAGCATCACCAATAACCCTCCAGTAATACCAGAAAATCGCTCCGTCCAGATCGCTACCTTTCCACGAGACGCGGGAGTTATAGGTAGTTCCTTCGGCAGGCGAAATATCAACCTGGAAGTTAGTGATAAAGGTATTTGGTGGAATATTTACGTCCGCTTCGGTTCCTTTCTCGGCACAGTTCACCGCCAAGAGGAGCGCAAAAACCACCAGGCCTAAAACCTTAATACCCAGTTTGTTTTTTATTGTCACTTGATTTCCTCCATATTCTTTCAGCGGTTACTAAAATGTTATACTAGTTGAAACACGATGAACGTTTGGCAAAAGACCGAATTCGTTGAACGCGTAGTCAACTGAAAACGTGCTGGATTCGGTAAACGGCCATCTAAAGCCGGCACCGGTGGTGAAACCACCTTCATCCATGTTAAGTTTCCAGCCGGCTCTTATCGCAAGCATATCCTGGAACCAGTACTCACCACCAAACTGATAACGTTCTTCGTTATCAGGCGGATGGGCGAGTTCGGCAACCAGAGTCGCCTTGGACGATTCAGTCTGCAGAACATCCATAGCCACGCCCGCCCTAAAGGTCAAAGGCAGCGGCCCGGCTTTTTGTTCGACATCTTCACCGTCAAGATCCAAACCATCGATAACGCCATCGCCGTTATCATCATCCTGACTAACACCATCAAGTGGGTCTTCATCGATCCGGCCATCGCCGTCATCATCGAGTTTAAACGTGATGTCCGGTCCGAAATTCATGATAGCCATTCCAATGCGGATCGATTTAAAACCGGTTTCGTAGTAGGTGCCAATATCAACCGCCCAACTATTCACACTCTCGGACGCGATCATTTCATGTAACACCTTAAAAGTAGCTCCAAAAGCGAACCTGTCGGTAAGGTATTTTCCATACGAAAGGCCCATTGAATAGTCTTCATAGCCAAACGTACCGGAAAAAGCTCCATCGGGATCATACTCGGTCGTCCGATTCATCAATCCTGTGTTCAGAAGCGTGCCTGAAACGGCTACCGCGCCCGGACCAAATACTGGTAAATTCATTTTTTTGGCCAGAGCAATTGAATACAGATTAATATCGGCCGGCCATTGAGTATATGCCGCGAAGAACTCTCCATTTCCAATGTTGGCGATCCCTGCCGGGTTCCAAAACACCGAAGAGGCATCGTCTGCTATGGCAGTGTATGCTTCTCCCATAGCCAGAGCCCGTCCGCCTACCCCAATATCGAGGAATTTCATGCTGACGGTGCCAACTTTATTACCCTGGCCGTATGATGGGACTGCAGAAACTACCAAAGCAACTGCCACCAACATAAGGATTATTTTTTTCATATTCTTAAATCCTCCAATCATCTCGGTCAAACCTAGCGTATCACCGCGAATTTACCGACAAAATCATCTTCACCGGAAGCTTCAACGACGTACAGGTATAAGCCGGATACAATCGTCTGCATGTTATCGGTAATGAGATCCCAACCGGCGGTCGTTTGATCGCCGTTATCGTCAGTAATATTCTCTAATGTGGTGATAAGATCGCCTGTTAACGTATAAACCCTGATCGTGGCATCAGGCGGCAGATTCACAAACACAATCCGCTCGGTAGCGGGATTGTCCTGAGTTGGCGAGAAGCCATAATCTGGCGCGGATTGAGCGACGAACGGATTTGGCACCACATGAATACCGGAATTTTCCTCACCGGCGGTCATGTCATAGGTTCCGGGTTCGGCAGATAAGCCTGCACCCTTTCCGGACTCAAGCGATTCAACGTTGTTAGCAAAATCACCTTTGTCATAGGCCGTAACCGCGTATGTGTATTGGAAGTAGTTATGAACATCATAATCCACATACGAATGGACAATACCTGTGTTAAAGCCGATATCATCGATCAGGTCGCATTCCATAAGTAGCGACCAGCCGGCTTCGGTTTGCTTCCAGACACGATAACCTTCAAAATCTTCCTCGAAGGTTAAAGGATCATGAGAAGTTTCGGCTTCACTATCCCACTCTATGGTAACCTGGCCGTTACCGGGGGTAACAGTATAAACCGGTGCCTGAGGCGCTGATGGGCCAACCCAATCGTTTGTGAATAACGTATTAGCCCACCCGAGATTGGTCCTCAAACCTTCAAGACCTTCGCCAAGACCATATGCTACCATTACCCTGATCGAATCCATTCCGGGAATAGTGAAAGGTCCGAATTTCTGTAGGTAACGGAAATCATGCGGCGATGGCGGCGGCTCCAACCATAAGCCGTTAGATGCCCGGTCATACCATTCAGCTTGAGCGTCATCGTCGGAAGGATCGGAGTTCCAATCCCACCAGCCATGACCAGATTGAATTGTCTCTTCAGTCTCGCCCATTCTTGCCGGGCAATACATCAAAAGACTGCCAAGATAACCGGCACATTCCTTAGGAGATTGTCTTCCACCTATATCATTACCCGGTATAGTTGGATTGTCTCCATCATACATATACGAGATGTACTCATTCGCATCGTCATCTCTATAGTAACCCGGCAGGTCATCGCGCGACCAGGCTTGCGTGCCCGTACCGCCTTCAGCTGTGGAAATATCGGCATCAGCATGAAGAGCTACGAAAATCGAGTCCAATGGACCTTCATTCAGGTTTTTGATATACCAATCGTAGATGATAAAATCATCACGGTAGGACTCGGACCAGGCATATGTGTTTTGCCAAACACCAACACCCACCTTGTATTCATTGGGAACCAGCGGCGATTGGTCATCGACATAAAATTGAGTATCGAACAGGCTTAACGCGTCGTCATCAACACCATCTCTTCTGATAGTGATGTTAGTGGCCTGATCCTGGGACAAACGGACATTATGACCCTGATAGCCAATTCGCAAACTGGCAAAATACAAGTAATGATTATTATCGGCATACTGACCCGGTGTCTTCCAAACCATGGAAGGGTTCACGGCAGCGTCATCGCCGATAAGAATCGTCCAGTCGTTGGTTCCAGTGGCGTACTCGGAAGTCGAATTTGATATGAGGTTATCCACCATACCAATATTACATATTACTTCATCGATCGCAGTCGCGCCTACTTTTCCCAAGCCCTGGTAGTTATTTAACGGGTTTTCTGCCACCTGCTTGTCTATAGCCATAACATTTGACCCACCCAGGCCTATCAATAATATGGCGACAAGAACCAGCAGTCCGGCATTATTCCCCGGATTAAATCTTTTCATTGTATGAAAATCCTCCATATTTCTGCTTCAACATCGTTCCTAGCCTAATCGGACAAGGGTCAAATGCTAAAATACAAACTCCATTCCAAGCATTATCCTGCGCGGCGTCGAATAAACATCCGGATCGCCAAACTGACCGCCCGGCGCACCGGTTAATTCGTAACGCTCGGCATCAAACTCAGGATATTGATCATTGAGATTAGCCCGATCTGTCAGGTTTCTAACCTCAACAAAGAAATTGGTTTTGTATGTCTTGTAGATTTTGAAGCTCTTGTCGAATCTCATATCGATACGCCAAGCTTCCGGGAACTGTTTGTTGTTCATCGGCGGAATCTCAGGCTGAGGAACGCTGATCGAACTGGTATATGGAGTACCTGAACCGTACACCCAGAACATGTCGATCGCCCAATCGCCAAGGAAATGATAATTACTAATTGCCGGACCCCAATCGCCGGGGACACGGTAATTAAGATTTACCCTGGCTGTGTGACGTTGATCCCAATCAAGCGGGAAATCTTCGGTTCTGGGTTTACGATTATCATAGTTGTCCTGGAATGTCTGGTAACCATCAGACGCACGACCACGAGCTATCTGATATGTATAAGTCACAACACCCGACAAACCATGCCACGGCCTCTGAGTAAGAGTGAATTCGAAGCCTTTTACCCTGGCATAATCCGAATTGGAATACAGCCAGTAATAAGCATTACCGAAGAAAGTCTTGTGATAAGTCACGAGATTCGTGATGTCCTTATAGAAGCCTGTAACGGCGAACTTAAGGTAATCATTGAATCCGTGCTCAAGACCGGCCTCGTAGGCAATGGTTTTTTCAGGTTCAAGATCAGGGCTACCCATATATTTGTGGGCTCCCCTGAGGTCATAAGCGAGATTCTGATACAGATAATACAACTGGGGAAGCTGGAAGTAGTGACCATAGGTTACATGCAAAACATCCCTCTCCGTGATCGGATAGCTTACGCCGATCCTGGGAGATATCTGTTGTTTCGTTTTTGCGGCTACAGCACCCTTAATTCTGGTTTCCGGCTCAAACATAGTTTCGACATTCTGAGGATCGTCCAGGAATTCCTGTAACAACGGATCAGCCAGATTTGCCGGAACTACCGTTTTCGGATCAAAGAAGTCAAACCGAAGACCCATGTTCATTATCATGCCTTCGCTTTCCAGTTTATTCTGGGCGTAAGCGCCGATTTGGAACGGCTTGATATGGAACTGATCGTTATAGTCGTTACCGCCCGAGGCGATCGAAGTGTGATCCTTAAACAGGTCCATCTTCTTGAATTCGAAACCCATCTTCATCAGGTTAGTCGAATTTATCTGACTCGTCAAATCGCCTTTAGCTGTATATACGATCTGCTCGTCATCACCGGTTCTACGGCGTCCAAGATACATCGGATTAACAAAGAATCCCTGATGCTGGGTTGCTCCCATGGTGATGAAACGTGTTTCATTCATCTCATCATAGGATAATGGGTGACCATCCCACGGATCGAACTGCCTGGTTCTCTTGGAAGTCGAGAAACGCGAGAAAAGGAGGTTGTAGAAACTTCTGGGGCTCAGGTTATTGGTAAAGTTAACAGCAACCTTAGTTGATTTGCCTTCCTGTAAGAACCTTGAGTCGGCCATGTTGTAATTAGTATATGTACGGGCAAGTCCAAGTGCTTCAACGCTATCGACAGCGTCATTAACAGCATCCATCAGATTGTTGCCGTTAACCAGTACTGGATCGCCATTCGAGTCATAGTACTGGAATTCACCATCGGGGAAAGCATTGTAGTAGCCATCATCTCCATCAACTAGCCCAAGATGGCCGTTTAGGATGTCGAAGAAAGCATCATTGGCTTCTTCGTTAGAGTGACCACCAGAAACAATCCAGCCATAAGGTGTGAATGAGTAGACCGAATCCAAACCATCGGGCGTCTCAACATAGTAAGCTTCCGAGCCTACAGGTATTGTGTCGGCTCTGTACCAGCCACCTTCATCAATCCAATAAACAGGTCCGGAAACATTCCAGGTTTCACCCCAGGTTAAAATCGGCATTCTACTGAAATCATAGGCGAGATTATCGGATGTAGAGTGGAGTCCGGAAATAGTCAGTTTCTTGGAAGAACTGAGTTGATAGCTAATCTTACCCTGAATCGAATTCGTCTCACGCCAGTAATCCGGATCGCGGGTATCGCGATTGAATTGATAAGTACCGGAGGTAGCGAAAGTCATTTCACCGGGAATATCCAGCTTTGCTAACGGTATAGGTCCGCTGAACGACCAGTCATGCTGACGTTCATCATAAACCTTGGAGCGTCTGTATTCGTCTTTAAGCGGATCATCAATCCATTCCCAGCTTTCGACTTCGCCTTCATCATCTAGAACCGGACGGATTTGCAGCGGTGTGCCATATTCGTTATAAGTCTGGTCACCGAAAGTATCCCAGCCTAATATAGCATCAGTGGAAGATCTGGTTCTAAATTTACCGGCATAGTTTTTACCACCCTCTTTTGCCACTACGTTGACAACCGCCGATTGCACGCTTGGATACTCGGCCCCGAAGCCACCGGTCAAAACCTCGGCTTCAGCTACCGCTTCATCCGGAACATAAGCAGCCAGAGCCGTGGATGGACCCGAACCCGGTAATACACCGGAATAGGTTCCAAGCGGATTGGCCATGTTTACGCCATCAAGCAAGTAAACAACTTCACCTGTTCCGTCACGGCTGCCTCTGAAAGAACCAAGCACGTTACCGGCATTAACCGCAACGCGGTTAACCAAGCCGTTGACAGCAGAACTAGTAATTTCATTAGGGGTAATACGCATACGAGTCGAAGTAACATCCTTTTCGATTAACGGACGTTCGGCCTCGACCGTAATAGTCCCCATATCGATAGTCTCTGTCTCCAACTCCAGGTCCATCTTCGTGGTAAGATCAATAGTAACCTCGGTATTGGTAACTTCCATGGGACGATAACCAATGAGGTTAATTTTTAGAGTATACTTACCTGGGGGAACATTGATGATGAAGAATTCTCCCTGGATGTTGGTGGCGGCGCCTATACTTGTCCCGGCGATTACAACGTTCACGCCGGGTAGCGGCTCACCGGTTTGTTTATCAGTAACATAGCCTGCTATTTTTCCAGTTGTACCAGCAAAAGCTGAACTAGCAAGCAATACCACCAGTAATACTACCGATAGCCCTTTTAATGGTTTCACCAACAAGTCTTTTCCCTCCTTGTTTAGTGTTAATTGATTATTGGTTAGCTCTCATACAAACTGCCTAGCCTACTCTCAATAATTACCTCCTTTTTCTCCTTTCAAGTGATCCATGATTTATCTGTGTTTCATATGTGAACAATCGATATTTAGTATTAACAAAACAAACAACCACATTATCGGCCTTATATATCAGAGATGGAAAATCCTGTCAAGCAAAAAAGTCTTTTTTTTTTCATTTAACATTTTACGCAAAAACCAGTTAGATAATGCTACCTAAAACCTAATTCGGATAAATCATTTATTCCTTAACCTTGTAACATTGATATTTACAACAATAGCTCCAATTTTCATTATCCCATATGAAGCGATCACATAGGTAGGCGAATTTG
The DNA here is from genome assembly GCA_024231855.1 of Candidatus Zixiibacteriota bacterium. GTDB lineage: Bacteria > Zixibacteria > MSB-5A5 > UBA10806 > 4484-95 > JAAEQD01. Next base: position 9,485 of record JAAEQD010000307.1, read on the forward strand.
GAAGAAGTAAAGCAACACGGTCTCCCTTTTTCACTCCAAATGAATGCAGGGCGTGCGCAAATCCA
>JAAEQD010000308.1 GCA_024231855.1 Candidatus Zixiibacteriota bacterium
AATTTAAATAGTATAGAGATATACCGAAAATAAAAGGGCATGCAGATATAAGTATTTAACAACAGATTATTCTAACTCAAATCTCCGGACGCCGCTCTGCCAGCCACGAAACCCGATGAGAACGCGAACTGCATATTGTAACCGCCATAAGGTCCCAGAACATCGATAACATCGCCGGCGAAATACAGCGATTTTATAAGCTTTGATTCGCAGGTCTTGGGGTCGATTTCATCAATGCTCACTCCGCCAACGACGCCGCGTGTATTATTAAAAGGCTTATGCGATCTGATGCTCATGCGGAAATCTTTGATAGCATGGATTAAAGATTTGCGCTCGAGAGTTGTGATATGAGCAATCGATTTATCAAGTTTAATTCTGGATTCCAAACTAAGAGCTTTGATTACGGTATCATTAAAATATCGACTCAGGAATCGTCCTATATGGATATGATGTCGCGATATAATCTCTTTCGTTAGCCAGGATTCAAAAGTCTCCCGGGGTTCATTGGGCATAAAATCCAATCTAACCTCAACTTTAGTATCTTTCAATTTATCGATAATCCGAGAGGAATAATCCAGAATAACAGGGCCGGAGATTCCCGAGGGCGTAAATCTTATCGTACCTGTTTCACAATGGGCTTGCTTGCCGTCATAGTAAATACTGATCTTAACATCATCGACCGTTTTACCGGCCAGATCTTTGCCATATTTTTCGCGGGTGGTTAGGTCAACCAGCGCCGGTTTGAGTTCGTTAATTCGGTGTCCAAATTTATTTGCGATTTCATAACCATCCTTGGTAGCCCCATATTTGGGCGAGGAAAACGATCCGGAGGCCAGGATAACTGCCGATGCCGAAACTCTCGAATTATTAACCAGAACGCCGGAAATTTTACTCTTGTCCAAATAAATATCCGTAACGCGTGATGATTTCTTGTATATTACTCCGCACTTAAGAGCTTCCTCAAGTAAGGCTTTGGAAAGCCCATCACCGGCTACGCCATTAGCTTTAAAATGCCCAAAAGAATCAAGTTCAAGGTTCAGTTTCATTTTTTTAAACATTTTAACCAGATCCGTATAGCCAAATGCTTTAAAGATCGGCGACACGAAATTTGATTTGTCTTTGAATTTGGCCGCCATCTTTTTAACCGGCAATTTCTCCGAATAGTAAAAATCCTCGGCCGGAACCGCTGAGATTTTCTTTCCTGGCAGAGGATTTTTGTTGAAAATAATAACATTGTCATTATTTTTCGAGGCGACGATGGCCGCCATCATACCCGATGGGCCACCTCCGATTATAGCTATTGGTAGCATAGATTTACATTTTCTTGAAGACATTCCACCACACTCCAGGGAACCTACAGAATAATTTAACGATACAATCTATATATAGCTAAGTTATATGCTAATGCTAAAATGTCAAGAAGTTTTAATGAATTTGCTTTAAATAATTTGATTACTTATATTCAGATATTAAGATCGTTATTTTACCTGTCATCAAGTCTATATCTATCATACATTTTATGATTAGTTTAATCATATATAAACTTGACAGGAATATCAAATTTATTATATTGTTGTGGAATAGAATACTAGTGAAGTGGTATTAAGTTTGGATTTACATCGTAATATCAGCGTTAATTTGCTCATGTTACAAAGGAGTTATGAATGAGACATGTGTTAATCGCTGTCGCTACACTGATGCTGGTTTGGGTGAGGGCCGATGCCGGCAATTTAACATTATCCGCGCAACCTGATAATGTCGAAACAAACTTCACAACTTCTTCAGAAACGGAAATAACCATCAGCTTTAGCAGCTTGAAAACTATTTCCGGGGATGGCGGGGTTAATATTGAACTGCCCAGTTATTTTAAAATCGGCAGCGGTACTGTGTCGGGACCTAATCAGACAGTATTGCCTACTTATACGGCTATACTAGCTGTCCCCGAAAACGCCGTACTCTCAGTTACTATTGAATCTGACGAGTTCGCCGAATTTCCCAATTTCCAACTCGCTTCCGCCACCGATGAAGATCGGGAATGGATCAATGTCGTGGAATCTTCGAATTCTAACTTTCCTGATGAATTAGTCACATTCGAATACGCCGGAAAGATGCGCGATTTGAATCTTGCCCGATTAACTATCTACCCGGTTCAGTATAACTACAATGCTAAAACCCTGAAAGCGCATCATACTCTGACCATCCGGGCTCATCATGCGGGCGGCGATATTCTACCTCCTCATAGAACGGTAAGCGAAGCGTTTTACCCAATCTACAATTCCATTTTGACAAATAAATCCTTGCTCGAGGATGTCCAATTAAGACGCGGTGGTTACTGGATAATCGCTCCCCAACCTCTTGCCCAGGCCGCCCTTGAATTTTCCGGCTGGAAAAAGGCTATGGGCTTCGATGTGCGAGTCATTGAGACGCCTGATATCAGCAGCTATCCTACCTACACTGTCATTGGCGAATTTCTCAGCATTGAATATGATGCCGCCGATATTAAACCCGATTATATTTGCCTGATTGGCGATGCCCATATAACTTCGGGTGTCGCTACTCATTCTTACCCTAATCCCTACGGGATGGGCCAAATCGCTTCGGATAATTATTATTCGTATATTTTAGGCGATGATTATTTCCCTGATCTGTTTGTAGGGCGAATATCGGTTACGAACACTGCCCAACTCGCGGATTACCTGGAGAAATATTATGGCTACGCCCGTTTCCCATACATGGATGATACGGATTGGTATCATTATGGGACTATGGTCGCCGGAAGCAATTATCCGTCACCACGCCTGACCAAGATGTGGTGCCGGGAGATGATGATAAAGCATGGCTACACCGATGTTGATCAGTACTTAAACGGCGGTGATCCTGTATACGCTATCAATAATTCGATTAATCGCGGCGTTACATTCATAAATTATCGAGGCTACGGCTATCCTGATGGCTGGACATCGCCATTTTATGTTGTCAGTAATGTGTATCAGTTGTCCAATGGGCCGAGGTACGGCGTAATGACATCTATAGTCTGCGGTACCGGTGATTTCGAATATTATGAATGCCTCGGCGAAGCCTGGATACGGGCCGCTGATAAGGGCGGTACGGGGTTTATCGGCACCTCCAATCCTGATACTCATACCAAATGGAATAACGCTATCGATTGCGGTATCTATTGGGGACTGTTCGAGGATAAAACATACGGCCTGGCTCAATGCCAATTAGCCGGCAAGATGAATTGTTATAATTCTTTTCCGGAAGCTATATATCCCGGCGGCAGAGTAGAGGGTTATTTTAATAGCTATAACGACCTCGGTGATCCTCAGCTTCAATGCTGGACAGATATCCCCAAAGAGATGATAGTAACACATATCGATTCCGCGGCGATAGGTGAAGCTGGTGTTGTCATCACGGTTCATGACGAACTCGGCGACCCACTGGCTAACGCTTATGTATGCTTATGGGAGACCGATAACGTTTTCGTCGGGAAGTTTACCGATGATCTCGGACATGCGGCTTTCCAGATAACACTTCCCCAGATTGGGGGTTTGAAAGTTACTATCACCGAGCCTTTGCATATGCCGTATGAGAGCACCATACATGTTTATTCCGCGGGTTTGGGATTAGCCTTGAACAGTCATGATATTGATGATGACAATGATGGAAACTCATCCGGCAACGGCGATACACGTACCAATCCGGTTGAAACTATCGAGCTGACGACCACGCTGAAAAACTTCGGCGACTCGGAAACAGCCACTTCGGTGACCGGAGTTCTATCATCCACCGATGAACTCATCAATGTCGTTTCGGCGAGTTCAGCCTATAACGATATAAGCCCCGGCGATTCTTCCGAATCACAACAACCTTACGTGATTGAAATCGATGCCGCCGCGCCTGACGGCTATTCCGCCGAATTACAGCTCAATATTTCATCCAACGGCGGCAGCTCTTGGCAGAGTTTTATATTCTTGCCGATTTACGCTGTCGATCTGGGTGATATCTCCTGTACGGTTCTGGGTGACAACGACGGCAATGGAGTTTTAGATAGAGGCGAGACCGGGGAATTTGTATTCGATGTGTATAACTCCGGCTCAATTGACGGTTTAGATATCAGCGCGAAACTGCGATCGGCTGATCCTTATGTAACCATAAGTGATTCGACAGGCTCATTCGGTGACATTGATATCAATAGCTCAGGTGATAATACCGATGACAGATTCGCCTTAGCCGTTGAGATGGCCGCTTACAATGGCCGCCAGGTAGAATTCGAACTTGAATTCACGGATGAATCCGGACAGATTCAAGTCGCCGAATATACGCATATGATCGGTATCGTAAACACCGAAGATCCTATTGGGCCCGATGAATATGGTTACTACTGTTTCGATGATACCGATGTCGAATACCTGTACCATCCAATATACGATTGGATTCCAATAGAAAGCTCATGGAGTTACGTAAATTTAACGGATGACTCGATTTGGCCAAGAAACTTACCTTTTAATGTGACCTATTATGGCGAATCTTTCAGCACCTTTAGTATTTGCGATAATGGTTATATCACGATGGGAGAAGCCTGGTGGGCTAATTTCCTCAATACTAACATACCGGCCCCGCAAAACGCGCCGGCTATGATAGCCCCATTCTGGGATGATATGGCCGGCCCGCTTTACGTGCGTTATCATCATGATGAGGAAAACGGGAGATTCATTATTGGCTGGAATAATGTCCGTAGTAACGATACATACCAGTATCAAACGTTTGAGATAATTATCCTCGATACCGAGCAATGGCCGACAACTACCGGTGATAACGAGATAATATTCCAGTACCAAATGGCCACTAATCCTTATTCAGCC
>JAAEQD010000309.1 GCA_024231855.1 Candidatus Zixiibacteriota bacterium
AGGGACGCTATTCTCGGCCATGCTCTTCAGGCGCATAGTCGTGCCCAGTCGGGCCTGGGAAGTGGCGCCGATGTGGCCGCCTGCGCCTATGGCAGGCCGATCAATTTTCGAACAACCGGAAACGATTTTAGATTGGACGCTATTGAGATCAGCCAAACCTCGCCTCAGATACCGATGAATTTGATCTGGACCGGCCAGGCGGCCGATACGAGGAAGATGGTCGGGCAATTTCAAAATTGGGTCGACTATGGCGGTACTAAGGCTCGTGAGCTAATCGTAAAATTAATTGAAGCAAGTAATGAACTGGCGAAAGCCTGGTATTCAGTCGCCAAAAGAGATTTATTTGAATTAATAGATAATTTCGATTCGGCCATGATTGCCTGTGCCGAGGAATCCGGGGTGCGATACAAAATCCCAATCCATGAGGAAATCGAAGCCTGGGCTAAAAAGCATGGCGGCCGGGCCAAACCCACCGGCGCCGGCGGCGGCGATATGATCCTGATTCTAGGCGATTTGCCGATTAATGAACTCGACAGGCTGGTAATCCCGCTATTAATATAAATTCATAGCGATATTAATATACTTGTACAAATAATAACAACTTTACGATCACTTATAATGTTTACTATATAATAATTGAAATACTATTTTGTTGAAAGAGGAATAGAATGAGTGAAAGTTTGACATTACGCAAAGCGATTCAGTTGGCCATTACCACCGAGCAACTGGGAACTGATTTTTACATGAGGATGGAACGGAAGTTCAGCAACCAGGATAATCTTAAAGAGTTTTTCGGTCAAATGGTTAAAGATGAGATCGCTCACGAGGCGCAGTTCAAGGTAATACTGAAAAACGCGCCCGAAGAAGAAGATGAACAAGAGCGGTATGAGCTATATCAGTTCCTGAGAGCCACCGCCATTTCGGAATTTTTCAAAGAAGACCATATCCGGAAAATGGGCGATATCACGGACGCGGGGGAGGCGTTGACCAAAGCTTTAGCGTTCGAGAAATCGACACTTCTGTTTTACCAGGCTATCGGTGATATCATAGGCTCAAGTGATCAACTTGACGCGATTATAAAAGCCGAGCGCGGCCATGTGCTGGCGTTGATGAAGGTCATAGTCTCCGACGCCAAGTTCCGCGGTCTGGGGGATAATTGGTAGAGCCGGAAGACTACCGGATAAATGGTTAATAAGCCAAGTTTTTACATAACCGCTGGTTGTCTATCGAGAAAACGTCTTAGTTATCCCAACTGTCCCTTGTCTTGCTATAGAGGTCGTTACCGTAATATCCTAAAAAGTGAACGGGGTTCTTGTTCACCAACAGGTTCCGCGCCCGTAGTGAGTAATATTCTAGCAGGATTGCTCCCGGAAGCAGGCACTAACTGTACGAACAAGGGTTTCTCTGTTTGAAGAATGTGATGAAAATCAGTAAAACGATTCATACCAATATAGACAAATGAAATCGCGTCTTCGTTGATTGAACCATACTGAGCTAAGAGATCAGGATTTTCTACAAATCGGACATCCACAACTATAGCGTTGTCCTTTCTTAACAGAATATTTGCCACCCATTCATTGAATTGAGGATGGGTAGACATCTTCACTTCATACGAACTAATTGGTTTAATCATTACTTCTCCCTTTTGTTTATGATTGGACGCCTAATATAATATTTTACATTACTTCTTTATGCATAACCAGATGACCGCATAATTACGTTCAGTAATTCTAAATTTTGAAATTACATTTACATAAGTATTATGATGATTATTCGCACTCACTAATTAAACCCCTTTGCTGCAAAAAAGAATGATAAACAGATGGGATATTGCTGTCAAGTATTTTTATTATTTTAATTTTAATAGTTTAGTAGTAGCTATGTGAATTCATTATAATCCGTCAAATCGTGCAAAGCGTTATTTGACAGCCAGCTACTTAAGCAGGTCGTAGAAAAATTGGTTTTAAAAAAGTCAGATTTCCCTTGACGTGTTTATTCAAATCAGCTATAATTCAATAGGGTTCTAACGGCCCCAGTCCAAAGTACGCTTTCTGAGACTAGAGAATCAAACTGAAGCAATTGTATTAATTTTTGTGTGGTTGATTTTATCAATCTCGGAAAGAATGGAGGATAACATGAACAACAAGCGTAATGTGTCTTTGGTCCTGTTCTCTTTTCTGCTCTTGTTTTCAATTTCAACTAATGCTCAGGATGCTCACAATGTCAGTTGTATAAATCAGTACTATCACAATTGGCAGGATGGTATCTTCAATGTTTGCGTGCAGGGCGATTACGCCTATCTGGCCTGCCTAACCGATGGTTTGCGAATCGTAAATATCGGCGAACCCGGCGAGTTTTACGATGTCGGTCGGCTATTGATTGATAACGCGAAGGAAATTGCCGTATCGGGAGACTACGCTTATTTGTACTGTACCGCCAGCGGAATAAATGTAATTGATGTTTCCAATCCCGAATCGCCACAGGTGGTAACTACAATCGAGCTTAACGATTATATAAACGCAATAACAATTGTTGGCGATTATGCTTTTATCGCGTCTCGCCAAGGCTTGGCGATTGTTGATGTAAGCAATCCCGAATCACCCCAGGTTTTATGGCATTCAACTGATATCTACGAAACAACTGATATCGAAATTCATGGTAATTTAGCTTATGCCGCCTGTAATTCCCAGGGGATGTATGAGATCGATATCACCGATGTCACATCGCCCCAAGTGGTTAACACTTATTATTTGACATCGGGTGAATATGTCACCGGCGCTTCTGTTTCAGGTAATTACGCGTACTTGTCATGCGGCTGGGACGGTTTCCAGGTTGTTGATTTGACAACGATGGAGATGGTTGCTCAAATTGATTCATTTGATTACGCTTTTGATGTGGATGTTGTCGATGGCTTTGCTTACATGCTTTACGGCGATCCGGACTGTCCATTGGCGATTATCGATATCTCCGATCCGCTCTCACCGCAGACTACGTCTATATATTACCCGCCTCTGCTAATATATAGTTATCAAATCGTTGGCGATATCGCCTATGTCGCGGATTATAATCATGGTCTCAGGCTGGTGGATATTTCCGATCCATACAATCCGCATGAAACTGAAATCTATAGCCGTTACGGCCATGATCTGGATGTTACGATTTCCGGTAATTATGCCTATGTGCGAGAGTATTTCAAGCTTAAAGTAATCGATATTACCGATCTTCAAAATCCGGTCGAGTTAGGATTTTACGAATCGAATTGGGGTTACAACGATCTGAAAGTTGTCGGAGATGTTGGATATTTGACCCAGCGTAGATATAATTGCTTGTCCGTAGTTGATCTTGCCAATCCAGACGCGCCGATTGAACTTGGTGCTTATACCGCGCCGGATAGCAGTGAATCGCATTACCGGATGGAGGTGTATGGCAATTATGGTTACATGGGAGAACATCTAGGTATACGAATACTCGATCTATCCGATCCGACGAATATACAGGATGCCGGATACTACGAATGTGATATTATTAATAATTCTCGTCTCATGATTCACGATCATTACTTATTTGTGCGTAGCGCCTATTTGGATTTATCATTCACGGTGCTAGATCTCGCCGATCCTCTCTCACCGTCAGTCGTTTGCGGCTACGAAATCGAGCGCAATATTAATGATATGGTTGTGTCCGAGGGTATCTTGTATGCCGTCACCGATCGAGATTTATATACGTTCGATGCCACCAGTTTCGATCAGTGGGAACCTTTGGCCGAGGTTAATATATTTGCCCCCTCCGTAGACTATATAAAAGGAATAGACGTTTACAATAAGTACGCTTACATAACACCCTCGCATTTTGGCCTGTATGTTTACGATGTTACCGACTGCACAGACCCTCAACAAGTAGGCTATTATCGCACGCCGGGTAGTTCCGGGGGCGTGGCCGCCATGGGTGAAATCGCCATTGTGGCTGATTTAGACAACCTCGGTTTCTACGATTGCTCGGATGCTTTCGTTGGTATAGAAGACGCTGAACCGTCGATTCCAAGCGCGTTCTCATTATTACCAAATTACCCCAATCCGTTCAATGCTTCAACCAGGATTCAATTCGAGATGCCCAGGGCCGGTCATGTGACGCTTACGGTTTTCGATTTGCTAGGTCAGAATGTGTCCACCCTTGCTAATCGCAAATTCGAGGCCGGAACTCATAGCTTGATTTGGAAGGGTGCCGGTAGGGATGGTCAGAAGGTCGCCTCTGGTAGATATTACATTCAAGCCCGGACCGGCGACACGACGGAGAAGATGCCGGTCACGTTACTGAAATAATGAAATAATTTGGAGAATTAAATTTCGTTAGCCAGTTTGAATTCCGTCAAATTGCGGGGAAGCGGAATTTGACAGTTAGTTATATAAGCGGGTCGCGTGCAGTTAGCTTAAAAAATAGTCAAAATTAGCTTGCGCCAAGTTCCGAAATCTGCTATAATCTAGTAGAGTAATAGCAGTAGTAATCCAAAGTACGCTTTCTGAGACAAGAGAATCAAACCAAAGCAGTAGTATCAATTTATGTATGATTGATTTTATCAATCTCGGAAGGAATGGAGGATAACATGAACATCAAGGTTAAAGCATCAATAGTCCTACTCTCTTTTCTGCTCTTGTTTTCCAGTTCGACCAACGCCCAGGTTGAAGGCACGATAAATACTATTAATCAGTATTATCACAATTGGCTTGGCGGCGTCGATGATGTTTATATCGATGGTGAACTGGCATACCTTGCCTGCGATGATGATGGCCTGCGGATAATCAATGTAAGTAATTTTGATGCTATCTATGATCTCGGCCAGTATGTTGTGGAGGCGGCTATTTCGATAACGGTAGATGGGAATTACGCTTTTTTAGGTACCGGCCAGCAAGGGTTGTATATAATCGATATTTCCGATCCGGAAAACCCATCGGAAGTGTATAATGATTCCGAGTGCGATTTTATCAATGAGATTGAGATTGAAGGCAATACGGCGTTTATCTGCCATAGCGGCGGTGTGACAATTCTGGACATAAGCGATATATACCAGCCGCAAACGCTCTGGGATTCTGTGGATATTAGCTGGGCAAATGCGATAGAAATCCGCGATAATATCGCGTATGTCGGTTCACATACTCCCGGCCTGGTGGTGCTTGATATTACCGATTCTAGTTCGCCCGAAATTCTCTATACATATCAACCCGTGGGCTATAATTATGTTAATGGCATAGATGTTCAGGGAAATTACGCCTATATGGCCTCGGGCTGGAATGGTATGGAAGTGTTCGATCTGACGACGCATGAAGTGGTAGCCAGCGTGGATTCTTTGGTTTGGGCGTTTCGTATCGAGGTAGTTGATAATTACGTTTATATGACATATGGCGATCCCGATTGCCCGCTAGCCGTAATTGATATATCCAATCCGGTTTCTCCTCAAACAATGGGCATTTATTATCCTCCCGAGGATTTAATTAATTTCATGGTCGTTGATGATATCGCCTATATGGCGGATTTCGCTCATGGCCTTCGCATGGTGGATGTCTCAATACCGCAAGAACCGGTCGAAACTCATGTTTACAGCCGTTATGGATTGGATAAGGATGTTATAGTACGTGGCGATTATGCCTACGTAAAAGAGAATATCAAATTTAAAATTATCGATATCTCCGATATGCAAAATCCTTTCGAAACCGGTTATTA
>JAAEQD010000310.1 GCA_024231855.1 Candidatus Zixiibacteriota bacterium
TACCAGTTCGTGCCCTACCTGCTCCCGAACCTTCCCAAGCTCCATACCCGCCGTGGGTTCCATGGTAATAATTCCATCAAATCCCCATTCAACGAACTTATCCAATAACTGATATATATTGCCGCAAGAATGGAAGATAAGTTTCTTATTCTGTTGATGTATTGTTTCGGCAACACGACGGTAGCTTTCGCCGTAAAGATTTTCAAACATTTCCGGTCGCAGCATCGGTCCGGTTTTCTGAGCCAGGTCATCACCGCCCAAAACCACCTCAATACCCGACTGCATTACCCCTTCCAGATACCTCAAATAGAAGTCCGTGTAAAAATCGATAACTTTCTTCACGAAATCCGGCTTCTGAAATATCAGTTTCGTAAACTCCACAAACCCGATCGGCTGCCAACAATTTTCGAATATCCCGGGAGCCGCATATCCGATAGGCATAATCCGGTCGCCATACTCATGCGCCAGCTTCTGATGGAAATCGATAGCATACTTAATTGCCTTTTCGAA
>JAAEQD010000311.1 GCA_024231855.1 Candidatus Zixiibacteriota bacterium
GACGAAAAATATACAGTATATAAACGCCAATAGCCAGACCCGCGGCTTTAAGCAGAACGGTCAGTATCTGAATTTCGGGTATATAGCGAGACAGGCGATCTAAGAAAAAGGCCGCGCCCAGCTCGGGGAAAAAAAGCAGGGCCGAGGCAATAGCCAGCCATCCGGCCAACGCGTAGCGATTGCTATACATCGGCAAAGGTTCCGATAAATCGTTCATACGACTTTCTCCTTCGTTAGGCTTTGGTTTCATCGGGAATATGTTCCAGGATATCGCCCGGCTGGCAATCGAGCACCTGGCAGATCGCGTTGAGAGAAACGAAACGGAGGCCCTTGAGTTTGCCGGTTTTGAATAATGAAAGCGCGGTCAGCGAAAGACCCACCCGTTTCGATAGTTCAGTCAGCGACATCTTCCTTTTCACCAACATCATATCCAGATTTATTTGAATAGCCATAGAATTAATATATATAATGATTTTAAACAATCAAGTAAATTATTTAATTATTATTTAAAATTATTTAAGTAATATTTAAATATATGTATAAGAATATCGATTATTGTTCAGGGGCCTCTTGAGTCAAGTGAGCATGGTTTGGATTTGGCTGGATGGTTTATTTTGCCCACCCGATGGGTGGGGTACATGATAGGGTACCATGCGGTGTATTCCGTCAGGAAAGGATTCCTGACGGCGCAGGGAACTAACCCACCCCGCAGTAACGGGGATGGGGCACCCGGTCCTCCCAGCCGCCGGGTCGAGACAAGCTACGACCCCTACAGCACAGCTGCCCTAGAACGTTCTATATCAATGTCATCCCCGTGAAAACGGGGATCCAGGGGCGGGGCGCGGAAGGGGTACCTCACCAGTAGGGTGAGTATGATTGGGATTTTCCTACCGGATAGATGAGGTATAAACTGAACTATTGAATTTCTGTTGCAATATCAGACAATTTATATTTTCTTATTGATAGCGAGATTGTTATAAGCTCAAGATCAACTTATCGATGCTGCCGTGAATTTCTTAATAATTAACGGGGCTAAACTAAAAGGACATCATTATGATAAATCACCTTTGCAACAAACTAAGTAATTATTCTACCGTAATATTTTTCTTAATTACACTCCTATTCTTATCAGCATCACCCAATAACGTAAGTGCCCATGAAAATGACTATAACTATAACTTTTACAGTGATTTCTTAATTGAGACCCCGGACGCTCGCGGCAACGGTTTGGTCGATGGCGGAGGAGTCTTTGCTCGGGGGGCTGGCTCTTCATTCTATAATCCGGCAAATCTGGTTACGGTAAATAACATAGCGGCAGAAATTAGTACCATCGGCTATCGCAATATTCGGTTCAATAAAATCCCACTCGTACATTGTTATATGGCCAAGAATATGAAAAAATGGGGGTATTGGAGTATTGGATTTAATTGTGAAAAACATGGACACTATTATAGCGAACCTGGAGGTAATTGGGATTATCCTCGTAGAGAGCTAAAAACAACCAATAAAGATATAGCTATAAGTATAAACATGGCCTATGAAATAAATCCTACGTTTTGTTTTGGATTGGGCGTTAAATATATATATAGTAATCATTGGTTCCAATCGGATGAGGAATTCTGGGAACGGGACGCTAAAACGATTGCATTCGACTTTGGTTTTGGCATAAGGAACATTCTCCGGCAGTTAACAATCCTTAATAGCGAACCGTTATCGGGAGAATCAAATACCGGCGGCAATTATGAGGGTTTATCTCTTGGAATTTCGGTAGCAAATCTGGGTCCCGGAATATCCTATTTTGGAAATGAATATAAGCTCTCTCTGCCGACAAGATTGCGTATAAGCTCGGGTTATCAAATTATTAACATGAGATATATCAGTTTGCAGGCTACTCTGGATCTCACGAGGTTTTTAATCGATATCAGGGGTTATAGAAACCGGGATATAAATAGAACAACCTGGCGTTACGGTTTTGAAGCATCATTTATAAATTTAATTCAGCTTCGTACCGGTTTTCGGGTAAATGAACTTTACGATGATGACGATTGGCCTATAAGTTTAAGTATCGGTCCTGAATGGCTTCGCCTGGGATTTGCACTTGAATACGAGAATCGCTTTGATCTTTCGTATAAGCTTTCGTTATCTCATAGTATGCGGTAATTTATTAGATTTGGTTCACCCGATGGGTGGGGTACCTTAGTAATTATATCCTTCCTTTACACCAGCAGCTTCCCCGGGTTCAACACCCCCTTCGGATCAAACACATGTTTGATCTGCCGCATCAAGTCGAGTTCGGTTTCGGAGAGCGCTATAGGCAGGTAGCGTTTCTGGACCAGGCCTATGCCGTGTTCGCCGGAGATCGTGCCGCCTAGTTTGACCACCTCGGTGAATAGCTCGGCTATCATATCGGGCAGCTCGTTTTCCCATCGTTCGTCGGTGATATCCTTCTTGATGATATTGCAATGGATATTGCCGTCTCCGGCGTGCCCATAGCTGATAGCGGTGATATCGTGTTTGGCGGTGATCTGTTTAATCTTCTCGACCAACGCCGGCAACTGGGCGCGGGGTACAACTGTATCCTCCTCCTTGTACGGCGCGATCGATTTGACCGCCTCGCCGATCTTGCGGCGGGTATCCCAGAGTTCGGCCTGCTTGTCGGGGCTGTCGGCTACGAAGACATCCACGGCGTTACCCGCAAGGCAGATCTCGCCGATACGTTCGGCCTGGGCTTCGAGTATTTCCGGGTAATTGCCGTCTATTTCCAGAAGCAGCAGCGCCGCCGAATCGGAGTAAGGGAACTTGCGTTCGAATTTGTCCTCGGCCGCCTTAATAGCCGCCTGCTCGATAAACTCCGCCGCCGAGGGGACGATTCGGGCTTTGAATATCTCTGTCAGCGTGGTGGCGGCGGCGTTTAGGGAGTTGAATGGAATCAGCATTGTCTGTCGATGTTTCGGCTTGGCCAATATCTTAAACGTGATCTCGGTGACTACCGCCAGTGTGCCCTCCGAGCCGACAAGTAGCTGAGTTAAATTATAACCGCTCACATTCTTCAGAAGCTTACCGCCGGATGAAAAGACACGGCCATCGGGCAGGACGGCTTTGAGGCCGTAGACATAATCCTTGGTCACGCCATACTTGACTGCTCTTGGCCCGCCGGAGTTCTCGGCGATATTACCGCCCAACAGGCACGATTCGCGCGAGGCCGGATCGACCGGGTAAAACAGTCCCATCTCCTCGAGCTTGTCCTGAAAGACGCTGGTGATAACGCCCGGTTCGACAACCGCCATCATGTTGTCGGTATCGATTTCGATAATCCTGTTCAGCCGTTCAAGCGATAACACTACGCCGCCATGCACCGGCAAGGCCCCACCGGAAAGCCCTGTACCGCCGCCACGCGGGGTAATCGGGATATTGTTATCGTAGCAAAGCTTAAGTATGGCCGAGACCTCATCGGTGGTTTGCGGCTTGACCGCCACCTCGGGGTAATACACCAAATCTTCGGTTTCATCATGCGAGTAAGGCTCGATATCGAACTTGTCAGTTAGGACATATTTATCGCCGATAATTTGCTTCAGTAGATTCAGGAAATCTTGATTTATCTTATTGAAGTCAGCCATTATCACCTTCTTTTTATGTTATTGTATCAATTATAACGCATATTGGGATCAGGTCAAATAGAAATTGCTCACAGGGAGTCAAAATGCTATATTAGAGTAAACTTATAAGTTCACTTAATCGGAGGAAGCGATGCTTAAAAAATCCCTGTTTGTCATGATCATAGTTGTAGCATTAATCTCGATATCATTTGCCGGACATGTAATAGATTTTGATATTCGCATGAAGACGAATATGGCAATGAACATGGATACCGAACTAATTATGTATTATTCCCTTGAGAAAATCCGGGTTGACATGAAAACATCCATGAGTATGGAATCACGAAGTATGCCTGAGGGCATGGAAATGCCGGTAATGAGGATGTATTTTATATGCGATTTCAACGACGCCTACGCCTATTTTGTATTGCCTGATAAGGCTGGTTACACTAAAATAGCATATTCGGAGTTGGAGGAATTTTTTGCGGATATGTCGCCCGAATTGCCTCCTCAACTTGTGGGGATGTTTGGCAGCCCGGATGATTTCACCTGGAAATCAGATATTTCCGCTGTTGATGATGAAACTATCTCAGGCAGAGAATGCCATAATAAACAGGGAATCCTTGAAGGGGTAAATAAAAAAATTCCGGATGATAAAATAAGAATGACGGTAGAAGCTTGTTTACTGCCTGATTCACCTTTAACGAGGGAACTATACGAAATTAACATGAAATTTGAAGAAATTACGGGAATTGATCAACAGAATTTTCTTAATGACTTATCGAAATTTATGCCTCTTTTCGGAGAACAATTGATAGCCTTTATGGAAGAATTAATACCAAAAGGTTCTCTTGGAATGAGATCAAAATTGAAACTTGAAACTTCCGGGGACGTCTTATCATTTAAAAAGCTGATGGGATATGACGAAAATGATAGCACTACCTGGCAATCCTATGAAATGTTTGAAAATATCTACGGAGCGCCGGCAATATCCGAGGATGGAATGTCTCTATTTATGGATATGACTATGGAAGCTATTAGTATCGAAAAAAAGGATATTGATAACAGCCTTTTCATTATACCATCTGATTTCCTGGAAATCGATGACTTAAAAAAGGCTTTCACGCCGGATCTTAATAAATAGCTAAAGGGATTAAATATGAATAGAGCAATATTATATCTGGCAATAGCGATTCTTTATAACCTGGCCACAGTCACCTTCGCCGATGTCATAGTCAAGCAGAAATCATTAGCCAGCATGATGGGTTCACCAGTGACCACTTATCTTATCGAGTATATTGAAAACGATAAAAGTTGCGAATACGGCAAAATGATCTGGGACGGCCCCCTGGGAGGCCTGATGGGTGGCGAGGATGGTATCGATATATTTAAGATATTTCGATTCGATAAAAATGTTGTTTGGGAATTCGAAGCTCCTATGAAGGAATACACCGAGACGGGTTTATCGGAGTTGTATAAAATAATGGGCCTCGATAGGCGATACGAGCAAAGCGGCCACGGGAATACCTCTGGAGAGAGCGATGAATATGATTGGCATTTCGAGATGACCTGCTCTGAGGATGAAGTCGATATCAACGGTTTCAAGTGCAAGAATATCACCGGCAAGGCAAGCGGCATAAGTAAGGAAAATCCCGATAACAAAACGCGAATGATATACGAATGCTGGTATGCCGACGAAATACCGGGCAAAGATGAGTTGAACTCTTACCATAAAATTATGGCCGAAGCGACCGGAACCAGATTGATACACAATCAAAAAAACTCAGGAGATTTCTACGGTATGTTTGGCGATAAGTTCGATGAGATGTTTAAGATGCTGGAAGAGACCGGCGGTTATCCGATAAAAACCATGATGATGATGGAAAACAGTCAAGATAGATTAGGTATGGGCGGCTCTGATGACGACCCGGATAATCAAAATATCCCCGCCGCTATGAAAGAAATGCTGGACAAATTGCTGGAAAATGATCAGAAATCAGCCGATGAATTGAAAACAATGTATTCATTAACCTTCGAAATTTTGAGTATCGAGGAAACTCCTATCGATGACAATTGGTTCGAAATACCCGAAGGTTTTACTAAAGGCACGAAGGAAACATATACCCGACCGGATTATAATCCGCCCGGGGAATGATCGAATATATGATAATTATTCAGTTGACAATATTTAAAACAACCAGGGAGGAAACATGAAGAGCGTAAATTATTTTCTGATAGCGGCCATGGTCTTTAGCCTGACTGCTTTCGCTAGCGCCGATGTCATAGTAAAACAGCAAACATCCAGCGATATGATGGGGATGATGAAAATCAATGTTGACGGCACCGAATATATCAAAGGCGATAAAAGCTGTAACATGAGCAAGATGAAGATGGGCGGCGGCATGGCTGGGATGATGGGGGATGCCGGCGGTACCGATGTCTACGAAATCACCCGTGTCGATATGGGAGTCAAATGGAATCTCGATAGCAGGACGAAAGCGTACACCGAAACTAACCTGTCGGCGATTAAGGATATGATGGGCGGCGATAAGTCATACGAACAAGGCGGCCCCGGTATGGGTATGGGCGATGAGGCCGAATACGACTGGACTGTCGAGGTGACTTCATCCGATGATGAAGTCGATATCAACGGTTTCAAATGCAAGAACTTAACCGGCAAAGCCACCGGCGTGGGCGTTAAGAATCCCGACGAGAAGATGCAGTTGACTTTCGAATACTGGTACGCCGTGGATGTGCCCGGCAAGGACGAGTTGACCTCTTACTACAAGTCTATGGCTTCGGCCACCGGCACCGAGATGATGACTAACCAGAAGGGCGCCGAGGCGTTTTACGGTATGTACGGAGATCAGTTCGGCGAGATGTTCAAGAAGCTGGATGAGTCAGGCGGCTACCCGATCAAGACCGTGATCCTGGTAGAGGGTAATCAGGATAAGGGCGGCATGGGTGGAGGCAATGCCAATCTGGATGATGAGAATATCCCGGCCGGTATGAAAGATATGCTGAGCGGTATGATGGGCAAAAAAGATGATCAGGGCGGTCTGAAGACGATGTTTTCGGTAACCAACGAGGTTACCAGTATCGAAGAAACGGCTATTGATGATAGTCAGTTTGAAATACCCGAAGGTTACAGCAAGGGGCAATAGTGAACAGATTCTCAGTCGTCATTTTGATTTGTTTCGCTTTCGGAACCGTAAGCCCGGTGCAAGCGATCTCCCTTGAAGAAATATTGAATCGCACCCGTCAGGCGCTTGAAACAGAAAAAAAACATAACGCCGACCTTGTAATCGAGCATACCGAAAGATTTATCAACGGTAAGGTGAATGATAAAGGCGAGTATGAGAAAGTCGATACTGTCATGGCGGTGGTGTCCAAACAAGGCGACACCGAACTCAATCGTGAAACTATTTACGCCACCTGCGCCGAGGAAAGAAAACGCCGGAAAGATAGATCGCTCTGGGAAATGCTCGATGATATGACGGTCGACAGCCCTAATTATGTTTACGAGCTGTTTGAAATAACCGACAATGAATTTGTCGTGGCGATAGCTCCCCGCATGGAAAAACCTGATAAAGGATTAATCGACGGTAAATACTATATCGATAAAGAAAGCTACCTGATAAATAAGATGGATTTCATGGTACCCCGTCCCGAGAAGCTCAACGAATTGGCCATGCGTTTCAGATTCGAGAAGCTTGACAATGGCTTGTACGTGACCGAAACGATGTATATGCTGGGGCGGGTGAAAGTACTTTTCGGTATCGTTGATATCAGGATGAAAGTTAAGGGTGAGTTTTTCGATTATAAGGTACTGGAATCAGATGAATAATATTATCCTGAAAAAAGGGCGTGAAAAATCGGTCGCAAATTACCATCCCTGGCTGTTCTCAGGGGCAATTGGCAAAGCAGAGGGCAAACCCCAGCCGGGCGAAATAGTCAGGGTGTGTGATAGGGAGAAGCGTTTTCTGGCTTATGGCTATTATAATTCGAAACCGCAGATACAAGTAAGGCTTCTGGACTGGACCGAAAACGCCGAAATCGATGAGGCCTGGTGGCATAACAAAATCGCCTACTCGATTGCCCGTCGCCGAAGTTTAGCTGATGACGACACGACCGATTCCTACAGGTTGATTTTCAGTGAATCCGATGGCCTTCCCGGCCTGATTGTCGATAGGTACGCCGACTTCCTCGTGCTTCAATCACTGACAGCCGGTATCGTCAGAGTCAAGCAAACTATTGTAGAAGCGTTGACCGAGCAGTTGAAGCCATCGGGTATTTACGAGAGAAGCGATGCTGATATCCGCAAAATCGAGGGCCTGGCATCCAGTACCGGTGTACTCTGCGGTGATAAACCACCATTACCTCTGGTAATCGCTGAGAACGGTCTGAAATTCTATGCCGATATCACAGGCGGTCAGAAGACCGGATTCTATCTCGATCAACGAATGAACCGTCTGAAAACAACCGGTTACGCCAGCGGTCTGCATATTCTCGATTGTTTCTGCCATACCGGGGCGTTTTCGGTTTACGCTTTAAGGTCGAAGGCAAAATCTGTCACGATGGTTGACTCATCCGCCGATTGTCTCGAATTGGCCGGCCGGAATATCGAGTTAAATAATCTCGAAATTGGCAAGACCGATTTGGTCAAGGCGGATGTGTTCGATATATTACGTCAATACAGGGATACGAATCGCCGCTTTAATATGATTATCCTCGATCCGCCCAAATTCGCTAAATCGAAATCGCAGCTAAAGAAAGCTCTGGCCGGTTATAAAGATATCAATATGCTGGCGATGAGTATCTTAAAGCCCGGTGGTCTGTTAGCCACATTCTCCTGTTCCGGCGCGGTCGATAACGAGACGCTGAAAACGGTGCTGTTCTGGGCGGCGGTCGATACCGACAAGCAGGTACAGATAATCGATGATTTTCATCAGGGCCCGGATCATCCCCGTCTGGCGACATTCCCCGAGGCCGACTATCTGGGCGGCTTCTTATGTCGAATCGAATAGGCCGGCTCGTCTATTTTTAATAACTGTATTATGATTTTTCACTTATAATTAAATCATTTCGGAACAATCCCCGCCTTTTTTACGTTTGAAAACGTGAATCTGTCTTAATGAAGTAAGGAGCATGAGCGGTGAAAGATATTCTTTTTCATAGTATTGGTATTATCGTAGTGATAGCACTTATTGGAATAGCCATTATAATCAATTAAGGTATTGATAAAAATATTGACGGATTATTAATAATGATTAGCCGGATTGCGCCTGGTTAATGTGATGTTTTAAACCGTTTGAACGGGTCGGAAAATCTCGCTCCCGACCCGAAGAAGCCCCGCTTGACGCGGGGCTTTTTTTACGCGTATGGATTAGCATATTGATTGCCCGGCATTATCAGTGTTACGTTAATTGTAGTGACAGCCCATATGGGCTGTCTGCGGCAGGGATTCGACGGGCTAAGACTGGCCAATGGCTTGTCACTACACGGCGATTTTATTTGTAGGGACAGGGCACTGCCCTGTCCGTGTGATGGATTGGGGGGAGGCGGACAGATCAGTGATCTATCCCTACGCATCTGAATTCCCCTTGCCAAATCGCCTTTGTTAACTATATTGTTTGTATAGGGGATAGTAATACGTTCCGTCATGTCGTAGCCGAATGGCGTGACATGACGGTCGGGTCTCCCTACCGGACGACCTGACCGAACATCATTGGGATGGGAAGGGATGCGTCTTTGCGAGTGAAGCGAAGCAATCTGGATGCTTGCATACTGAATAATCTTGGAATTACCTGAACAATCAAACATACAGATGAGCAAAGGACTTCGTCCTGCCGCTGTCGCCCAAATGGGCTCCCTCGCAATGACAGGATGATTTTTCGTAAGGGCGTATCGATATACGCTCGAGCCGTCATCCCCGGCTTGATCGGGGATCTCCCGAAATAGGCTGAGAGATTCCCGTCGTCAAGATCCAATGGATTTTCACGGGAATGACAGTTTAGGTAAGAGTTTTTGCCGCTACAGCAAATCCAGCGCTTGCAGGTACACCTGTTCGGTCTTTTTCACTATCGGTTGCCAATTGTATTCTTTGTTGACATAATCACAGGCGTTCTCCGCCAGTCGTTTCAAACGTTGGGGATGACTCAGGCCGAATCTGATCATTCTCAATAAAGAGTCAAAATCTTTATTATTAAAGCTTAAACCAAGTTGCCGACTATGATGGTCACCATCGAGGATTTCCATATTCTCCGGGATATCGGAGGCCAGGGCCGGAGCTTTATGTTTCATCGCCTCAATTAAGACAATAGGTAAACCCTCAACCGAAGATGGCAGCACAAACAGGGCGCAGTTGGCGTATAAAGCCGAGAGTCTGCCGTTATAGACATTGCC
>JAAEQD010000312.1 GCA_024231855.1 Candidatus Zixiibacteriota bacterium
AATTTCGAATTGATTGAGTTTTATGTTCTTTAATGATCCAGCCGCCAGGGCATCCAGTTTCCCATTATGATCCAGTCGGATAGCCGCAAGGCCGGCGGCGTTGAATGTGACTTCATCTTCATTTATCCAGAAGGTTTTTTGCATTGCGTCGCCAGCGACGTTTTGAGCGCCTGAGACATGGATTACCGTGCCATCAATCAAGCGGCAAAAACCTTCTGTCCGGGGAGCGCTGGCAATGTCATTAAGTTAAGGAATACCGTTGTTTAACATATTGATATTCCAGGTTTTATGTGTTATAATACGTATTGTAGTGCGCATAATCTATATCGTTACTAAAGGATGATTATGATGAAAAATATTTCTATTTCGCTCGATAAACTTGGCACGGATCCCGCGTAAATTTTGTGCCAACTTGTGCAATCACTTAAAAAAAATCGTAGTTTCTTCATCTTTTATCAATCGTCATAAAACCGCGCCTGAATATTTTACACGAGATCGTAAATTACCTTTTCCCACATTAATTATTTTTCTGATCAATTTCATCAAACGCTCTCTTCAATCCGAATTGGATTCCTTCTTCCAGACTCTTAATGGCGCGTTAACGCCTATTAGTGAAGTCACCAAAAGCGCGTTTGTACAAGCCCGAAACAAAATACATCATGACGCATTCACCGAACTCAATCAGCACTTGATTTCATTCGTGGAAAACAATTCCACCATGAAGACTTGGAACGGATTCCGTTTGCTGGCCATCGATGGTACTACTCTTCGACTTCCTAAAACGCCAAAAGTCATCAAGCATTTTGACACTCAACCTAATGCGACTGATGCTCCTCGTCCTATGGCGCAGGCATCTCAAATTTATGATGTGCTCAATCGCCTGAGCATACATGCGGCCCTTAATCCCTACCGGATCGATGAACGGGAATTGGCTATGCAACACGGCTCCTATATTATGCCAAACGATCTCCTGATTCTGGATCGAGGCTATCCAGCCTTCTGGTTTTTCTCTTGGATCCTCTCTGAATCCGTGCAGTTCTGCGCCCGGGTTTCGGTTACGTCTTGGAGCGAGGTGCGCCGGTTTTACCAGTCCGGGAAAAAAGAACAGATTGTCACTATTAATCCAACTTATGAATCCCGAAAAAAATGTCTCGCCTACGGACTCCCTCTCACACCGATTCGCGTACGCCTTGTTCGTATTTCTATCCCTGGCGCGGAGGATACAATTCTAATGACGTCCCTGCTTGATACTAAACAATATCCCCATGCCTTGTTTCGAGACCTCTATCACCAAAGATGGGGAATCGAAGAAAATTACAAGACAATGAAATCACGCCTCGAAATAGAAAATTTCTCAGGAAAATCGGTCGAGTCTATTTATCAAGATTTTTACGCTAAAATATTTTCGATGAATTTGACAGCGGTTTTGATCCGTCCAGTTCAAGCACAAATCGACAAGGATGAATCCAATGATCAACCATATCGCTATCAAATCAATTTCACCTATGCTCTCTCTTGTTTGAAAAACACCATCATCCTTATATTTCAACGGAGCCGCCCTCACCGGCTTTTGCGAAATCTATTCCTGCTATTTCAGAAAACGGTGGAGCCGATCCGCCCTAACCGATCAAATCCTAGAAAAAAAGTCGTACGCAATCAGCAAACATACTATACTTGTTATAAGCCTACGGCTTAACTTAATGACATTGCC
>JAAEQD010000313.1 GCA_024231855.1 Candidatus Zixiibacteriota bacterium
ATCTGGATCAATTGAAACCATCGGAGCGCCTTCCCGAGGAGAAGGCCAGGGCCCGCTATTGGGGATTTCCCTCCAAATGAATGTATTTAAATCAAGCGCCCATAAATCATTTAATCTGGTATACATATCGCGCCCGCCAAAAACCACCATCTCACTTGTGTTCTGCGAATAAACCCCGTAACAATTAAATCTCGGTATGGGCCAGGGCGAGGCATCGGGCACTTGTTGTGTCCAGACTAAAGTTGCGAGATCTAAAATCCAAACATCATTGGTAATATCACCCGAATCATATACGCCGCCAAATAATATCATGCTATTGGTAAGCGGATTGTAAATCGCGGCATGATCCCTCAATCCCTCCGGACCATCGTTGCTTGCTATCAGCTCGTCCCATATTAAGGTATTTTCATCCATAGCCCACATATCATCCAGCTCTTTGCCATATGTAATCGCCATTCCCCCGAAAATAACCATTCTTTCTCCCACAACATCATGAATCGCGGAATGACCGGATCGTACCGGGGGTTTGGGATCGCCCGTATCGCAAAAAGTCCAGACTTCGCTGCCTACCTCTTCCCAATCCAGAAAATAGGTATCGTTGAAAATATCACCCGGGCCGTAATCTCCACCGGCGAAAATGGCTATCTTGTGGCCGCCGAAACTCTCGACTATTGAATGATAACCTCGACCGGCGGGAATATCTCCGGTTGGCGTTAATTCAGTATAGCTATCCGTGTTCAGGTCGAACTGCCAAAGATCTTCAAAAGCACCAAGATAATCAAGAGGTGTACCGCCATGGATCAAAACACGATTGTTGACTGTATCGTAGGCCAAAGAACAACGTCTTCGCCCTTCAGGCAAAGGATCAGGGGGATCGTACTCTGTCCATTGATTTAAAGCCAGATCGAATGTCCAGATATCATTGTAATGTGAAACAGCCGGGTCATAACCGCCAAACATGAGAAAATCATCCGGACCAATCATGACCATCGGAGCGCCTTCTCGAGGAGAAGGCCAGAGCGGCAGGTAGGGGATTTGCCTCCAGGTGTATGTAGTTAAATCAAGCGCCCATAAATCATCTAATCTGGAACTCAAATTACGCCCGCCGAATACTACCATCTCATTAGTGTTCTGCGAGTAAACTCCATAACAATTGAACCTCGGTATGGGCCAGGTCTCGGTATCGGCTATTTGCTGAGTCCAGACTAAAGTTCCGAGATCCAAAATCCAAACATCATCGGTGATAGCACCTGAATTATATACACCGCCAAAAAAGATCATGCTATTGTTGACCGGATCGTAAATCGCGGCATGATCCCTTAAACCCACGGGACCATCGTTGCTTGCTTCCAGTTCACTCCATACGAAAGTGTTATTATCCATCGCCCACATGTCATCACGTTCGATGCCATAAGTATCCGCCATTCCACCAAAGATAATCATCCTATCTCCGGCAAGATCATTAATCGCGGAATGACCCGATCGAGATGGGGGCAACGGATCACCCTCATCGGTGTAAGTCCAGACTTCATTTAATGCGCCTACAGGTGATGCGAGAAAGACCAGAACTACCATCAAAACGAAAGTTTTAATCAAATTAGCCACTCTCCGACCTCCTTCTTTAAATAAACTACTCGTTTTTGGTTATCAAGATATTAAAAACACTAATAAAGGTAAAACGTACTACTTAGTTATAAATTTAGTATTATCCAAATCTTTTGTCAAGTAGAAAAGTTAATGTGGATATTATTTTTCAAATAGAAAAGTCATTGCCGGATGCTACTTTGTCTTCAGCGCCCATTCCTTCACAAAAGCTACAATCTCGGCAACCGCGTTGATCGCGGCGTCGATATGAGCCTCGGTGTTGAACGCGCCGATTCAAGATCGACAAGTTCTGCGCACGCTAAGTATTATTTTTACATTATACTGAAAATTGAATATATACATCACTCGCACCCAGGCCAAGCCTCGGGGGCTTCCAACGGAAGGTCATCCGGGCTTAGCCACATCGGCGGGTATTCCGGGCAGTATTGAACATCTCCCTGGCCGCGGAAATAGGCAACCAGCTTGGTAACATCGCTGCCGATTATATTACAGTCGCCGTTGGCATCGGCGGAGTTCCAGAAGCCACCGATCAAACATGGCTGACTGGCTGGCAGGCTGCGGAAATAGTTGACCAGATACGTCACATCACCGCCTATGACAGCCGGTGGCCAGGCGCCATTGAACATGTTGACATCGCCGGGGAGATAATCGCTGTATTCCCAATCAAGAAAATAGGTATCGCTGTAAATCTGATTCATGACGAAATCCGCTCCAGCGAAAACGATTATCTTATGGCCACCGAAATTCTCGATTACTGAATGATATCCCCGGCCGGCGGGAATATCGCCGGACTGTGCTAATTCAGCATAGGTCATCGTATTCAAGTCGAACTGCCAGAGATCACTAAAGGCAGGGTCCGTGTTATTAGGCAATCCGCCATAAATCAATACCCGATTACTGATAGCTTCATAGGCCAAAGAACAGCGTCTTCGCCCGGTAGGTAAAGGGTCGGGGGGATCGTATTCGGTCCATTGATTTAAAACCAGATCGAATGTCCAGCCATCATTAAAATGTGGGTTGATGCCGTCATTACCGCCAAAAATGAGAAATTCATCCTGATCTATCATAACCATCGGAACGCCTGCTCGTACAGAAGGCCAAGGCTCGCCATAAGGGATTTGTCTCCAGCTATATGTAGCTAAATCAAGCGCCCATAAATCGTTTAATCTATATTCAAGGTTACGCCCGCCAAATACTATCATTTCATTCGTGCTTTGCGAGTAAGCCCCATAACAATTGAATCTCGGTATGGGCCATGGCTCGGAATCGGCTATATGTTGAGTCCAGACTAAAGTCTCGAGATTCAAAATCCAAAAATCATTAGTAATACCACCGGAGTTATAAACCCCGCCAAAAAACATCATGCTATTCGTAATCGGATCGTAAATCGCGGCATGAGCCCTCAATCCAGGCGGACCATCGTTGCTTGCTACCAGTTCGCTCCATACAAAAGTGGTATTATCCATCGCCCACATGTCACCCAGTACTTCGCCATAAGTAGCCGACATCCCCCCAAATATAATCATTCTTTCTCCCACAATATCATGGATCGCGGAATGACTCGATCGTGATGGGGGTATAGGATCACCTGTATCGCATAAAGTCCAGATTCCACTTTCAACGTAATCTGGTGATAAAATTAAGATTAGAGCTGCGATAAATACTGAGGTTTTAAGCAAGTTAGCCATTTTTTGATCTCTTTCTATTATAATCAACTCGGTTTAGGTTATCAGGAAACCGCGAAAACTTAAAAAACGTAATAACGCACTAGGTGGTTATGAATATAGTGCGCGGTAAACATAGTATCAATCAAAAAAGTCATTATGGATGTTATTTTCTAAAAGAAAAATCATTTTCATATATCACTTTGTCTTCACCGCGCGTTCTTTCACAAAGGCTACAATCTCGGCAACCGCGTTGATCGCGGCATCGATATGAACCTCGGTGTTGAACGCGCCGATACCGAATCGACAGGTGCCGTGCATATCAAGCGTACCCATCTGCTGATGAACAAGCGGAGCGCATTGGAGGCCGGTGCGAGTGGCGATATTGTAATCGACATCCAGCATGATCCCGACATTGCCGGCATCAAGTCCATCGATATTAATACTGATCGTCGAAAGATGTTTTTCCATGCTGTCGGCACAGTAGATATTTACCCCATCGATTTGCTTTAGCCCGGCGACCAACTTCTCGGCCAGTTTTATCTCATGGCTATAGATATTATCCATGCCGGTCTCATCGATATAGTCCTGACCGGCCCAGAGTGAAGCAATGCCAACCATATTGGGAGTACCGTACTCCATCCGCCAGGGGTATTCCGGGAGATGGTACGGGTATGCCGAACGTACGCCGGTGCCGCCGGCTCTGGTCTGACGGATATCCAGATGTTTCCTGACACACATGCCGCCGATACCGGTTGATCCCAGAAGCGACTTATGGCCGGTAAAGGCCAACACATCGATGTTCATCTCTCTCATGTTTATCGGGACAACGCCGGCTGTCTGGGATGAGTCTATAGCGAATGGGATATCGTGCTTTTTGCAAATCGCGCCGATTTCGTCCGCCGGTTGAATCGTACCGATCACATTCGAGCCATGATTGACAATTACCAGTTTCGTATTGGGCTTGATAGCTTTCTCGATTTCAGCGGGATCGACAAAGCCCAGCTTATCGAATGGCACATAAGTTGCCTCTACCCCATAATCGCGAACGAGATGGTTAATCGGTCGAATCACGGAATTATGTTCGAGGTTTGTCGATATCACATGATCGCCTTTGGTAAGGAGGCCGAAAATAATCAGGTTGAGGGCGTCGGTGGCGTTATAATTGAAACACAGACGTTCCGGTGAGTCCTCATCACCGCCGAAAAATTTCGTTAACCTAACGCGCAAATCCTCGATTATATTGCCGGCTTCTATCGCCATGTCGAATCCGCTTCGCCCCGGGTTTACGCCGGTCTTTCTATAGAACTGATCCATGAATCTATAAACGTTTTCGGGCTTAGGCCACGCGGTTGCGGCGTTATCCAGATATATCAGGTCTTCCATTATCTACTCCAGTTTTAATTCGTACGTGCTCCTAAAGCCGTTATCGATTTTATCGAATTCGACGAATGTATTTTATTATTTTAGACAGTGTAATCAATTATTTATTGAATATCAAGTATTTCGTTTGAGCTTGCGGACAATATGGGTCTAGATTTATAATGAAATTAATTACTTCGGAACAGTTGGCATCTGTAGTTGATATCGTTCTATCTTCCGGTAAAGCGTCGAGGTATCTATGCCGAGGATTTTGGCCGCCTTGGCTTTCTGCCATTTCGTTTGAGAGAGCACAAAATATATATAGGCTTTTTCGATCGTTTCCAGGTCAGGCTGCTTACCGGAGGCAGAGACTTGTGATGTCAAGATTGAGCTGGTGGACTTGAGATTGACCGATTTATCGGCAAGTTCAGGAAAGTCGGATGGCAGTATCGCCGCACCTTTGGTTAGAATGACCGCCCTTTCCAGCATATTTTCCAGTTGACGAACATTACCGGGCCATTTGTATGTATGTAAAAGTTCAAGCGTGTCCTCCGCTAATTCTTTTTCGGCTATTTCCATCTTGGCACAGTGACGTTTAATGAAATAGTTGGCTAATAGCATGATATCGTTTGGCCGCTTGCGCAAGGGCGGTATTGTTATCGGGAAAACATTCAGTCGATAAAACAGATCGGGCCGGAAGCTGCCGTTTTTCACCATCACCTCGAGGTTGGCATTGGTTGCGGCGATAATCCTGACATCCACGGTTTGAGATTTAGTATCTCCTATTGGTGTGATCGTTTTTTCCTCCAGCATTCTAAGCAGCTTCACCTGAATAGTCTGAGAAGTCTCACCTATCTCATCGAGTAGTATAGTGCCCCCGTCGGCCGCTGTAAAAAGTCCCTGCTTGTTTTTGATTGCGCCGGTGAATGAACCTTTTACATGACCGAATAACTCCGACTCCAGAAGGGTTTCGGGCAGGGCGCCACAATTGATCGAAATAAACGGCCCGGTGGCTCGATTACTCTCCGAATGAATGGATTTTGATAAAACTTCTTTGCCCACACCTGATTCGCCGAGTATAAGTATTGTCGTATCCGAATTGGCAACCTTCCGGGCGAGGTTCAATATTTTTTTAACCTTGGGATCATCAGAAACAAAGCCCTCGAAACCCTGGCTAAGTTGCTGCTTCAACATCCGATTTTCGGATTTAATTTTCTTGCTTTCCTCGATTTTCTTAACAGCCAGCTTTACTTCATCGATTTTAAATGGCTTGGTAACATAATCGAAAGCGCCCTTTTTAAGGGCCTCAATTGCCGTCTCGACCGAGGCGAACGCGGTCATCACGATAAAATCGAGTTTTGGATCGATTGATTTAGCCTGCGAAAGCAACTCAATACCAGACATCTCCGGCATCATCAAGTCGGAAATGACCAAATCGAATTTATCAGTTGATTTTTGAGAGTTCTGTAGAGTTTTCAACGCGTTTTGCGCCGATGTATCAGCTAAAACACTATAGCCTTCTTTGGCAAGCATGATGCGCATGAACTCGCACATACTGCTTTCATCATCGACAACCATTATTCGGGTGGACATACAGGTATTCCTATTTTAAGTGAGACAACATTCGAGCGAATAAAAGCCATATTATCTTACTTTTCGGCTTTTTTGGAGCGGCGCTTTAGTCGAAACGATGATCCGCGGAAATTGGTTTGTAAGGCCTTGTCAAATAACGGCTTGTGTTTAATTTAAAATTAGGCATGACATCTCATGCTGCAGGTACTTCTTTGAATATACTTCGAATTGAATGGGATCGATAGGCGGTACGCTAACCGTAAGGGAGCAAGTTTGAAGTTATTTATTCTTTATTCTCGACTACGAGCAGTATATAAGTTTTCGATTATGACCAATATATTATTTATCGAGACTAGCAATACTCATGGTGATTTATTTCGACGCGACTTAATGGAGCCAGTGTCGAATAGAAGATAAAAAAGTACCGATAGGAACAATTCAGCAGAGGATTTAGGATGTTAAATAAATCCAATAATGCGATTCTCCTGGTCGAGGATGATGAGTCCATCCGTGATTTAATGGTCAATATTATGATTCATAATAAGTATGTCCCCATGACCGCGTCATGCAGCGAAGACGCGCTTGAAATTATAAAGGCAAATGAAATAGATTTGGCTGTTATTAATTATGGTTTACCTACCGATGACGGTGTGACCTTAGCCAAGAAAATCGAGGCGATCAAGCCCGGTCTGCCAACAATTTTAATGTCCGGTCTGAATGTTAAAAACTCTGACTGCCAAATTCGCGAGGCGGGCATTAATGATGTTATTCAGAAACCATCTAGAATAGAAAATCTTCTGGATAAAGTACGTCACAGCCTGGCTTCCGGAGTAAAAGTTTAGTATTCATTTGATATAATTGTTTGAGACAATATATAAGAAACGTTTGAGTTTAGAGCATTTCTATACTGCATTAGAACATTATGTTGATTATTAATAGGTAATTATTCCCTTCACTCAAAAACAGTCATTATTGATTTACAATTTTTCGCTCAAGCCGGACTTAGGCCAGGTTTTGCCTATCGACCTTGATTGTATATTTCCCGGAAAAACAAGCATGGCAAAATCCGGCTTCCGGTAGGGCCGGTAAAGATAGCAGACCTTGTAATGATAGATAACCCAGTGAATCGACACCCAATCGTTTCTCAATCGCCTTAACCGAAAGGTTCGAACCGATCAGTTCTTTTTTAGTTGGCATGTCGATACCATAGAAGCAGGGGAATTTAATCGGCGGCGATGATATACGCATGTGAACTTCTTTTGCTCCCGCCTCCCGCAGCATTTTCACCAGCTTCCTCGAGGTGGTTCCCCTGACAATAGAATCATCCACTACCACTACTCGTTTGTTTTTAAGTACACCGCGGATTGGATTGAACTTGATTTTAACATCCAGGTCGCGGATTTTTTGCTCCGGTTGAATGAACGTCCGGCCGACATAATGATTTCTGATTAAGGCTATCTCGAATGGGATACCGGTCTCTTCGGAGTAGCCTAAAGCGGCCGTATTCGAGCTGTCGGGAACCGAGATTATGATATCAGCATCGACCGGGTGTTCGCGGGCCAACTGTCGGCCCAGGCGACGGCGGACTTTATCGACATTGCTGCCGAAAATCATCGAATCAGGACGGGAAAAATATATATATTCAAAAATGCAAAAAGCATGCTTTTTCTCGGGCAGAAGTTTATATGATTGCGGGCCGCTACCGTTCAAAACCAGTATCTCTCCCGGTTCAATATCCCGAATATATTTGGCGCCGATTATATCGAAAGCGCAGGTTTCCGAGGCCACCACCCATGACTTACGCAGTTTGCCTAACGCCAACGGTCTTACTCCAGCCGGATCGCGTGCGGCAACCAGATTTTCGCCTGAAAGCAGAGTAAGCGAATAAGCGCCCTTGACTTTCCTCAAAGCTTCAGCCAGAGCTTCCTCTATTCGATTTCGCCGCGATCTGGCGATTAGGTGGAGAATTACTTCGGTGTCCGAGGTGGTGGAAAAAATCGACCCGCTGCTTTCCATTTTATCGCGCAAATAGTCATAATTAGTCAGATTACCGTTATGCCCCAGGGCCAGTTGTCCGTTTTTATAATTGATCACCAGCGGTTGGATATTGGCGCTGGATGATGAACCTGTCGTTGAGTAGCGATTGTGGCCGATAGCCCTGCGGCCTTTGAGATCTTTCAGCTTGTAAATCGAAGTAAAAACTTCATCGACTTTGCCCATACCGCTTTTCGCGTGAATAATGCTCTTATCACCGGTGGCAATACCGCAAGATTCCTGGCCCCGATGTTGCAGGGCATATAATCCCAGGTAGGTCAATACCGCGGCATTACGAGTGCCGGTAATTCCGAAAACTCCACATTTGTCAGCAATCATTTAACTACCTTATTTTTTAAACCGATACACTACATTGAAGGAGAAATAATATTGACTGGGCAAATGGTTGTCAAGTATATTACCGCCTTAAGGCTTCATATTTTTAGGCCTGAAATTTGCATGATATTTGAGTGATGGATAATGTAAAAGTATACAATTTAATCGATTCGCTTGGCGAATTACAGCGTATTGCGCCTCAACTTATTGCTGAAAAGGCAGTTAAAGGTATAGTCGATTTTTGCGCCCCGGTTGCTATTTCTGTGAAAATTCTTTCGCCCGGAATGAAGCCAATCGAGAAATCCGTGGGTACCTCGTCACATCTCGAAATCCTCAAGAAATATGAGAATAAGTTTAAGGGGCTCGATGTGGCCTCGGCGGAATTCGCTTTGGATTTTGCCAGAGGGCAAATAATAAATTGTGTATCTATAAGACACCCAAAGGAATATAGCGGTTTGATTTCTGTTTTGACCGACGCGGAAAGCCCATCCAAACATATAATTAGGCAAATTATCGATCTTTATACCGGAAATATAATCCTGGCCCTGAGTCTAAGATCATTGGAGCGATATTTCAATATCATGGAGTTTATCGAGAAGGTATTCCCGGAATTGAGACATTTTAACGTTGAGGGGATTTTAATTTATAGAGAAGAAAATCCTCAAAAAGCTTACTGGATCGAGCAAAATGAAAAAAAACAAGTTGCAATAGATGGTAAATTGATGAAATTGTTTGCAGACAATTCCGAAAATCTGGATACCGAATTAAGCGATGAAATCCATTCGATGGCGTTTTCCAAGCATAAATTTAAAAATATTGCCTGGCATAGGTTTTCTCTTGGCGGTAAAAAAATAATCTGTCTATTTGCCGGTAAATTCAAGAAGAGCGAGTTAGTATTTTCAAAATTCAGGAGTCTGGTCGCCGATATTGACCAGCCTACCGGTTATAATGATATTGTCCAGGCATTTAGGCGTCTTAAAGAGGATCATAAACAAGTCGTTAAGGGTGAACGAGTTGCCGCAATACTCGAAACGGCGGTAGCTATAAATCATGAGATAAATAATCCTCTCACCGCTGTTTTAGGCAATACTCAACTGCTTCTTTTGCAGGAGGACCAATTGCCGGAAGAGGTTATCGTTAAAATTAAAGTCATCGAAAAAAGTGCATTGAGAATTCGTCAGGTCACACAAAAACTAATGTCAGTAGTGGAGCCTGTGACAACGAGTTACACAGATAGTCTGGAGATGCTGGATATAAAAAAGAGTTCTATTCCGGATCAGTAAATATAAAATACCAAGAATATTGGAGTTAAGCTAAGGTTTTAAGGTTAAATGTAACGGTATTACGATTTAGGGTAACAAAATGCAGAAAAAATCACTTTTTAATTGTATTATCGCACTATTACTATTGACAAATCCATAAATCTGCTTATTTTTAGTCAGATAGTTTTATCCAGAAGTGAGATGATGAATTACGAATTACAAATAAACGAAAACAAAGTAAAATAAACATAGGAGGTAAGTTTGACAGCAAAGAAATTGAGTAGTTATTTAATTGCTGGAATCGTTCTCTTCACGTTGGCATTTATGCCAAGCATTAGCCACGGACAGGATAGGGACAGCATCTCGGTTCGCTATGGTGGACCCAATGGCGGAACTATCAATGTTGATCTTGATCAGCACGTAGATCTTCCTGTTTTCATTTTTACCGGCAGCAATAATTGGGTTGCGGATATCCACCTGGTTCTTGGCGCCAATCTTCAGTACATCGATAGTCTTCTGAGCGAAACTGAAGGCGAAGCGTTGTACCCTTTCACCGAGTGGGATTTCGCGTCTTTCTCCGAACGTTATGATGATGCGCAACCTGAAGGCTGGGCGTCGCAAGCGTTTTTCGGTTGGGCAAGAATTACCCCCGATGTCGAGAGCCCGTATCTTCACACACCGGTTCCCAGTCAAGTCTTATCTTTTGTTTACAAAACCAACGATGATGTAAACAATATAGGCGATGACGCTATGGCTATCGGTCCCGGCAACAGTCCATTCCAGGGACCTTCGAATGCCGGTGATACTCTCGGCGAATTAGGCTATGAAGTTGTTGAAGTCTTTGCCACGTTCCATTTCGTAGGTGGCGGTTATATTGAAGGTATAGTTTCAACCACTGGCGGCGACCCGATTGAAGGCGCCAGTGTTGTTAATATAGAAACCGGCAAAGAAACATTCACGGATGATACCGGATTCTATCATATGGGCCTCTACCCCGGTACGCATAACTTCACTTATTCCCATCCCGATTTCTTGCCGGCGGATGTTTCCGATATCGATATTGTAGTTGATGTGACCGTTACCCAGGATGTGAACCTGCAACAGCTCGGTATTATTAGCGGCGAGGTATCCGATAATGATGGCGATCCTATCGAGGGCGTGACGGTTTCTACTGAAGGCGCAACCGATATGACGGGCGCTGATGGTACATACTCTTTAACTGGACTTGCAGCCGGTAGCTACGATGTTACTTTCTCGCATGATGATTATATTGATGAAACCGTTAGCGGTGTCGACGTCGAGATCGACGCGACGACGTTCGTTGATGTTACATTGCATCAAAACGGCGGTCTCATGGGAACGGTTTCTGACCTTTACACCGGAGATCCTATTGAAGGCATCGTAGTAACAATTGACGGTGAATCTGATAATACCGATAACAGTGGTAACTATATGATCCCGGACATTGCCGAAGGCACGTACCCTGTAACGTTTTCGCATCCGGATTATTTTGATACAACGATTACGGGTGTAGTTATCGTCCTGGACGATTATACTGTACTAGATATGTTATTGGATGATATTGTCGGTATCGATGATTACAATTCATCAATGCCTTCGGTATTCTCAATCAAGCAGAATTACCCCAATCCGTTC
Source organism: Candidatus Zixiibacteriota bacterium (assembly GCA_024231855.1). Lineage (GTDB taxonomy): Bacteria > Zixibacteria > MSB-5A5 > UBA10806 > 4484-95 > JAAEQD01. Next base: position 11,492 of record JAAEQD010000313.1, read on the forward strand.
AATGCCAATACCACTATCGATTATGGTATCCCTGAAGACGCTACCGTTACTATCGATGTTTATGACCTTCTTGGCCGTCGCGTAGCCACGTTGGTTGATGGTTTCCAGACAGCCGGTTATCACACGATTTCCTGGAATGCCGGAAATATGACATCCGGTATGTATTTCTATAAGATTCAGGCCAACGATTATGTTGAGCAGAAATCGATGATGCTTCTTAAATAGCATCGATCAATAATTAGTCTATCAAAGCCCCGATTAGTCGGGGCTTTTTTTGTAGGAGTAAGATTGCTTAATATCCCTGTTGATCCGTTTGCCTCATAAAACTTTGATAAATATTTCACTTGATTATTTGCTCTGACAATCTTAGATTGCGTCTACTTTGGGAGGAGGTTTGAGTGCGATTTTTAACATTTTTAGCCCGAAGATTCATTGCCGGAGAGACCGTTGAACAAGCAATTACTGCTGTAAAGCAATTGAACGGCTCAGGCATGAGCGCTACTCTCGATATACTGGGAGAAAATGTGACATCCCAGGAAATGGCTATACGGACCGCCGACAGCTACATAAAGATTCTCCAGACAATCGCCAAAACTGGCATAGATTCCAATATCTCGCTTAAGTTGACACAGATGGGATTGGATATTTCCGATCAATTCTGTTTCGATAACGTCAGCCGCATTCTTGATAAGGCTACCGAACTGGATATCTTCAGCCGAATAGATATGGAAGGCTCTGATTACACGGAAAGAACGCTACAACTCGTCTACAGATGGCATGAGAAATACAAAAATATCGGCACCGTGATCCAGAGCTATCTTTACCGCTCGGAAAACGATATCAAGGAACTCAACAAACGTAAGATCAGGGTCAGGTTATGTAAGGGCGCTTATAAGGAACCGGGATCGGTGGCTTTCCAGTCGAAAGATGAAGTCAACGATAATTATACTAAGCTGACCAATTTGCTTCTAAAGGATGGCGTCTACCCGGCCATTGCCAGCCATGATGGGGCTATGATTCAGGCGGCGCTGGAAGCCTCGAAAACATACGATAAAGGCAAGGATGATTTTGAATTCCAGTTGCTGTATGGCGTAAACCGTTCGGCCCAACGGGAACTGACCGATCATGATTACCGGGTACGTATCTACACGCCTTTCGGATCGCACTGGCTGCCCTATTTCACAAGGCGACTGCGAGAACGCAAAGAGAACGTGTTGTTTATCGCCAAGCATTTCTTTAAAGATTGATAAAATCGGCGGCCGTCAAAATGAGTAAGTATCATTATTGACAGTATTATCGCGCTAAATTACTGTTGACAATCTTATAGTTTAAATTATCTTTAATGCGATAGTTTTATCTATTCGCGAAACAGCCAATTAGAATTTTCAAGTGAATGAGTATCGGAGGTAGATATGACTGCAAGGAAATTGAGTAAGTATCTTATCGCCGGAATAGTACTATTCATGTTGGCCTTAATGCCCGGTATCAGCCATGGACAGCTTAGTGATAGTATCTCTGTTCGCTACGGAGAGGTGAATGGCGGAACCATAAATGTCGATCTCGATCAGCGAGTTGATATTCCCGTTTATATTCAAACAGGCTTATATAATTATGTAGCGGATATCCATCTGGTTTTGGGCGCTAATCTTCAGTATATAGATAGTCTTCTGAGCGATACTGAAGGCGATATATTGTACCCGTTTAATGAGTGGGATTTTGCGGCTTTCTCCGAACGCTTTGATGACACCCAACCTGAGGGCTGGGCCTCCCAAGCCTTTATCGGTTGGGCCAGAATTACTCCGGATTCTGAGAATCCTTGGCTGTACACAACAGTTCCAACTCACTGCCTCACTTTTGTTTTTAAGACCAATGATGACGTCAACAACATAGGCGATGACGCTATAGCAATCGGACCTGGCAACAGCCCATACGGGGGTCCTTCGTCTGCCGGCGATACTCTCGGTGGCTATGGCTTTGAAGTTGTTGAGCTTTTTTCCACATTCCATTTCGATGGCGGCGGTTATATTGAAGGGATTGTATCAACCGTGGGCGGTGATCCGATTGAAAACGTCTGCGTTCTTAATATTGAAACCGACAAGGAAGCATACACTGATAATGAAGGCTTCTATCATATGGGCCTCTACCCCGGCACTCACGATATGATTTTTACTCATGATGATTTTTTACCTGAACACATTTCGGATGTAGTGGTTGAAATTGACATGACGACAACCGTTAATGATACGATGCATCAAACGGGTGGTATAATGGGAACTGTCACCCGTTGGGGCAGCGGTAATCCCCTAGAGGACGTACTTGTGTCAATATTGAACGGCGACTATGATACTACCGATGAATTTGGAAATTACGCTCTTACCGATCTGCAGCCCGGTACATATGATGTATACTTTTCTCACCCGGATCATTATGATTCTGTTGTAACGGATGTTGAGGTTTTTCTGGATGACTATACAGTGCTTGATATGGAATTGGATATTATAGTCGGTATCAATGATATTTCCTTAGCCATGCCGACGGTATTCTCAATCGGCCAGAATTACCCCAATCCGTTCAACGCTAAAACGTCAATCGAATATAGTATCCCTGAAAACGCGGCTGTTACTATCGACGTATATGACTTGCATGGTCGCCATGTAACAACTTTGGTTAATGGGTTCCAGACCGCCGGTTATCATACGGTTTCCTGGAATGCCGGTAATATGACATCCGGAATATATTTTTACAAAATTCAGGTCAACGATTATATTGAGCAAAAATCGATGTTACTACTTAAATAACATACAAAAAAATATCCGGCCAAAGCCGGATATTCATGTAACTCAATATACTGAATAAAATCAGAACAGTTCGCCCAGCTTTTCAGCCACCATCTCCAATATGCGTTGATCATCATCTTTGAAGGCATCGGGATTATCCGAATCGATATCGATCTCCCCTACTATACTGCCGTTTTTGGATATCGGGACGACGATTTCCGATTTGGTGGCTACCGAGCAGGCCAGGTAGCGGCTGTCGGCGTTGACGTCGGGAACAACTATAGTCTTGCCCTCGCGAACGGCCGCGCCGCAGATACCGTTATCAACCGGTATGGTGACATGCGGAGACGGATCGCCGCGATATGGGCCAAGCTTCAGAACGCCGTCCTCGAGGATATAAATGCCGGTCCAGTTGAAATGCTTATAATTGGAGGCCAACAAGCCTATTACTCCTTCAAGCGCGGAATGGCGGCTACTGGCGGTCTGAATAAAATCTTCGACCATGCCGAGAAGTTGCTGTTGGTTTACAGAAGGCATGAAATTATCCATAATGCCTCTCCTTTATATTAATCTTTTTCTCTCAAAGCTCTGATATTCTCCTGTTTAGTGCCGAGTTTCATCGTGCATCCCGGGCCAATTATCAATCGATGATCGCCGGCATCCGCCAGAGACTCTTTTTTCTGTTTGATAACATCTTCGGGAGTCCCTTTAATCAGGGTATCGAGATGATCGACGCCGCCCAAAAAGGGCTGGGAGAATATTTTATCAGCCTGGGCGAAATCCATGTTGCCCGGTTCGAATTTATTCCAGCTTAAAATATCAAAAGGATAACCATTAAACATCGGCAGCATGTTGTATCCCATACAAACATGCAGAATATTCATCTCGGCGCCTTCAGCCTTGGCCAGCACCCTGAGGTCATATGGCGTGCCGTAACGTGAATATTGCTCTTCGGTGATATTTTTTCGGGTTGCCCATTCGGTGGTCGCGAAGTAGATACCGGTAATGCCCAATCCCATCAGCTTCTCGACATACTTTTCGAGAGTTAGAGTAACCGCTTCCAGGGCGGTTTCCAGATTATCGCCGGGATTCATCATTTCAATAAAGGCATCATCGGATTCGGTCAAATCTGCGACTATAGATAAAGGCGAAAAAATAGTCTGGAAAAAATGTAATTTGCCGACCAGACCGTTACTAATTAGCTCTACGGCTCTAAGTTGTTCGCCATAGCTGCCCTGTGTCGGATCAAGCGGCTTGATAGCGGGCCAGTCCGCCGGTGATGATACCGGTGAACTCAGGCGAAGGTGTTTGCCTCCCGGACGGCCGCCAAATTTAAACCTGACACCCCAATCCTCCACAAAATATCCGGCCCGAGGATTGATTTTCATGAAATCCCAATCGTACTCATGCTGGAATTCCAGCATTACATCGGCCAGATCTTCAGCCGTAGTTTCGCGATCGTAAAAGTGATTCCAGGCCGAGATCGGTGGTCTATCTATCTCTCCGCCCGAGAGCAGATTTTTCAATCTTTTTTTATGATTTAGTAGTGTTGCCAGAGTTTAGGCCCTTATAAAATTAGCCCAAAAGAATAGTAAAGCACGGCTATCTTTTGGGTCGTCGTCCGTCCTAAAAACGAATTTAAACTAAAAAACCAACGGCCTATTGTCAAGCTAAATGCTTAAAAAATAATAGCTTGTGAAAGATAGCACAAGCTGTGCATAAATGCCTGAATTGCCGGATATTTAACTTGATACTGGATGCTATTTTAGGACGGTTTATATACATTAAGATCAATTTCTCGGATTACCGGCATTTCGTAAACAGAGCGCTAACCTCTTTGAAATTATTTAATAGCAGGTTGAATGGGTGTTATTTGTTTAGGGAGAAGCTATTTCCTTGACGATTGCATGGCAGGTGCTGAATTTACCGAAAGATGGCATCAAGTACAATCCGGCTACGGATTTTTTGATCTTATCGATGAGTTCCATCGAGATCAAAGCGCCTTCAGCAGCTGACTTGTCGCCGGCTTTTCTCATCCTGCCCCGAATATATTCAGGCACTTCGATACCGGGTACCTCATGATGCATAAACTCGGCATGCTTATAGCTGACTAACGGCAGAATTCCTAGCATTATGGGTCGGGAATATTTGGCGACACGATCGAGGAACGAATTAATAGTATCCAGGTCATACATGGGCTGCGTGAAAATATATTGTCCGCCGGCGGCGATTTTGCATCCTAGGCGATCCATTTCGAGTTTGATATCCGGGGCTGTCGGATTGGCAGCCATACCAATTGAGAAACTGGTGGGCTTGCCTATCGAGTTGCCGGAAAAATCGAAGCCGGAATTTAACTTGCTTATAATACTCACCAGGCCAATCGAATCCACGTCATAAACAGCCGTAGCATGCGGATAGTCGCCCACTGATGGCGGATCACCGGTAAGAGCCAGGATATCCCTTATACCGACCGCGTTAGCTCCCAGAAGGTCAGATTGAAGTCCCATCAGGTTTCGGTCGCGGGTGGTGAAATGCAGTACAATATCGATATCGACATTCTGTTTAATCAGATAGGCCAGGGCCAGGCATGACATACGAACGCGGGCCATAGGCGAATCCGCGATATTAATGGCATCGGCGCCAGCCTCTTTAAGTTGCCCGGCAACCTTAATCAACTTTTTCGGATTAGTCCCCTTGGGCGGATCGAGTTCGACCGAAATGACGAATTTGTTGGACAGCTTTTCAAGAAACGGTGATACTGATTCCAGAGCTGGTTTAACCTCTATTGGCTTAGTTTCAATCAGAGTGTGAGTAGGCTGCTCTTTACGGATTGGGTGAACATCTTTTAAAACCTTTGAGACTGCTTTTATATGTTCCGGGGTTGTGCCACAACATCCGCCAATAATGGTCACGCCCGCATCGGCGAACTTTCTGGAGTATCCGCCAAAATAGTCCGGTGACGAGAAATAGACGAAACGGCCGCCATACAAACGGGGCATTCCGGCGTTGGGTTGGGCCGACATATAGCCTGTGCCCAATTCGTTTAATTGTTCGATAACTTCAAGCATTTTCTGCGGTCCGACAGAACAGTTGGCGCCGATAACATCTACCCCGAGGGGAGCCAGTCGGGCTATTACCTCCTCGGGCGAATGTCCCAACAAGGTTTTGCACTCCGCCGTATAAGTCATATGTGCCACGATTGGGAGATCCGATACTTTCTTAATAGCTGTTACGATCAGTTCCATCTCCACCAGGTTCGACATCGTTTCCGGCATAAAGAGATCTACCCCGCCTTCCAATAACGATTCGATTTGCTCCTGGTAAATTTCGGCGGCCATTTTATGTTCGATTTTTCCGTATGGTTGAAGATGTTTGCCCAGGGGACCGATCGAGCCGGCGATTAAGGTATCTTGACCGCATATATCGCGGGCCTCACGGGCTATTTTAGCGGCCTTAATATTTAGCTCCCGGACCTTGTCCGCCAATCCCGAACCAGTCAGGCGGATCATATTAGCCCCAAATGTGTTGGTTTCGATTATCTCCGCCCCGGCATCGATATATTCTCGATGTACTTCGGATATCAAATCCGGCTGTGACAGATTCAACTCATCGAAACAATGTTCATAGGAAATACCCTTCTGGTTGAGGTATGTCCCCATGGCCCCGTCGCAAATAATGAGACCGGCTTTCAGTCTTTCCCGGAATGAATCAACCATAATTTATTATCATATACAAATAGATCAATTCAGTCAATCATTAATTTATTTTTTCGATGTAACCAATGAGAAAATTATTTATAATCAAATTACGATCTATTTAATTGTTACGGGATGAGATTTAATCGGAGAGGACTTTGTTAAGTTTCCCGTAAAATGTATTCGGCGTATGATCGATATCGGGAAAACTGCCGGATGTCATCGTTACTCGCCAATTCAGAGCCGATTCGGCGACTTCATGCAAGAAATACTTAATACTTTCATCGAGCCTCTCTTTGACAATAGATACCCCTTCTTTGTTAGTTTCAACTAATAAGATACAAATATTGCCATTATTGAATCCGGATATAATATCTGTCTGCCGGATAGAATCTCGGATATGCCGTTTTAACTTTCGATATATTTCGATGTTCGGATTGCTCGATTTATTTTCGCCGGCAGCATGCAGGTTTTTAGTATCTATACTGACAAAGGAAAGAAAATTAAGATACCTCTGTGCTCTAAGCAACTCCTGATTGGCCCGAGATAAGAAATTATCGCGTTGGCTGTATATTTTATCTAAAGGTTTCAGTTCCTGACTCATTACAATTCTCGGTTTTAATTTACATACGGCCGATTCACTTAGAAATCAGCCTTAACTACTATTGTCTAGATTATCTTGCAAAAATGATGCCATATTCTTTTTATTTAGATTTCGATCGCCGCCCCTGCTAAATTTATCTAATCTTTTTATTCGTAACAAGTTATCCAGTGTATTGTCTAATGGTAACACGCGATTGCATATTTCCTTGATCTTATAATATGCGCAAACCATTTCACATTATATGCACATATTAATCAATTATTTTATAATCCTTTATTTTATAAAGTAATGATCTATAGCTTATATCCAGTAGTATTGCCGCTTTTCGTCTATTCCAATTTGTTTTTACCAGAACCCTGCTGATTAAGTTCTTTTCCACTTCGCTGACAATCCTGCCCACTTTAGCTTTGAGGTTGTAATCGCCATCCTCGTAATCGATTGGCAACATCGCTTCACTTTTAGAGGGCGCCGGGATCGGCCCTTTTAGCGATTCGTAAATTATATTTTCATCTCCCCTGACAACAATCTGCTTGATGAGATTTTCTAATTGCCTGACATTTCCCGGCCAGGAATACGCGCACACATGCTTCATCGTTTCCGACCGGATGCTCTTATTTTCCTTATCATAAAGCAGAGAATACTTTTGCAGGAAATGTTCGACCAGAAGCGGAATGTCATCTTTTCTTTCCCTCAGATGCGGCAAGTTAATCGTAATTTCATTAAGACGGTAGTAGAGATCGTTTCGCATCTGTTTTTCATCAATAGCTTCCTCGAGGTTTCTGTTGGTGGCGCAGACAATTCTGACATCGACATGAATATTTTTAATCCCCCCGACCCTGACAAATTCCTGCTGCTCCAGGACCTGAAGAAGCTTGGTTTGCAATTCGATCGGCATATCACCTATTTCATCGAGGAACATGGTTCCCTTGTTGGCCACCTCGAATCGTCCCGGCTTGGTCTTGTTGGCGCCGGTAAACGCGCCGCGTTCATAACCGAACAATTCCGCCTCGAGCAGTTCTCTGGGAATGGCCGCGCAATTAACCTTCACAAACGGTTCTTTATTGCGAGGCGAAAGCTTGTGAATCATTCGGGCGATAATTTCTTTGCCCGTTCCGGATTCACCTCTTATCAAAACGGTCAATTCGCTGGGCGCTATTTGTTCGACAACGTTTTTAACCTTGAGCATCGGCTCAGTATCGCCGATTAAGACCTCGTGCTGGCTCTCCCGAATTTTCTTTTTCAGATCGGTTATTTCTTCTTTAAGCCTTTTCTTTTCGAGAACCGTTCGAATGTGAATTTCGAGTTCTTTGACATCAAATGGTTTGGGGATAAACTCCGCGGCGCCCTTTTTAATCGATTCGACGATATTTTGGGTATCGCCATGGCCCGAGAGCATCATAACATCCAGAGATGAATCAACCTTTTTAATTTTCTCCAGGACTTCCAGACCCGATTGCCCGGGCATTTTTATATCCAGAAGGATGAGGTCAGGCTTTGATTCGGTCGTCTTTTTTGATAAAGATGAAATGGCCTCCTGCCCATCGCGGGCCGAGTCAATATCATACTGCTTGCCGAGGCCTTCAGAGATTATCCAGGGGACCTTTGGATCATCATCGATTATCAATATTTTCACTTTTTCATTATCCATGCGTATTCACCGGTAGGTCTATATTAAATGTTGTTCCTTTTCCAACTTCGCTTTCGACATCCAACCGACCATTATGGGCTTCAATAACCCTCTCGACAATCGCCAGACCCAAACCGGTGCCGGCTTCCTTGGTTGTGTAGTAACGATCGAATATTCGGGTAATCTTATCTTGCGGAATGCCTGAACCGTCATCGGAAATAGCGATTCTGACGAATGGCTCATCTGATTGCTGTATGCCTATTTTAACTTTCAAGCTGCCGTTTTCCTCCATGCTTTCAGTCGAATTCAACATTATGTTCAGTACGGCCTCGAATATCTCTCTACTGTTCACCAAAATCTGAGGAACATCCTCATCCTGGTCAATAGTGAGATTGATTTTTTTCTTCTCAAAATCTCGCTCAAGAAGGTTTGATGCCTTTTCCACTATAGTTTTTAAATCTTCCCTGGTAGTATTATATTTATTGGGATTGGCGAAGTTGACCATCTCCATAACCAAATCATGAAGACGGTTCATTTCTTTTTCAGAACTGGCAAAGAAATTCGCGGCTTCTTTACCCTTGATCTTATCCCTGTATATCTGGACACTGCCCTTGAGATTAGTCAATGGCTTTTTAAGATCATGGCAGATTTCCGAAATCATTCGCCCCATAGTTACCATTTTCATGCCGCTTAAGATCGCCTTTTGACGTTCATATACCGAAGCGGCCTGGGAGGCCACGACGGCGGCCAGGTTTTTGCCCGAAGCATCAAACTCATTATTTGCCAGTATTACCATCAAACTATTTGTTGATTTGTGAACTTGAACCGGTATGATTTCAATTGCAAACTCAATACCGGGCCAATTGTCTGCAAACCATTTCATCAATTCATCGTTTATATGATTTATATCGACATCAGACTCTAAACCTATAACTTCTTTATTCATTTTCAGTTCGCTGGGAGGAAACATTTCCTTTGGGCAATTTTCCGAGCCATGCAGAAATTCGAGCCGGAAGCCTTTTTTTCTTTCCTCATATGAATACCAGATAATCGCTTCAATGTGAATAAGTTTGCGCAGTTCATTAAAGATAATTTCGCCAACCTGGTCCGGGTTGTCGATAATGGATATGTTTCTAGCTATTTCAAAAAGGACGGTCAATTCATTTATTTTTTCGCCCTTGTCGGCAAAAATATTTGCCCGATCTATCGCTATCGCGGCCTGGGCGGCGAATGTTGACAGCACTTTCAAATCTTCTTTATTGAAAGCCGTGCCTGTCATTTTATTATTGAGGTTGATTACTCCCAGAACATTGCCTTTGTATTTCAACGGTACGGATATTAGCGATTTCGACTCATAATGTTGACGGTTTATTCGTGAGAATCGATGGTCTTCCTCGATATTTTCCACGATCAGTGGTTTCCCGGTTTCGGCGACATAACCTGAAATCGAACTGCCAAGCTTCAATCTGGTTTTCTCGAGAATTTCCTTGGATAAACCACAGGCCGCCCCGATATATAACTCTTTCTCGTCAGGATTAAGAATCATAACCGAACCTATCTTGGCGCCGATAACATCAATAGCCAAAGATAGAATCTGACTCAGGGCTTCCGTCAGATCGATTGTTGTCGCCAGGATTGTCCCGGCGCTATACAGAGCGTCGATCTCGGCCAGTTTTTTTTCTAATACGGCATTAGTTTCTTTTAGTTCTTTAAGCAAGCTCTCTTTTTCCAGCGCGATTTGTCTTTTTTCAAGCGATCTGATCGTTGACATTTTAAGCTCTTCGAATTCGAGAGGTTTGGTCAGATAGCTGAAAGCGCCCTGATCAACGGCATCTTTGGCCGATTGAAGAGAGGCGTAGCCGGTCATCAGGATTACTTCAAGGTGAGGATCGCTGGCCCGGGCTAGATTTAGCAGTTCTAAACCATCCAGACCGGGCATTTTAATATCGGTTATAACCAGGTCATAATTATTATTTTTAAGGCTGTCAGCCGCTATCTTTGAATCGGTATATATGTTTACGGAATAGCCTTCAATTTCAAGCAAAGTCTTGAGGCTTTCGCACATTCGTTCTTCATCATCAACCAGTAGTATTTTTGCTTTGTTCTTCATCTTTTCTCTCGATCGGCAATGTTATCGTAAATTTAGCTCCACCGCGTTTATTATTGGAAACGGTAATCGTACCCTGATGCCATTGAATTATGCCATAACAAACAGACAATCCCAGCCCGGTGCCTTCCTTTTCCTTGGTAGTAAAAAACGGCTCGAAAACTTTGGCCAGGTTTTTTGGCTCGATACCGGGACCCGAATCACTTATATCAATTATAATATCGGTTTTATTGGCGCGAGCTATAATTTCTATATCACCACCATTGGGCATAAAATCCTTGGCATTCATTATTAAATTAAGAAAAACCTGTTTGAGTTTCTCAGATGAGCCTTGAAGTTTCGGTATGTTCTTTTTTATATCGATAAATATATTAATATTCGCCGTCGAAAGCTGATGTGAAAGCAAAGCCACCGATTCGGCGATTACGACATTAATATCCAACTCGGCTACCTGTTGCTGATGGTGGCGGTAAAAAGCCAGGAGTTGTCTGACGATTCGGGCGATTCGGTCTACTTCTTCCTTAAGTATCTTTATATAATTTTCGTATACATCATCGGGGACCTTGCGGATTGCCAGGATTTGCAGGTAGTTGCTTATAATCCCCAGTGGATTGTTAACTTCATGCGCTATCGAGGCCGATAGCTTTCCCAGAGCGGCCATCTTCTCTGTTTCGACCAGCAGTTTTTGAGTATTTTGAAGTTTCTCATTTATTTCGCGTTCTCTTTCATAAAGCTGCGCGTTTTCAAGGGCAACAGAAAGTTGATTCATTAAAAGCGACAGGAACTCTAGATCATTTTCATAGTAGTTTGCTTTCGATATCTTGCCGGGTAAAAACAGTATCCCGAGTAGCCTGTCTTTCATGAGAAGCGGCGCCGCCAGCTTGATATCCAGAAATCTCGAAAGCTCATTAATATTCGTATCATCATCAATATGGCTCAATAATTCAAGGGATGTTAATGGCTTACCTTTTAGCAGGAATGCTTTGACGAGATCGCTATCATAGGCGATTTTTATTCCATTCAAACCTTCATTATCGATACCTTTCGCGTGAGGCGCGGATAGATATTCAGATTTGTTGTCGACTAAGTATATTACCGCTCCCTCAACACCCATTTGGCCCAGGCATGTCAACAAAATAGCGTCGATCAATGACTCGGTATCCAACATAGATGACAGGTGACGGGAGATTTCAAAAACGGTATAATGATCGAATATTTTCCGCCGAAGTCTGCGATTGGCATCACTTAGACGGCTAATTTGATTAGCCAGGCTATTATTCCCGCCGGCCGACCTATTTGGGTTACTATCAGGAAACGGAGTTATTGACTCACGATCATTCATTACTAAAATCTTCGGCAGAACTACCACTATTATTAATTAGCGCGAAGCAATCACCTCGGACAGGCGGCTGACCCTCGCCCCGAAAATAATTCACCAGATAAGTAACATCCGAGCCGATTACGGCGCAATCACCATTGGCATCTCCCGCCAGGAACGGGTCTGGAGGCGGATTAGCGCCCCGAAAATAGGCCACGAGATAGGTAACATCCGAACCGATGACAAGCCCGTCGCCATTAGCATCGCCGGGGAGAAAATCGACAGAGGAGGTATCGAAAGCGACTTGAAAACACCAACTGGCCGAGTATTCCGTCCAGGAATAACCATTAGTCGCTTTAACTCTCCACCAGTACCAGTTGTCGGCAAGCGAATCGGATCCATAGGTAGTTGAGGCTATATTAGAATCGAGATCCACAATATTAGAAAATTGGTCATCAATTGCCAGTTCAAAAAGATATCCTGTCGCGTAATCAACGTGGGTCCACTCGAACCAAACATATGATGTATCCAGTTCGACGCTATCTTCCGGCTCTATAAGTGTCGGCTCGACTTGAAGTATTCTCTCGAGAAACATATCAAGACTGGTATCGGAACTAATAGTGAACTCGACGAATGTTGAATCATCGTAGCCGTTATGGGACGCGATAATGTCATACGTGCCAGCGGCAATATTGGGTATCGAGTATTGCCCTGATATATCAGTCGAGTCGGATAAACCGGAACCTATTATAGTAACAATTGTCCCATCGAGATTAACCGGACTGTCGCTCAAACCTACGTAACCTGTTAGAGTGTATGATTGGCTTGTTACGTCTACTCCAAAGCGATCAGATAACGCCGATCTGTCTCCCCTGTCGTCTAATGCTGATACCTGGAAATAGTATATCCCTGGCGCGTATGGCCCAACCAGCAGACTATCCTGGTAAACATATTCGGCCAACTCCTGTGTCGATTGAAACGATTCACATGGATAGATATCATCAATGTATATTCCTTCTTCGATAGTGTTCGAATCGGTCCAATAGCGGAACCTGATATCGACCTGTTGGCCGACGTAATCATTGATATAATATTTGGCCAGAGTCCAACCTCCGGAATTACCGGTGATACCATATCCTTCATTGTGATTATTCGGATCGTAATCCGTAGAGAGGTTACCATTCAGAGGCCACCAGGCTACGCCATCAGTCGATACCTCCACATAAGCATAATCCCAATCGGATTCGATCTCATACCACGTCCAGAATGTAAGAGTATCTCCGGGTTTAACCAGTAGACGTTCTTTCAGAATAGCGGTAGATGTATGATTGTCGCCCTGGCCGGAATACAGTGAGTAATTGCCGCTGTGTTCTCGATCAGCGCTCATTGTAAAGCTACTTAAATCGAAATCCGCGCCTGATTCGCAGTCCTGGGTAATTATCTGATAATCCGATTTTTCAATTACCCGATAACTTATCGCCGAGTTAAACGTGTCCGGTTCATCGGTGCTCCAGTTTAGATAGAACTGCTGGCCGATTGGTGCGGCAAGCGGCGAAATGATTTCCGGTACCTGCGGATCTCGCCGCTTATAAATTTCATACGCTTTATGCGAGTAATTAAGCATCACGGATATGTTTTCCTCCACCAGAACAGGAATCCTCTCCACCGGTGGCCAGAAATTATCCGAACTATTTCCGATTTCGATGCACATAGCATATGTCTTCTTTTTTGATCGCTCTTCTCCATAACCCCAATCGGTGGCATTGCCGTTGGCATTATAAAATATCGTTTCCCAGGCGGTGCCCGGATCGTAGCCGAGCGTGTCTTCGGCATAATTGCCAAACAACTCCCAGTATAGACTCACGTCCTCATTGGAAACACCATTATAACCCCATGGCCAAATAAGAAGATTACCATACGCGTGATAATTATTCACCCAGGCAAAATCGCGGCTTGATATAAAATTCATCATTGCCTGTATTTCGGGTTCGGATGCCGGCGATGGACCACGATAAGTACTGGAATAGGTTTCTCCGGAAGATCCCGAACCGTCGTATCCCCAGAATTTAGTGTAATTGCGATTGAGATCCACGCCATAATTGCCATCGCCGTTATCTCGGCGATTTTTCCGCCACATTCCGCCGCCGGATGGGTATGATTGACGGTTGTACTCATAACCGTCGGGATTGACTATAGGCAGAATGTAGAACTCGTTGTTATTGACCAATCCGGTGATTTCCGGATCGATGCCGTAACCCTCCGCCAACGTCTTTATGAATTCAGCGCATGTTTCCACGGTAACCGGCTCTCGGGCGTGATGCATAGCATTGATAAATATCTCCGGCTCGTCCTCATCAACATTGGGATTGTCCGATATTTTAACCAACCAGAGGTCCCTGCCCTCTTCGGTCTGGCCGATGGATGTTTTACTCGTTACGATCGATGGATAATCATTCGACATGGAATCGAGAAGCGCTACAACCTCGGAGTATACTCGAAAGCCACCCATTGTTGTACCGATTGGATAACGGCTCTGGTAAAAAGCGGTTAGATCTTCATGAACAATCTCAATAGGCAGCCCCAGGTTTTTTATTTTCTCAAAGGCCAAATCATCGGCGACGATTTCCACGTATTTTCCGGTCTCGAAGCCTGTAATTTCAAATATCGATAGTTGTTTGATAATCTCTATATCAGTAGTGAAAACTTTGATTTGCCTGTAAGTTTCAGCCCGGATCGTTACGGTCATCAATATAGCAATAATTAATACTACCAGCTTCGCGCGCATGATATCCTCTCTAACTTGTTTATTCTACTTCAATAATCAGGTAGTTTCAACACCTTTTATACTATCAATTTAAAGAAACAAGGACGATTGTCAATATTTTTTAGTCAGTTTGAGCTTAATATTTAATAAAATCGGGTCCGATTAATTACATTAATATTCGCATAGATTTAATTCGACAGTTATATCCCGGTTAAAATCAAGTATCTGAATGGGGAGCAGTAACGATTACGAGGATGACGGTTCTTGATATTCTCCAGACGCCAACGGATCGACTACATTTGCGCCAACCTCCTCGGTTAACTGCGTATCGGATTCGGCAGACATTTCAACCGCGTCGTCGGAATCGGATTTTTCCTCGAAAGCATGGGGATTTTCGCCGTTTCCGCCATCATTTTCACCCGGCTTTATCAGTTTTAGAGACGGCAGTCCTTTATCATGTTCCTCAATCTCGGCCAGGGGCGGCAGGTGATCAAGGGCCGGTAGGCCAAAAAATTCAAGGAAAAACTCAGATGTTCTATAGAGAATAGGATTACCCGGAGCGGGCGATCTGCCATCTATTTGCAGAAGGTTTTTACTCAGTAGATTTTTAAGCACTCCCCCACAGTCTACTCCGCGAATCCGTTCGATTTCAGATCTGGTTACAGGTTGTTTATAGGCGATCACTGCTAATGCCTCAAGCGCGGCCGGTGAGAGTCTCTGGGTTCTTTCCTTAAGGTTGGCATGATTAATGTATTTATGAAATTCAGGAAGCGTGTACATCTTGTAGCCGCCGGCGACATTCTCGATCTTAAAACTACGCCTTGAATTCAAATAATCATCATTAAGCTCGTCAATAATATCATTAACTGACGATTTCGAAATTTTAGCTGTTTTTGCCAATTGGGTCAGAGTAATCGGCTGGGCCGAGGCAAAGATTAGAGCCTCAACGACTCCTTTCTGATTTGTCAGTTCGAACTTTTCGACTGGAACGTTTTCAGTATCCTCAGCCAGGATATTGTCGGTGTTTTCAGCAAATTTATCTATTTTAAAAACCTCTATTTTAAAAGTACCATTCTTCTGTTAGCTACCATATCGCCGATGTTCAATCTATAAAAGTAAACTCCGCTGGCGATATCGTTACTCGGAGTCCATTGCACACTATTCACCCCGGTTTGGGCTACGCCATCCAACCTCTCGATTAGCCGACCACCGAGGTCGTAAAACCTTATGTTATAATCTGATGGCTTCAAATTCCAGTGAAAAATTATATTACTTGATAAGTTAAAGGGATTCGGATAGTTCCCATCCAGGCTGAATTCGGCCGGAGCGGAATCTTTACCGGCTGTAACTCCGACAATAATCGTATCCAGATAAGCATAATAGCGGTAGCACGCCGAATCTGACAATGTCCAGCTTTGATATCTCCAATTGACACATAATACTACTCCATCACAATCATCGAAATCTTCAACGGTCAGAGTGATATTCTGATTAGGTGGCACATTGTAGGTTGAAATTTCTATCGGCTTATTGTTATAGATAGCGGCAATACATAAACCTTCAGGGCTTTGTATATCAGAACGAAAATCAATTATTAGATTAGTTTTCACTACTCCGGGATTACCAAAATAAACGTATGCTATTCCCAGATTCTCTATCGACTGAGGAGTTTCAATTACCTCAGTTGGATAAGAGTAGTGGCTTAAAGCGATCGGCACGGAAACCGGATAGCTTTCTCCCTCGACGAAAAAGCCGGGTCGATAATTATGATGAGTGAAATAGTTCCAACCCGAGAAAATGGAAAATTCCTCATCTAAGTTTAATCCAAGCTCGCTGAGCGAAGTGGTTATGGCAGCCATTGAATTATCGAAATTAATAAGTTTTTCCCAGATCATTCTAATAATATTTACGCCATAGTTTTGCGACAAATACTCGGCGAAAATCCAGGCGCCGTATACATGCGCGCCTCCGGTTTGATAGATCGATCTATTTATTTTCGAATAATAATCATCAATATAATAATAATGTTCATTTAAGCCGCTAAACACTCTATCCTCGGCCCAGACAGCGGTCAACTCATGCCACCAGGCGATATCCTCTTCGGTATACGTGCGGTAGGCCATCTGGACCGCGTGGAAATACTCATGGGCGCATGTGGCCATTAGAAAAGGTATTGGATTATCGGGGTGAGGTTCATTCCGTAAATCATTGCCGATATAACTATAGGCCGCGTAAGCTAATCGTTCAGGATATTGCTCGGATCTAAATTCCGGAACAGTTAATCCTGTGATGGTTGTGACATAGATATCATATCTTTCATCGCCGCCAAAACCCTCATCGGACGGCGGATAGTCATATCCTAAAACATTTATGTAAATATGATGAGCCTCTTCGAGAAATGACGACATTCGGTTTATATAGTCAGGTACGCCGTCTCTTGGATTTATATCGACATCCGGATGAAATACCGCGTCTTCGCCTTCGGTAGTATAATGAATCAGGAAGTTATCAGTGCCATAGGTATCGGGAAGTTCCGGACGCTCAAGCGCCATCGACGGCCAATCTTCGGCGCTTTTTACTGCCGTCAGCAGATCGCCGGTCGTGATCGCCATCGTTCCGGCTGACCACAACAACCAGATAAATATTAGCAGAAATTTATTAGATAGTTTCGGCATAAAGCTCGATCGCGTCCTCAATTTTTAGTTCAGTCGGATAAACCCATATTTTACTAAAATTCGTCGATTGCTTGATATTGATATGTCCCAGTCGCGAAAGCTCGAGGATGGCGATAAATGTCACTATCAGTACGGGACGACGGGGATCATCCTCGAAAAGCTGATAGAACTCGCAACCCTCGCTGTTATCTGACATTACTTTGGCGATTCGCTTGATCCTGTCCTCGATATGAATTTCTTCGGTTCTGACGTTGTGAACATTCTCGCGCTTGGCCCGTTCCAGAACCTCGCCGAAAGCGATCATCAAATTCGCGATATCTATTTTTCCCAGCACGTAGCTAACTTCCGGTTCGGCAATCTCGGGGAAATCGCCGCGGCCCGATCGTATCGACCAATCGTTGCTGCGTTGGCCGAGATCCTCGGCGGCTTGTTTGAACTTTTTGTATTCCAGAAGCGCCGCCACCAGTTCGCTGCGCGGGTCGTCGATATCCAATTCCTCATCCTCGGGCTTGGGCATTAGCATCTGGGATTTGATTCTGATTAACATAGAAGCCATCAGGATGAACTCGCCGGCTATTTCCAGATCAAGTTCTTTCATGGCCTCGAGATAAGCCAGGTATTGGCTGGTAATTTTGGCAATAGGTATATCATATATATCAACTTCATCCTGTTTGATCAGGTATAGAAGCAGATCAAGCGGCCCCTCGAATGGCTGAACGCCATAGCCGAGGAGGTCTTCGGAGATTGTGATCATATTACCAGTCAATTTTCATCGCCTTTCGGACTTCTGACATTGTTTGCGATGCTTTAGCGCGGGCGCGGTCTGCCCCATCTTTTAACATACTCCGTACTTTGTCAATATCTTTTTCGATCTCGACCCGTTTCTGACGGACCGGCATCATTGCTTTATTAAGATTCTCAGCCAGATTCATCTTGCAATCAACACAGCCCAACTTGCCCGATTTGCATGGTTCGATGACTTCCTCGTGATTCGCGTTGTATATCTGATGCAACGAATACACCGGGCATATTTCAGGCCGGCCGGGATCGCCTTTGCGAAGTTTCTCCGGATCGGTAAACATCTTTTTAAGCTTGGCGGTCGTGTCTTCATCGGAATCGGCCATCTTGATATCGTTGCCGTACGATTTGGACATCTTGCGCCCATCGGTGCCGCGTACCACGGCAAACGGCGTTAACAGTCCATCAGGTTCGGGGAACAGATCGCCATAGATATAGTTGAACCTTCGGGCCACCTCACGTGTCAACTCGATATGCGGAAGCTGATCCTTGCCAACAGGTACGGCATTGGCCTGGTAAACCAGGATATCGGCCGCCTGAAGCAGCGGGTAACCGAGGAAACCGTAGCTGTCGAGTCCTAGCTCGTCGGCTTTTTCCTTATATGACGGTACCCGTTCCAGCCAGGAGGTCGGCGTTATCATCGAGAACAGCAGATGCAGTTCCGCGTGCTCCTTGACCTCCGACTGCACGAATATCGCGCTCTTAGTGGGATCGAGTCCCGCTGATAGATAATCTATCGCCAATTCTTTCACACTATTTTTCAAACCTTCGGTTTCGTTGTAGCCCGATGTCAGAAAATGCCAATCTACGATGCAGCAATACATATCGTACTTGCCACCGTTTTGCAATTTGACCCAGTTCTTCAATGCCCCTTCGTAGTTTCCCAAATGAAGCCTGCCGGTCTCGCCGGTCGGCTGCATACCCGATAATAATATATCCGCCATTTTATCTATCAATACTCCCTGGAATGTTGATGTATAGCAATATAAGCGCGATAAATCAGCCCGATTGAATTGCTATATATAATATTAAACTCTGTTCGCTCAATAATAGTTTTCAGAATAATACCTCTCCCATTCGGTTACTTATTCCATGAACAGATATCTTCTCCAGCTTCTATCTTTTACCCCGATGAAGTTCTTGATGAACGTGATATGGTTCGGACGGCGAGGTATCCTCAGAAGTTTGAGTCCCGCCTGCTCCGGGGTTTTCTTTCCTTTCTTGTTATTACATCTGGCACAAGCCGCCACGAGGTTTTCCCAGGTATCCTTTCCGCCAAGGTTTCTTGGGATAATATGGTCGACAGTCATGTGCGTGCTGTTTAGGCCGCAATACTGACAAAGTCCGGCATCCCGTTTGATAATGTTCTTGCGGCTCAACATTATCCGCTTAAATGGTACTTTTATATACGCTCCAAGCCGGACCACCGAGGGTGCCGCTATGCTGGTCGAGACAGAGTGAACTCGTTGTCCATCAAGAGTTTCGATGATTTCAGCCCGGTCGAGGAACACCATGACGACAGCCCTTTTCACGGTACAGACCGACAGGGGCTCGTAATTCTGATTTAAGACTAGTACATTACGAGAAAGCATATTCGGACACCAAAGCTATAATGTTTTCTCTCTTTAATTTACTACAAAGTCGAGATTTGTCAATTAAAAACTGGACAATACATGGACCGTTAGCGCCGCTTATAGGGCGGAAATTGGCTCATTTTTGGCGATTGTTCCGCTCTTCCCGCCCCCGGATCGAGGCAAGTTGTGATCCCTACATCTAATATTGGCCTGTCATACCCGTGAAAACGGGTATTGCGTTAATCCGTGTTGTCGGGTGGCCTCACCCGACAACTTTGCGGTCGGATCGGGCGACCCAACCGCACGAGGTCTAAAAACTTGGGAAACAATTTAGGGCATTTGCAAGTAATAACTACATGTTGCCATATTAACGCTTGACAATTTGACAAACTGGAATAATTTAAGGGCATGAAAAAAACGGTAATCGAAGCAGTACTCCTCACGATTGTAGCCACGATCGTGGCGTTCGCGGTTAACGCCGTGTCCCCCAATGATATAGCGCTTGTCGGCACGTGGTATGACAACCGCGTTCAGGTCGAACTCGAAGTGCCTCCCTCCTATTACGAGGAGATGGATACACTTCTGACGATGCATCAGGCCTTCACTCTTTGGAATGATGGGGCGATCTTTATCGATACGCGTGAACCGTATGAATTCGAGGAAGGCCATATCCCCGGCGCTTTGAATCTGCCATTCGAGGAGTGGGATGATTACTGGGGTGATATCGAGCCGCTGCTTAAGACCGATGACGAAATTATCTGCTATTGCGGTGGGCTCGACTGCGAACTGTCGCTTTTTGCGGCCCGGGAGTTGATCACGATAGGTTATCCAAAAGCATATATATTTTTCGGGGGTATTCATAAGTGGGTCGGGGCCGACCTGCCTTTAGAGGTTGGCTGTGGCGACGAAGCGGAGGAACAGTAGTATGCCCCGGACCGGCGGCGACTGGTTTATATTCATAGTTCGATTGGCCGTGGGCGGTTTTTTCGTTTGGGCCTCGGTTGACAAGATCATGCATCCTGAAGCTTTCGCCAAGATCATTCATAATTACCGCATATTACCGCCTGAATATATCAATCTACTGGCGATAGTCCTGCCCTGGATCGAGATCGTTGCCGGCGTTTGTCTGATGGTCGGCTACAAGTATCGTGGCGCCAACCTGCTTATACTGGGCATGTTGGTAGTATTCATTGTCGCTTTGGCCGCCAGTTACGCCCGAGGCTTGAATATCAACTGCGGATGTTTCAGCACGGCTACATCGGTGAAATCGAATTTGCTCTGGCGAATTGTCGAGGATATCCTGATGGCTGCCGGTTGCGTTTTAGTATTTTTGAAGAGTAAGCTATTTAAACTATCTCCTGCTTAATATTCATATAAGTTCGTGATAATTGTAGGTCATGCCTACTTGGGGCATGACGAGCCCGCTAACAGTGGCAGTGGCCATGGCAGTTCAAGCCCCGAGTAGGCTTGACCTACGCCGGTTGTCAGGAAGGGAATCCTGACTGCCTTTTCCCTTCGCGAAGTAACCCACCCCGCGCTTGAGGCCGCGGGATGGGGCACCCAGCTTACCGATATTAGATAATTCATCGCAAAAACAAATAAGCGCCCGAAACAAGTCTCAGGCGCTTATCATTTTCCACCGATTGCTTTAATATTAGCTATCGTCTTTGCAACCCTCCGGGCTAATACGCGTTAACATGATTACTAACCACGGGATCGGCCAGAATTTGCACCGTCACTTTCGAGCCGGCGCTGAGATAACCTGAATTAGCCGGTATAACGATCAATCCATTAGCCGTAGAAAAAGCACGAATAGAATTCGACTTTTTCAATTCCGGAGTGACATCAAAACCGGTATCGGAAATTGACACCGTACCTCTGGTAAAACTGGTCGATCCGTTATCGGCTCTTAAATCGCGAGTTAAGGTAGCCTGGACCTCGGTTCGTTTTACTATCGGACAGCCGGTCATTTTCATTATCGCCGGACGGATAAACTGTTCCAGGATAATGAAGAATGAAAACGGATGACCGGAGAGTCCGAAAACCGGAATATCACCGCAAATACCGAATATAAACGGCCGAGCCGGTTTAATTGCCACTCTCCAGAATTTTATGTCCATGCCAAGCTGCTCCAGCATTCTCTTGGCAAACGTAAAATCATCCATCGATGGCCCGACCGTACTGATGAACATGTCATAATCGAGGCCTTCGATAATTTTCGTTTGAATTGACTGTTTATCGTTGCCGGCCAGGCCCAGGTCGACCGGTTCGGCGCCATATTCGGATAATTGGGAATACAGTGTATACCGATTCGACGGCCTAATAGTATTGGCCGGTAGCGGACCGCAATTATCTGCCAAACCTTTGCCGCTTGTTAAAAATGCTATCCTTGGATTACGGTGGCATTCAACCTCGGTTATACCGATCGCGGACATCATGCCGATATCATGAGCATTAAGTTTTTTGCCTTTGGCTAATGTAAGCGTTCCCTTTGAGATATCTTCCCCCTTGAAGCGAATGTGGTCGCCGCTGGGAACGGATTTGTATACCAGCACTTTTTTGCTGGTTTGACGGACTACATGTTCCTCCTGAATCACGCAATCAGCGTCTTTTGGAATTTGCGCTCCTGATGAAATTTTGACAATGTGTTTCGGCTTAAGCTGTTTATCCCAACTGCTGCCTGGCATCAATTCTCCATCAAGAGACAATTGTATAGGCTTGTTGGCGCTGGTATTGGCAATATCTTCCGATCTCAAGGCATAGCCGTTTATTGCTGCATAATCGAAGGATGGTATGTTCTCTGCTGAGACGATATCTTCACCTAATACCCGTCCTCTGGCGCTTAGTATCGGGACCTTTACGGATTCCAATACATCCATAGAGTCTAAAACAATCTGAACTGCTTTCTCAACGGAAATCATTATCCCCTCTCAATTTTTTAACACAACTGAAGAAGCACTTATATCATTATATGATATATACACACCACAGCTAAGGAACTCTTCTTTGACCGGGAGATTAAAAAGAGTTGTCCCCTCCTTGCCTTAGAATTATGGTATAATACTACTTCGATGTCAAGAAAAAAATCCCTGTAATTTCAATTAATTACAGGGATTATAATTTACTATTAAGCTAATGTTAACCGTTAGGAACCAGAATAGAAGTGTATTCCTTGCGTGATGTTAGTATTTCGATCGCTTTTTCAACATAAGGATCGCTCTTTAAAATATTTTGACGATAGACCGCTTTTTCGCCGAATTGCTTGGTTAAAATATCTCTTTTTATCGAACGTTTGATATAATCGATGCTTTCATCAAACTGCTTTACCTTATCAGCCTCGATTTGGTTTTCCAGATTTTCGATATGTTGAGCGTAATCATCGGTTTTATCCATGTCCTCTATCGTTTCTTTCAGAGCCTCCAGATCGATTTCCAGTTCCGATTTATATGTAAACTCTTTTTCTTTGGTAAATTGCCTGAACTCATCGATCATTTCCTCGGTTACGACGAAATCTTCCTTAATATCCCCGTTGGTAGTGGTATATTTCACCGAGAAGTCAAAAAACATCGATAAACGTTCGAGGTTAATTTCCAGCGCGTTGAGTCTATCTTCATCGATTTCTATATCAGGGACAACGCCACCGCCGCCATATACAACTCGTCCACCCCTGGTGGTAAACATCTCTTTCTCGGTTTCACTTACCGATTCGTCACCATCGACTATTTCGAGATCTTCGGGATGTCTTGTGGATCTTGAATCTTTTTGGATACATCTTCCCGAAGGAACATACCATTTGGCTGTTGTCAGCTTAAGGGCGGTATTATCAGATAACGGATAAACCTGCTGAACCAGGCCCTTACCGAATGTCGGATTGCCAATAATGATGCCGCGATCCCAATCCTGAATTGAACCGGCGACAATCTCCGAAGCGGAGGCCGACATGGTATTGACTAATATCACAACCGGTATCGATGGGTCTAATAACGGCTCGCCCTGAGCGTATAATGTCCGATCCTGATCGGCGGTACGTCCCTTAGTGGAGGTTACTTCCGAACCTTTGGGCAGGAAATAATTGGCGACTTTAACGGCCTGGTCCAGAAGACCGCCGCCATTGGAACGTAAGTCGAATATCACGCCTTCAACATTGTCGTTGGCGATTGCTTTGAAAGCCTCATCGAGTTCGGCATCAGCCTCCTCGCCGAATCTGGCCAATCTGACATAGCCCAGTTTCATGCCATCCCGCTCGAAAGTTGTATAGAAAGGCACGGTCTTAAGCTCGATTACCGCTCTTTCGATCGTATATTCCAAAGGCTCGTCGACACCTTCACGTTCTATCGAAATCGTTACGGTTGTCCCCGCCGGGCCTCTCATCAAATTAGAGGCGTCCATGGTGCTCATCCCCTGCGTCGATTCGCCGTCAATTTCGGTAATCTTATCTCCGGCGCGCAGTCCCATACGATATGCCGGCGTGCCCTCCATCGGTGAGACGACCGTTACGATTTCATCTTTGAGCATTATGGTCATTCCCAAACCAGAATATTTACCTTTTGTGGCTTCCTGCAAACGGTCAAAATCTTTTCGTTCCAAAAATTCGGAGAAGGGGTCAAGCATGTCCATCATACCCCTTACGCCGGAATAGATTAGTTCTTTGGAATCGACTTCATCTACATAACGAGCAGATATTCGGAATGCTATATCGGTGGATAACCTGGAATAACTATATAAAGAGTCGCCAGATTTCTGGGCGGTCGCGGATAATATTATCAGTACTGACAATATGCTGAAGACTGCAATAATTCCGACTTTTTTAAACACTTTTCCTCCTGATGAAAAGATATTAACCTCTAATTCCAATAGGTTGAATATTACATCAACCTGTATATAACTAATACTTACATATTCCCCTATTTGTTGCAAGAAGTACAAATGATATGGCGATTAGAGCGACTAATACTTCATGTATCGAAATTGTCGCCAATAGAATCCCCAAACCAATCGCCGTGCCAACCATCGCGCCGCCGAGATCAAAGCCATAGGGCAGGCCTGGCTTTGAGTCGAACTTGTTGGCGCACAAGGTGAATCCAAAACCTCCTGCGAATCCCGCTAAAACGTTAATTATCAACAAAACCAATTTGGAATCATGTGTCAACAAAAATAATCCCGACAACAAAATATACAGCAAAAACGTCAGGATCAAACCTCTATTAATTGTTTTCGGCATCTTATTCCTATCAGTATAGTAAGTACCTGAAAAAGCTCCGGCGGCCATGCCAAGCATGAACAGCCCTATAATTACTCCTAAAGCGATATATAGATAACCACCTTGAAGTTGGATATAATAAAAAATCAATATTTCGAATAAAAATGAGGCCAAGCCGAAATAGATAATATTCACCAAGCCTATGAATTTCTTCCCCGTAAAGCCGCTAAATACAAATGCCATCAGTACAATACAAAACAAAGTTACAGCTATAGATGATTTATTTATATATTTTTCAAAGCTAAAAGTCAGGCCCATCTTGGAGAAATAATATGACAAGCCATGCCCGATTGTCAGGTCGCCCGAAATTTCATTTATGCCTGATAGTTGGTTTTCGGTCTGTTCGATTTTGAAACTGTTAAGTCTCACATTTATCAACTCTGGGGTCATATAGGGAGAATCTATAGCGAGTTCGGCAAGATTTTCAATCATCCGCGTTGGCTCTAGATCGACATCATTACCGGCGATAAAAATCAGGTTTTGGCCGGGAATGAAGCCAACCTTTCCGAAAATCGCTAGCAAATTGACGTAAATATCGGAAAGCCGGCAACGTAAATCATCCCGCCAGATACCTTCGTATGCGGGAACTGTTATAGATAATATGCCGTTCTCGGTCAGACTTTCTCGACAGAGGCTAAAAAATCGAGCCGTTTCCAGGCGATGCTCATAAAGCGAAAGAAGCGGACCCAGATTGATAGCGATAGCATCAAAACGCCGTCTATTTATATCGAAAAACGCTATTGGATCGGTTATCCGGCATATTTCGATTGCTGGCATATGTTCTGCCTTCAAAGCGGCTTGCCAGGTATCATCCGGGAAGATGAATAAGCCGCTCAAACGCGAAGGAATATAATTATCCACCATATGAGTTTCCGCGCCAACAAAGGCGATGTTTCTTATATCTGGTTTTGCTAAATAAGGCCAGTAGAATATTTCCTGTCCGGTAATCATATCAGGAAAGTCGGCCACTTTCATACCGCCCGAATACAACGATAATAATTCGCCTGTTTGAATGGTATCGTAACGCACCAATCTTCCGGAGAGCGACTTTTTAAGTTCGAACGGCCGATAACGATACTTCAACAGCTTATCCTCAATACTATCGCCTAATCTTGCCACTAATATGATCACTCCGGCTATCAGCAATAATGCTTTAAGTAATTTGTAATCGCGCAAAACTCGCGTGAAGCAGATTATCGCAATGAATAGCAGGTAGGAAAAGTCCCTGCCCTCAAAGGAATAATAAATCGTTATCGCCAGTCCACCCGCTAAAGCGCCCAGAGCTTCACCCCAATATGTCTTGCCGGAACGCCCCTTCCCTTCTAGCCTGTTGGCGATAGACGAAAATAATCCGCCGTTTAATAAGCATACCGGCAGCAACGCGATAGTAATCGTCAGAAAATACTGCGACGGTTGGATCAATTGCCCCGGTAGACTATTTGTAAATTGCGGAGCAAGATAAAACAATGAAGCTGATACGAAGCTGAATAATCCAAGCGCGAAAAATAAAAATACCGGTCTAATCGTTTTTATCAGTAATGAACCTATGCCGGAAAATAACAGCCAGAGGAAGAAATACAGACTGAGATATACCTCGTTCCCACCGGCAAAACTCACCGCCAGACGGGCATACACTACCTGGATAGATATGCTTATAAAGCCTAAATAAAAGGCGCCGGGAACTAATCCCAAACGCCGGGTATCGTAGTTTGGCAAGAGGGACATTTTCCACCGTCAAGTTTATTAGCGGTTATCTGAAATCCTCGTCTTCCAATCAATAACTTGCCGCAATGATGGCAATAAGTGTTTTCGGTATCATGCCCGTAAACGTTTCCGATGTAACAATAATGCAGGCCCTTTTCCCTGGCGACTGAATGAGCCCGCTCAAGTGATACCAGAGGGGTCATGGTCAGGTTTTGCAGCAGGTATGATGGATGAAAACGAGTGAAATGAATCGGTACATCCGGGCCAAGGTTATCTAAAAGCCAGTCACACAGATCGGAAATTTCGCTTTCATCATCATTGAGTCCGGGTAACATCAGGTAGACTATCTCAAGCCACGTGCCTGATTTCTTAATCGTCACCAGTGTATCTAAAACGGGCTGGAGCGCGCTATTGCATATTTCCTTGTAATAACTTTCGGTAAAGGCTTTCAGATCGATCTTAATCGCGTCCACCAGGCCAATCAGTTCCAGGAGAGGATCTTTCTCAATATAGCCGGCTGTTACGACTGTCGATCTGATATCTCTGCTTTTCGCCGCGATCGCGCAATCGAACATATACTCAAAGAAGATCGTTGGCTCGGAATACGTATAAGCGATTGAAGGACAGTTATTATCATTCGCGACGCGGGCGCAGTCATCGGGTGTCATTGCGATATGGTTAACGTCTTCCGGCCGGAATTGGGAGATAGTCCAGTTCTGGCAGAATTTGCAATTCATATTGCAGCCGGCGGTAGCAATCGAGAAAGCGTTTGTGCCCGGTAGAAAATGAAAAAACGGTTTCTTCTCTATCGGATCAATATTGGACGAGCAAACCCTGGAATGAACCAATGTGTAATACTCGCCGCCGATATTTTCCCGTACTCCGCAATAGCCCCTTTCCAGGTCGCTGACAATACATTTACGGGGGCATAACCGGCATTCTACTATACCATTCCCGAGTTTTTCATAAAATTGGGCCGGGTAATGATATTTGGATAACGCCGGATTATCCGAAGACATTTCATCCGCCCGAACCAGGGCAATTTTCGGACACAAAGCCAGGCCGCCGCCTATAGCTGTGGTCATTATAAATTGCCGTCTATGCATAGTTTAACCTTCCAGTAAAGGCAGATCCAGCAAGCCCATATCGTATTCGGTGTCGGGAAATATCGTAATATCAGTATTGAAAAGCGAATCGTAAATTAAAGTATCGGACCCTCTGGGGGCGACTAAAACATCATACAATCCTTCAGGCAAGCCATAAAAGCCGAAGAGATTTAGATCAAACTCACTTATCGTAAATGAATACGCCTCCGTACTGTCGTGTTCAAACAGATAGATATTGGCCCGTGGCTCGGTTGATCCGATAATCGAACCGGTTGAATCGAAATCGATAAAGGTCATTTCCGGAGAAAAACGATATACATCCTCGCCAGCGTCATAACTTATTGATCTTGCAAGGTTGATATCGATTAGCGCCTGAGTGTCTCGATCCGTATTGATGACGATAATGCCATCGGCGAAGCCCGAAGCATTTACCGTATCCATAAATTGCAGTTCGCGCGAAACGCCTCCGACTATTACTCGGCCGTCGCCAAAAGATACTTTCAGCCCGCCAATTCGGCCCAATTGGAAATCCCGACTAAGAATAAGCAGACGGTTGCCGTTGCGCAGACTGGTTAGCTCGACGGTTCGCGGCCCGGCATAGATATTGGTCCAGGTGCTTGTTTCAAGCGTTGATCTGGTGGCGATCGTATCGATTGTCAGGTAAACCGAATCGTAGTCGGCCAGGGCGTCCTGAACATATAACTCGAATCGCCCGGTTAACGGTCCCTCCGGTTTGTCCGTACATCCGGCGATAAATACAAGAGCTAATAGCATTAGCAAGAATAATGACCTGATCATATTAACCTCCAGTTAGAAACTATCGGGATTATTAACTTTTTTCAAGATATTTTTAACTATGCGTGGTCCGCATGGTCCGGTTTTACTAAAACATTCGCGATATCGTAGTCCGGGTGCTCAATCATCCCAATACTTTTTTGGTGTTTTTAAAATGCGTTTTGGCTACCTGGTTAAGTTTATCCTGACCGTGCTTCTGGACGAACCTGACGATAGCCTGATCGGTAGGCGCCCCGGCTCCGGCGTGCAAATCCACTCCGTGTGTTTTGGACAATGACTCCAGGCGAAATAAAAATTCGGCTCGGGCTATAATCGAGGCGGCGGCGACCGCCGGATTGATTTCAGCCTTATGCCGTTGAATAAGCTTGATTTTTTGGCCCTTTTCCTGCAAGGCGTTTAAAACGAGCTGTTCCTTACCGAACTGATCGGTCAGTACATTGTCGCAGTCTACCTTTTGAAGCAGGTTTTCGATAGCTTTGGCATGCGCCCAGGCCAACAAACGATTAAGGTTTTTCATTTTCGCGTAGAGTTGATTGTATTTATCGGGACCGATAACAATCAGGTTGAAGGGGCACAGATTTTTTATCGAGGCGGCCAGTTTTTTCACGCGTCCGTTGGCGATTTTCTTGGAGTCCCTGACACCAATTCCGGTCAATTCGGCGTGAATCTTATCGTTTAAGTAACAGGCGGCGACAACTAACGGGCCGAAATAGTCACCTTTACCGGCCTCGTCGGTGCCGATAAGACCTGTCGCGATTAAATCTTCATGCACTTTATTTACGCCCGCTCGAGATATTTGCCCTCGCGGGTATCTATTTTGAGCTTATCACCAATTTTGATAAACATCGGCGCCTTGATTTCAAGGCCGGTTTCGACTTTGACCAGCTTGGTGATATTGGAAACCGTATCACCTTTTACCGCGGGTTCAGCCTCGATAACCACCAGCACTACCGCCGCCGGCATTTCGACATTTATCGGGTTACCCTCGAAAAACAGAATCTGGTATTCAACATTTTCCTGAAGGTACCATTTGTACTGGCCGATCTGTTCCTCGTTGAGCGCGATCTGGTCGTATGTCTTGCTATCCATAAAATGGAAGCCTTCCTGATCGTTGTATAAAAACTGCATCATTCTCTCATCGAAATCGGGTTCGACGAATTTCTCGCCGGCGGAGAATGATTTCTCGAGTACCTGGCCGGTACGGATATTTTTCAACTTGGTTGTGACATTGGCTTTGCGTTGGGCGGTACGGGCATGCTGGAAATCTATGATATAGAATATATCTTTATCGATCTGTAGCCGCATACCAATCCGAAAATCGGATGTATCTATCATCAACTTCCTCCATTTTTGGGCATAAATATACAATAAATGGCGGATTGGGCAAGCGAAAGTTTGATGATATAAGTCAGTGTGTTATTATAGCGGGGTAATAATCCACTTTTATTCGCAATTAGGCCAACCCTCGGGTGCTTCGGCAGGCAGGTCATCGGGCGTTCGCCAGGCGGGAGGGTAGTCATGGCAATATGACATAAAAACCTGCCCTCTGAAATACGATACCAGTCTGGTCACATCGGATCCGACTACCTGACAATCGCCGTTGATATCAGCCGACGCAAAGAAGCCGCCAAGGTTACAGGGCGGGTTATTTTCGAGGCTACGGAAATGGTTAACGAAATATGTAACATCGTTACCTATCACTAGTGGTGGCCAGGCACCCCTGAAAATGTTGACATCACCCGCAAAATACTCCATCTCGTAACAGCCTAAGCCGAGAGCACCGATATCGGTTCCTCCTTCGCCTGCTCCCAGACAACAAGATACATCCACCAATTGGAAACCTCCTTCAACCGGATCACAAAACAGCGGATCGCAATCGATATTACCTTCGCCGGGCCAGCCGTCTTGAACATCACAGTAGGCGACTACCGGGGATGACGTACTATAAGAAATCTCTGGATCGCTAAGAGCGGTATTACCCCAAAAGATAGTGTTGGTTATTGCCAGATTGGAACCTGGGCATCTTATCCCGCCGCCGCTCTGACCGGCTGAATTTCCGCTGATAGTGTTGTTACTGATCGGCGGATTACCGGGAACAATAGTATAAGAACAAAATATTCCACCGCCTTTCCCACGAGCTGAATTCCCGCTTATGATGTTGTTACTGATCGTGGAATTCGTTCCAATGCAATATATCCCGCCTCCGTGGGCGGCTGAATTTCCACTGATTATATTATTGGTGATTAAAGGATCGGAGCCATAATTACCGAATATGCCGCCTCCGTAATCGGCTGAATTTCTGCTGATTGTGTTGTTGATAATTAGAGGATCCGAATTATCGGTGCAATAAATTCCACCGCCTTCCCACATCACAACCGTATTCCCGCTGATTATGTTGTTACTGATCATGGGATTCGAATCCCAACAAAAAATCCCTCCGCCATAATTAAAAGAAGTGTTTCCGCTTATTGTGTTGTTGCTAATCGTGGGATCGCTCCACCAGCATTGAATCCCACCGCCATAATCTGCGGCATAGCCATTTTGTATCGTAAATCCGGTAATAACGGCATTGCTATCTTCCCAATTAACAAAAGCCACAACTGAACCCGATGAATCGCCATCGATAATAGTCTGCGAAATATGCGATGTGTCTTCAGCTGTCAGATACAGCGATGCCAATACGATGTTGTGCCCGTTGAAATTAATATTTTCGAAATATGTACCGGGCTGAACCAAAACGGTGTCACCGTTTGAGCTGGAATCTATACCCTGCTGTATAGTAGCTTGATCAACCGGAACATTGATTATCGTCGCCGAGACCGATGCAAAACAGATGAAAATCAATGCCAGTGTGAACCTAAGTACCTTAGACATAACATCCTCCTTAGTGCTGAACATCTCTGATTTTCAAAAGCGGTATTTGATGAATATCAAAGCTGCAAATTCAATGATAGTAATA
>JAAEQD010000314.1 GCA_024231855.1 Candidatus Zixiibacteriota bacterium
CAGAAACTATCGTCGCTGCCAGAACCGTTTACATCGATTTCAGCGAAAACATAGACTGTGGTTATACCAGTGGGGACTTCAAAAGAATAATCCAGGCGATAAGATTCCGAAGGAGTGGAATAGTTGGTCATAAGCGCTTCCAGACAGTTTTCTCCTTCGTTAGTAACTATTTCCCAGCCATCATTGGGCAGGGAGGAGCTGCCTTCAGCTTCTGCATGAGTTAATATCGATCCGCTGGGTGTGCCGCTAACCGTCATATTAATGAGTGCGTTGATTTAGTCTATGCCAATCTTTCAATATATAATATATAGCCAATAATAACAATAATGATCTATATATTATCGATAGTCTGAAATAATCATGGCATTAAATCAACACAATCATTAATAATTACATTCTGATCCCCGGCATTTGAACTAACACTGATAATTGAGCTATAATTCAACGCATCCAGTCCGCTGCGATCAATCGTCACCGTCACCGCCGGCCTGTTCCGAAGCATTCAGCGAACCACTGGCCGGGGTTACAGATGTGATCCAGGTTCTATCCGGATTTTCAGCCGCAGACCAGCTAAGAACGTCTGTTCCGGAATTAGTTATATTAAAACTCATGGAAGTTAAGGCAGTGCCATAACTGAGTGTAGTCGGATCAACCGTAAGCAGTGGGCCGGAACTGGCAGGTTTAATAATTATGGTGTACATACTTTCGCTGGTGTTGCCATTATTTCCCAGGGAAACCGTAGAACCGGAAACATAATTTTTTTGATACAGGCTAAAAGTATTTGCCGGGCTTTCATTATTTACGATATTCTCCCCGGAATCAATCCAATCAGCGAGCCAGGTTGGTTTACTGGTTATTAAATCATTATGAGCCACATAAACATCAGCATTATCATTGATTGTAAAACTAACCAGAGTTGTTCCGGTATAAGTTTTGGAATCATTGGCTGATCTGATCCAGGTACAACCGTTAAAACTGGAGGGCATGGTATTTATTAAATAGTTACGGTCCCATACTGAAAATCATCAGGCTGCAGATTACTTCTAACAGACCAATTTGATTCATTTGCATCATCATTTACTGTTAAGTTTGTAACCACTGAGGTCGAACCGGAGGTAATTGTTAAGGTTACTGTTATATTTATTAATATGCTTATGTCCTTAGCTCAGCTAGAGTGATCGGTGCGCTCTGTGTACAAGAGAATAGCAGCCGATTAAATAGC
>JAAEQD010000315.1 GCA_024231855.1 Candidatus Zixiibacteriota bacterium
AAACCAGTTTGGTTAGATCGGCATCTTCTATCTCACTGAGCAATTGATTAAAATTATAGTCCAGTTCACTCAGTCGTTTATTGGCTGATTCAAGTCTGATAACCTTTGCGCCAACCGAAGCTCGTTGATTTAATAATTGATTTATTCCTTCAGATAAATTACCAATAAGCTGACCGGCGGATTCGCCGTCATTATTTCTAAAGGCATCCGATAAAACCCGCATGGTTCCAAGAATATCTGAGGAACCATATATTCCAAGATTATGAGCGGTATTTCCCCCGTCCCATTCTTTGATAATCAATGTTTCGGCATTACTTGTAGATTCGATCTGTATGCCGGTTTCTCCGGCATTGATGGATGCCAAAACACTTAATCCTGAATTATTTATGGCATCGATAACATCGCCTATTGTCGCAATAGCCGGATCATTCAAATCTAAGTTAATAAAAGTATTTCCCTGGGCGATTCTAAACTCGCTAAGATCAAAACCGTTACCAAAATCAAGCTGGGCCAATGAATCGGTAAGTGTCAAGCGGGCCTGAATTGCGTCGCCTGGCTTGACGTTATTGAAATTGCCCAATAAACCCAGGTCATTAATGACTGTCTGACCAACAGCCGCCTCGGATGCAGAAAAATCTGCTCTGGGATTTAAATCTGTACCTTGTATTAGAGCGGCGTCAATCGCTCCTATCAATCCCAGATTAGAAACTGTTTGACTTGTTGCCGAAGCATCACTTACGCTTAATCCCCCAAGCGGCAAAGGATCGGCAATTGTCAACCCCTTAGAATCGGCGCTAACAGCCATTGTCAGGCCATTGGCAATCACATTGGGGTCGGCATTAAATGTGTTTATTATATCTCCAACGGTAACCGCGGAAGAAATATCAATTTCAAAATTAGTCGTGTTGTCAGCGTTATGTATCCTGATTCGTCCTGTTGACAAATCAATACCCTGACCACCATTAAGGTTTTGTATGGCAGTATTGGCCGTTATATCGCCAGTGTCAGTGGCCAACCATCTGAGATTATTACCCTCTTCACCATAATCAATAGCAAGATTAGTTACGCCGGCGGCAGTAAGCTGAGTATTAACTTCTGTAATCAAATCATCTAAAGTCGGATCAACCGGTAAAACACTCAAATCAATATTGACACTGATACCGAGATTATTGTCCGTTACGGTAAATTGTCCCGGCAAAGCTCCAGATGTCAGATCAACGCCATTACCCAGGCCAAGATCGGCCAATAGTGTTGTCGGTGAGAGAGCCAATTTTAAATCGGCATCTTGTCCCAGCGTTGATAAAGGCTGAAAAAGAATATCAGAGCCAAGCATATTTATTCCAAGTTTGGAATTGTTTTCAATTTCGATATTAGTCTTTCCGGCATCGCCCATATATCTGACACCATAAGCTGATTCTTCAACAGCGGCATCGCGCGTTAAATGACCGGAAAATATATGACGACCCTCACGAGTAGAATTAACCAATTCAATCATCTGGGAGTATAATGATTCGATT
>JAAEQD010000316.1 GCA_024231855.1 Candidatus Zixiibacteriota bacterium
CTGGGTTGTCGCGATTTCGAACCTCGTCTCCCGCTTTATTTCTACAACATATATCGAATTTATCATCAGTTGGCAGAGCACCCATCTGGGTTGTCGCGATTTCGAACCTCGTCTCCCGCTTTATTTCTACAACATATATCGAATTTATCATCAGTTGGCAGAGCACCCATCTGGGTTGTCGCGAGTTCGAACCTCGTCTCCCGCTTTGATCATCCATTCTTAGTCGATTTTCCTATTATCCACAAAACCAGATAATAGACTATATTATTCCAGATTCGCCGGTTTGGGATATTGCCCAACTTGTTTTTTTTATTATTTTTGCGGTTAAACTTTTTTGGGATTGATGTGTCAAATTAATGTATTATAATAAGTGCGTGGGTTCGTCGGGGGCGGATTTAGCATCGTTGCAAAGATGATTAGAATTCCCCAATTTGCCTGCTGTATTTAATCGAAAACAGGATGAATAATCTGCCAATGAAGAGATTTCAGCTATTAAATCGGAATTCTTAAATAAGTGAATATATCCGGTTTCTAACGCTAAAACGATTGAAAGGAATGAGTGATGGGTAAAATTGTAATTATTACTTTACTTTATACGGCGTTAGCTTCAGGCGTTCTAGCCCAGGGTTTCTATGATATTAACACGGTTAATACGGTTGAACTGGTTTTTGCAGAATCAAACTGGGATCAGATTCTGGACAATTATTATAACGCCGGTAATGACGAACGTCTGTTAGGAACGGCCATTATTAACGGCGAGCAATTCGATAGCGTGGGTGTGAAATATAAAGGCAATAGCTCCTATGATCCCAGCCGGACTAAAAATCCGTTTAATATCAAATTGGATCATGTGATTGATAATCAGTTACTGGATGGTTATGGTACTTTGAAACTGGCCAACGGTTTCAAGGATCCTAGCTTTGTTCGCGAATCGTTAGGCTACGAAATCGCCAGAAAATATACGCCGGCCGGCCTGGCCAATTATATTAACGTTTACGTAAATGGTGAGTTGATAGGTTTGTATACCAATGTCCAATCGGTTGATAAATCATTCCTCGATTATCATTATTTTGGCGATGACAATGCGTTTTTCAAAGGCGACCCCCCTGGTGGCGGACCGGGAGGCGGAGGCTCTACTTTAAGATATCTGGGGCCGGATTCGACAGCTTATTACTCATCCTATGAGATAAGGTCTGATTCGGGCTGGCTTTATCTTGTCAATCTCTGCGACACGCTCAACAATTACACCTCGGATGTTAAAAACATACTTAACGTCGATCGCGCCTTATGGCACATGGCTTATCATAATGCTCTGGTCAGCCTTGATAGCCCGATAAACGCGCCACACAATTTTTATATCTATCGTGATGGTACGGCTAGATTTAACTATATCTTTTGGGATCTGAACATGACATTCGGAACTTTTAATCGGATTGGTGGTCCTCATTCGCCACCGCTTAGCGTGCCCGAGCTTCAGCAATTCGATCCGTTGCATAATATCGATAATCCGGATTTTCCGATTGTCAGCAGGTTACTGCAAAACCCGGATTATCAGAAAATTTATATCGCCCATATGAAAACAATCCTTGAAGAGAATTTTACCAATAACTGGTACCTCGACCGAGCCCTGGAAATCCAGGAGATTATCGATGCCGATGTTCAGGCCGATCCGAATAAGTTCTTTTCATACGCTGATTTCGGCAACAATCTCTATAATTCAACGGGCGGAGAAGTCGGGATTGTCGAGCTTATGGCCGCCCGGACAACATATCTGAACAGCCATCCCGATTTCCAGGCGCAGGCGCCGGTTATTTCTGATATTATCTCCTATCCCGAAAACGTGCCGCCAAATTCTGCGGTCTGGATCATGGCCCGGGTCGATTTCGCCGAATCCGTTGCACTCGGTTTCAGAAACAGTATCACCGACAGATTCGATAGAGTCGAGATGTTCGATGATGGTTCGCATAATGATGGTTCTGCCGATGATGGTGTTTACGGAATTGACTTGCAGGTGGGGCTAACCGGCCTGCAGTATTATATAATAGCCATAAATGATGAAGCGGCAAAACTCTCTCCGGAACGAGCGGAATACGAATACTACGTGCTTAACGTAACCGGCGATTTGGTTATCAATGAATTTCTGGCATCGAATAATACGATCCAACCCGATCAGGATGGCGAGTATGATGACTGGATCGAACTGTATAACAATAGCGATGAGGATATACCACTAAATGGATATTACCTTAGTGATGACAGCTCTGATCTAACCAAGTGGGCCTTTCCCGATACATCGATTGGGTCGTATGGGTATTTGATAATCTGGGCGGATAATGATGAAGAGCAAGAAGGTCTGCATGCCGGTTTCAAGCTGTCGGCATCCGGCGAATCCGTGTTGTTGGTAAACCGGGATATTGATATTATCGATGAATATGTTTTCGGATTGCAGGCTCCAGATACCAGCATGGGAAGATATCCCAACGGCACCGGATCGTTTTCAACTATGATTCCATCGTTCTCTTCCGAGAATGAATACCTGACCACTGTTGATGATGACTCTAATGCTATGCCTTCGATTTTCTCTTTGTCACAAAACTATCCCAATCCATTCAATCCGGTAACCACTATCGAGTACCAATTATCATCGGCCACGGATGTTAAAATTGAAATATTTGATATTCTCGGCCGCAAGATAGAAACATTAGTCGATCAAAATCAATCCGCCGGCAACTACTGTCTGATCTGGGATGCTGATGCCAAGCCGTCCGGGGTATATTTCTATACTCTTAAAGCCGGGAATCATAGCGTAACCAGAAAGATGTTGCTGTTAAGATAAAGGTTTCGGGATATGGGATATGAATTTCAGAGTAAAAAGGAAAATGAGAAAGTCTTGCTAACGCTGAAGTAGGGATATTGGCTTATGAGTAATAACAGATTGTATCAAATAATGATTATATTCTCCGTTATCATATTGATAACCGCGGCGATCTTATTTATCCCGATGAAACTTCCTTACACGGTTACCGGCTCCGGTAAAATCATGCCCTCGCAAAGGTGGGCGCTGGTGAGAGGTAATGACGGTCAGTTACTGACAAGCATGGTAGATTATAAATCCGGTTTGTGCGATGGCTACAGCGTTTTACAGTTTGCCCGCGAAGGCGCCATGAATCTAAGTATCGACCCGGCGGTGATTAATCGGGGAAATATTTCTAAGGGGGATACGGTCGGCGCTATCTACTCGAGCGAAACCGAAGAGAGCCTGGCTGAACTGGAAGGGCAATTAGCCGGCGCCCGGGCTTTGTTAGCCGTTGAGCAAGGCGGCCGGAAGGAATCGGTTATTCGGGAATTCGAGCAACGGCTTATCCACGCTCAAGATAAGGCCTCCGAACATCAAAAAATACTGAATCGGCTGAAATCAATGGTTCAGGGAGATTTAATATCTCAACAGGAATATGAAATCTCCCTTGGGCAAGCCAGACTGCTTGATATCGAGATATCAATCGCTGAATCACAACTGGCCGCCGTAAAAACCGGGGATAAACCCGAGCAGATAGAATTGATTAAAGCGCAAATCAAGGCGACTCAGAATGATCTTGACGCATTGTATAAGCGGATCGAATCGTTCTCGATAATATCTCCGTTAAACGGAAAAATCTCGCGAATGTATACATCCGATACACTTCTGGTTGTCTCCGATACATCATCTTATGTAGCGATTATGCCGGTTGAGTGGAAGAACAGCCAGTTTATCAAGCGGGGACAGACTGTTGATATCTGTCCTCATGGCTCGATCTCCGAAGTAAAAGGCGTATTGCTTAACAGGGGCGATGAAGTTCAATATATCAACGGTCATCAAGTGGTCGTAGCAACTATCCTGCTGGAGGAGATATCCGGTGGGTTGAAATCCGGGATGCTCACTAAATGCAATATCTCCTGCGAACCGTTAACCTTACTGGAACATATTGTCAGATTCGTAAATTCGGTGATGGCTTAATATATGATCAATCGAAAGGAATACAAGTACCTGGTGCCGAAAACTTCCCTGGATAGTTTCCGTTCTGAAATCCAGCCGTATATTGAAGTTGATCAATACGCCAGGAACAGAAATCCTCAAGAATATACGGTGAGAAGCGTTTACTTCGACACTTCCGAATTCGATTATTTAAATGAAAAGCGCGAAGGCATAAAGGTCAGGAAGAAACTTCGGATACGCTGCTATAACAAACAGCAAGATGATAGTATCGCTTTCCTGGAGATTAAGCGAAAACATATCGATTTTATCGAGAAGAATCGTGCCCCTGTACTCCATCAAGATATAGAAAAACTGTTTCTTACGCGAAATCTCGATGAAATTGTTCTCTCTTTCAACGGTAACGGCAAAGAAAAAAGTGACGCTCAGCGATTCCTTTACCATTATTATCGTCATGGCTTGTGTCCCACGGTATTGGTTATCTATGAACGCGAGGCTTTCTTCGGTAAATTCGATAATACGCTACGATTGACTTTCGATAAGAACCTTCGCAGCGCGGTTTTCCCATCACGCGAAATGTTATATGATGATAAACAGGCCAGGAAAGCTATGAATAAATATTTTGTGTTCGAGGTGAAATTCTACGGGGGCTTGCCGGCCTGGATAAGATCGGTTATAAGACATTATCAATTATCGAGGATGGCGCTGTCAAAATATGTCATCTGCCTGGATTCTCATCATATGAGGAAGAAAGTCCCATCCAGAATTATTTCAAGACATTTCCCGTATCAAACATCCCAAGCAATCAGAAGGTAGGTCAGTAATATGTTTGATGAGTTACAGAATATTAATCTCTTTCCAACCACCGGTTTGGATTTAGTAATAAACCTCGCCCTGGCCTTAGTCTGCGGCGTATTTATTGCCTGGCTATACCGCCACACCTATAAAGGGCCGGGATATTCCACCAGTTTTGCCAATTCAATCGTTCTGTTGGCTATGATAACGGCGGTAGTTATTATGACAATCGGCAATAACCTGGCGCGAGCGTTCGGTTTGGTCGGCGCGATGTCGATAATCCGTTTTCGGACAGCGGTTAAAGATACCCAGGATATCATATTTATCTTTTTCAGCCTGGCTATCGGGATGGCCGCCGGGGTCGGATATCATAAAATCGCCATAATCGGTACGTTGTTTATTGGTTTCGTGATCTACCTGTTTTCGCTAACAACGTTATCATCGCCGAGACAGAAAGAGTATTTGCTGCAATTTAGTTTCTCTGCCAACGGTGATGAATTGCCATCTTATATGCCCGTGTTTAAAAAATACTGCCGTCGCCACAAGGTGATAAATGTAAAATCTATAGAAGAACAGGATTTACTGGAACTTTCTTATTATGTGAAATTCAAAGACGAAAAGAAAAACAGCCAGTTTGTGCGCGATTTAAATAAAGCGGATGGTGTTGAGCGCATCAATCTTTTCTTCGACGAAGAGGAATTCTAATTTGTCAATAGAGATGAGCCCGTAATAAATCTATAACTGAAGGAGCTAGTTATGAAAAAACTTGGAGCTATCTTGTTCGCCTGCTTATGCATGGGCAATATTGGCATGGGCCAGGATTTTTACGATATCAATTCGATCCAAACAGTTGAGCTACTTTTCGTCGAAACAAACTGGGATCAAATTCTTGATAATCTGTACGCTGCCGGCGATGAAGAAAGACTGATAGGAACGGCTATTATAAACGGTGTGCAGTACGATAGTGTCGGTGTACGTTATAAAGGCAACAGCAGCTACAGGCCGGATCAGGTTAAGAATCCCCTGAACATTAAGCTCGATCATATAATCGATGACCAGGAAATCGAGGGTTATGGAACTCTAAAACTGGCTAATGTCTTTAAGGATCCCAGTTTTGTCCGCGAAGTTCTCAGTTATGAGATCGCCCGCGACTACATGCCCGCCGGCCAGGCGAATTTTATCAACGTATATATTAACGGCAATCTGATCGGCTTATACACAAGCGTTCAGGATGTCGATAAGCTGTTTATGAGAACCCATTTCTATAATGATGAAAACGCCCGGTTTAAAGGCGAACTGCATAACGCGGGACCTCAGGATCCGGTCGTTATCTGGGGCTACAACGGCACCGATTCTTCGGACTATTTCAATCTCTATGAGATTGAGTCCGATTCGGGCTGGAATAAATTAGTGAATTTTCTGGATATTTTTAACAACAATCCCGCCGATATCGCGGATGTCCTGGATGTTGATAATCATCTCTGGATGCTGGCTTATGACATTCTGATGGTAAACCTTGATGCTCCGGTTAATTTCGGACATAATTATTACCTGTTTGAGGACGGCGCCGGGCAGTTCAATCCTATCCTCTGGGATTTAAACGAAAATTTTGGGGTTTTCAGTAGGCTGTTAAGTGGTGGACAACTTAGCGTTTCAGATATGCAGCAACTGGATCCTTATCTACATTCGACTCATCCCGATTACCCGATTATCAACAAAATCCTGACCGATCCCGCTTACCAAAGAATGTACATAGCGCACATGCGGACGTTGATTGAAGAGAGATTCGAAAATAACTGGTACGAAACCAGGGCGCTTGAGATCCAGAGTATAATCGATACCGATGTTCAGGCCGATCCCAACAAGTTTTATAGTTATAGTGATTTCCTGAATAATATCGATAATTCCGTGGGTGGCGGTCCTCAGTCGATTGTGGGAATTACCCAATTAATGGCTGGAAGATTGACATATCTCAATAATCTGTCGGATTTTCAGGCAACGCCTCCAACTATCGCAAATATCTCTAACGATCCTGAAACCGTTACGCCCAATTCAACAGTGTGGATTACGGCTGATGTCAGTTCGGCTTCTACCGTAAAGCTTTGCTTCCGGCAAAACATTATCGATAGGTTCGATAAGATTGAAATGTATGATGATGGCGCTCATAACGACGGCTCGGCCGGTGACGGCACTTATGGCGTTTCCGTTCTGGTAGGTTCCTCGGATATGCAGTACTATATCTACGCGGAAAACGGAAATGCCGCGATGTTTTCTCCGCAGCGCGCTGAATACGAGTTTTACTCCCTGCCAATCGCCGGCGGAATTGTTATCAATGAATTCCTGGCGGATAATGTCGGCTCATGGGCGGATCAGGATGATGAGTATGACGATTGGGTCGAGCTGTACAACGGCGGAGGTGAAGCGGTATCGCTAAGCGGATATTACTTAACCGATGATGTCGCTGATCTTCTTCAATGGCCATTTCCCGATACTTCAATAGAAGCCGGCGGATATCTGATAATCTGGGCCGATAACGATGAGGTTCAGGCGGGTTTACATGCGAATTTCAAATTGTCGGCATCAGGCGAAACCATTATTCTGGTCGACCCGAGTCACGCGGTCGCGGATGAAATCGTATTTGGGCAACAGAGCGAGGATATATCGTTCGGCCGCTATCCTGACGGCGGCCTGGATATGATTTCGATGTACACCACGCCTGCCAACTCTAATACCGATAACCTGCCGCCGATGATTTCCGGGGTTGAAAGAAATCCAGCCTCTCCGGGCCCCGGCGGCGACGTATACGTAACCGCCGAAGTAGTAGATGATAATTCGATCGATTCAGTTTTGCTGGTCTACGATATCGGTTCGGGATTCGTTGATTCAACTATGTATGACGATGGTTTCCACAACGATGGTGTTGCCGGTGATGATGTCTATGGCGGAATAATCCCCGGCCAGCAATCAGAAACTATTGTTCAATATTACATTTATGCTTTTGATGATGAAGAGGCTAGCCGGAAAAATCCATTGGACGCGCCCGAATCGATGCATAGCTATATCGTAGGTTTAGCCGCGAAACCTCTATTTTTAAACGAGTTCATGGCATCAAACAGCAGTATCATCCAGGATCCCCAGGGCGAATACGAAGACTGGATTGAGATATACAATGCCGGGGCAACTTCGATTGACCTTGGCGGAATGTACTTAACTGACGATTTATCAGATCCTACCCAATGGATGTTCCCGGATACTTCTATTGAGGCCGGCGGGCATGTCATTGTTTGGGCCGATGAAGATGGAACCGATCCCGGCTTACACGCCAATTTCAAACTCGGCGCTTCGGGTGAGCAGGTTGGTTTGTTCGAAACCGATGAGAATGGTAATGTGCCGATAGACACCCTATCTTTCGGCGAACAGTCTACCGATATCTCGTTCGGTCGATGTCCGGATGGCTCGGCCAGCTGGATGTTTTTCACATCACCAACACCCGGTACAGTCAATAGCTGCTGCGGCGAACCGCCGGTATTGTTTATCAATTAGTTCCTGACCGCCAACGACAGCAATAACCAGGATCCCCAGGGAGAGTAGGACGACTGGATTGAAATCTACAATCCGGGCGGGGACGTTATCGACATGGCCGGGCTATATCTAACCGATGACCTGTCCGATCCCCTGAAATGGGCGTTTCCCGATACCTTCATTGCGGCATACGGCTATTTGCTGGTCTGGGCCGATGAAGGCGTGGGCGATCCCGGCTTGCATACGAACTTCCGACTGTCTGATAGCGGCGAGCAGATCGGATTTTTCGATATCGATGCCGGTGGCAATGGCGTAATAGATTCTCTTACTTATGGTGATCAGTATAACGATACCTCCTATGGCCGCTGTCCCGACGGTACCGAGAACTGGATGCTCTTTGATTCACCGACTCCGGAAACGGCGAATACTTGTAACGCGGACTATCAGTACCTGCCGGGGGATGCCAATATGTTCAACGGCCAATGGCCGCCTCAGGTAATCGGCGGCGATGTTACATATCTGGTCAATTATTTCCGCGGCATGGAAACGAATGTGCCCTGCTTTCTGGACGGTTTTTGGGCATCGGGCGATGCCAACGGTGATTGTCTGGTAATCGGCTCCGATGTGACAAAACTGGTGAGTTATTTCAGAGGCATAACCGAGCTTAATAACTGCCCCGATTTCGAACCCGCCTGGCCGACACCGGATGATCCGCCCGGCGAAGCGCCGCCGGACTGGCCGAATTGTGAATAGTATGAAATAAATATAGTATCTTAAATTTATATGTCTCATCTACGGGGCGCTGTCAAGCGCCCCTTTTTCATTTTAGTTTTCGCTATATCAATAGGTGGATATTGCTTGACACCAAGCTTGGGCAAAACTATATTTTTACCAGATCAGACATTTAAAGATTATACACCGCAGTAGAACATTATTAACAAGCTCACATCCCGGAATTCAGTGAGTGATTCCCGCTTAGCGTTTAGGCGCGGAGCTTGATATGGACTTGTAGCCAAAGGAGGGTCTATAGCAAGAAGGGGTTAAACCGTTTTCAAAAATAGCAGTTATCGAAGTTTACCAAACACAATATTTACAAGGAGGAGTAACATGAAACGAGTTATCATGTTTTTGATGGCGATTGTCTTGATCTATTCTTGCGCGAGCGACCTGTGCGCCGAAAATGCTCCCGGCACCGATCAATCAATCATCTCACCACTTGATGCACGGCATCCCGATGATATTTACTGGGATGATTATAATGGAGGATTTAACGATCTTGTAACATCCGTAATAGTATATAGGGATACGCTATATGCAGCAGGATTCTTTACAGCTACAGTATATGGTGATTCTGTTAAATATATAGCCAAATGGAATAATTCGGAATGGTTGCCTGTCGGACTTGGAACGCAAAGTGCTATTTACGCTCTTACGGTTTATAACGACGAACTTGTTGCCGGCGGTACCTTTAGGGAAGCAGGCGAGTATCCAGCCGAGAGAATCGCTAAATGGAACGGTAATACCTGGAGCGCTTTAGCTGCCGGGATGAATTCAACAGTTTATTCCCTCTCTGTTCATAACGATACTTTAATTGCTGGCGGTAGTTTCACCCAAGCCGGCTATGAAACGGCTTACTTTATAGCAAAGTGGGATGGCAATATATGGTGGAGT
This sequence comes from Candidatus Zixiibacteriota bacterium, assembly GCA_024231855.1. Lineage (GTDB taxonomy): Bacteria > Zixibacteria > MSB-5A5 > UBA10806 > 4484-95 > JAAEQD01. The sequence continues at coordinate 9,959 of JAAEQD010000316.1, forward strand.
ATTGCTAATAATAGCTTAGATATTTACACAATAAAAGCTCTAGGTGAGTATAACGGTAATCTGGTTGCAGGTGGTGATAGCGTTGCAATTTTGGAAGATACTGTATGGAATGTTCTTGTTGATGGACCAGGCGAAGCTATATACGGATTTGCTAATTGGCAGAACAAACTTGTTGTATGCGGTGATTTTGATTTTACAGCTACAGGTATATTAGTTAATAATATTGCCTGGTGGGATGGAGCAATATGGGGTCCATTTGGACTGGGCTTGAGATACCAAAGCGCAGATTATGGTTACGTTGATGTAGCAGTTGTTTATCATGATACACTTATTGCCGGGGGTAAATACAATCCACCCCCTTATATTTGTGGATGGGGAGATTATAACTGGAAGGAATTAGGATCTGGAGTAGAAGGAACATGGAGAAGGGTGCTTGATCTAACAATATTTAACGGGGATCTTGTTGTTGGGGGATGGTTTACAGTTGCTGGAGGTGATTCAACTAACCATATTGCCCGATGGCGTGGACCAGGTGGTGAATCAACCGGCGCATGCTGCGACGACGCAACAGGTATATGTACCGACAACGAACTGGAAGCTGATTGCCAACCCCTGTCACGTTTCGAAGCAGGTGTATTATGTGCCGATCTCAATCCGCCTTGCGGTACAATCCTCGGCGCTTGCTGTGATGATTATGCTATAAACAGTATATGTATCGATGACGAATATGAATCAAACTGTTTACCGCCGTCGCGCTTTGCGCCAGGTGTATTATGTGCCGATCTTGATCCGCCTTGTGGCACAATCCTTGGCGCTTGCTGTGATGACGTGACTGGTATCTGTACAGATAACGAAGAGCTGGCAGATTGCCAACCGCCGTCACGTTTCGAAGCAGGTGTATTATGTGCCGATCTCAATCCGCCTTGCGGTACAATCCTCGGCGCTTGCTGTGATGACGCGACCGGTATCTGTACTGATAACGAAGAGCTGGCAGATTGCCAACCGCCGTCACGTTTCGAGGCGGACGTATTGTGTGCCGATCTTGTTCCACCCTGCGGTACAATTCTCGGTGCCTGCTGTGATGACGTGACCGGTATCTGTACTGATAACGAAGAGCTGGCAGATTGCCAACCGCCGTCACGTTTCGAGGCGGGCGTATTATGCGCCGATCTTGACCCGCCTTGCGGCTCTAACTCGCCTCCCGTCGCGTTGTGCAAAGATACTACCGTTCTTGTCGGCCAGCACCCATATTTGCTCGCTGATAACGATAGTAAGCGAACCTCGTCTAATAATCTAATGTCAAGTGAATCGCTAAGCGACTTTATAGCGGCCGATGGAAGCTTCGATCTGGAATCGGCTCGTGCGGCCGGCTATGAAGGTGCAATTGATATATCAGGTTTCGATATGGAGCTCAATACTGAAACAAATCAGCCGGTGTTTTCGCCCTTAAATTCGCGCGATCCCGGTTGGAGCCAGCTTGACGATGGTGTAAATGGTGATGTACTAGCCCTGGCCGTATATGATGGTGATCTGATAGCCGGAGGTTGTTTCACCGAAGCCAGTGGCGTCACAGTCAATTACATTGCTCGATGGGATGGCAGCAACTGGTATGCTCTGGGATCCGGGATGAGTGATTCCGTGTGGTCACTCACAGTTTATGATGGCGATCTGATAGCCGGCGGAGATTTCTCAACCGCCGGGGGCAATCCCGCAAGCCGTATTGCGAGATGGGACGGTTACAATTGGCATTCACTCGGATCCGGCGTGAATCGTGATGTAAAAACCCTCATTGTGTATCAAAATGAACTGATTGTCGGCGGAAGTTTTACTACCGCCGGCGGTACTGCGGCCAGTCGCATTGCCCGCTGGAATGGCAGCTGGAGCACGCTTGGATCGGGAGCGAATAGCTATGTCAGGGCATTTACTATCTATAATGGCATGCTTATTGTCGGTGGCTGGTTTACCAGTGCCGGCGGTGTCGCCGCCAGCCGAATAGCCAGTTGGAATGGCACCAACTGGGGCGCTATCGGCGGCGGTATGAACGCTTATGTCAGGGCGCTCGCGGTGTATGACGGCGATTTGGTCGCCGGTGGGGGTTTTACCAATGTTGGCAACCATATCGCCATGTGGAACGGATCTTCCTGGAACCCACTTGGTGATGGCGTAAATAACGATGTCAAAGCGATAACAATTTATAACAATAATCTGATCGCCGCAGGTCTTTTCACAGAGGCCGGAGGTAATTCAGTAAAATATATCGCGAGTTGGAACGGTATCGGTTGGTCTGCCTTGGGAACCGGCGTCAATGATTACATAAGGGCTCTTACCGTTTATGATAATGGTTTAATAGCCGGCGGTTACTTCACGGCTAGCGGAACCAGGGAAGAACTATCCCATGTAGCGCGCTGGGATGAAGCTTTAATTTGTGAAGCCTATGCCTCTGTAGATGATGGCTCCTACGATCCCGATGGCGACCCGGTTGATATCGTTCAGCTGCCGGCCGGACCGTATCCAACCGGACAAACACAAGTTATTTTAATTATCACTGATGACGGAGGATTGGCTGATACCTGTACCGGCACAGTAACAGTGATTGACACTATCCCGCCGGTGGTTATTTGCCCGGCCGACACCGCGCTGGAAGCCGATACTTTGCTCGGCGGCGCGTATTTGGTTTTCGCGGCGGAGGTTGAGGATGATTGTCCCGGCGCCGAAGTAATATGTGATCCGCCATCCGGTGCGCTTTTCCCAATTGGCAATACGGAAGTAATTTGTATCGGCGAAGACGCCTCGGGAAATACCGATACCTGTAGTTTTCTAGTAACGGTGGTCGATTCATTATATGAGTGGGAGTTTCATCCGTTTTACGTGGATGGTATTTTGATGGTGTGGGGAACGGTTAATTGTCAGATTGTAGGCTACCCTATATTTGAAGACACTGTTTTCAGATGCAATACCTACCGCGGCACAATACCGATCTGGGCAAATGATTTGCTGATAAAATTCAAGTGGCTTTCATTATGTGATAATGTCGACTATTTGAAATTCGTCGCTCCTTATTACGATAGCAGCGGTCATTGGCAGATGGAACCATTAGGTGAATGGATGAGCGAAAATTTATCAGAACCACTGCGTATTCCCAACATCGGCGATTCAACGAACACGATTCAGCATGTTTATACGCTGATAAACCTGAATGAGTGGCTCGAAAATCCTCAGCCGTTACGGAATGACTACACGGTTTCAAATGGCAGGTGCGCGGATTTACCTGGATTCCTGGTCGGCACTACGCCCATCGTTTACGATTCGTTGGCAGGACCGGACGAGAATCCATATAGCACAACTCCGATTACGGCTACATTATATTTGGATGCCGAAGTAAAAATACCTTTTCCAAGTGCTGATTACGCGTACCTCCCCGGCGATGCCAATATGCCCAATGCTATTTGGCCACCTACGGTTATCGGCGCTGATGTAACTTACCTGGTCAACTATTTCAGGGCTATAAGCGGTCCATGTTTGCTGGATAACTTCTACGCGGCGGCGGATATCAACGGCGATTGCCTCGTAATCGGAAGTGATGTTACCAGACTTGTGAACTATTTCCGAGGCGATGCTGAAATAACCTGGTGCCCGGACTACGAACCCGCCTGGCCGACACCGAACGATCTGCCCGGCGAAGCGCCGCCCGGCTGGCCGAATTGCGAATAGCTGATTCTGGACAGGTGAATCAAATATATAAGCTTCCTGCTAGCTAAGGCTTGAAATGGAAAGGCGGTCCCGGGCCGCCTTTTCTATCAGGATCGATCACTCACCCGATTCGCGCCGTCCGTAGCGAAAAGAGAATAAAACTTTGGTCATCGCTAGTAAGCTTAAATGGATAAGCCATTTAAGCTTACTAGCATACTAAAAGAGTTCTATGGAATCTTATTTATGGCGCTTTATCGTAATGTTTAACTAAAGTCTTTCCCCAGTATCACCGCGATAATCACCGCTAAAATCGCAATCGGGGCGGTGAACCGGATGAAGAACCGGAACATCTGATAAGTAAATTTAGGACTGCCATCCTCATTGAAAAGACCCAATTCTTCTTCGACTATTTTCTTATCCAGTTTCCAGCCCACAAATAGCGTGATAAGCAAGCCGCCCACCGGTAGCATCCAGTTAGCCGCCAAATGGTCAAGTGTACTTAGAACTCCTTCCTTGCCCTCGCCGAAAAAGGAGAATTTCGAAAATATACCGACCGCACCTAATGATAGAGCCGAGAAAATCGACACGATAAAGGCAAACGATGAACCGATTATCGTCGCTTGATGACGGGTCATCTTGAGTTTGTCGATAAACAGTGAAACGATGACCTCCAACAGTGAAATGGTCGATGATAGCGCGGCAAAGGCGACCAATATATAGAAGATTGGCGCGATAATATGGCCAAATGGGATTTCGGTATAGAGCAAATCGGGCAACGTAATAAACAACATGCCGACAGTCGATCCGGACACGCTTTCGGCTACACCCGGGGCCGAGAAGATGATGGTATACATGATGATACAGGCGCAGATCGCCACGAAAGTATCAAGGAAAACAACCATTACCGCGTTTCTCGTGATCGATTCCCCGCGCCCCATATATGAACCATAAGTTATCATCACACCCATACCTAATGACAGGGTGAAAAACGCGTGCCCGACCGCCTCGAGAATACCGGTACTGGGCAATTCGCCGAAATTAGGGTTGAACAGGAATTTAAAAGTATCGGCCCGCCCCGGAAGAAACATCACCATTATAACGAGATAAATGAGTATCCCAAGAAGTACCGGCATCAGAATCCTGGTTGTGGCCTCGATTCCTTTATTGATGCCCTTCCAGATTACTAAGGTTGTTGCGGCCATAAATATAAAAGCCAACAGGATTTGTAAAGGCCCATTACCGATAAATTCACCAAAAGCGCCATCGGCCGGTGGAGTGTATCCCGAAAAGCTCCATTGAATGCATGAGATAAATGAGGTGATTGTCCAACCCGCGATAACAGTGTAATAACCGAGAATGACAAATCCCGTAAGGACTCCCAGCCAACCAACTATACTCCATCCTTTCGGACCCAATTTTTCCATCGCCGGTACCGGGCTTTCATGCGTTTTCCGGCCAATAAGGATTTCGGCCATCATTATGGGCCAGCCGATCAGAACGACACTAACCAGGTAAATAAGGACGAAAGCGCCACCATTATTATGCCAGGTTATGTAGGGAAATTTCCAAAGATTGCCTAACCCAACGGCGCTGCCGGTCGCTGCTAATATGAAGCCGATTTTCGACCGCCACTGAGCTCTATTCGCCTGTTCCATTATCGCTCCTTACCTTTGAGATAATTGGAATTTTATTCAGTTCGTTTAATTCATAGGCAAAAAAAGATAACCGCGTCAGGTTATCCATTGCCAAGAATATTAGAGCAACTTAACTCATCCTTTGATTTAACAATCATAGGGAAGATGTGTCAAGTAAAAATCCATATCTGGAAATATGAGAGGACTCTTGAATATATTGAACGAATTCCTGAAGTTTGGCGGTAGTATTCTCGGAAATCTGCAATTGTCATGGTTTTTATATAATTTTAAGTATTTTTCAGGCATAGTTGAAAAAATATAGAAAAATAGTAATACTAAATTATTCCAAATTGGAACTTTTTTTTTGGATTCAATGTTACTATTCCGGTTATAGACTTTAATATGGTGCCATGAGTATGTTATTGGGAAATGATTTATCTAATTATAAGATAACGAATTATATGTTGATTTTTTCGGGTTAAGCAATTGGTTTGCCAATCCGATAAAAATATTTGATATGGTAAAAAAAAGTTCTTGACATGGATTTGCGTATTTTTATATTGCGAGTCTGTTATTTAGGGGAAGTACGCCTTCCTCTATTTAACTATTTGCCCAAGTAGCTCAGTCGGTAGAGCACATCCTTGGTAAGGATGAGGTCACCGGTTCAATCCCGGTCTTGGGCTATAGGTAATAATGTTTGGAATTAGTTCTGCCGCTTGCGATTAGGTTAATCCGGTGGTAGCGAAAATTAACTCAGGTTGAATTTGCAGGAGATGTGGACTGATGGCCAAGGAGAAATTTGAGCGAACGAAGCCGCACGTTAATGTGGGTACTATAGGTCACGTTGATCATGGGAAGACGACTTTGACAGCGGCGATGACGATGGTCCTTTCGCGTAAGGGA
>JAAEQD010000317.1 GCA_024231855.1 Candidatus Zixiibacteriota bacterium
ACCCCTGATATTGTAAACAGTCAGTTTTACATCACCATCTTTTTCAAGGAAATACTTAATTGTCGTCTGGGCGTTAAACGGATTGGGGTAGTTCTGTGATAAACTAATTTTATCCGGCATCAATGATTCATCATCAACGTTTAATCCCCCAAGCTGGAAACTCCAGAATTTTTGATTCGATGATGTTACGAAGCCTGATTCCTTGTCATCGGCAGTAACATACCAGTAGTACCAGACAAACGGGATTTCAATCTGCAATTCATCCGATGTAATGCTTGTTTCTGTACCTACGAATTGAACTGTCGGATTTATCATATTAGCGGTCGTATCATAAAAAATCCAATAATTGACTTCATCACCATTTGGATCGGTTGCCGCTTCCCATGATAAAGTGCATGCAAAACATCCTGAATTGTAACCGGAATCAGGAGTTAATAAATTAAAGGCTTCTGAAAGATTGTTTCCTCCCAGAGGATTATAGATTCCGGTACGGTGATTATCAGCATGGTATGTCTCCCACTCGATGGGATTCTCGCCATAAAAATCTCTCTGCGACCAGACGCTGGCATTGGCGATTCCTTCATAAGCGGATATCGAAACGAGTTCCATCACGCCATTGCGGTTCAAATCTCCGACCTGAATGCCGTTCATGTATGTGAATCCATAAGGCATTAACGGATAAGGATCATCGATATAACCGGACTCATCGCAAATGTAGATATTGCCTAATCCATCCGATGGACGGACGATGTTGTTATCGAAAGCGATATAATTATCCCCATTGCCTTCCAGATCCCCAATTGCTGTAGGACCTTCTGCCGAACCTTGAATCGTTACCGGAAATCCAGAAACTATATCTCCGTCATCGTGAAATGCATAAAGGTTATCGCTGGGGGAGGAAAACGAACCAGCAGTGCCAATAATTATTTCCAAATCGCCATCAGAATCAAGGTCGCAAACCGACGGCGGCGAATATGTCCATCTCTGAAAATAATGAGGCCAGCCCGTTAATGTGTTCCCTTCATAATCGAGAACAAACGCCGCGGGTGAACTGCCGTGATTGGCACAGACAAGTTCGAGATAATCATCATCGTTGATATCGGCTAATGCTATCGACTGATATGAGAAATTGCCCCATGAACATATCCATGGAAAACCTTCAAGAGAAGATCCATCGGAGTTGTGAAGATAAATCGAGTTATATGACATGTATACGATTTCAGGCTCGCCATCATTGTCAACATCACCGACCGCCGCGCTTCCTGTAGGGACATGATCCAATGCAACCGGCCAATTGCCGCCATAATCACTGCCGTCATATCGTACCACTCTCAGATGACCGATAGGATAATCGCGCGTGCCAATGATTATTTCGAGGTAGCCGTCATCATCGAGATCGTGAAGCGTCGGTGATGCGGCAGGATTCTGGTTCGAGAAATTTAAAGGAAAACCATCGGCAACCGAACCGTCGGCATTGAACATATAAAGCCGACCGCCGGAAGTTGTCCCTCTGGTTCCCTGAACGATTTCCAACTCGCCGTCGTTGTCGACATCGCCTACAGAAGGCGCTCCCTGTGCGGTGTTAGCTACCGTCACAGGCCAGCCGTCGAGTATATCGCCCTCGTAATCGAAAACGTAAATCTGATTATGCGATGAGGCGACGATATCAAGCAGACCATCACCATCGATATCTGCTATTGCCGTCCCGCGCGATGGAGAGAAATTCGGATGGGTGGGTAGCTGTTGAGGCCATCCCGGATTCTGAGGCCACCCGGTGGTATCATCCAAAATCACTGGCGGAACATCATTAATATATGCTCCCCAGGGATGCTCGTAATTACCGATTTCATCAGGGATGAAATAACCGTCAGCCGCATAAGTGGTTACGGACACGGCTATAATTACAACAGCCATTAATATCTTTCTCATCGTACTATCCTCCATAAGGGAAATCATACTATACCATTAAGTTAATATACTTAATTATAAGATATTGTCAATGGGGAATGGGGAGGCCTTGAATCTCTTCTTGAGGGGAGTACCCGAAGGGGGAGGTGGGTTATTTCAGACAGGTGAGCGGGTCTTATCCGCCTAA
>JAAEQD010000318.1 GCA_024231855.1 Candidatus Zixiibacteriota bacterium
CTCATCATCATTTCCGGCTGCATGAAGAACAATAACATCATTTTCATTACATAATAATCCGGCGGCGGCCATTGCCGTCGAAGAGTTGGAGAAACCCCAACTACAATTAACAACACAAGCACCCATTCTGGCCGCATAATCGACACCCTGAGCACAATTGGCAGTATTTACATAACCTGTTTCCCTGGTTGGGTCATCCGGATGTTGATACGATCCACCTACACGAAGACACATTATTTGCGCTCCTCGATGCGCGCTATTTCCACCACCCCAGCCACCGGCCAATCCGGCACCAAAAAGATTATTATTTGCGACAGCCGCCGCTATTCCGGCAATATGAGTACCATGTCCATTAAAATCTTTGGGATCCAGATCTGGAACCGCTACATCCTCACCGGGCCATGGATCGCTATTGGTAACACCGCTAAAAAAATCATAGCCGATTATATCATCGGCAATACCATTACCATCATCATCAGCACCATTTACGTCACCCAAATCAAAAACGACTCGGTCATTATCCAAATCTTCACCGGGGTTGACCCAAATATGATCTTTCAGATCTGGATGAGTGTACAAAACTCCAACATCAACAACCGCAATAATAGCCGTATCCGAACCTTTTTCGATTTCCCAAACATCCTCCGCGCCGACGGCGGTCAATCCCCACTGCCCTCCAAATTGGGGGTCATCAGGGACTACCTCATAAATTGGCATGCCCCAGATCGGCGAAACCGATCTTACGTATGGGCTTTTCTCTAAATCATCGACAATTGCATAAATATCAGAATTTTCGGGAAGAGAAACAATCAAGAATTTTGACATGTCATCGGTTCCGGACCTAACGCCATTTCCCTTACGCCACGGAAACATCTTTCGGGCTTCGCGCATTTGATGTTTATCTAATACCTGTTGAAGAGCCGGGATGCCAAGGCTAAGTGAACTCGATCTATCTCCAATTTTATTAACAGAAACATCTGATTCAAATTGGATTTCAATCTGATTGGTTAAAAGAATCGGTCGAATTGGCTTTTGATTGGAAGCCGATAGGGCCGTAATTGGTGAAATTCCAATAATACAAACGATTATTAAGC
>JAAEQD010000319.1 GCA_024231855.1 Candidatus Zixiibacteriota bacterium
TCTTAATAACGTTCTAATTCGCGGTTTAATAATTCCGAAAAAATCTGGAAATCAATAAAAACGAGAGACTTTAATCCACACAATTATTTGAGAAACACTCGAACCTGCAAGAAGGCGAATGTTATTATGGAGTATCACATGAGAAACGGATTTACATTAATCGAGTTGTTGATTGTGGTCGCCATTATTGGGATTTTAGCGGCTATCGCCGTGCCTAATTTTTTGAACGCTCAGATTAGGGCTAAAGTCGCTCGTGTGCAGGGTGAACTTCGCGCTATTAGCGTGGCGTTGGATTCTTATCAGATCGATAATAATGAATTTCCGTGGCCGAAGCGAGGAGGGAATACCATTACCGTTGTTCATGAATTGACAACGCCGGTTTCCTATCTTACTTCTGTTAATTTCGACGATCCGTTTGCTCCGCAGGGTAAATTGGATCAGCTGGCGGTCATTTCTCAAGGCGGGCTTTTCGAAAGTTATGTCTATGTGCATTATCGCGGGCGCTGGGGGAAAGACGGCAATCAATGTGCGGGGCGATACAACGTCCCGATATCCAGCTGTCCTAAAGGGTATGGGATGAAATCGACGGGACCGGATTTGACCAATAACGGCGGAGTACATTGGGCATTGGAGATGAAACTGCTTGGAGGCGAGGTTACGCCCGGCAACCCTATCGTAACACCGGGAATGCACGCCAACGACCGGTTGTACAATTCGAGTAACGGACTTTACAGTTTCGGCGATATCGTTCGAGCGGGAGGCGCCATATACGGTTCCGGCGGAGGATGATGAAAACGATACGCTATCATATCATTTGAGTGTAATTTTTCTCCGTTGTTTATGCGGCCTTTGCTAAAGGTATGATTGGTGAATACTTGGGGCAATTTTCGTATAGACGTTTTCGCCCTTGCCCAATTTGGCTTGAATTTTAGCCGTTTTGGATTTGATCATCGACACTCATTTCCCATCATAAGAGACCACTTGGAAATCGCGCTCATCTTCCGGCGCTGGAGACGTTTTCTTTGATTAAGTCGATAAGGCTCTCGAATCTTTCACGACCATCTGCTATAGTATTTTCAGTTTCATAGTCATTCATCAGATAGGCTTCTTCTTTGTGGTGCATATATCAATACATTTGAGTGATGTTTTTTGTATTATGCCATATCATCAGGGACTTCTCTATTCTTAAGTTACACTAAATGAATCATTTGGCTAACGACTTTTTGAAAATACACTCAAATCGTTCAAGGCTTATTATAA
>JAAEQD010000320.1 GCA_024231855.1 Candidatus Zixiibacteriota bacterium
TAAGACCCATTTTCTTCTCGATAGTTCCGATACTGAAGCCTTTCGTGTCCTTATCTACGATAAATGCCGAAATACCTTTGGGTCCGGAACCTTTTTTCGAGGTGGCAAATACGATCACACTGTCGGCGCACGCTCCCATAGTGATGAAGATTTTAGTTCCATTGATTACATAGCCATCATCAGTCTTGGTATATGTAGTCGAAATCGAAGCCGCGTCCGAGCCGGCACCGGGTTCGGTCAGGGCAAACGCGCCAACCTGCTCGCCGCTGCAGACTCCGGGAAGGTATTTCTTCTTCTGCTCCTCGGTTCCGAAAGTCAGTATCGGGTAACCAAAGAGAGAGTTGTGCAACCCAATTACGGCCGCGTGGGAGGCGCAACCTTTAACCACTTCCTCGGATGCTATCACATATGAAAGCGCGTCCATACCGCTGCCGCCGTATTCCTCCGGAAGAGTAATACCCAGCAAACCCAATTCGCCCATCTCTTTGAGCAAATTCATATCCATCTTGGACTCGGCGTCGAACTCTTCGGCCCTGGGTTTCAGCTTCTTTTCGGCGAACCCCCGGGCCACTTCCTGCACGTCCAGATGATCTTCTGTAAGTTCAAAATTCATCCTAATATTTCCTTAAACAATATCCTCAACTTTATTTTACGGCTTTCTTATCGCCATAATACGATAAACGCGCTACTTTCCTTTAAAATCAGCTTTACGTTTTTCCAGAAATGCCTTGGTGCCCTCGGCCTTATCCTCGGAGGCGCATATAGCCGCGAATAGAACGGCTTCATGAGCGCAGCCCGATTTCAGATCAACATCCATACCCAGGTTAATCGCCTCTTTAGCCGCCTTGATAGCCAGCGGCCCCTTGGAGGCTATTTTGCCGGCCATTTTTTTGGTTTTATCCAGAAGCTCTTCCAGAGGATATACTTCATCGACCAGGCCGATACGATGAGCCTCGGCGGCGTTGATAAAGTCGCCGGTAAAGATCATCTGTTTGGCCTTGCCCGGTCCGACCAGTCGGGCCAGCCGCTGGGTTCCGCCGTAACCGGGGATAATACCCAGGTTTACTTCGGGTTGACCGATCATGGCGTTTTCCGATGCCAGCCTGATATCGCAGGCCATGGCAATTTCGCAGCCGCCGCCCAAAGCGAATCCGTTGACCGCGCAGATCACCGGTTGCCGCAGATTCTCGATTTTGTTCATCAGCACCTGGCCGCGGTCGCATTTGGCCTGTCCGGATACGACATCGCACAAAGCCAGTTCGCCGATATCGGCGCCGGCCACGAACGATTTTTCGCCGGTACCGGTAAGGATAACGCAGCGTACCGAGTCGTTATCGCCAATCGAGGTGAAACAATGATCGAGCTCGGCAATGGTCTCATCGTTTAAAGCGTTGAGCACCTTCGGTCGGTCGATCGTAATTAGCCCAATTGGGCCATCTATTTCGAATTTTATATTGCTATAGTCCATAACCCGATCCTACTTTTTGGTATAATCATAAAAGCCGCGACCTGTTTTACGGCCATGATATCCAGCCTTAACCATCGCTTTGAGAAGCGGCGGCGCGGCATAGTGATGATCTTTGAATTCGTCGAAAAGGATTTCGGCGATATAGTAAGTCGTGTCGAGTCCGACGAAATCGGTCAGCTCGAGCGGACCCATGGGATGGCCACAGCCTAATTTCATACCAGCGTCGATATCCTCTTTGGTCGCTACTCCGGCTTCGAGAGCCCGGATGGCGTCCAGTAAATATGGGACCAGCAGCCGGTTAACCACGAAGCCCGGCGAATCATTGCAGGAGACTACAACTTTGCCCAGCTTCTCGCCGAATGCTTTAGCTGTTTCGAACGCGGCGTCGGAGGTGGCTACGGTTTTTACGACTTCTACAAGCTTCATAACGGGCACCGGATTGAAGAAATGAAGTCCGCAGAATTGATCGGCCCGGTTGGTTGAGGCTCCCATTTCGGTAATCGAGAGGGATGATGTATTGGAGGCGAAGATAGCCTCTTTTTTCACGATAGTATCGAGTTGTTTGTAGAGCTTAACTTTCTCATCGAGATTCTCGATTACCGCCTCGATTACGATATCGCAATCGGCCAAATCTTCGGTCCTGATCGTTCCCTTAATCTTATCCAGAACCGCCTTTTTGCCGGCCTCGTCGAGTTTCCCTTTCTTCACCGCCCGGGATAGAGATTTATCTATTCTGCCCAAACCCTTGCTAAGGAAATCATCGTTAACCTCGCGGATTACAACATCCATACCGACCTTGGACGCTATTTCGGCAATACCTGAACCCATCAGGCCGCATCCACAAATCCCCACTTTTTTAATTTCCATTTTCACTCCTTGTTTCAACCTTAGCTATTATCTAATTTTAAATATCCATAATGATGTTATTCCAGGAACAGATTAGAAATTATCGCCAATTGACAGGCATTTCCAATCTACAAAAAACCTCCTTGCAGAATCAGGATACGAAATACTCCGGTTGATATCAAGCGTTTAGAATCGCTTTTTCACAGAGGTGCGTATTCGGACCAAATATAAGCCTATAAATAAATAAGAAAATTGAGCTAAATTCAATTCTCCTTTACGATTAGGTCAAAACGCGATAATAGACCTGAGGCCTTCGCCTTTTCTTAAAAGATCAAAAGCATCGTTGATTTCCTCGAGTGGAAATCTGGATGTTACCAGCTCCTCGACCTTTATTTTACCCATACGGCAAAGCTCGATCAGCTTGGGGTAATCGACCGGTCGGCAGCCCAGCGATCCGACTATTTCCATCTCCCGGTACATGATCTTGCCGGCGTTAAGTGATATATCCTTATGGGTATAGCCCAAAACAACCAGACGACCGCCGCCACGGATAGAATTGAAAGCCGTCTCGATGGTGGCCGGGTTTCCAATTGCTTCAATCGCGATATCGGCACCGCCGCCGGTCATTTTTCTGACGGTCTTGGTCCAGTTCTCGTCCTCTTTGGGATTAATTACCACGTCCGCGCCCAATTTCTTGGCCCATTCCAGTTTTTCCGGCGAGATATCAACGGCGATAACCGATCCACCGACCGCCGCGGCCACCTGAACGATATTTATACCAACACCACCACAGCCTAAAACTACAACCGAACTGCCGGGTTTGACCTCGGCCCGATTTTTAACAGCGTGAAAAGGCGTCGAGATCGCGTCGGCGATAATCGATCCTTCCTGAAGTGGTATCTCATCGGGGAGATGGAATGTATCTTTGGCCGGGGCCAGCACGTATTCGGCGTAAGCGCCATCGATATTGTTGCCAAACATCACCATCGAAAGACAGATATTTTCCCGGCCGGTGCGGCAATATTCGCAGTGTCCGCAGGTTAATACGGCCGGCAGTAAAATCTTATCGCCCTCCTTAAATCCTTTAACACCTTCGCCTAAAGCGGCAACGGTTCCGGAAGGTTCATGACCTAAAATGAGAGGCGGCTTTTTAAATGTCGGTACGCCGTGGTCGATGTAATGCAAATCGGTGTGGCAGACCCCACAGGCGGCGGTTTTTATCAGAAGTTGCCCGGGACCGGGCTTGGGAGTTGGCACTTCCTCGATTTTCAACGGCTGTTTTGGGCCATGAAATACTGCGGCTTTCATTACATTCTCCTTTCCTATATCATTTCGATCAGTCGCTTGAGGCTCGACCGTCTATATCATCGTATAAGCTATTGTTATCTGATTTTCCGTTTTCCCTGGTGAATATCATCATCGTTTCATCATTCTTATCATCAATACAAACACTACAGCCCTCTCGATTGAGCACTCTTACGGGAATGGTCCTAACCTCAAATCCAAGCCGGCGATAGGTATCAACGGCTTCATCAAGCCGGGCTCCGGAGGCGGTGAATTGATCCTGCCAGCCCAGGGTTTTGAGTTTTTCGACAATACCGTCTTTCATATATAAAGCTCGCTATATGTTAAAAGAGGTCATCCAGATCATCTCCCATACCGTCGCCAGGCAACTCACCATGCTTCTGAAGATGCTGTTGTATCAATTCGCTCTCGCGCTTGGTATACATTGGGTCTTCTTCCCAGATATAATATTTAGCTTCGCCGGGATTTGCAAGGCATTCTTTCAGACTTTCGCGTAAATCCATAGCGCCGGTTATTCGAATGACTTTTTTGTCGGCGTCCAGCAGCTGGAAAACGCCCTCGATTCGCGGAACCGATTCGACATTCTCCTGATTCAGTATCAGCCAGTGTTCAGGCGGTAAAGTAATCGGATTAATGAGCTGCCTGAGATGACATTGCAGACATCGTTGAGCCTCATGTTTGGCGATTTGCTCATCGAACGTTTTAGAAATCAGGTTAAAATTAGATTTCCGAATAGAGGGTTCGGCAATATTCGCATTTTGCCGTGGACGGTTAATCGATTCGTCCGATTTTAACGCGGGATCGTCGAGTCCGGCCAGATCAGGGATATCATCCGCTAATCCGCTACCGCCAAGATATTTATCAATAACATCAGCCACCCGTCGACCGTCAGCAATTGCTTCGACAACCGAAGATGGCCCCCTAACCAAATCGCCGGCCACGAATAAGCAATCTATATTGGTTGTGAAATTATCATCTGCCTTAAATCTATCGCCGGTACTTCCGGCCTGGCTATCCAAATGACTCATCAACTTTCGATCGGTTTCCTGCCCGATTGTGACAATTACATAATCAGCCGGGATTTCGCTCAATTCGTTTTCATCATATTGAGGGTTGAACGCGCCCCGTTCATCAAACACTTTTGTGCAATTCCTCAATTCGATACCGGCTAATTTATTGTCTATGGCAATAAAACGTTTAGGTCCCCAGGAAGGATTTATCGTTACGCCTTCCTCTTCGGCCTGGGCAATCTCCCAATCGTGGGCGGGCATTTCATCTGAAGATTCGAGGCATATAAGCCGGACTTTATCGGCGCCAAGGCGCAGCGCTGTCATGGCAGCATCGATTGCCACGTTACCGCCGCCGATAACCACTACATCGCCGCTAAGTTCAGGTTTGCGAGACAGCTTAGCCGATTTCAGGAAATCAAGCCCGAGATATACTCCCTCGAGATCGTAATTTTCGATTTCAAGCGCTTTGCTTGCTGATGTGCCGGCGGCCACAAGTATCGAATCGTAACCTCGTGATTTCAGCTCAGGGATTCCCAGTTCAACGCCGATACGGCTGTTCATATTGAAGTTGATTCCCATATTTTTCAAAGCCTCGAGTTCCCGATCCAAAATCTCGGGCGGCAGCCTGTAATCGGGTATAGCATGACGGAGCATACCACCGGGCTTTTCGGCATTGTCGAAAATATCAACCTGATGCCCTAATAGGCCAAGATAATAGGCCGCGGTCAAACCGGCCGGACCTGAGCCGATTATGGCTATCTTCTTGCCGGAATCAGGATGCTTATGATCCGAGCCTAATTCTTCTATGGGTACCTTATCAGCCACGAAACGCTTCAAATCACAGATAGCCACCGCCTGGTCTACTTCACCGCGACGGCAATTAGTTTCGCAGGGATGAAAACAGACATAGCCTAAAATACCGGGGAACGGCACACTCGATTTGATAACGGCCAACGCTTCACTATAGCGGCCCAAGGCGATCAGTTTCAAATAATGGGGAATATCTATCCCGGCCGGGCATGTGCCCACGCACGGCAAAGGAGCATCACGACGAACAGCCGGTATTGCCTCTTTATCCAATAGCGCCCCGGTGGGGCAAACTTCCACGCAAGCTCCGCAGAAACGGCATTCGGCTTCTTTTAACCCGGCGGCGTTTTTCGTGCCCACCCATATACGATCATCTTTCCATATCGCGCCCATGACGTCAGCTTTTCTTAAATCGGTGCAAGCCCGAACGCATCTCAGGCAGCCGATACAGAGATTATAATCCCGATCGAAAAGCGGATCATCCTTGATTACGGGATACTGCTTGGGTATGTATTTGGGTGTATCGCCGGGTATGCCGATAAAATCGCTGACTTTCTCCAGCTCGCATTGGCCAAGAAGCCTACAACATCTCTCCTCAACCGGCACATTGGATGAGCAATCGGTGCGGCTGCAGCCTTCTTTCTGGGCGCAGGTCAGGCACGAGTGCGGATGTCCGGCGAGAATCTTGCTTAATGCTTGTTTCCGGAGTTTGCTTACATCAGATGTATCGGTGCGGATAACCATACCATCTTCAACCGATGTGATACAGGCATTTACCGGTTCGGCGTTACCATCTATATCAACCAGGCAGAGATTGCAATGAGCTCCATCGCCGGTTTTTTCACCCGATTTTTCAGAGATGATTTTCGTCTCGTCCTGATAAATCGACTCAGCCCAGATTACATCCTTTGCTGATGGCAAATCTGGATGATAGCAGAGTCGCGGAATATATATACCGGCCGAATCAGCAACTTCAAGAATGGAATTGCCTTCAGCGCATTCTATTGCGCTATCGTTTATTTTTACGGTCACCATCTCCATCATTCCCTACCAGGAATGAGCGATAGCGCCGGGCGTGCAAGCCTCAATGCAGGGTAACGGCGGACGGTCGCCGGACGGTTTACAGGGGGCGCAATCGTATTTTATCTTCTTGCGATTGGCTTCCTTCACCGCGGCAACCTCATCATCATAATCGTCGATCATAATTTCGAACATACCTGCCGGGCAGGCGCCTACGCAAGCATGATGATCGCATTCGATACAGAGATCGGTATCGATAGTGATATAATATTCGCCGCTGCCGTCTAAATATCCGTAATTCGCTTTCATTAGCCTTTCTTCCGTTGTTTTTCCACCAGGGTTTTGGCGAAAAGAGCGGCTCCTAACGCGCCGGCGATCTGGGTATCAAGTTTGGACTTCAGCGACTTAACATTCAACTCTTTTTCGAGACGGTTAATCACGCCGCTGTTTTTGGCGATACCGCCGGTAATCGCGAAATCCTCCTCGACACCGATACGCTCCAGAAGCGAGACCACCCTATGGGCCATGGCTGAACAATACGCGGCCAGTACCTTCTTTTTCGACCAACCTTCCCTGAGCAATGAGGTCGCCTCCGATTTGGCGAAGACCACGCAGGTAGATGACACCGGCGGTGGTTCTTCTTCCACATCCAGGGAAAGATCCCCGACTTCCTCGATAGAAACCGCCAGCAAATCGGCAAAAACTTCCATACCCCGACCGGTACCGGCGGCGCATTTGTCATTCATCAGGAAATTGGTCACCTTACCGCGCTGGTCGCATCGTATCGCCTTGCAGTCCTGGCCACCCATATCGAGAATCGTCCTGACAGTAGGACCATACATCAAATTACCGCCGCGGGCATGGCAAGCGATTTCGGTAATCGCGCGATGAGCAAACGGGACGTTAACCCGGCCGTAGCCCGTACCGACTATATAATGAATATCATCAATAGTCATACCGGTGTTTTCCAGCGCCCAATTCATGGCGTTTTGAGAGCTATTAGGGCTATCCGAACCGGTGCGCATATTCGAGAAAGCGTACGGCTGACCATCAACCATAATCACGGCCTGAGAACTGACCGAACCAACGTCGACCCCGGCGGAAATAGTTTCGGCGCCTTTCCAGTCGATTGATTCATCATGCCAGTTATATTCTTTCCAACGCCAGAATTCTTTATTGTTATCCGCCATTATATTCCCCTTTCACCAGCGACAATTGCCGCTCCCAAAGCCCCGACAAATTCGGCGCTATCAGGAACAATCACTTCCGTTTCCAGGCCGCGTTTTAAGGCATCCACGAAACCGGGATTGTATGATACGCCTCCAATCAGCGCGACATCATTGTTGATTCCGACCCGCCGAACCATCGACACAATGCGGCTGGCTATAGCGTCATGTACGGCTTTGGCGATATCATGTTTCGGTGTTTTGGCATGCACCAGCGAGACCACCTCGCTTTCGGCGAAAACGGCGCATTGGGCGTTCATGGGAATCGATTTTGTCGATTGCAGGGATATCTTGCCGAACTCATCCAATGGCACTTCAAGCGCCCGGGACATCGCTTCGGTAAATGAACCCGCTCCGGCGGCGCATTTCTCGTTGATCGCGAAATCCTCGACCTTGCCCTTATCATCGCATTTAACCGCCCGGCCTTCTTCGGCGCCAACTTCGATAATTGTCCGCACCGATGGATGAGTATGAGCCACTCCTCTGGCGGCGGCGTTCACCTCGGTAATCGAATCCTTGGCTAAAGGCGCGGATTTCCGGCCGGCCCCGGTAGCGAAAATAGCTTGAATATCGCCTTCGGCAATACCGGCTTCGGCAACGGCATTGGCAAAAGCTTTCTGGGCCACCTCGATCGGTTCGAATCCGGCCAGTTCCTGCGTTTTTGCCGCGATTTCGCCATCTTTCAATATTAAGACCTTGATGAACTTGGCCCCCATGTCAACTCCAGCAGTTATCATTGTATCTCCTTATCACATAATTTTCAGCTATTGGGCAATGCTCTCATCTAGGCGTTTATTTCTTGAAGGTCAAGTGTTTCCATAAAGGAATCAATCCTGCCCATTACTCGTTTCTCATCGAACTCACGTTCATCGCCCATGTTGCCCTCGAATGTCATCACCGGCACGCCTGTCTTGGCGATACCCAGGCGATTTTCCATAATTCCGCATGATAACCCTTCGCAACCGCGGTTCAGATGAAGCATAACGCCATCCAAATTCCATTGCTCGACTATCTTGAGCATCATATCGGTCTTGAGATTGGGATCGTAGAAATGTTGCCACTCTGGCTTGGACAGATTCCAGTCGGCCAATATTCTCAGTGCCTGATCTCTGGTCGTGATCGATTCGCCTTTCTGCATCGGCGTGGTTCTCGGTCCCCAGGTGCCATCGGGTTTGTTCTCCCAGATACCAATCAAGCCGAACGTGTACAGCGAACCGATAGAGATCGCCCCGAATTTTTCTAGATAGCGGAACACTTTCAGAAAACTCCACGGCGGTTGCGTATCGGACATCAACCGGCATCTCTCGTTCGGTAGAGCGGCGATATTGTTATCGACACGATATTTGACCTCATCACGCAACTCTTCGTAAAAATCGGCCATCTCGCCGGAATGCTTCGATAATGTGCCGTGAACATACAGCGAATACATCGTCTTCTCATCCAGAGGCGCCGGCTTTGCCATATTCAGCATGCAGATTTCCGCCCAGGTGGATGTCGATCTACATTCATTCTCGACGGCTTTTATCAGGAGTTCATCCTGGTATTTCCTGCCGGTGGTCTTCTCCATCCACTCGATAGCCTCATGCATCTGGTTTACGACGAACATTAGCCGGTCTTCATCGAGTTCATCGTATGGGCCAACCGAGACATCGATACAGAAATAGGGTATCTTCTTGTATTCGGCCACATGCTGATACCACTTGGCGTGAGAACAACAGATATGATCCTGATAGCAGAAATCGGGCTTGGGGTACTCGCCGCCGAACGCGTACTTGTTGAGATACATCGAACCCCAGTAGTTGCGCATATAGCTGCAGAGATCACGAGCCCAACCTTTGGCTTCGGCTGCTTCCATACATTCCTGCGAAAATTTCTTATCGAACGCGATCGAGGCTCCGTATGGTTCGCCGGTTATGTTGTAAACATCATTGCCCAAGCCGGCGGGGATAGCATCCAGCGCCCAGGCGCCGCCGGTCCAGCGGATACCGCCTTTATCATGAGCATCCTGGTAGTCTTTATAGTATTTGAGCCGAAGTTCCTTAGCTTTCTTCCAGCTTTGAAGCGGCTCGGTTTTGTATTCTGCCATAATTTCTCCCTGGCTTCAAATTAAAGCTAAAAAAGTTCCTCTTCGCTCAATATCTCCAGAAACGCCTCCACCCGGATTCTCATCGGGCCCAGCGGAACGGTAACATCGAACTCTAAAAACAGAGTCGGTATATCATTGTCATTAAGATATTGCTTGAGTACCGGTATATCGCATTCATGCGGATCGCAGAATTTCTGCTGGATCAGGATGACACCATCAATATTGAAATCCTTGGCCATCTGCAATATATGAGGGAACCTTCGCCGTTCCTCCCAATCTTTTGATGGGCAAGGCGGGCGATCGACATAGCGATTGGCGAGGTCCTGCATGATATCGCCGTTAAACTCGGTAAGATTCCAGAAATAGCGCGAACCGGTGCAATGGTCATCACTGACAATCGTGGCGCCGACCGACTCGACCATCTTCACGAATTCGGTGTCGTCATCCTCGGAACCGACAATCATCAAACGTGAACCGGTTTCATGGTCTAGTTTACGATTCTTCAATTCAGGCAGGATTCGTTTGAGTTCGGCGTTGTGATCTTTCTTGTCGACGAAAAACGATGAGGCCACCATTACCATCGCCTCCAGTCCGGAAATAGCCGGATTGGCTTGCTTACGCAGGTCGTATACTTCATGCATCAAGCGGCGGTTTTCATTGTAAAGCTCGGCGGTTTCCCGTAACGCGTCATCAGTGATCTTTCTGCCGGTCCAGTCCTCGAGCGATTTCTTGAACTTCTCGAATTCGCTTTTGAGATAGGGATAAGCGTGCTCGGTTTGGACCTTGGCCGGCATATACAGGTAGTAAGCGTAATCCACCGGCACATGGTTTCTCCATGAGGTGAACGACTGCCTTAAGTGAAGGCAGGACTGGGAGATCATGATCCCTTTCATATAATTGTAACGCCCTTTCAGGCCCTGAGCTAAAACGTCACGGCAGAACGGGCAGTACATGCCAAACAGGTGCGGCTCTGTCACGTCCTGTGGCTCGTGCGAACCCAGCATACGCAAAGGCAGCAAGCCTGCCGTGTAGATTAGCTCCTCGGGGGCGTAACTGCAAAAACAGCCGACTACTTCCCCGCCGTGATCGTCGATCCACTTGCGGGCGTAATCGTGTCGGTTGTCATACCAGTCGTAAAATTTTTCGAACATATTCCTCCTGCTTCACTTAAGA
>JAAEQD010000321.1 GCA_024231855.1 Candidatus Zixiibacteriota bacterium
AATAACATAATCCGCTAAAATAAATGTGTAGAATTGACCGAGATAGAATTCAATATTCGGAAAATCCTCTAAAATCGGCGCATCATTGATGGGATTGACATTTAAGGTGACTGTTGCCGGATCACTTTCATTTAAGCCATCGTCGGCTTCATAGGTAAAACTATCCGTCCCGTTAAAATCGGCTGCCGGTATGTAAATAAATGAACCGTCACTATTCAGGGTTAGCGAACCATAGACCGGATCACTAATAATAATGGCAGCTAAAGAATCATTTTCGACATCGGTATCATTACTCAGGACTCCGTTGGCCTCAGTAACCGTCAGGACCTGATCCTCATCCAAATTGTAAGTATCGTCGTTCGCTGTTGGGGGATCATTACCGCTGTTAACTGTGATGATGACCAGGGCTGTGTCGGAATAATCCGTACCGTCATAGGCCAGGTAAGTAAAAACGTCAGTCCCAAAAAAATCTGCATCTGGTATGTAAGTAAATGACCCGTCATCACTTAGATCCAATAAACCATCGGTCGGGTCAGTCACTAAAACAACCGTCAACTGACTATTATCGACATCGCTGTCATTGGCTAACAGACCGTTATCCAAATCTATTTCTAAACTATCATCTTCGGCGATATTGTAGGCGTCATCATTTGCGATAGGTGCATCATTTATAGGATTAACATCGATCTGGACCGAAACTGTGTCTGAGAAATAAATTCCGTCATAAGCGCGGTAACTAAAAATATCGATTCCGTAAAAATTTGCGACCGGTATGTACAAAAATGAACCGTCAGGATTCAGGTTGATTGAACCATTCAGCGTATTACCAACTAAAATAGCGGTCAAGGGATCATTGTCAAAATCGATATCATTGGCTAACAGGCCACCGGCTGCCGTAATTGACAATGTATCATCTTCATCGACATTGTAAAAATCCTCCCTGGCCAATGGCGCATCATCGATTGGGTAGATCGTTATAGCCACCGTGGTTATGGTTGAGTTTTCGGCTCCATCGTCGGCAACGTACAGAAAACTATCGCTCCCGTTGAAGTTTGCATCCGGCGTATATATAAATGAGCCATCCGCATTCAGGGTTAAGCTGCCATCTGTTGGATTTTCGATCAGGACAGCGACTAAGGGATCATTTTCCAGATCATAGTCGTTAGCTAGAAGGCCCTGGAAGCGGTTAACTGTCAGCGTATCATCTTCGTCGATAGCATAGAAATCATCACTTGCAACCGGCGCATCATTAATTCCGTTTGAAGGAATGATAGCAAAAGTTGCCGTCGTCGAATCGGCATAATCATTTTCGGTGCTCATATCGGAAACGATGAACCTGATTTCCCGGCTGCCAATCCAGTTATCCTCGACAATATCGATGGTTACCACATTTTCGTAATCGAGATTGAATAGGAGATGCCCGGCTTGCAGGATGTAAGGGTTGAGCACATCGCCGTAAGCATCGTCAGAATTGAAGGTCAACGCCTCGAAAACAGGCAAATTCAACATTACATTATTGTCAAAAAAACGGAAGGTGATTATCTCACCATTTTGATTTGAATAGACAGTCAGAAAATGAATCCAGGTCCCAAAAAATTCAAAAGGTTGGACGACTCCACGAACCTCACTCCCGGCAAACGCAGCTAACATATTGCTTCCGTCTGCAGCGCTATCTCCACGAGAGATTACTGAGGCCGTGACCGTCATCGTGTATTGATAATCTGATGGATTAACCTGCCAATCCGGTATTGTGTCCGTCTGAACAGGCGCTAAAAATTCAATATTCCAAACGACCTCATCGCCATCATTTTCAGCCAGATAATTATCCAAATCGAACGAGTTGAAGGCATAGCCTTGCTCGATAATTTGATCGGGAATATCGCTCACAACCGGCTGCCCTCGAACATTAGTTACCGTAAAAACCAGAGCCGCGAATATTAAACAGAACTTAACCGGGAGACATTCGATTCTTGAAAACATTTTTAACTTCCTTCTTTTGTGAAAATATTAATTCGTTTCGTAATTTCGGAAAATAATTTCTCGAACATAATTAAGTAGGTCTTCTTGAATTTGGAATAATGGATCGTGGCAAAAGCCCATTATTCCATCATTCCAAATAAGAAATGCTGGCTCATGGAACAAGATGGTGGAGATTGCTCAAAA
>JAAEQD010000322.1 GCA_024231855.1 Candidatus Zixiibacteriota bacterium
CGAAGGAATAATAATAGCCGGAACGGGATTAGGCCATATCAATCGTCCGTTGTATGATGTTATCAGACGTGCGATTGAGAAAGGCGTACATATCTATATGACCGTTCAAACTCTATGGGGTTACGTACAGATGTTTGTCTATGACAACGGCAGGTACTTGATGGATTGTGGAATAGTACCACTGGCTAATATGCTTCCGGAGACGGCTTTCATGAAGCTATCATGGGCATTAGGCCAGACTAAAGACCGTGAAGAAGTAAAGGATTTAATGCAAACTCCCATCAACGGCGAAATAACAGATCGTGAACCTCCCAATGGTTATCTTGTATTTCAAGGGGGATTACCCGAAATTGATGATTTCCTGAAAGATTATATGCTATGAACCTGTGGAATACTGATGAAATTGATTATGAAGCGCTCGGTTTTCGATGCGGCATAGAAATTCACCAACAGCTGGATACGAAAACAAAACTCTTTTGCCATTGTCCGGTCGGTCTCGTTGACGATAGGCTGGATGCCCGATTACTTAGGCATATGCGTCCCACCTTATCCGAAATGGGCGAGTACGACGGAACAGCATTGATGGAAAAGAAAACGCGTAAAGAGATTATTTACGAAATATTAAACGACCGCGTCTGCACTTATGAGATGGATGATACGCCTCCTTTTTTAATAAATCAAAAAGCAATAGATATCGGTATTACATTGTCACTCCTTTTTCAATGTTCTATAGTTGATGAAGCCCATATCGCCCGCAAGCAATATCTTGACGGTTCTATCCCAACCGGCTTTCAACGAACCACCGTGCTCGGAACGGATGGATGGGTACCTTATAAAAACCGCAGAATAAGAGTACGCCAGGTGAACGTTGAAGAGGATTCTTGCCGTGAAGTAAGCGATAAAGGCCATCGTATTGTTTTTCGGACTGACCGGTTGTCAATTCCGTTAGTCGAAGTTATCACAGATCCGGAAATGTTAGATCCAATCGAAGCGGGAGAGGTCACAATGCTTTTGGCGGAAACTAACCGTATCTCGGGCCTTGTCCGTCGTGGAATCGGAACAGCCAGACAAGATGTGAATGTATCAATAACAGGCGGCAGTCGAGTTGAAATCAAAGGTGTTGAAAAAATTCGTTACATCCCCCTGCTGACGCATTTCGAAGCTTTGCGA
>JAAEQD010000323.1 GCA_024231855.1 Candidatus Zixiibacteriota bacterium
GATGTATCGGTCAATCACATGGCGAATTATTATCTTGAGCATCCCGATTGGAGGGAAGACAGGCTTGTAAAATATATGGATATAGAACCGCCTCTTTCACAATTAATCGATGATTCCCGGGGAGTCGGTTTTGCTATGACAGTTACGGATATTGACGGATCGGTAAGGCATTACCCTGTGGTTCTTGTTTATGACGGTAAGGTCTGGCCCTCTCTGGCTTTAATGATGGTACTCGATTATATAGGAGTGGAATTTAAGGATGTCGAGATCCTACCGGGTGAAGCTATTATCGTGCCTCCGGGGAAGATGCCCGACGGAAGGGAAGTGAATATCAGGATACCGATCAATGATAAAGGGCTGATGATGGTCAACTGGGCTGGTGATTACCATTCGGATAATTTCTTTCATATACCTCATACTGCTATTCTTCAGAATATCAGGCTATGGCAGGCAGCAGCAAAAGTCAGGGATATTAAAAAAGTATTTCTGGAAGAACCGGAAGCTA
>JAAEQD010000324.1 GCA_024231855.1 Candidatus Zixiibacteriota bacterium
TATCCGGGATTTATCAATTCTACTCTTCTTGGCTTCAAGGTTGTCATCAATAAAGACCTAACGTCAGCAACTACTATTGTTAACACCGGTGAAGTAACTTTTGAAGATCAGCGCGATACCGATAAGGCCAGTACCACAGTTTCGATCTATCCCGGACCGAGACTTCATATTGAGAAACGAGTTGATGAAGCAATGGCTTATGCCGGTGATACCCTTCTTTATACATTGATAGTCTCAAACTTCGGTGCTACGGTGGCCGAGAATGTTGATGTTGAAGATTATATCCCAGCGTATATGACTTATGTTCCCGGATCATCGTTTGGTTCCAGCTATAATTCAAGTTCAGAACTTTTAACCTGGACGGTTGATTATATTGAAGCAGGGAATCCTGTCTATCTTAGCTTCCGGGCTGTTATTGACAAAGATACTCCAGATCATACTGAAATAATCAATACCGGAACGATTGTTCTTCCTGATGGTAATAAATCTGATGATGTTAAAACAACCGTGTTACCGTCGCCAACATCCAATCTAACAATTATTAAGAGGGTTGACTTGGCAACTGCTTTTGCCGGTGATACACTGACATATACTCTCTCAATTTCAAATATTGGCGAAGAAACCGCTCGAAATATAAAACTGGAAGATTCTATTCCTGATTATACTGTTTATGTTACAGGTTCAGCAACCAACGCGACATATGACGATACTAATGATCTTCTAAATTGGTCGATTGATATTTTAGAACCGGGTATAACGGTTGGCAGATCATTCAGAGCAGTTACTGATTCGGATACACCGATTCAAACAGAGATTGTTAACATCGGTACTATTATTCTTCCGGATGGTAATAAATCTGATGATGCCAGAACTACTATTTTGCCAACTCCAGCACCAATCCTTGATATTGAAAAATCTGTTGATCTAGCAACAGCATTTGCCGGTGATACGCTGACTTACACGCTGGTTGTTTCCAATCTGGGCGACGCAAATGCCTCTGTTGTAGATGTGGAAGATTATATGCCATCATATACGACCTATATTAATGGCTCGTCATCAGATGGTACATATAATGGTGGCAGTAAGAGTTTGAGCTGGATCATTAATAATCTGAATGCGGGAGCAACTTCTACTAAAACATTTAAAGTTGCTATAGATGATAACACCCCGAATCAAACCGATATCGAGAATATCGGGTCGATACTGTTTCCTGATGAGAGTAAACTTTCAGATACAGCCAACACTATTGTGCAGGATAAGCTGACACCAAAACTTGATATAAGCAAGATTGTTAATAAGGCATCAGCCTATGCCGGTGATACTTTAACCTACACAATTACTATTCAAAATACCGGTGATGCCGGTGATGAGTCAGTTTGGGTGGCTGATCCGATTCCTCTGAATGCAACCTACATTGACGGTTCTGTTACCGGTGGTGGTGATTATAGTAATCAGGAAAAGACTGTAAATTGGAATATTGCAGTTCCGGCCGGTGGTTCCTCGCCTGATTTAACCTTTAAGGTTACAATCGATGATGCAACTCCGGCTCAAACCGAAATTGAAAATATTGGTTCGATCCTGTTCCCGGATGACAGCAAACTGTCTGATACGGCCAAAACGATTGTTCTGGAAACTCCGGAACCAGATATTGAAATTTCCAAGGAGGTTGACTCCTTGATTGCCGGACCGGGATCGATTCTCACTTATAGTCTTGAGTTTACCAATACCGGCAATACCCCGATCACGCAGATCACCGCTTGGGACAAACTACCCGATCTCACCGAATATGTTGATAGTAGTGCTACCGCCGGTGGTACCTATGATGCGACTGAGAATCAGGTAAACTGGAATTGGCAGGTCGGTTCGATCGCCCCGGGACATTCTATTAACTTATCATTTAAGGTAAAAATAGATAGTAATGCTCAGCATGGCGCGCGAATCACCAATATCGGCTCGGCGGCATTACCTGCAGAACAATTTATTGCCAGGAAAATAAATAGTACGGAATTCTACCCGACGCTTGATACAGTAAATTCCAATCAGGTAACAACAATCGTTGATATTAAAACCGGTGAGGATGACCTGGCAATATATAAGGAAGTCAGTGATTCTTATACATCACCAAGAAATATTTTGACGTACAGCCTGACCATTACCAATACCGGTAGTGAGACATTGAATGACATTGTTTTCACTGATACTATTCCGAACCTCACCGAATATATTCCAGGCTCGGCTACCGGCGGTGCTGTCTATGATGGTACCTATAGCAGTTTGAGCTGGACTATTGGTTCATTAGAATATAATGAATCGGTGAAATATCAATTTGATGTCAAAGTCGATGTTGATGCCACAGATCAGGCAGTCATCACCAATCAGGCATTTATAATTGAGCCGACGGCGATTGATGGTAATATTGTGGCAACCACAGTTTTAAGGGAGCGTATCTCAGTTGTTAAATCGGTTGACAAAACACAGGTGACCAAAGGTGATACTTTGACCTATACGGTTGACTATACCAATAATTCTTTGGCCGACCTCGA
>JAAEQD010000325.1 GCA_024231855.1 Candidatus Zixiibacteriota bacterium
AAAGTGGCTTCAGGGATAACCGCTACGCCGGCATCGCCGGAGCCAACCGGAGCGATAACTTGCGTAGCCGCGACATCGTGATCGAGCGGGGCATCGCCATCGGTCAGAAGAATAGCGTCGAAATCAGACTGGGCGCCATCGGCACCCTGATAAACAAAGGCAACCACGAAATTGGATTCGCCGACATACGCGTCGAAATCCAATGTAACTTCATACCAGGTCCAGTTCTCGAATACGCCGTAATCATCTTCTTGCCAGAGCCGATCCGACCAGGTATCGCCGCCATCGGTCGAAACTACGACAAACTGATCGCCATTATTATTGGGATCGACATGCCAGTAGTAACTGGTTAAAAACCAGAAATTCAGTTCGAGACCGGGACTGGCCGCCGACAGATCGATTACCGGCGAAATCATCCACTCATCTTGAGGAACCAGGGCGGGATCGTATTCAATCGAGGCGTCGAAAGCGCCTTCCTGAGGATCATAACTTGCCTGGAACCAGGTGTAACCGCTATTGGTGATAACGCGGTCCCAACCAGCCGGGAACCATGATTCAAAACCTTCAGCCAGGTAGTCGACGAGGGCCGCGTCCCGAGGCTGGTACTTCTTATTAACTACTTTGTAAGGGGCGGATTTTGAAGCAATATCATCAGCGATAGCGAAAGAAAAGCTAAATAATACTAAAACTGCCAAAGCAATTAACATATTAGAATTAAACTTCATTTTTACTCCTTTAAAACTACGAATATCATAACTTCTTACAACTCAATATGATACATCTCTATATTCCGAACACCTCCTTACAAAAAAGTCACGGATTTATTGGACTACAATAGTAGTATATTTTCGTTACTTTAAATATATTCTTTTTCCGGATAATGTCAATAATATAATATAATACCCAAGATAACTGATTAAAGTATAATGCTTTATGCTATATTCTGCGATTTTTAGCACAACCAGGTTTGGAGATATCACCGAGATAAAAGGCTTGTTTTGCGAAATTCTATGATATAGATTTTCATATAATGCCTCGTTATTCCGATGGCTAGTATAAGGAGAGCTTGAATGACAGATAATCCTTCGTATAAAAACCAAACAGGATTCAATACTGAATTCAGATTGGATGAATTTTCTATCCCAGATTACACAGCCTGGCGCGAGGAAGTGGATAAGCTTTTAAAAGGGGCTTCATTTGACGAGAAAATGGTGTCTGATACATATGAAGGTCTTCGTATTCAACCAATCTACCATAAAAAAGATAATGAAAACCTGAAAACCGTAAAAAGTTATCCCGGAATCCCGCCCTTTATAAGAGGTAATCAAGCCCTGGGATTCACGATTGAACCGCGGGAAATCGCCCAGGAAGTATCATATCCGTTAGTTAAAGAAGTCAATGAAGCGTTGAATCATGACCTGAAAATGGGCCAGACTTCAATATCTTTTACCCTGGATAAGGCTAGCAGATTTGCTTTGGATCCGGATCAGTCCAAGGTCGGCGAGGTTGGTCGCGGTGGTATGTCGATCTCATCGATTGCCGATGTTGAAGCTGTTTTCAAGGGTATTGATATCGAGAAACTGCCGGTTTATGTTAAGACAGGTACGGCCGCTTTACCGTTCGCGGCTCTGCTTTTTGCTTTTATTAGAAAGCATGATAAGAAAGCGGCCAACTTTCGGGGATGTATTGGAACCGATCCGCTTGGCGAACTTGCCTTAAATGGCTCATTACCGATTTCACTCGATCATGCCTATAAAAAGATGGCGCTTCTAACCGATTGGGCAAAGATAAATGCCCCAATGCTGAAAACGATAGCAATCGACAGTCATGCCTGGCATAACAGCGGTGGCAACGCGATTGAGGAGTTGGCATTCTCGCTCGGCACGGGAGTCGACTATATAAAAGCAATGCGGAAGAAAAACCTGCCTATAGATATGGTCGCTGAGCGCGTGAGGTTTACATTTTCGCTTGGCTCGCGATTTTTCATGGAAATCGCCAAGCTCAGGGCGGCCAGAATTCTCTGGGCTAAAATCATAGACACATTCGGCGGAGGCAGCGAATCACAAAAGATGTTCATACACAGTCAAACTTCCGTTTATAACATCACTACTTACGATCCTCAAGTTAATATCCTCAGAGCGACCACCGAAGCCTTTTCCGGTATTATGGGCGGCTCCGATAGCTTGCATGTAGGATATTATGATGAATCGATTAATCTACCGGACGAATTCTCGCGCCGAATTGCCAGGAATATTCAGTTGATCCTTCAAATGGAAAGCCATCTGGATAAAGTGATCGACCCGGCGGGCGGCTCCTGGTATATCGAAAAACTCACGGATGAGATAGCGATGGGAGCCTGGAAACTGTTTCAGGATATCGAAGCTAAAGGCGGTATGTTCGAATCATTGAAACAGGGCTTCCCCCAGCAATCGATCGCCAAGACCTCCACCGCGCGCGAAAAGAGCCTGGCCAAGTGCAAGGATGTTTTAATAGGGACTAATCTTTACCCCAACCCGGATGAAAAATCGGCGGATTTTAAGTTCCCTGATTACGAGCAGCTATATGGTGAACGTACGCGAAACCTGAATAGCTTCCGTGCCTCAATAAACAAGGAAGCCAAGGAAGAAACCCTCGAAAAACTATACAAAATAACCGAATCCTCGTCCAATGAAATTATGGATGTGGCTATAGAAGCGGCTTCATGTGGCGCGACAATCGGTGAAATCGCCAAAGCCATCCGGCCCGATGATTTCGATAGAGTCGATATCTATCCCGTAAACATTCAGCGAGTATCGGAGATGTTCGAAGTTGTTCGCAAAGGCGCCGAAAATTATAATCTAAAAACGGGCGCATTGCCTCAAGTCTTCCTGGCAAAAATCGGCAAGCTTCCACAATACAAATCCCGGGCCGATTTTGCCGCCGGGTTTTTCGAGATCGGCGGATTCGAAGTGATACACGGCGAAAGCTATGAATCAATCGATAAAACCGCCATAGCGGCCGCGAAAACCGATTCACGCGTAATCGTAATATGCTCTTCTGATGAAAATTACTTTGATACCGTTCCGCCATTGATCAAGGCGATTAAGAAAAATAAATCCGACGCGATCTTTGTGCTGGCCGGGTATCCAAAAGATCAGTTGGAGTTTTATAAGAAATCGGGAATCGACGAGTTCATTTCCTCTACCGCCAACGCGTATGAACTGCTGGAAAGAGTTTCTCAAAAGATTGGAGTGATTTCATGAGCGTCAATCCTGATTTCACGAAAATCGATTACAAATCCAGGACTTCAAATTCGGATGAGAGCCAATGGAGAAAACTGGCCGAGGAAAAAGTCGGTAAATGTCTTGATGATCTTATCTGGCAAACTAACGAGCAAATCAATACCAAATCGCTTTTCAGCGAAACTGATATAAAAGATATGAAGCATGTTCACTACACGGCGGGCATTCCGCCCTTCCTCAAGGGACCATACGCTTCTATGTACGTTACCAGGCCGTGGACGATCCGTCAGTATGCCGGATTTTCGACAGCCGAGGAAAGCAACGCGTTTTATCGCCGCAACCTGGCCGCCGGTCAGAAAGGACTTTCGATAGCTTTCGACTTAGCAACACACCGCGGCTACGATTCGGATCATCCTCGGGTGGTTGGCGATGTCGGTAAGGCGGGTGTAGCGGTCGACTCGATTCTGGATATGAATATACTCTTCGACCGTATCCCGCTTGATAAGATGTCGGTTTCGATGACAATGAACGGCGCGGTTCTGCCGATTATGGCATTCTATATCGTGGCCGCCGAACTTCAGGGAGTCAAACCTCAGCAATTAACCGGCACGATTCAAAATGATATCCTCAAAGAATATATGGTACGTAATACATATATCTATCCCCCCGAACGATCGATGAGAATAATCGCCGACATTTTCGCTTTCAGTTCGCGGAATATGCCCAAGTTCAATAGTATCAGCATTTCAGGCTATCATATGCAGGAAGCCGGCGCGACGGCTGATCTGGAGATGGCTTACACTTTGGCCGATGGTTTGGAATATGTTCGAACCGGAATCAAGGCCGGCATAGATATCGATTCGTTCGCTCCGCGCCTATCGTTTTTCTGGGGAATCGGCATGAGCTATTTCATGGAGATCGCCAAACTGCGGGCGGCTCGTATAATTTGGTCAAAGCTGATAAAGCAATTCAATCCGCAAGATCCGAAATCGATGGCCCTGCGGGCGCACTCGCAGACATCGGGCTGGAGCTTAACCGAGCAGGACCCGTTTAACAATATCGCCCGTACCTGTATCGAGGCGATGGCGGCGGTTTTGGGACATACTCAATCTCTGCACACCAATTCGCTGGATGAAGCAATCGCTCTGCCGACTGATTTCTCGGCGAGGATCGCCCGTAACACCCAGCTATATCTTATGCACGAAACAGGCATACGCGATGTCATCGATCCCTGGGGCGGCTCATATTATGTCGAATACTTAACCGACGCTTTGATGAAGAAAGCCTGGAAACATATCCTCGAAGTCGAATCCCTGGGCGGCATGGCCAAGGCTATAGAAACAGGTTTGCCCAAGATGCGGATCGAGGAGGCGGCCGCTCGAAGGCAGGCGCGAATCGATTCCGGTCAGGAAATTATCGTAGGCGTAAATAAATATCAGCCCGATAATGAAATGCCGATTGAAACTCTCGATGTTGATAATGCAATTGTTCGGAATAACCAGATCAAGCGCTTAAAACAACTTCGCGGCGAAAGAGATGAGTCTAAAACCACGGCGGCCTTGAACGAACTCACCGAATGCGCCGAAACCGGCGAGGGCAACCTGCTCGAACTATCTATCAACGCGGCGCGGGCTAATACCTCGCTGGGTGAAATATCGTTGGCGATGGAGAAAGTATTCGGCCGTCACAAGGCTGTGATCAGATCGATCTCCGGTATCTACAGCGCCGAGTTTGGCGATAGCGAGATGGTGGCGGATGTACGGAAGCAAACCGACGATTTCGAAAAGAGCCAGGGTCGCCGTCCCCGGATTATGGTGGCCAAGATCGGGCAGGATGGTCACGACCGGGGTGCCAAGGTGATCGCCACCGCCTTTGCCGATCTCGGTTTCGATGTCGATATCGGGCCGCTTTTCGAAACGCCGGAGGAGACCGCCCGTCACGCGGTGGAAAACGATGTGCACGTAGTCGGCATGAGTTCACTAGCCGGCGGCCATAAGACTCTTCTCCCCCACCTGATCGATGAGTTGAAAAAGCTCGGGCGAGATGATATAATGGTTGTGGTCGGCGGCGTGATACCGGCCAAAGATTATGAATTTTTAAAAGATAAAGGCGCGGCCGCCATTTTCGGACCGGGTACAGTAATTCCGACCGCGGCGCGACAGATAATTAAAAAGCTGATAAATGCCGATAGATAATAACAGCATGCAAAGCAATTCAGTTAACGAATACATAGACGGCGTCCGAAACGGCGACCGGACAATACTGGCCAAGGCGATCACGCTTATCGAAAGCAACTCGCCGGAGCATATCGATATGGCCCAGGCCGTTTTGAGGGAGCTTCTCCCATACACCGGCAAATCGACTCGTATCGGAATCACCGGTATGCCGGGCGCGGGCAAGAGCACGTTTATCGAGGCGCTGGGCTGCCATCTGACCGAAAGCGGCCACAAGATAGCGGTACTGGCAGTTGATCCATCCAGCAGTATCAGCCGGGGCAGTATCTTAGGCGATAAGACCCGCATGGAGAAACTGTCGCAGGACCCGAACGCCTTTATCCGGCCGTCGCCGTCGGGCGGCGTGCTGGGCGGTGTGGCTCGCAAGACCCGTGAATCGATGCTTCTGTTCGAGGCGGCCGGTTATGATGTGCTTTTAATCGAGACTATCGGCGTGGGCCAGAACGAGATCACAGTGCGCTCGATGGTCGATTTCATCCTGCTTCTGATGATAGCCGGTGCCGGGGACGAACTTCAGGGGATAAAGAAAGGCATCATCGAAATCGCCGACGCTATCGTGTTCAACAAAGCCGATGGCGACAACAAGCCTCGCGTCATGGCCGCCCGGGAGGAATACGAGAAAGCCCTGCACTATCTCTATCACGCCACCGAGGGCTGGACCACGCGCGCTCATGCTTGCTCATCGATAACCGGCGAGGGCATTACTGATATCTGGCAGGTAATCGAGAAGTTCAAAGCTATTACCACCAAATCCAAAGTCTGGGATATCCGACGCAAGAACCAGCAACGCGACTGGCTTCACGCGCTGGTGGAAGAACATCTAAGCCGAAATTTCTTCAACGACGCCAAAATCAAAGACATCCTCCCGCAGGTAGAGCAGGATGTGATGGAGGGCAAAGCTACCGCTATCGCGGCGGCCCGGCGGTTGTTGGGGGAGTAAAGGGGATTATCTATAAATTTTCTACTAAACGAGTATGAATTTTTTTAAATCTTTTAAACAGAAATTTAAAAAGTGGCGAGAGTCTAGATACTTCAATCGTCCAGATATTTGGCTTGCTTATATCAAGATAAATGATGAACTAATATCTGCATGTATAAAAAATGATCTTGCATTATTAAGAGGGGTACCTAATCCTAAAAGTGGAATTCATTTTAAGGATGTTATCAGGATTAGAGGGCCGGTAGGTACAACAACATTCCGTGATGAGGAAGTACCAATATATGAAATGGTTGAATTGGTTAGATCCTCAGGAATTCCGACCTACACATTTAAAGCCATAATTCCAACGCTTGAGGACTTTTTTAGGCTTGGTTTTTCCTTTAACAGTAAAAATGAATCTGTTAGCTTCAATCAGCGCTTTCGTGACCAGAAATATGACCCGCAATGGAGAGATGGATGGTGTGCGGTTGAAAACAAGGAGCGGTTAGAATCAATATTTAGTGGTTTTGTTCTTGAGAACCGTGACTGTAAGGTTAAGGATATTTCTCTCTATGTAAAACGACCAGCCGAGTAGGTCAGGTGCTGTAGAACCTGACGAATGGCTGGACGCGTCAGGAGCCACGGCTCCTGACCTACCGAAATATTTCCCCCTCGTTCCCAAACTCCGTTTGGAAATCCAAATGGGCGAGAAACTCCGTTTCGCGTAAAAGCGCATCCCCTCTGGTTGCTAAGCGCCGCTTGGCAACCCTCGTATCTAAGCAGCGCTTAGATACGAGATCAAACAGAGTTTTTGTCCCAAGCCGGTTCCCAAATCGGAATTAGGGAACCAGTGAATTTTATTTGTAGGGATAGGGCACTGCCCTGTCCTGGGGAGGTGCTGACGGTGGTTATAGGACAGGCCAATAGCCTGTCACTACGATAGGCAATTTTATATTAGGAAAGCACACCGGTGCTATCGGCGGCGGACAGATCTGGTGATCTATCCCTACACGCAAACGTGATACCCCACCAGTAGGGTGGGCAAAATAGAATTACTGTAAGCCGTTTATATCCCTCTCCAACAGGTGAGGTGTCATGTAATCCCTCAATTTATCTTGACATTAATCATAAGAAATGATACAAGTCCATGAAGTAGTTTTATCTATAATTATGTAATTAATGCCAGAGTGCCCTACCCGCTTACAGTGGGATTGATTGGCCTATAAATTAAAAGATTAGCAAACCAATGCCTAAAACCGATAACATGCCCACCGAAAAAACAATCACCTACCTGCTGAAAACAATCAGCCCGGGGAGCACGCTTAAATCTATTTCGGAGGTTGAGGGCAGTTACTCCAATTACACTCATCTGATCGAGGCTGAGCATCCGGGCGGTATAATTGAGCGGTACATCATCCGGCGTTACGCTATTTTCAGCAATTACGATAGAGGCGAAAAAGCGCGGCGCGAATATAAGACGCTTGAGTTTGCCTACGAAAACGGTATTCCCGCGCCGAAACCGGTATACCTCGATGAAACAGGATTGATATTGAAAATGCCGGGCATAGTCACCGAATATGTCGATGGCAAAAGCGACTTGAATCCACGCGATCCTATCAAGTGGGCCGAGGTGATGGCGGAGACGTTGGCGAAAATTCATTCACTTCCCCGTGGCATAGAGAAAGACTGTTACGTGCTGGACGCTAACCAGGAAGCATCTTGGTTCTTACGGGACGACGGAGTGCCTGATTTCATGAAAAACTATCCCCGCGGTATGGATGTGCTGAAAGCGGCATTCAAGCTTCATCCAAAATTGAAAAAAACCGAGCCATGTCTTGTGCATATCGATTACTGGCCGGGAAACATACTGTGGAAAGACGATCGAATAGTCGCCGTGGTGGATTGGGAGGAAGCCGCTTACGGCGATCCGATAATCGATGTCGCCTACGCCAGAATGGAAATATCTATCCTGGGCTTTAAGTCTGCCGCCGAAAGGTTTTTAGAGACCTATGTGAAGCTAACCGGGAAACCTGCGGCCAACCTGCTATTCTGGGAGCTTGCCGCCGCTGCCAGGCCGATGTACAGCCCCGAAACCTGGAATATCACGGAATCACCCCGCCGCGACAGGTTTGATAAATTTGTTGAGAGGATTTTGGATAAAACTTTTTCATAGAGGCCAATCCCTCGTTCCCAAACTCCACTTGGGAACCCAAATGGGCGAGAAACTCCGTTTCGTGTATAAACGTATTCACTCTGGTTGCTAAGCGCTGCTTAGCAATCCTCGTACCTAAGCAGCGCTTAGATACGAGAACATATAACAAACCCGTAAAAAA
Organism: Candidatus Zixiibacteriota bacterium; assembly: GCA_024231855.1. GTDB lineage: Bacteria > Zixibacteria > MSB-5A5 > UBA10806 > 4484-95 > JAAEQD01. The sequence goes on from JAAEQD010000325.1 coordinate 8,708, forward strand.
CAAAACAAAGTTTTTGTCCCAAGCTGGTTCCCAAATCGGAATTTGGGAACCAGAAACTTTTTCGCAAGGTAGGTCAGGAGCTTGCTCACAACATTTCGTAGCCGACAAGCCGGTCACTTTATAACCATCACAAATACTGAAACTGGATATTTACTACCCAGGCATTGGAACTGACATATCTCAACCTATTTTAATATCCTCCTGACAATCATAGAGTTACAAATATTTTTGAGAGCCTTCTAAAATGGCATGTACTTTGCTTTTTAGATTACTGGAAATGGAAACCAGGAAGGAAATTAATGATCAATCAACGACTTTAAAGGAAAGGGGTACAGAAAATGAATGGAATTGTATGCGATTTTCAAAGAGGCATGTTTTAAGTGAGTCAGAAGTTTTGGTAAAATTAATTAGTATCTGAGAAAAAGAGGACACGATGAAGAACTTAATAAAAATTTTAGCGGTTTTAATTCTCCTTCCATCTTTCGCCTTTTCGGGGGAAATTTATGGCGTAATAAAAGACAATTATGGAACGAGATTGCCAGGGGTTAAGGTGACACTCATCTTTGGAAATGGTAGTACCTATACTTACACGGACCAATATGGTTCATATTACTTATATATATCAGGGACAGGATGGGCGGAACTGGAATTGAACGTTCCAGGGTGCGATCCGCAACCAAAAATAGCGGTACATTTTTATCATAATGCAGTCCGTTACAATCTGATAAAAGCCGGCTGCCAAGTTTACAGGGAGTAAAAAATGAGTAAGTTTGAAAAAGAAAAATGGGCAAAAGACAAATGGGATAAAATTGAAATAATCTGCAAAGTACTGGGTAGTCTGCTTGCCGGGATTTCAATCGCCCTTATCGGGTTTTTTAGTTCAAATTATCTTAATGACCGTCAGACCAAAGAACTGAGATGGCGACTTCATACCGAGTTAATCAGTAATCGCGAGAATGCCGAAAGCGCGCTTCGCGGAGATATGTTTAAATCGATTATTGATACTTATATGAAGCCTGATACTGCTTCGACTGAGAAAAAGCTGCTCGACTTAGAGCTTCTTACATATAACTTTCACGAATCAATATGCATTAAACCACTTTATATGCATCTAGAAAGAGTGATAGAAAGCGAAGCCCAAACGAAGGAAATTGATCCGACAATAGTGAGGCATAACCAAAATCGACTATTTAAAGCTGCCAGAGAAATCAAAGGTAAACAGTTAAGCGCGCTGATGGCGGTTGGGAATAGCTGCGACAGGATTATTCAATTAGAAAACCTTGAAGGCAAACAGGATAGTTGCATCTTAGAATTAGAATCAATCAAGAGAGTTTTTTATATCAGAGCGACTGACATTAACAAAGAAGCAAGAAAAATCAATGTTGATGTCAGGGTTTTAAGAGTTGAGGTTGAACCGGAAAAAACCGAGCCATTTTCAGCAAGCTTTGGTATCGGCCCATATGATTTTCCAATGATCGACAATTCCCGTCTCTCAAACGATCAGCGTTTCGCAATCGTATTAAATGAGTTTGATGAAACTTCCGCATGGGTCACTCTGGTATATTTCCCAGGTTCGCACGCAAGCCTTAAAGAGAAATCATTTTCCCAGGATATCATCGACCGGTTAATGGAAAAAGAGGAATCCAATATACCGTTCTATCAGGATTTAGTTAATTTGCTCAAGAGTGAAAAGGAAGCTGAAGATAAACCGATCGCGGTTAATTCAGATACCACGGCTAGCAAGCAGGAGGAATTCATGCAGCTCGCTTCATCACAGAACTAATACAATATCGCCCTTGTCCACAAAAAGCTGAGTAGGTCAGGAGCCGTGGCTCTCGCAGAGTCATGACCTGACCTGCCGATATGCGCGATTATGAAACTTCTGGTTTCTCCTCCTCCTGGATATCTACGAATTTTTCCAACTTGCCGGACCATTTGAATAACCAGTCGAAAATCCAGAGGTGTATACTGATAGCCAGCGCCGCAATGGAAGGTCCAATAATCCGGGTGATGACATGAATAAGAATTTCCACCCATTTACGATATCTCGGCAATATGTTGATTTTCCGGCTGAGTGTGGGAGAAAAGATAATCACAAGGAAGGCGATTATATATAAGAATATTTCCCAGGTTAAATCATTTAATGAAAATGCCAGGAATTGTTCTATTTTCAAGCAAATCCAATCTCTTTTCGCGGACAAAAAATCCCACTTGCTTATTAAGTTGTTTATTATATCGCCCAGAAAAGATATCGGGTATTTAACCAGGAAATAAATAAACGCCACTAACGCCGCCGCTAATACCGCTGCAAGCGAGAAAGCCTTAAACGGTTCCAGCCAGAATACTTTGAAAGCTCCTCGATGACCGACTTCCAGGTGTTTTTTAAATAGGCTGGTAGGGACTTTAATTATATCTTTGAGTTGGCCAAATCCCCATTCCACGTCCTGTGCCGATTCGTCTTTATCCGCGTGGGAGTATAATGATTTGCCATCTTTGAATTCGTGCTCGGTCATCAGATAACTGTCGAGAATCAAAGCATTGGCCTCAACATCAGTAAATGTATCTAAATCGGTACGGATCGATGATAAGGAATTTTGGACTTTGCAGTCGACATCGAATGATGTGGTACAGGAGTTAATGGCTTTAGATTTACGGGACGTATTGCCCAGATAATTCACTTCTTTGGGAGGCAAGCCTTTACGAAGATGCACAAAAGTAACTTTATCCTTACCTTTCGTTTCCACTAATCTGAATAATTCCTCTTCACGAACTCGATCCATAAGGATGCCGTTCGTTCGGGAAATAACCGATATCAGGCTTGTCGATGGTTCAGGATCATCTTTTAGCTGTCCGGAGGCATCGCTTACGATATAATTCGTACAATTCTTGTACATTAAACCTGCCGTTCCCAGGTTATCATAAACACCCCCATCGACAAGTTGCACTCGCAGATCGCGCAGATCGCCGTTTATTTTTACGCTTTCGTACATATCGCTGATTGCCAGCGGATGAAATAGACCGGGAACGCAGGCCGAGGCGGCTACCGCCTCACCTAACGTGAAATCCTCCTGGCTTGAAGGAGTATCATTCCAGCTCTTTGGCCGAATCAATGAAAGGTTCTTATCAACATCAGGGCGCCAATCTTTCAATATTTTATCATTTTTATAATCATCATATGGCGCTACGCCCATCCGACTGGCCTGGAAACGCCAGTTGTGTCCGGTATTTAGAGTCGTGGCATTAATAATGAGTATCGGTACTTTGGCTTTTCTGGATTTATTTCCGGACTCGGGATCAAATGATTTGCTCGCGCCCTTGGGTTGGATTTTCAGGCATTTCATCTCGATCCTGCCATCGCCATAAAAATACTCATCATATAACTTACTTATCCTGTCCGAGCGGGAATAGTTCGGTTTCGCCATTTTTAAATTATGCCAGACGTTGGAGAAAACCCGCATTCTGATATTTTCCTGAACACCTTTCAAGAAATCCTTTTCGAGTTCTTCAACCAGATCGACATAATCCTTATTAGTTAAATGCCTGGTACTATTTGCTATACCATTGATATAATCGAGATTTTCTTCCAGAAGTTTTTTGAGACGAAGGTAATACATAGCTCCGATAATCGAACCGCCTGAGACGGTTGATATAACATCAATTTTTTTTAGAAGACCTTGTTCAGCCAGCGAGGCCAGAACTCCGATATGAAAAAACGAAGCTCGAAAACCTCCGCCGGATAAAGCCAAACCCCATTTTTCATCTTCTTGGGAATTCGGCGTACTAACATTATCTTGTTCACTCATCGCTAACCCCGCTATTTTGTAACCAGTTATTCAAGTTGATTGAACTCTCACAATATTCGTAAGCCGGTAACTACATCTTCTAATTGAAGTTAAATATTTTGCCGAAAATCATCGATGGATCTACGGTTGTGCCAAAACGAAATTCATAAAGCGGCGCGAATTTATCAATCGACTCACCATTGGGACCGGAACCGTCGATCTTTTCCTTACTGCCAATAGACCATTCCCCGTGGAAACTGGCATATAAACCGATCTTTTTCTCATTGACCATGGGAAGCTCCATATTCAGGATAATTCGCTTAAAACCAAATTTGTTGCTCTTTTCTTGCAAGGTGCCCGGAGCATTGTCAACGGTAAAAGCTACCTCCGCAACAGCACCCCTAAAAGTAGTATTTGACCGGTTCTCCAACCGAATGCCGGTTTCAAATCGCCGAAAAATGTCATCGCTATTTTCCCGAGTTGATATAGAAAACTTCAAGATAAGGCCAATAACACCATCATCGGCAAAAGCTGTGTTAATAATGGGGATATTCTTGACAGCCCCAAATAATCCCATCGACAGCTTAGAACTCTTAGCCGAATTTAATAGTGCTACGGAGACAGTATCAGTAATACTGACATCATTAAAGGATTCGTTGGTAATGAACTGGGCATCAATCAACAGATCAAGAAATGATCCTTTATCAGATAAATCCCCGGCCAAGCGCGTTCTGGCCAGTAACGCCGCGTGTACCTTGCCCTCGGTAGCCTTTTCCTTGGTATGCACCCATGAGCCGCCGAGAAGAAAACGATAATAAGAATATTTGCTTTTAGCGATAGCTTCTGATATTCCGCGCCCCTCAGTTTCGTCTAATATTTCAACAAGGTACTTATTTACTTCATCTCTAATTTGAATACTATTAATTCTCAATAGTTTACGGTTTTTTGATATTCTATCTATAGTTTCCTGCTTCACACTATATAGCAAATCTTTATGGTTGCCATCGACAATCATTATATCCATCGATAGCAGATTAGCTTTAAGTGTTAAGGTTGTATCAGCTATGGAAAAAACGTCTCTGTAAGCTACTACATCCCCATTGCTTCTTCCAGCCCCCAAAGAGTAGACTAAACTATCCCTTAAAATAGAATAAATTTTCGCCCGGACCATACTATCGTCATCTTGGGCAATAGCCGAGGAGGAACAAATGGCTATTGCCAATAATACAATCACAAATGATAGTTGCCTTATATGATGTTTGGTTGGACGTAATACTTCTTTCCTATAGTACATTTTGGCTCCTTGGTTTATCGGTAAATACAAATATTAACGCGAACTGCAAAAATCTACCATACATTTCATAATAAGTCAATAAGGATTTAATAGAGCCATAATGCGTACACAAAACTACGGAGCCGGCGACAGTCAAGTTTACCGGTCTTTTAATCCTTTCGTATTATACTATTGCTTTAAGCTGCTCCATTTATTAAATTTCCGGCGATTTCATGAAAAATTAAATGTCTGATTTCAAATAGAGAGTGAGAAAATGAAGAAAGAGATGAAAAAAATACTGGTAACGGGCGCGGTCGGTCAGATCGGGTCGGAACTGACATTGGAATTGCGAAAAAAATACGGAGCGGAGAATGTTATCGCTACCGGGCGGAAAACCCAGCCATCGGAGGAATTGAAAAATTCCGGACCATTCCACTTTATAGATGTCAACAAGATCGACACGATCGAGGAAATCGTTAAAAAGTACGATATCGACACTGTTTACCATATGGCGGCGATTTTATCAGCGGTTGGCGAGAAAAATCCGCAACTATGCTGGGATGTGAATATGAATGGCACGATTAATCTGCTCGAACTGGGCTTAAAATATGAGATGGCCCGGATCATTATCCCCAGTTCAATCGCGGTTTGGGGCGCCGGCGTACCGCTTGAGAATACTCCTCAGGAAACGGTTTTAAAGCCAACCACTATGTACGGCGTAACCAAGGTTTGCGGCGAACTGCTTTGCGATTATTATGTCCAGAGATTCGGGCTGGATATCCGCGGACTACGTTATCCCGGCATTATCTCATATGAGACCTTGCCCGGCGGCGGTACCACCGATTACGCCGTGGCGATCTACTACGAAGCGGTCGACAAGGGGCAATATACCTGTTTCGTCCGCGAGGATACCAAACTGCCTATGATGTACATGCCTGATGCTATCAACGGCACGATTCAGTTGGCCGAGGCCGATTTCTCGAAATTGAAGCATCACTCGGACTTCAATCACGCGGCGATGAGTTTCTCGGTTAAGGAGCTGGCCGAGTCTATCAAAAAGCATATTCCCGATTTCAAAGTCAATTACGAACCGGATTACCGTCAGGCGATCGCCGATTCCTGGCCGAACTCTATCGATGATAAAGCGGCCCGCGATGAATGGGGCTGGAAACCGGAATTCGACCTCGACGCCATGACCAAGGACATGCTCAAACATCTAAAGGAACGCAAAGCCAACGGTACACTGTATCGTTAACGCTAAAAGGCAAGTAACGTGCTGTCGGGTGCCCTCACCCGACAGCTTTCTTTTGCGAGGGATAAATGGATGTCTTCTGGGAAATCTACACCGACCAGCCTCAACAAGGCCCGGGCACCGATAACCTCACTTTAAAAGCACTGTCTATGATTCCCGATTTACCGGCCTGGCCTTCTATTCTTGACGTCGGCTGCGGTACGGGCCGGCAAACGATAGTCTTGGCTAAGCAAACGAGCGGCAAGGTAACAGCAGTTGACAATCATCAACCTTTCCTTAATGTGATAAATGAGAAAGCCAAATTAAAGGGAATTTCCGATCGGATCATAACGCGGAATTCCTCTATGGATGATATGGATTATACTGACAGGAATTTCGATCTGATCTGGTCGGAGGGTGCTGTTTATATCATGGGCTTTCAGAAAGGGCTGGCGTACTGGAAACGTTTCTTAAGGCCGGGCGGAGCGATTGCCGTGACCGAGATTTCCTGGATTAAAGCCAACCCACCGGATGAGATATTGAGTTTTTGGCATTCGGAATACCCGGCGATAAAAACGATCGATAAGAATCTGAATATTATCAGGCAACTGGGATACTCTGTAATAGATTACTTCACGCTGCCGGAAAACGCCTGGTATCAATATTATGAACCGATCGAAAATCGGATCGTTAAACTCCGCGAAAAATACGCCGGCAATACCACAGCCCTTGAAGTAATTGAGTCAAATCAATTAGAAATCGATCTCTATCGCAAGTACAGTGATTATTATGGTTATGTGTTTTACATAATGAGAAAGCCGATTTAGTAGTAAATACCAGTTACGATCCTGTAGGGGCGTATCAAATACGCCCCTATAGTACATTTGCAATGTCTTAGCTCACTACCGCTTTCATGAACTCGCGGCGCATTTTGGCTATGTTTTTTATCGAGATGTTCTTCGGGCAGACCGCTTCACATTCGCCGTGATTCGAGCAGTCGCCGAAGCCCTCCTTGTCCATCGTTTCCACCATGCGCGTCACCCGGGTTTTGCGTTCGGCATTACCCTGCGGCAGCCAGGCCAGATGTGATATCTTGGCCGACATGAAAAGCGAGATCGAGGCGTTCGGGCAAGCCGCCACGCAGGCGCCGCAGCCGATACAGGCCGCCGAATCCATGGCGTTTTCGGCATCCTGCTTGGGGATCAGTATTTCGTTAGCCTCGCCCGCCTGGCCGGTGGAAATCGAGATATAACCGCCGGCCGAGATAATCCGGTCCATCGCCGCCCGGTCCACCACCAGGTCTTTGATAATCGGGAACGGCTTGGCCCTGAAAGGCTCGACCGTGATCGTGTCGCCATCGTTGAAAAAGCGCATATGAAGCTGGCAGGTGCAGATTGACTGTTTGGGGCCGTGGGCGACGCCGTTTATCACCAAACTGCAGTTGCCGCAGATACCCTCCCGGCAATCGCTTTCGAATTCGATCGGGCGCTCATCCTGGCGAACCAGGTTTTCGTTTAAAACATCCAGCATCTCCAGAAACGAGCTGTCCGGCGAGATATCCTTAACCTCATACGGCACCATCTTACCCTTCGCGTTAGGGCCTTCCTGGCGCCAGATCAACAGTTTTAAATTCAATTTATTTTTCATCTGTGCCAACTCCCTATTTATAGCTTCGCTGGGTAAATTCGACCCGTTCGAAATCCATCACTTCTTTATGTAAAAGCGGCGGCTTATCCACGCCGGTGTACTCCCAGTTAGCCACATGGGCGAAATTCTTGTCATCGCGCATGGCTTCGCCTTCCTCCGTCTGGCTCTCCTCGCGGAAATGCCCGCCGCATGATTCATTGCGTTCGAGGGCGTCACGAGCCATCAGCTCGCCCAGTTCCAGAAGATCGGCTACCCGGCCGGCCATCTCGAGATTTTTATTCAGTTCATCGGGCTTGCCGCTAACTTTGATATCGTTCCAGAACTCCTCCCGTAGTTTGGGGATTTTCTCCAGCGCCTCTTTCAAACCCGGTTCATCCCGTGACATACCGACCTTGTCGCGCATGATATCGCCCAGTTGACGGTGGATATCGCCAAGCGTTTTGTTGCCCTTTATCGCCAGGAACTTCTCGGTCATTGCCTTAACTTCAGCGATACTTTCCTTAAAGGCTCCATTATCGGTAGAGACGGCAGGAAGTTTGGTATCGGCCAGGTAAGCGCCGAGTGTGTTAGGAATCACGAAATAGCCGTCGGCCAGCCCCTGCATGAGCGCGCTTGCGCCGAGACGGTTGGCGCCGTGGTCGGAAAAATTGGCTTCGCCGAGCACATGCAAGCCGGGAATCGTACTCATCAGATTGTAATCGACCCAGAGGCCGCCCATGGTGTAATGCGGCGCCGGATAAATCATCATTGGCGTCTTGTAGGGGTCGTCGCCTGATAGGTTTTCGTACATATCGAACAGGTTGCCGTAGCGTTCGGTGATTACGTTTTTGCCGAGGCGACCGATCGCTTCCTCGAAATCGAGATAGACCGCGAACCTGGTCGATCCGACACCATAACCAGCATCGCAAACCTGCTTGGCCGAACGTGAGGCGATATCGCGGGGCACGAGGTTGCCGAACGCCGGATATTTTCGTTCGAGGAAGTAATCCCTTTCGTCCTCGGGAATATCGGTCGGCTTGCGCGTATCATCCTGTTTCTTCGGTACCCAGACTCGGCCGTCATTACGAAGGCTTTCGCTCATCAGGGTTAGCTTGGATTGATGTTCGCCTTCCTGCGGGATACAGGTCGGATGAATCTGCGTGAAACTTGGATTGGAAAACACCGCGCCGCGTTTGTAGCATCGCCAGGCAGCCGTGGCGTTGGAGTTAACCGCGTTGGTAGAAAGGTAGTAGACGGTCGAATAGCCGCCGGTGCAAAGCAGAACGGCATCGCCGGCAAACGGTACAATCTCGCCCGACACAAGGTCACGGGCGACTATACCGCGAGCTTTGCCATCGATAACAACAAGGTCGAGCATCTCGTGACGGGGGAATAGTTTGACCTTGCCCGTATCCACCTGACGCATCAACGAACTATAGGTGCCCAGAAGCAATTGTTGTCCGGTCTGGCCGCGAGCATAGAACGTACGTGATACCTGCGCCCCACCGAATGAACGGTTTGCCAATACGCCGCCGTATTCACGGGCGAACGGCACGCCGGCCGCCACGCATTGATCGATGATATTCAAACTTAATTCGGCTAACCGATAAACATTGGCTTCACGGGAACGGTAATCACCGCCCTTGATCGTATCGTAAAACAACCGCCAGATACTGTCGCCGTCATTCTGATAATTCTTGGCGGCGTTGATTCCACCCTGCGCCGCTATGCTATGGGCGCGTCGGGGCGAATCCTGGATGCACAGGTTTATCACATTGTAGCCAAGTTCGCCCAGCGAGGCGGCGGCCGCGCCGCCGGCCAAACCGGTGCCGACTACGATAATCGTAAACTTGCGCTTGTTGGCCGGGCTGACCAGCTTGACATGGTCTTTGTAGAGGCACCATTTGTCCTCGAGCGGACCTGCCGGAATTTTAGCATCGAATTTCATACCGCGCCTCCTTTAAGAAATACCCAGATGGGTAAGAAAAGAAAACCTACCGCCAGTAATATCGCGACAAGAATCCCAACGACATTGAGGAGAGGTGATAACCTCGGATGGTTGACGCCTAGCGATTGAAACGCGCTCCAGAAACCATGACGGAGATGGAAACCCAATAAGGCCATAGCGATTGTATATCCGGCGACATAATAGATATTCTGGAATGATTCGATTACGAGTCGATAGAGGTCTCGCATCTGAACGCCATCGATCTCGGTTATATAACCCTGGGCGATACTCGGCCCATACTTGAAATTTTTAAGATGGATAATAGTGAAGATGAAAAGCACCAATCCGGTGATTATCATGTTCTTCGACGAAAATGTCATCCGGCTTGGCGAACCTGCTTTAGCAGTTTTGACATAGCTTTCAGGCCGGGCTCTTCTCTTGTCTATCCAGACCATAACTCCCATGACGATATGAAACAAAAACACGGCAACCAGACCCAGCTCAATCACATATAAAAGGAAGCCGAAGCCTTCCAGGAAATGAGTGTACTTGTTAAACGGGTCGGGATCGCCTCGTAATAAAGCCAGGTTGCCAAGGAGATGGCCGGTAGAAAAAATAATCAGCGCCAGTCCTGTAGCCGCTGATATAATCTTCTTGCCGACCGATGACCAGAAAATCGTTTTGAATTGCAGCATTCAATCCCCAATCATATTTTAAATTAGAGGTTCATTATATTTAAAATTGAAATATGCGGATTTCATAAAACTATTGGTTCCTTCATGCGCAAATCCCAGGTGACAATATCTAACAGGTTATTTTTAAGAGAATATGGCTGAAAATACAAGTATAAAATTATCGAGAAAGCCTATTTATATCTATCGAGTCGAACTCCGGCATAAATGTCCCTTTTAAGATGGAGTTATACGAAAAATGGTAATAAACAGGAACCACGAGAGGTTTAAAATCATTATTAAAATTAAAGAGCAATCGGTTAGCATTTGTTATTCTTCTCGGGATGGGAGAATAGCTAATCGATTTGACGCGGCAGGCAGGGGGAATTTGGATAGCCTGCCGCTTTTTCATTTGATGTTTTACGGTTTTATCATACCAATAATAGGGCCGCGATTCGCGGGTATGATAATTATACTTTTAAGAAGCCAGTACTTGTTTGAAAGTCAGCATACTGGCAACGATATTTTTTATATCAGTAGGTTGGCCAATGATCATTTTACCCTTTCGCGTGAAGTAACCTCAAATTTTGCCAGGGTTTACCTTACCGGGTAACCCCTCCTTTCTGACATCGTAAATAATTAGATATTTTGGAAACCACCGATATGTTGATATTGTTTTTAATAGGGATCGCGTATGCGATCTTGACTTTGTAACTGTTCACAAGTAATTCAATCACCTTTCAGGCAATGTTGGAGAGTACTTATGGCCTACTTTGAAATAAAAGACTGGATCGAAAAACTAAAACCCGGCAAGAAAAAAACCAAAATTATCGATCAATATTCGGGCGTGGATAAGGACGCGCTTCTAAAAATGTATTCGACAATGGTACTTGCCCGACGGATAGAACTGGAAGAAAAGCTTCTATTGCGCCGGGGGCTTTGTCGATTTTTTATTGGTTGCGGCGGTAAAGAGTTGATAGATGTCGTAATCGGTAGCGCTCTGGAAAATAGCGATCCTTTTATCGGCTACTATCGCAATAAAGCTTTGGATATGTATCGAGGAGTTTCGATTAAACAGAAAATTCGCGCCGCTGTAGGGGATGTTCGTTCGGAAGCAAACGGCGGCATGCTTCAACCGTCGCACTCCTCTTACCCCGATCTGGGAATTCTGCCTCAGGCCTCCCCTACCGGCTCTCACGCCCTGGAAGCGGCCGGACTTGGCGAGGCGATAATAAATCCAACTCCTATCAACGGGCCGGTGGGTATTCCGGGAGGCCGGTTTAAATCGGACTCGCTGGTTTTCTGCTCGATTGGCGAAGGATCAACATCATCGCCGGAATTCCATCGAGCGGTTTTCTATGCCGTTTACAACAAGACGCCTAATATCTTCGCGATCTATAACTGCGGTTGGGCGATTTCCACCAGCGTCAATGAACAATTCCCCGAAGGCAATCCGACTACATCATTCGAGGGATTTCAGAGATTTGGCCTGAAGATCGAGAATTTCGACGGTACCGATATCAAAGAGACTATCGCGGCGGTAAAACGAATGGTCGAGTACACCCGATCGGGCAAGGGGCCGGTTATCGCCAATATCAATGTCACTCGCGAGGATTCG
>JAAEQD010000326.1 GCA_024231855.1 Candidatus Zixiibacteriota bacterium
ATCCGATTAATCCTTATTTTGTTACCAGCACTATTTTTAGCGGGCCCGGCGATGGAAATAACAGCGCCGATACCGCCACCCTTTTAACCTGCGACATCGAGAGCCTGGATTCTATTCATACCTTAATGGATATGGATTGGTTTCAAATCGATTTTTCCGCCGATATCCTTGCCCTTTCTCTCGATATGCCTTCCGGCAGCCCGGATCTTGTGGTAACCCTTTATGAGTCTACAGCGACAACAGCAATGGTTTCACTTCAAGACGGTGATGGCTCTGACGGCCCAACAGCATTAAGCCGGAATATCCGATTGCCTGAATCCGGAGCCTATTATCTGGCCGTCCGGGATACGCTGGATGATGATTATGATGCCGGCCTTGAATATACTCTCCTGACGCAATGTATAACCGATCCTGATACTAATGAGTCTAATAATACCAGGGCCCAGGCTACGATTCTTGTCGCTCCTACTCCTATCACGGCCACCGGCTATATCGCTTTTCAAGAAGATGAAGACTGGTATCGTTTTTTTATGCCTTATGACGGCCTGCTTAATCTGTCCTTTGAAACGAGTGTGGCAGGAATTGATTTAGAGTTCTTATGCACTTTAACAGATAATAGTGGTGACTCTAAAGCAGAA
>JAAEQD010000327.1 GCA_024231855.1 Candidatus Zixiibacteriota bacterium
ATAGGCATATCATTTACGGTTGCGATGACTCTGTCGTATACTTCCCAAGAATATGTATTGATATTGAAAATTATAACTATTATAAGCGTCAATGAATTTCTCAGGTAATGTCTTTTCATAAATATTTCCAATCCTTAATGTAATAATTGATACCGCCGGTAACATGGGTAAATTCGTCTTTATAGCCGTGCTTATCCTCGTCGTTTAAAGTATCAGGATCGAGGTAATCGTACTGAACCAGAAATTCCAGGGGCACACCGGATACTGATTCGATGTTGTAAGCAAGCCTTATGTAATAGCTCATGGAGTTAAGTTCGTAAGTGTCGTCATCGCGATCCTGGCTGCCGTCTGGCGCCTGGGCCGAATCATAAGCCAGGTCGCCGTAGAAGATTTCAGCCCATGCCCGAAGACCAAAATCGGCAATGTAACCGGCGCCGCCGTTTATTGCCATCATGGTTGCATTATGGGCAATCAATTCGCCTTCATCATTTTCGAAATAGTCGGCCGGAGAGCCGTACCAGATTCCCGCGAATATATCCAACCCGTCAATTGGTTTTCCGTTTACGTTAAAGTAGATATCCTTCATTGTGTTTTCGTCACGCCACGTTTGAGGGCCAAGCGGGGCGTTGTTACGATCAGCAGGATTTA
>JAAEQD010000328.1 GCA_024231855.1 Candidatus Zixiibacteriota bacterium
ACATCAGATAAAGTAAAGCTTCCAAAACCGCAGAGAGTATCTATACCAGCAGTTATTCCTAAATTGTTAGAGTTGTGATATACTACCAGCGCAGAGCCTTCCGAATCAACATCCAATTGAGTATAACCTCCCCCTTGCATAGCCGAAACAGGGACGCCATCTTCCCACTCTACATTTCCATCAGGATCGACATAATTATAATATATCCAACGATTACCCTGCCATACATCCACGCCGTTCATCCAGCAGATATGCTTCCCGCAGTCATGAATCGCAATACGGTTGCCTGAGGAACCATTGGTCTGCTGGTCATAATTGGTAGTACCGACAATTATCCCCGGTGATTCGAGAATATCATTCCCGCTGTATGGAACCGCCGGAGGACCGTCATAATTCAGCTTCTCATCGAGTGTTATCGTCTCGATTTTCTGCGCTTCTTCGATACTAACCTTTCTAACTTTGGCAGAAGCAGGAATAGACAAGAAAACGATTAAGAAAATTAGGAGTAGTAAATAAACTTCTTTTTTCATCATAAATTATCCTATTTCAATAATACCATCCGTTTGGTGTATGATTTATCACCTGTCGTTAATCTATAAAAGTAAATTCCACTGGAATATTCAGACGCATCCCATGTGATAGAATGCTCTCCGGTTTCCTGAACCGAATTAATTAATGTTGTTACATTCTCTCCTAGAAGATTATAAATCTCAAGCTTAACATCTGATGATGATGATAGTGAATATGAGAATGTTGTACTCGAATTAAACGGATTCGGATAATTCTGCGATAATTCAAAATTCGCAGGTATTGAATTGTCCTCCTCAACAGATGTTAGTAAGAGAGAATCTGTAGGAACAGCGAGATAACGGACAGGATTAATAGTTTCCTGCCCCTCGGTCTTGGAAATCGAACCGGCATCTTTATCTTCGATATAGAGGATATAAATCGAATCGTCGGCAACTTCCGCCATCGATGACCAATGTTCACTGTTACATTCTCCCCTTACACAACTATCCGAAAATGTGTCGGTTAAATTAATAAACGGCGCCCAATCCTCCCCACTGTCAGTAGAGGTTGAAATATAAAGCTCGGCATTTGAATAACCGGAACTACTAATGTCGAGAGTATCAAAATGCGACCAGAGTGTGAAT
>JAAEQD010000329.1 GCA_024231855.1 Candidatus Zixiibacteriota bacterium
CGAAAGACTTAAAACTGACAATCGGTAATATCCGATTAGGAACCCAAAATGCCACGGTCACCTATGACGATTTGGTCAAGCTGTATTTAGATGCGTCCGATAGCAGCGGTTATGGCACAAAAATTTGGGGGATGGCCGGTAGTGAAACCGAAGCAGGCGCAGATACGATTTTTATGTCTGAACACAACGTTCAACTTCAGCCTGGAGACGGAATTAAGTATATTCACGCTCAATTTTTCGATCCTATCGGGCATGTCTCAGATGTAGTGCAAGACATAATAATCTTAGATCGAAATCATATTGTTTACCCGGATCGAGATAATGAAATTTATATTCCGGAAGCTGAAAACGATGAAATAGCCTTGAATGACACTCGTTTATTTATCCCGGAAGGAGCGGTTCCCGGTAAGCTAATTATTACCCCGTATATGGCCAAACGACTTTCAGCAAACCCGGATACACTCGACCCGACGAAGTTACCTTCAATCAGCGATCATCCCAGAATTGATTCTCAGATTGTTGAAAGCATTAAATTTATTGTCCAAAATAGCGAAACCGGCGAATTTATCTCTAATTTGAGATTCAATACGCCTGTCGATCCGCTAAAATCTGTTGAATTCCGGTTTCATTACGATATACAATCGTTAATCGAAGCAGATGTGGATTTCGATCAGGAAGACGATCTTAGAATATTTTACTGGGATGGCGTCAATTGGGTATTTCTCGGCGGTGACGCCAATCCGGACAGCAATTTTGTCTACATAAAGAACCTTAATTTTTTATCGACAGCGCCACCCCCCCCGGGCGATCCTTTGAATCTTAGCGAATATCGGCCGGATTACGGTATCTTCAAAGAAGAAAGCGGATTTCTCGATCCGTTAGCCAATCTTTCCGTTCGGCCCAATCCGTTCACGCCAAATGGTGACGGGGTCAATGACCAGGTTCTGTTCGATTTTGGTCGCGCTTTAGACCCAAATGAAAAATTAACTATAAAGATTTTTGACGAACGGGGTTATCAGGTCAGAACTATTAGAAACGACTTTTATCCCATTGTTTGGGATGGCAAAGACAATCATGGCAGCGTGCTCGAAGGCGGCCTATATTTTTATCAAGTCGACTTTATGGATCAATTTCATCCCGGCAGCTTAGTCCTGATTCGTTAACCTGACGAATTCATCGCCATTAATAACAAAAGACCTGTCAGGTTTCGCCACTGAGCTTCCATTTATTACTTAATAATTCTTATGCGTCTGTTGACATTCATCTCGATACTGATCATTAGTCATTGCTCATTTTTCATCGACTATTGTCAAGCCGGCTACAAGCTTCGGCACGGCGTCCGGCCGGTTGGCTTAGGGGGTGCTTTTGTCAGCATCGCCGACGACGGCACGACGGTTTGGTGGAACCCGGCCGGTTTAGGCGAGCGTGAAGTCAGTGAGTTTAACATTTCCAGCGGGCGAATCTTCAATGCCTTGCGTAGTCCGGTTGTTTATAGTATTTATGCTAATTCCATCCAACCTTTCGGACGGGGTTTAGGCGTTGGGGCCTGGCATCTCAGCGGCATTCATACCGAGTTCGACCAGGGGCGCGAAGATATTTACGAGGGATATTATCAAGAGGGTATATTTGGTTTGGCTTATGGACGGCGGTTTAAAGCCAAAATACCGTTTAATCTCGGTTTTTCTTTCAACCTACCTTTCAAAAAAATCAAGCCGAACGATTATGTTACAATTGATCCGATCTTGAAAGATAGGCATTCATTAATTCGTATCTCCCTCGATGCCGGTTTGTTAATGAAAATTAACGAACATTGGTCTTACGGCGCTTCGATTCGCAATATTAACGAACCCAACATGTCTTACGAAGCAGCAAAAATGAAAAAAGAAGGCATCTCTAAAGATTTGTGGCCAAATGACAAGTTGCCGTATCTATTTCAAACGGGAATTTCTTTTCGCCAGGATTTTAGTTTATGGACATTGCGGGCAGCCTTAGAATACTCATACCGTAATCGCAAGATCGATGGCAACCGGGACAAAACTTTTCATTTCGGCTTCGAAGGCTGGTTTTTCCGGGGTATGTCCGGATTCAGGGCAGGTATCAACCGGGATGATCTATCATTGGGTTTTTCCGGCCGGGTTAATCAGCAGAGCATGCCCATTCAATTGGACATCGCCTATTCGATCCCGTTTACCGAGCTTGAAAATACCGGCAATATCTGGCGAATCGGCTTGCGCTTTCAGTTTGGCCGCGAAGGGGGCTTCTCGCCGGAAGTGACCATCAAAGAATTTAGGATGGATCAACTTTTTGCCTCCAATTACAAGTACTATGTTTCGACCCCGATCGGCAATGTTACGATCTCTAATGATACCGGCAATATCTTCAAAAACATCAAGGTCGGATTGATGATCAATCAATATATGGATTTTCCGACCGAGACCAAAATCGATGAATTGAAGCCGTATTCAAAAAAGACCCTGCCTTTGTTTGCCAGTTTTAATAATAATGTGCTGACAATC
>JAAEQD010000330.1 GCA_024231855.1 Candidatus Zixiibacteriota bacterium
ATGTCCAATATATGAAGAAATCAGAAGCCTGATCGTCAAAACCGCCGGCGTAGCGGACGTGATCAGAGCCGCCCTGACGAATTTAACCAATCGCATCGACTTGGCTTTTCTATACGGTTCAATTGCGCGAGGCCAGGAAACAAAGAATAGCGACGCGGATATTCTGGTCATAGGCGATATCACATTCGGGGAACTCGTGGAGGCGCTGAATCCGGCTCAGGACCAAATTGGCAGAGAAATAAATCCCACGGTTTACCCTCTTCCGGAATTCAGATCCGGATTGAAGTCAGGCAATCACTTTCTAACCACGGTTTTAAACGGAAAAAAGATATTTCTATATGGTGAGCCGAATGAGCTTACAAAGCTGGTTGAATGACGGGTGGCTATCCGAACACAAAACATCCTTCGCTGAGATCGATGAACTTTTTAGCGTGGTTGATCGAGACCTGAAAGATTGCCGGGTGTCCGAATTAAGCCCGGACTGGCGATTGAATATCGCGTATAATGCGGCGCTCCAAGCCAGCACGGCCGCTCTCGCCGCGTGCGGCTTCAGGGCGGCTCGGGATTCACACCATTATCGCGTAATCCAATCCCTCGCCTATACCATTAAAGCCGAAAAAAATCTCATCTTGCAATTTGACCGATTTAGAAAAAAGAGGAATATCGGCGGCTATGTACAAGCCGGGATGTTCCAGTGCCTCTTAACATTCAAGAAAAGAAAGGCAAGGCAAAAGGCTATCAAATAAACCAATTTTTAAGCATCATTGAAAAATTTGATTTGGAGTAATCATGAAAGA
>JAAEQD010000331.1 GCA_024231855.1 Candidatus Zixiibacteriota bacterium
CAGAACGTAATTCCGCTCCGGTCGCTACAGTATCTTCACCGGAAGGTAAACCATCTTCGTCGAAATACGTACCCGATCCAACCCAGGCCCAACCGGAACAATGGTCGCCATCGACTAACTCGGAGAAATAAGAAAATGAAGCATCTCCATCAGCCGCTTTTATAACCGACCAGCCGGGTATGCCGCCGGAGGGGTGTGATTCTGGAAGATGAGGCGCCGCGCCGCCTTCTCCGCTTACCCAGATTTCTTCGAGAGCGGCGACATCAAGACCTTCTTCAAAGTCGCCATTTTGAATGATGCTGTTGTCCCAATTCATACGGATGGCGTCGAGAGCGACGGCGTAATCAGGATTATTATCTACTGCTACGACCTGGGCGCGTTTGCCCTCTAATCCCGAAGTATTAAGGAATGTGGCGAAAGCATAAGTTGTCGCGTCTCCATCTCTGGCTAATGCATTATGGCCAATCAGCGGAACATCGGTTCCCTCATCATATTGCCCGTTGGGATCTTCGCTTTCTGAACCCACATCGATATAGACGTAACTGTCTCCTGTAATAAGGTTCCACTTTTCAGAGCAGCCGCCAACTGCGATTCCCATGATGAAACTGCTAGGCGGTTCCAGGGTAAAAACATCAGATTCAATTACTACTGTGCTAGAGTTATCACAGTGGAAAAATTGACTGCTAAAAACGTTCTTCCCGCTATCATCAATCAAACTGGCGGGATCGGTAACGCTGCCTTCCAGGATGGTCCAGCCATTAAGCGCCGGTGAATCCACAAAATCGCCGTTTGGAACGGGATTGGAAACCACTACGCCATCGGCGCAATTTAGGCGGATTGAATTAACCGCGATGTACTCGGATGTGCTTTTATCAACAATACGGATTTTGGCTTGTTTGCCAGCATCACCATCAAGACGGAATAAAAACCTGCGCCATCCTTCTACCCGCAAAGCATTGTCAGAGTAACTACCACCACCGTTATACTCTGATTTTTCTTGAGATAGCCAGCGGTCAACCGTACCATCGGCATCGATATCCACACCAATATCAATACCATCCGGCGACATGGCGGGAATTATTTCTTCGTTATCGCCTTCGGTACCGTTGGCATTAGTGCATATATCCAGCCACAAAAATGTTGGAGGATTACTGGTATTATCTGTAGCAGCCCAAACCGAACTGGCAAGCATGATGATACCTAATGAGATTAATATATTTCTACTGATAAGTTTCATTTACTCAATCCTTTCTAATGATAAATTACCGAAATATTTATTGCGGTCTATCGAATCTAAATGCTCGCATATAAAAGTACACTTTGTCAATAGAGTATTTTATAAATATCAAAATACAGACTAGAGCGATTGTTAAAAATATGTTCGTTTATTATCACTTTTGGTCTTCGAAAAAGCCAATTTTTTCTGGTTTTTCGAATCGCCAATCAGAATATTATTATGACAACTACTCTATTATGTA
>JAAEQD010000332.1 GCA_024231855.1 Candidatus Zixiibacteriota bacterium
CCAGGATATACGCTTATCCGGCAAGGCGAATTAGCAAAAGGGCTATATTACATCGAGACAGGCCAGATAACGGTTCAGCTTGAACAAATCGACGGCCAAACAATACGCCTTAGCACAATGGGTGAAGAGGCGGTGGTCGGAGAGTTGGGCCTTTACCTGGGAACGCCGGCTTCTGCTGCGGTAATTGTAAACCAGCCAGGCACCATCTATTTCTTGTCAATAGGCAAACTAACCGAAATGGAAAATACGGCGCCCCAAATAACAGCGGCCCTCCATAAATTTATGGCGCAACGTCTTAGCGAACATTTATTAAGCGCAAACGATAGATTGCAAGCCCTACTTAAATGATAGAAAAACTTATATAAGGTTTGGGTAATTGAGATCAATGACCTTGAAATCAAGGACATTCGGGCCTGCATCCAGTACGCCGCAAATTCCACAAAAAGATAAAACCTCCTCAGTTGTCAATTCCCAAACTTACGATACAATATAATCTTATACCGTAATTCATTACAGTGTTGCCCGGCAAGATTGGATTGCGCTGGCGAGAAATTAGAAAATAGAAATTAGACAA
>JAAEQD010000333.1 GCA_024231855.1 Candidatus Zixiibacteriota bacterium
GACCGCCGTTTGATTTTGATATTAATAATGTTTATGGCCCATCAGGAAGATTCGTGTAGAAATCTTCATCTTCCCCACCACGTCCGTCACCATTACCATCCAGCATATTACCTACTGAATCTGTAACCGCTGTTGTAATATAATAGTACACAGGTTGTATAGTCCTTGAGCTCGGATAGAACTCAAAAATCCTCATCCCGGATTGCTTAATGAAACTACCATCCAGACGAATCTTGTCTCCATCGAATAAAGCGAAGTTATCGGAATTGAAAGTGGTGGTATCCATAACTTCATTAAATGTTGCAACAGCGCGCCAATTATTTTCAAACTGGCTTATCGAAACATTCTGTACCCTCGGCGGAACAATATCTTCGCCTGCCTCAGGCTCCATCAGGAAACCAAAATAGAGATTTGCAATTGAACCATCGTTGACTTCGTTGCCCCAAAGAAGCGGATTGCCATTAACATCGGAAATCGCTGAGGCATTAAATTCCACCAGATAACGGCCTCCTCGAACCAACCGGGTTGTATCATCGGGAGAACCCATGCGATAGGATACCGAGAACGGACTTCTTGATGCCCGA
>JAAEQD010000334.1 GCA_024231855.1 Candidatus Zixiibacteriota bacterium
ACGGCCAACCGCCTTTAATACCTCCGCGCGGCCATTATTTGCGACTTCATTTTCAGGGAATCTCTTGATCGTTTCCTCAAAAGCTATCAAGGCTTCATCAAACCGGCTAAATGCCTTTAAAATTTCAGCCCTACCAGTATAAGCGACCACATTATTTGGGAATCTCTTGATTGTTTCCTCGTAAGTCATCAAGGCTTCATCAAAACGGCCAACCGCCTTTAAAACCTCTGCACGGCCATTATAAGCGACCGCATCATTTGGGAATCTCTTGATCGTTTCCTCGTAAGTCATCAAGGCTTCATCAAAACGGCCAACCGCCTTTAATACCTCCGCGCGGCCATTATTTGCGACTTCATTTTCAGGGAATCTCTTGATCGTTTCCTCATAAGCTATCAAGGCTTCATCAAAACGGCCAACCGCCTTTAATACCTCCGCCCGGCCATCATATGCGACCGCATCATTTGGGAATCTCTTGATTGTTTCCTCATAAGTCATCAAGGCTTTATCAAAACGGCCAACCGCCTTTAAAACCTCCGCCCGGCCATTATGTGCGACACATTTCTCCCCAAACGACGCAGCTTTTTCAAATGAATTGAGCGCTTCATCAAACTTGTTTAATAGTCGATAAGCATCGCCTAACTGCGTATAAGCCCAACCATCATTAGGCATTTCTTCTATAGCCCATTCTGACAATTTCAGTTGAAGTTTATAATCACCAATAGATTTTGCATGTTGGGCAAGGTCACACAAAGTTTGAGAAATGTGTTTAGGCTCACTGGAAATCCTCTGGTCTTCAATAAGATATTCAGTATACTTCCATGCTTTTGGATACTTACCTTGTGAAAAATATTTCTTGATTGCTAATTTATTTTTCTCGACATTAGTTAATTTTTCCTGGGCGCTCTTTCGCTTTAGAATCGGGATTTTATTTATAAATTTTTGAAATAGCGGAGTATCCTTTAAATAGTCCTCATTAATAATTTCTTTATTTAAAGTATCATTTTTAAAAGGAGCAGCCCATTGCTGCAAAATCGCTCTTGATTTAACATCCCCCTTGAATGCCGGATTTAATAGCAAATCTAATAATGCTTTGTCTTTTTTCCCTTGTTCTATAACAAATAACCTGAAAGCACCTGCACTAATAGCTTTCATTCTGAAATCTTCTTTGTATTCGAGAGTTTCGAATAAATCAATAGGCAGAGCATTCCAAGCCTCGTTACACTTGGTAATCATTGATTGGTTAATTTCCAATGTTTTAAAAAATCCAATAGCACGAACTTGATTAGAGTTTTGCGATATTTCCAACGCACCGGTAAGATCGGCACTTGAAGGGAGGGGAGACGTATATAAGTAGTCAGTCAAATAAATTTCTATATCATCAGAAAGATACTCTTCCAAGCATTCTGAAGCCAATTGCCTAGTATCATTGTCTTCACTATTATCAAGTAATATTAGAAGCATGTGCATGGCGCGATCTTTTTTCCATAACTTATCTAACTCACTTAAAACATGATCCATGTTAGTATCTTTAAGAATGGTAAAATCAGTAGCGTCATGAAATATACAATGAATTTCATGTTCAGACCGCTCTATTATTTGGTCTGGATCATCAATACTGAAGGATGCGATTTTCTCTTCTTCAATTAAGACTGCAGTCCCTACTTGTCCCGAAATTAGTGCTTTCATAATATTTCTTCCACGCCTACGCCAATTTGCTTAAGTTTGTTTTTTATTGATTTCAATATTACTCTATCGGCCTTTTTTTTAGGCTTTTTAACGATAAGACTCTCTACTCCTTGACGACTAATGGACCCATATATATGTACTTCAATAAAATCATCACTTTTACTTCCAATGGAATTTAACAATATTCCCGGAAAATCGCAAGCCTTTGTATTATTGTCTATTTTATCGGCTTGTTTTGCTGCCGCTAAAAGATCACGATGTTCCCAAGTGGCTCTATAGCCGGCAGGAACAGGTTCGGTAGCAACTAGCCTTTTCTTTTGGGCAAAGTGAATGGAGTTTTCCTCAAAAACAGTTGTACGGCGGTTAATTGTATCATCCTTAAGTATTATTGAACAGTTTCCAAATCCCTTTGCTCCGGAATTATTCAAAGTTAATGCCGCAAACCTAATTTGTTCATGATAGTAGGGGAAAAGCATACCATCGACTATGGGTCTTATTGGATCATACTTATTTTTTTCCGGTATTTTTGCGCCTGCGCTTACGAGCTGATAAAACGTTGCATATAGTTCATTGTCGCTTGATACAAATTCCTGGATTTTTGATAGTGACCTACATAATACCGCTTTTGATTTTTTAATTTCTTCCTGGAATTGTAAAATGTTATCCTTACACCCTCTTTTTTCCCCATCCAAAAGCGCATCCGTATATCTTTTATCTAAGGCAGTTTGTTCTATCGGTTTTTCGGCTGCCCTTTTATTCGGAAATCCAGCATCATATTCGCAAACTTTGCAGGTTCTTGAATGATCCGGTATGATATTCTTACAATCAGGGCAATTCATAATTTGCTATCTTTTAAGATATTTATATTTCTCGCTTCCTTAAATATACCTATTTAACTATATCTGGTCAATAGATATTTGCTGAATAATGTCCTAAAAACTAATTTTACTGAGTGTTGTTACTGCTGCCTAAATAGATCGCGGCCAGAGCTATTAAGGCGCCGAGGATTTCGAGGCCTGTTGTCGGCCGATCGAAAAACAGGATATCCCAGACAAAGGCCAGTGTCGGTTGAAGAAGAAGTATCAGTCCGGCCAGCGAGGCTTTGATTTTCGGTAATGTTCGGGCGATTATTAGCCAGGCGACCGCCTGGCAAACAATACCCAAACCGATTAATGATCCCCAGCTTTGCCAATCGGGTATAATAAAGCTTTCTGATTGGGCCAGGCTGAAAATGGCCATGAAGATAGTGGTAATGAACGAAATTATCGTTAGGTTAACTATCGGCGACAGGGAGTTTTCGCGAGATTGCAGATATCTCAAAGCTAACGTGAATATCGCGTAACTGATCGCGGTGATTATGCCGAGTATGAAACCGATTTTATAGTCGACATCGAATTGCTGCCAGCGCCAGCCAAATATCAGGATCAGGCCTGCCATTGCCAGGGGCACCGCGAATAGAAATTGTCGGGTCAGTTTTTCTTTTAATACCAGGACGCCGAAACCGGTGAGGATAAAGACCTGGAAATTACCCAGGAGAGTCGACAGTCCGGGACCGATATAATGGATACATCTATGCCAGGCGGTCAAATCGAGGGCGAAAATCAGGCCGATCAAACATGTCCATAGAAAAGGTTTACGGCCCGACCAGAATTTATCGCGCCTGATTATGGCGATAATCGCCAGGACTATACCGCCAAAAAGCATTCGATAAACGCCGGCAATCGTAGGGCCGACATGAGCCAGTTTCACGAAGACCGGTGAAAAGCTGATTAAAATAGCGCCGAAAACAAGATTGGTTAGAGCCGTGTTTTTTAAGCGCGAAGATGTTTTCATTTTAGATTCCCGAAAAGAATTACCTTCCTATTATAATTACCCAGCATAAAACAGCGCGCCGAAATTTCCAAAGGAAATATTAGGAGATATTAATTTCAAGTTGGACTACTATCATAAAAAAGCCGCCCGGTAGTTCCGGACGGCTGATTAAAATAATATCTTTGGATTTTGTTTAGACAAACTCTTCGTATTCATCCTCCCAATTTTCTTCATATTTATCCAGATTGCCTTCCACGTCCTCATGCACCGCCAAGAGGCATTCTCTTGAGCAATACTCCTCGCTGTCGTAGATATAAGAGTTGCCTTTGATTAGTTCATCACAGAATGCGCAAAACATCGCGTCCTCCGAGTATATTTAGTTGTTTATCAATCATTTTAATGTCGTTTTTGTTAAATCCTTTTTTTATTCGGCTGACCAGATAAAAATATTAGCCCTCTAAACGATTTTTTAAATCATTTTAAGGAAAATCGCCGGGAAATTAACTGGAATTGGATATTTGAATATAGTTTTAGTTTGACTGGCGGAGATAAATCGTTAATTTATATCGGTTTGGGGAATTCCAATACATTATTGATTAATGTATTGATATTGAATGGAAGATATGGTAAAATGGACGGGTTCTTATGGAGACACCGAATAGAGATCATATTAAGAAGTTGATAAACTGGCTTCAGGGCCGGGTGACAATGGCCGCTACCGAGCCGACGGTTGTAGTTGAGTTCGATCGGCCGGCGGTCGAAGATTTCCGGGCGGCAGGTTTCGGGGAAGATATGATTGCTATTTCGCTGCATTCTCCCTGGTGGGCCGAAATGGTTACTGATATTATCGAAACGCCCGAGTTTGCCGAGCCGGAGGCATCGCCCGAGCAGGTATTGCAGTATGCCCGGGACGTAGTACATGAATATATTGCCAAGCGATTAAATCCGTAATTAGCAATGGAACAACTATTGGGAGGTAACTGTTAAAGGTTTATAATGTCCGAGCTTTTTCCTTTAATATTCAGTCTGGTATTCTTGGCCGTGGTCGGCACTGTGGCCGGTTTATTTTTACGTGTTTTGAACAGTCCCTGGTGGGAGTATAAATGGATCAGGCTAACAGCTTATTTGATTCCGGTTTTTGGCGGTATCTGTATTGTGTTGTGGTTTTTAGGGGTCAAATTCGCCAGTGGCTTATTTACCGGTATAGGCGCCAGTGGCGCCGCGCTTACTGTAGTGATTCAATTGGCGATGCTTTTTTCGTTGCCGATATCAGGGGTAACGCACGCTTTTTTCAGTCTGGCCAAGCGTCTGCGTTTACATGTGGCCGGGCCGGCCAAGCCGGATCCTCATCGCCGGCTTTTTCTAAAGGGCGCGGCCGCGGTATTTCCGGTGGCCGCGATATCGACCGGAGTAGCGGGTGTGGCCAATTCGTTAGGGCCGGTGCTGATGCCCAAGATTAACTTTAAGTATGCAAATCTGCCGGCTGCCCTGGATGGCTTGAAAATCCTTCAGCTATCGGATATTCACCTGGGTTACTACGTTATCCTCAGCGATCTCGAACAAGTGATGGCCGAAGTGAAAAATCATAAGCCCGATATCGTACTTCTAACCGGCGATATTGCCGATGATCTAACCTCGCTGCCATACGCTCTGGATATGATCGCCCAACTCAAACCGCGCCTGGGGGTTTATGCCTGTCTTGGCAACCATGAATACTACCGAGGAATATACGAAGTTAGGCAGGCTTATGATAAAAGTACGATACCGCTTCTGGTTAACCAGGGCTTAAGCGTCGATATCGATGGCGCGCAATTATATGTAGCGGGCGCCGATGATCCGAGATGGCTTAGACGGGATAACCGGGATTTCTTGTATAAAACGATCGACAAATGTATCGAAGGCGCGCCTGAGGGAGCGTTTAAATTACTCATGAGCCATCGCCCCAACGGCTTTGACTATGCCGCCAACAAGGGAGTAGACCTGACCCTGGCCGGTCATACGCATGGCGGCCAGATCGGTATCGCCGGCCGGTCGGTTTTTGAGCAGGCGTTGCCGCTGAAGTATCTCTGGGGACCATATACGGGTAAAAACGGCTGTCGCTTGTATACGACCTCCGGGCTGGGCCATTGGTTCCCGTTCAGGCTGGGCTGCCCGCGTGAGGCGCCGATAATTACGCTTTCCCGGAGTTAGTTTCTACTATACTTAAAACATCTGGTTGAGTTCAGTTTATTATCTTATTAATTCTATTATTAATGTTTACTATGATGATTTAATGCCAGGGAGAATTCCGGAACTCACGATAGTCATAGCTGTATTTCTTATACTGTTTAGTGGCGTCGCCGAGCAAGGCGCCCAGGCAAGCCGAACCGGCGAGTACCTGTGGGACTATTCTCGTAGTTGTTATAATCACGCCCATCCCCCTTGTATCCACGCCCGCGCTTTTGTCCGATTCACGGGCCAGAAAGTAAAGCAAGGAGGAAATGCCAAGGCCTAACAATGTACCGAATATCGCGCCCTTTCTAGCGTTTGATTTGCCGGTAGATACCTGAATAACCGGCTTAAATAGCTCATATTCAGCGGTATCTACCCGTCCGCCCCAATCCAGGATAAAGCCCTCCCTGGTCCAGCCCAGGACGCGGCATTCGGGGCAGAAGCCGAAATCGCTCTCGTCGGCGAATTTTACGGATGTTTTCTTATCGGCGATATCCCGGACTTGAGCAATGGTCAATTCTTTCGATTCGGAATCAGTTCGCTTTCGGGCTATCGATGTACAACATATAGAAAATGAAACAAATATTACTAACAAAGTTTTAGCTGACCGTACTATCTGTTTCATTCTCGCTAATCAGCCTTTTCGTGTAATTCATTAACCGCGGCTTTTTGGTGGTATTTCATCGATAGCCAGGGATTATCGGCAAAATAATTTTTATCATATTTATACTCGTCATATTCGAATCGTGCCGAACCCATAGCGGCTCCTGTCACTGTTGCCAGGCCCATGATCGCGACAATCGCGTAACCAGCGACCACCCATCTCATGCCTGCCATATCACTAGGATCTGTTTTGACGCTTTGTTGTGTGGCAAGGATAGTTAATAGGGAACAGCCGCCACCTATCATGCAGCCGGTCCAGGCGCCCTTGCCGGTTTTACGTTTACCGGTATTTACCAAAATTTTGAAACCGATGCTGTCGTAACTAAGTGTGTCTATCAAATCGTTCTTAGTCACAATAAAACCTTCTTCTCCCCAGCCCAACAGGATGTAATCATGATGAATATCATTTGCGGTGGTTTTTCTTATGAGAGTGGAGTTATCGGCGATTTTTTTGGCCAGGTCCAGGGTAAAGAATTTCGGTTTTTGAACATTAATTTTGGATGCTGGTGCCGAACAGGTTGTGGTGATAATAAATAGCAAGCTAAAAAGTAGTGCTAACCATTTGTGAAGAAACGTCCTTCGCACTATCCCTCCATCTAAATTGCCCGCTAATTATACCAGTTTTCATGTTATTATCAAAGCTCATTAATAATAAAGATTTGCTTGTTGGCTATATGAGGTTAAACACGCCGTTATGGCTGTTGGTCCTCCTTCGCGGAATCCGGCTTGTCCTCATCAGGGATATCTAACTCCTCCTGTTCGGGTAATTCCGGTTCCTTTGTTGCCCATTTAGCCCGTTCCTCTTTATCGAGTTTACTTAAGTTTTGGTAGGCACTGCGGATAATGGCAATCAGCAGGAATAAAGCGATGGCGCCGGCAACGAAATCGAGCAGATAGCCGGTGAAACCGAATATCGTAATCTTTTTCACCCAGATAAGAATGGTGTTCATAATAATCAGAAGTACCCGCGCCTCAGTGGTGGAAACTCTCATGTAGGATATCTTGAATATTTGCACCGAGTTCGTGGCCAGATACGTGTTGATCGAGGCGATAAAAAATAGGCTTAATACCAGCCAGACGAAAGGCTGACTGACCAGACCTGAATAGGCCAGGCCGAAAATCATGAAAGCCACGCCAAAAGCATCGACCAGATGATCGAGATAATAGCCATACCTGGGCCGCTGTTGGTTACGATAACGAGCCAGGGTGCCGTCCATACTGTCGCCGAACCAGTTGATTATATGCCCGATACTCGCGACGACGAGGAAGAAATCGCTGAAACTGGCCAAATAATAAGACAGCCCTAAAAGCGCCATGGCCGCCAAACCCAGATAAGTCAATTGATCGGGAGTAACCCAGGCCGGCAACCTGGGGCAAAACCACAAGAGCGCTTTCTTTTCAATCCCGGCTAACAGGCTTGCCTGAACCCGCTGGCCGCTTAATTTCTCATCCTGGGAATTCGTCATTATCACCTCCCGATTAATTTTTTACCGAAAACAGGGCAAATAGTTCCAAATATATATATCAGATAAATAATTCTGTATACTTAAATATATATTAATTATAATGTACTTGAGTAACGTGGCGATGTAAATATAGATCGCTTTAGAAATAAGACTGGAAAATAATCCGGGAGGGATTAGAAGTGCAAGTTCAAGTCAGACAACATGGATTATTCTTTTTATTATTTACTTTGGGGATTTTCATTATGACTATTACGGGATGCAATTCCAGGCAGTCGGCAATACCACCGACAGCCAAAATCGAGACCAAAGCGGATACCCTTTTTGATGATATTCGGGTTGACAATTATTTCTGGCTGCGCGGGAAGGAAAATCCCGAGGTTATAGCATATCTGGAAGCGGAAAACGAATATACGCAAGCAATGATGAAGCACACCGAGGATTTCCAGGAGAAGCTTTATCAGGAGATGGTTGGCCGAATTCAGGAAACCGATATGGATGTGCCGGATAAGATAAATGATTATCTATACTACGAACGCACCGAGGAAGGCAAGCAGTATGAAATATATTGCCGAAAAAAGGGCAGCCTTGAAGCCGAAGAGGAAATTCTAATCGACGCCAATGAATTGGCCGGGGATTACGAATTTTTCGAAATCGGATCATACGAAGTCAGCGATGATCACAATACATTGGCATATACGGTTGACACATCCGGCGCCGAGCAATACACGATCTTCTTTAAGGATCTTAAGACCGGCAAATATCTCGATGACCAAATTCACAATGCCGATTATGAAATAGCCTGGCCCAATGACAATAAAACTATCTTCTATGCCACCCTCGATGATATCAAACGACCCGACAAATTGTGGCGTCACAAAATTGGCGATAAGCAGGAAAATGATGTGATGGTTTATCATGAATCCGATGAGTCATTCTACCTGAGTATCTCTAAAACCAAGAGCAAAGAATACCTGATAATCAAGTTATCCGCGAATATAACATCCGAGGCGCGCTACCTTAAAGCCGATAATCCCACCGGCAAATTCAGGTTAATTCATCCCCGGGAACATGGTGTGGAATATTACGTGGGAGAGCATGACGGCAAATTCATAATAAGGACAAACGATAAGGCCAAGAATTTCAAGATAGTAACTGTCTCAACCAAGAATCCGGCCAAACACAACTGGCGCGATTTGATCGGTCATCGCGATTCGGTGAGGATTGGAGATTTCGAGGAGTTTTCCGGTCATCTGGTGGTATTCGAAAGGGAAAAGGGTTTGCCCAATATCCGGGTGATCGCATTCGATGGTGCGAATGATTTTTATATCGATTTCCCCGAGCCGGTTTATCATATCTGGGGAACGGGTAATTACGAATACGAAACCACGAAGTTACGGTTTGGCTACACATCGTTGGTTACGTCAAAATCGATTTTCGATTACGATATGATCAGCAAAGAGCGTGATCTGAAAAAGCAATATGCTGTATTGGGCGGCTACCAACCGGAAAACTATCAGATGGAGCGAATCTTTGCCGAAGCATCGGATGGGGCGATGGTGCCGATATCACTGGTGTATAAAAAGGGATTAAAGAAAGACGGATCGAATCCAACGGTATTATATGTTTATGGCGCTTACGGGGTAAACGAAAATCCATGGTTCAGTTCCAACAGGTATAGCCTGATCGACCGGGGTTTTATCTGGGCGATAGCTCATGTACGCGGCGGCGGTGAGATGGGCGAACTGTGGTATGAGGATGGTAAACTCCTGAAGAAGAAAAATACATTCAGCGATTTGAACGCCTGCGCCGAGCATCTGATCGCCCAAAAGTTCACCTCCGGTGATAAGATCGTGTGCTGGGGCGGCAGCGCCGGTGGGCTGACCGTGGGAGCGGCTTCTGATTTGCGGCCTGATCTTTATCATGCCGTAATAGCCGATGTGCCGTTCGTGGATATAATCAATACAATGCTGGATGAGTCTATTCCTCTGACCGTTACCGAGTATGACGAGTGGGGCAATCCCAATAATGAGGAATTCTATTTCTACATGAAATCGTATTCGCCTTACGATAACGTGACTGCCAGAGATTACCCGCATATGCTTATATTGGCAGGGCTGAACGATCCGCGAGTAATGTACTGGGAGCCGGCCAAGTGGACAGCCAAACTTCGAGCCCATAAAACCGATTACAATATTCTACTTCTGAAAACCAACATGGGTTCGGGCCATATGGGGGCATCGGGGCGTTATGATTATATCAAGGAGGTTGCCTTCCAGTACGCGTTTGTGCTGGATTTGTTTGGGCTGGGGGAGTAGGCAATCAAGTCCACTCGTTACTACCTGGTTAAGTAAGTCAAGCCACATATAGGCTTGACCTACCGGGCTTTTCACATCAATAAGATGCCGTTTACAACCGGAGGAGGAATGAATAAGTCTAAAGTATTTATTTTATATACCGGCGGTACTATTGGATCGGTACCGCTTGATCCAAATAATTCTGCAAGCCCGCTTGCGCCGGGCTCATTTGAAAATCTTAAATCATATGTACCCGCACTTGAGCAATATAAAGATGTTATCGAATTTGGGGCAGGTCCACATTTTGACCCCCCATTGGATTCGTCGGAAATTAAACCAAAGCATTGGATTACAATGGCCAGGCAAATAAAAGAAGCTTATTCCGATTATGATGGCTTTATTATACTTCATGGCACTGATACTATGGCTTATACATCGAGTGGCTTAAGTTTTATTTTCGAAAACTTGTCAAAGCCTGTAATCATTACCGGTTCACAACTACCGATTTCACATCCCCGAACCGATGGAATTTCTAATTTTACGAATGCTATCTATTTGGCCGCATGGAAAACTTTTGAACTACCACCGATTCCCGAGGTTGTAATATGTTTCGCTGATAAAATCCTAAGAGGAAATCGGGCAACAAAGGTAAGTTCAACTCAATGGGCCGGTTTTGATTCGCCTAATTTTCCGCCACTGGGTAAAATTGGAGAGCAAATTAAAATAGAAGAGAATTTGTTGCTACCTATGCCTTATTATGACCATGAGTGCATGATATATACTGATTTAGAAGAAAATATAGTTCAGTTGGCTCTTTTTCCCGGATTTGGTGCTAGGCAATTTAGTAGTTTTACTAATGACAATTGTGATATTGAAGGAATCGTAATTAATTCATTTGGCGCAGGTAACGCGCCTGGTGATAAGGATTTTCTTGATACTATTGAAACAGCTGTGAGAAATAATATAACTATCTTAAATGTATCTCAATGTTTGGAGGGTTCAGTTGAGATGGGCCTTTATGAAGCCAGTCTCGGTCTACTTGAAAGAGGCGTGGTTAGTGGATTAGATATGACAACTGAAGCGGCAATGGCAAAAATGATGTGGGCGATTGGTAACCACTTGGAAGAAGATATAGTTGCCCAATTACAAATCAACCAAAGAGGTGAACAATCCCAAAACCTGTTTGGCCTTCAGTATAAATCAATTCCGGAAGGTGAAGCCGGTAGCACATATACGGATAAAGATAATTTTGATTTAAGATTTGATAAGAGAAATTTGAATAAAGCCCTTATTAGATTCTCGGATCTATCTTTTAAGGGTGTTCATAGTGACACGGTAGTTAAATTGAATATTTTTGTGAATATAAAGCAAGTAAAACCTGATACTAGCGAAAGTGATGATAATTGTGTCGCTTCGATAAATTGTCACTGGAAAGGTAAACCATTAAATCTTATCGAAGACATAACTGAAAAAGTTGAACAGGTTTTCGGTGATGGAAATATTCGTTTGTCTGTAGTTTCTCCTGCTGGAAATGTAAAATTCTATCATAATGGTTTGTATATAGCTTTGTTTTCAAATACTAAAGACATAAGATAAATAATAAATGAGATGTTATAACCTCTAATAGAATAGTAATCATATTCTAAGCAATTATTATTCTATATAAAATCGCCAAAACCCATTGACAACCACCATCATTTTATCATAAAAACACCCCGATGAGACCGGAGGATATCAAACAGGCGATTGCCGACAGCTTGCCGGAGGGCGAGGAGATCTGTCAGTTCATTCCCGATGTGCATAGCGAGCGGAAAAATTACGCGTTGGCTGTCACTTCGCATCGCCTGATTATCTGCAAGAAAGGCTTTATCAAGCACAACTATAGCGATTACCCCGGGATCAGGCTCGAGAAAGTATTGCTCGAGGAAGGCTTTCGCAGATCCACAGTGACGCTTGAGATGAAGGGCGGGGAGAAGCTCAATTTCGAAAGACTCGACAAAGACAACGCCCGTACTCTCTGCGGTTTCGCCCGGACGATGATTTCCGAGGCCGATTCACGAGCCTCGGTAGCGATTAAAATCTGTCCCGATTGCGGCGCCCAGCTCAAGAAAAGGGCTAAAATCTGCCCCTACTGCGAATATAAATTCGGCGAGAAGACTTCAGGCTAGATATCATTTTAGGAGCAAGCTCCTAACCTACGAAAATCAGTTATTTTGATCTATCCCCAAGCCGCGCGTCTTTTTTCAAAAGCGCGATATATTCGGTAACCATCTCCGATTGAGCCTCGAGAAGCTTCTCCAACAGGCGTAAGCCCAGATCCAGCGATGAGCGTACGATATCGGCAGTCGAGCGATGGTGGGTTTGGGCCAGTTGTTTAATTTTCTCCCGGACCTGCCGGGAGGCACGTATCTGCAGATGATGAATATCTCCTGTCATTATCTACCCCTTGTTTATGATATTTGGTATGGTTAATCATTATAATTGGCGGATTGAATGTGCTGTCGATCTGCCGTTTGATCTTTTTATTGATTGTACCCCAACTTTCGCCGGGTTTTCTGGCAGAGATTATTTTCTCGATTTCGGTTCTGGCGGGATGGTTACAGATAGGGCAGGGATTGAGTTTTTTAAACCTGCCGGGCCATCTTTTTTGAACTGCTTCAGCTAACGCGTATTTTAATATCATCAAGCTTTCGCGGAGCAGTTTCCTGATATCACGGTGATCCAGACCGGTTTCGACCGCGATTCGTTCTAATTCCAGGTTTTCGAAATAATACATGACTACGACGCGGCTGTGATTGTTATCCAGGCTATAAACTTGCCGACGGATAAGATCGAGGAAGCTCCGGTGGTCATCTGATTCCTCGAAATCCGAGGTTATATCGGCGGTAAGGTTGATCAAAGTGTTGTGATCTACGAATATCTGTGTCATATTGGCCTCCGAGGCTGAACATAATTTGTGCTTTCTAAGAATAATACGAAAAAAAATTGATTAGAAAATCACCCATGAATCACCCGAAAATCACCCATAAAAATACGCATTATTTTGAAAAAGTCCTGATAGTCGGCCGGGGCCGACTATGTAAAAGACTATGGTATAACGAATTACAGAAAAAGCTTGACTTCCTTGTATGATTATGCTTAATTAGTGTGGGACCATAAGAGATCGCCGCGTGGCCCTAAAGCTAAATTTCTTACGTCAGTTTTATGTATTTGTAGTCCGGGAGGTTATGTATTTATGCCGGTCGGTAAAGTGAAGTGGTTCAACGACAAAAAAGGATTTGGTTTTCTCCAATCAGAAGAGCTGCGCGATCAGGATGTATTCGTGCATTATTCCTCAATCTCTGGTGACGGGTTCAAATCGTTAAGCCCGGGAGAAGATGTACAATTCGAGTTAATTCAGGGTCCGAAAGGACTTCAGGCGCAAAACGTAAGTAGATTGTAATATAGAGGAGTTTTATTTAAAGGTCGCTATATCTTAAAATAATCCAAACCAAAGTAATTGAGTAGTTGTTGTTCGCTCTCCTTAATCTGACGTAATATAGCCGCTTAACCTTTGGATTGAGGTGTATCGTTTTCGACAGTTCCTATATTTATTTCTTTTTTAAAGAATAGAAGTATCGCTGTGCTGACACAGGCGTAGAGGCAAATCGTGGCCATCATCACCGGTACAAAGCCGTGATGTTCTATTAGTTTACCACCTATAAATGTGGAAAACATCCAAGAAATATTCCATGACAGGCTCAAAAGGCTATTAGTGCCGGCGTGATATTCAGGTCCAACTTTTTCCATGGCGAAGTTGTTATATAAAGGCCAGGCCATATTCATCAGGCTGCCGCGGAACCAGAAGGCGAGAATCGAGGGCGGTAGATGAAAGCTGAAAGCCAAAATGAAGAAAAAGGGGATCGAAGCCAATTGCGAGAATGCCACGACCCGGACCAGTCCCAGTTTCTTAGCCAATATTGGGCCGATTAAAAATCCAAAAACAGTAAATATTTGCCCGACCGAAAAGATAGTACCTATTGAAGCGGAGTCGAGATTGAACCGATCGGCGAAATAGATGTTCAGATACGGTATCACCAGTCCCGCCCCAAGGCCGATCAAGATTTGGGGCAGGCATAGCTTGAATGTGGTCTGCCAGTCTCGCGCCCGAAGATACTTGCGCCAGAGAATCTTGCCGATTTTAATCGCCGCGGGAGTTTTAATCCTCAAATAAAATAATACCGACATGGCGGCGAATATCGCCCCCATCAAGAGGCTTATCCGATAGCCCGTGACCAGAGGGACATCCCAGTTTAGCAGTATTCGGGGGATATAGCCGCCGATTAACGCCCCCAGCAGGCCGGCGCCCCAGTCGAGGGCGTAATTGACGCTGAAGAGATGGGTGCGTTCTTTTGCCGATGAGTTGCGCATGAAAAACGGCGAGGCGACTACGAAATGGACTGTCCAGCCGGCGCCGGCAAACATGGCGACTATATATAGTATCTTGATTTCGGTAATAAACGTCATCAGGACGAAAGAAGTGGTATTCATCAGGCTGGCCAGGATCATTACCTTTTTCAGCCGGAAATAATCGGCGGCAATAGCGGCGGGGATAGCAACAATCACGGTGCCCAGGCCCTGGAAAAACATGATTTCGCCCATCACGCCCTCGGAAAAGCCGAGTTGCTTCAGATAGAGATTGTACAACATCCAGAGAATTGATGTGGCGTACCCCATAAAGAAAGTGCCGCCAAGGTAAAATTTGGCGTTAGGCGAGAAGAGTTTGAGATGAGTCAG
>JAAEQD010000335.1 GCA_024231855.1 Candidatus Zixiibacteriota bacterium
CGATCGCTAAAATCTGCGCCTTTGAGGGATTGGTTCCCATTATTTTGTAGCCATCCTTTTCATGAGCTGTTTCAGCGGTCGATTTATAACAGGCTCTTACATATGCTTTTAGATATCCCCCGGCGAACAAATCGCCCCACTCCGGCGTCCAATCTGTATTCCCGACTATGTCGTCTGTCATAGTGGGGTCCTCGGGAACTCGATGAACATCATTCCTGCCATGTTGATTGAATTTTAAAACCAGATGCCATTTAAATGTAATATCCGCCAAAGGAATCGAGGATGGCGAGATTTGCGTTTTAAATATCGGCTCCGGCATCTTCGGCTCAGCGGTTATATTCATGGGCGTGCTATCGGGTGTAAGGATCTCTATTTTATAAACCGTAAGCCTTATCTTGTCATCACACAACTCTTCATCCTTATCAGATTTCAGAACAACGCGCAATACCGCCTCGCCACTTTGCATTCCCTCGATATACAATAAAGACGGTATTGTATGCTGGCCAACTATTAGAGGCGTTTCCAATGCCACTTCCGAACCTTTTGTGGCTGAATCCCATACTTTAATATTCCCCGCGCCCTCGGTTGCCTGCAAAACGATTTTATATCCATTCGGCAAGTGGTTTTGCTGAAAGGTCAGGCTCATTATAGCCAAATCATCCTCTCCGACAACCGATGTCGCCTCATTCGCGTCCACGGTCTTATTGTTATTATCATCATCACCATTGTAGCCGATTATCTTTCCTGGAGCAATCTCTTCAATAAAATCTTCATTATCACTGATTATTCCATCGTTACTGGAATCGACATCAATATCAGGATTCATCACGATGATTTCAATTTCGCGGGAGACCTCTTTCGGTATAGCAAGGA
>JAAEQD010000336.1 GCA_024231855.1 Candidatus Zixiibacteriota bacterium
GTGAAAAAAGCTTCGAGCAATCGGAGTTATATTTCAAAAGCCATTACCTGAATCCTTTTGGCGTCGGACGGTTTCGAGATGTGGTGACCGGAATGATAGGCGATCCTTTTCTCGATCTGCATCTAAATCCAGCCAACCTGCCTGACCTGGCTGAGGGCAAAACCTATTTCAGCTTAGACTTTCGCGGGGACCGGGAAGAACCGGAAGTTATGACTAGCTATATTCTGCCCGGCTTTTATATCGATTATTGGCAGCCGTACAGGGATCCACGCTGGCACAGCATCGCTCGAACAGAGCCGGAGCCGTTTTTAGCCATGGGTTTGTTGCGTTATATCCTCAATGATAAGCTTTTGTTAGGTGGGACGTATCAACTAATCTATAAGAATGAAAAGTTTTATTCCATGCCCTATGCGATTTATAATTGGCGTTACGGATATGATACTTTCGGAGCCGGTTCCCTCGAGGAAGGCGAAATTCCGGTTGAAGATGTATATTCCGGTCAGGACGAAATGACAAATCGAGGGCATCTCTTCTCGCTATTTGTCGGCTCGAAACTGTCTCCCAAAATCCATGCCGGTCTTTCTTTGAATGGCGTGGTTCATTCCAGGGAGGGCAGCTATATCGATTCAAGAAGCGAAGAATACGGCAATACCAATAATTACGACTGGAAGTCATATGGAGGCAAAGAACGCGATCAGGACTACAATCATTTAGATTTCAGCGGCGGCATCCGTTATTTTTTCGATCCGGATAATTCGGTCGGACTCAAAGTGGGCTATTTAAATGGAGAAGCAGACCAATCCTATCTGTCGGCAGATTCATCGCGTTATAACCGCACCGATCAAAATGTGGACAGCTATTCCCATGATTCTTACAACCGGGCCATAACCGATCAAAGTTGGAATAGAGACGGAAAAAGTTTGTATGGCACAGTTCATTTCAACCGCCGGATCGATGAAAAAAAGAAGTTCAGGGGCTATTACAGCTTTACTTCCGGCAATGTTGATTTGGCCAGTGAAACCGCCATCAATGACACCTCTTTTTACACCGGATCGGGTCACTATTCCTGGAATAATACAGACTACATGTATCTAAATCGATCTTTAACCGCTGACCGGCGTTTTAGCACCGGTAGTCGCGAACAAACTATCCATGAAATCAACCTTAATATGGAATGGAAACTTAGCGCCCGGAACACGGTTATGGCCGGAATCTATTTTGCCCAAAATAAATATACAATCAGCAGCAGCGAGCCGGTTATTGCCGAGCGCTGGTCCGATAATTTCAGACAGGAAACGTCAGGCGGGAGCACAACCGATTATGCTTATTATCGCCGAACTTATGAAGATAAACGATTGGAATGGCAATACGAATCGAAAAATCTCTCGATACAAGTCCCGATCCTGCTGTCACTAAAATTAAATAAGAACATGAACATGATATTGGGGGTCAATCGCATTCTCGATAACTGGGATATTTACGAGCAAACAACGGCATATTTTACTCAGCGGGTGAGAACCGAGGATGGGCAGACTAAGGAAGAGACGAATTTCGGGGAGCGCTATACCCAACCGCACCAGAAGATCACCGAAGATTATACCGATTTCATCACCAGGTTTGAAGTTGCCGTATCGCCTGATTTAAAATTGAATTTGTTGATA
>JAAEQD010000337.1 GCA_024231855.1 Candidatus Zixiibacteriota bacterium
AACATAAACTCGAGTCAGTTGGCAATAACTCATATTAATTATCTGCTCGATATAAATCTTAACTATGTCGCCTATGCCAAAAGAATCGAAGGGCTTGGGGTATTCGGAGCCTCGGTGACAATGCTTTCAATGGGTGATCAGGAGATAACCACAATCGATGATCCGGAAGGCACCGGAGATTTTTATTCAGCTTCTTCGTGGGCGTTTCAATTAGGCTTTGCCAAGGATTTGACCGCAAATTTCTCGTTCGGTGGTTCTTTTAAAGTTATCGGCGAAAAAATACATCGAGAAACCGCTTCAGGATTTGCGTTTGATTTTGGTACCATGCTTTATACAGGGTACAGGTCGCTTAGACTAGGCATGAATATTTCAAACATGGGACCAGGAATGAAGTTCGATGGACCAGATTTAAAAT
Organism: Candidatus Zixiibacteriota bacterium; assembly: GCA_024231855.1. Lineage (GTDB taxonomy): Bacteria > Zixibacteria > MSB-5A5 > UBA10806 > 4484-95 > JAAEQD01. Next base: position 416 of record JAAEQD010000337.1, read on the forward strand.
TCACCAATCCCAATCCTGAAAATCCAAATCAGGAACTTCCACAAAGTACTTTGTCAGTAGATTCTTACGATTTACCGCTGACATTCCGAATCGGATTGGCATATGATATTGATTTTGGAAACAGTAGAACATTGACATTATCAGCCGAAGCCAAACATCCTAATGACAATCTTCAAAAAGGAGGTTTGGGAGCCGAATTCAATTGGATGAATAGATATTTCTTACGTGGCGGATATAAATTTAACTACGAAGAAGAAGGATTGGCACTAGGCGGAGGTATTAGCACTCCCCTGTCAGAAACCTCTGATCTG
>JAAEQD010000338.1 GCA_024231855.1 Candidatus Zixiibacteriota bacterium
CATAGTCGGGAATAATGCCGATGTACGTGGTGGTGGGCTTTACAGCGAATCTTCAGTAATTACATTCAAAAATAACATCATGTGGGAAAACAGCGCACCCGATCATCCTGAGATATGGATAGATTATAGAAATCCGTTGATTGAGTATTGTAATATCCAAGGAGGTGGATGGGAAGGCGAGGGGAATATCGACATTAATCCACAATTCAGAGATATCTATAATGGCGATTATCATCTTAAGTTTGAATATTGCGGAGATGATTTAAATTCTCCCTGCATTGATGCAGGCGATCCATCCATATATGATAGCGAAGTCAATTGCAATTGGGGATTAGGACAGTACCGAAGTGACATGGGAGCATATGGAGGCGGTAGCCAACCGATAATTACGGTTGGAATGATGCCGGATAATTTCCCGGTCGTTGTTCCCGCTGGAGGAAGTTTCACATACGAGGGAAGTCTCACCAACCATACTGAAGAAGAAATGAACGTCGATGTTTGGATCAGAGTCAGGACTCCTGATGGGAACTATATTGAAATCAATCGGTGGCAAAACCTGACAGTTGCTCCCGGCGAAACCAATACCTACTATCCTGTAGTACAGGACATCCCGGAATCAGCGCCTTCAGGCGACTA
>JAAEQD010000339.1 GCA_024231855.1 Candidatus Zixiibacteriota bacterium
GCATTCCCAAACTGCTGCGTTGGTTACTATGTACCACGGCCTGCATCATGGAACCGAAAATATCGGGATTGATCGATTTCCAATTAAGTTTGATGGTCTCGTAAAAAGTCAAATCAGTTATACTACCAATTTCGGGAAATATTGATCGCGGTAACCGAATCAGGCAGAAATAAATTTCAGATGATCCCAAATCGGGATTATCAGCTCTTTGACAGTACTATTATTGTTATCCTGGCAGAAATATCAGCCCGACCGCACTCCGTCCAGGCCTGGAAACAGAAGTCAGTCACCCTTCGGACGGCAGCAGCCCTGAAGAGGTTAATTCCGGCAGCTTTTAAAGCGGCGCAATATCGCACCGCTTTAAATCCCCGCACCCGGAGATGTTTAACTCCGGTTCGTCGGTCGAATTCTGACATCGTAGCTTCGCTGCCGGCACGCCATCGGTATCGGTCTTTGAATTCGTCGGTCTGTTCATATCGTCTTCGCCTGGCAAGACGCATCTCTTTCTGAGTATAGCGAAGATAATAATATTTTTTTCCGGCCTTGACGGGGCAGTCAGAGACGCAGGGA
>JAAEQD010000340.1 GCA_024231855.1 Candidatus Zixiibacteriota bacterium
GCTCAATCGGCCCGGCCAAACCTGACCTAAATATGAGCGCCATATTGACCAACTTATTTCGAATAGCATCCTAAGGGGCGTTTAATATGGATCCAACCGACGCCTTTCGCTCTCCCTGGCGATTATCCAGATGGCGTGAATGAGACCGGGAAAATACCCAAGAAGGGTTAAAAGGATATTCAGCCAGAAGTGTAGACCGAAACCAACCCGGAAGAACACACCCACAGGAGGAATGATGACTGACGCTATAATAAGTAGTAATTCCCACATAAATCTTTCCTCATCATGTATTAAAAATACCGGCCCTGAATTAACTCCAGTCTCTGGCCGGTCTGGACGCTCTCCGCCGATCGCTTCGGGGAGTGTATCTGTGAACGACTTTGTACTTTCGTGATCGTTTTATCATCCGATCTCGATCCAGCATCGCCGCAACGCCGGCCGCGGCCAGCCCCAGAGCCAATCCGCCTCCAATTATTAAAATTCTCGCTAAACCAGGCATAATTTACCTCCGATAACCCGCTCTACACGCAGGCTTTTTCTTAATAAATGGGCAAGAATCAGGCCATACCAAGAATATGGTATGTAACCATTAATAATTATACAATAATTCGATGAAAATTCTTAGTACTTTGATCGAATTTGGGATAGTGATAATAACCATTTTATAGCGATCAAAGCCAACTGGTGACGACTGTGGCCATGTTGGGTGGGCACGATATAAATACGTGTCCTCGGGGAAATCGGTAAGGGATGGAAAAGGTATCGTTTGTCCCATGGAGGATCGAAGGATGTACTCCTGA
>JAAEQD010000341.1 GCA_024231855.1 Candidatus Zixiibacteriota bacterium
AGACATCAAAAGAAGAGATGAAGGACTATGCGAGAGTTAGCTAAATGGTTATGGCGGTTCTGGCGTCACCATCCGGGACCGCTGACACTGATAATATCATTCTCTTTTGTTAACGGAGCGATATTAGCGGTATATCCATACCTATTAAAATATATCTTTGATGGTATCGAAGCAGGTTTTAGTATAGATGATCTCCTGAGATACATCTTTATATTCCTTGGTGTTGGAATCGGAATATATATGGTTTATATGACGATGCAGGGAACACGAGGCTATATGAATTTGCGCCTTGAATTACGTTTCCGGCAGTTCATGTTCGAGTATATCAGCAAACTGTCACCATCATTTTACAACAAATTCACCACCGGTGATCTGGTAACACGGTTGACCGATGATATCACCGAGAAATTAACCTGGTTCTCATGTTCGGGAATATTCCGTACATTAGAAGCTTCATTGGTTGTAATTTTCGGGATTGTGGCAATGATGACGCTCAATGTCAAACTGACATTGTTTGCCATCGGACCGTTGCCGCTGCTTGTTTTTATATTTATCAAAACAGCAACGATTCTGCATAAACGATTTGATGCCGTGCAGAAGGCGATATCCCATATCAACAACGTTATGGAAGCCTGTTTCTCCGGTATAAAGGTTATCAAATCGTACAATCGCGAAGATGCTCAGAAGAATGTCTTCAGTGATGCGGTTAATATCCGTAAGAGAGCCGAAGTCAAAGCGGTTTACACTCACGGAATCATCGATTCCCTTTGGGGACATATATGGCAGTTGGGTGTTGTGATAATCCTGATTATCGGCGGTAAGATGGTTATCGATGGTACTCTTACGTTAGGTGAGTTTGTGGCGTTCGATACTTACGTTCTGATGCTGATTTACCCGATGTTTGATATCGGCCAATTCGTCGTTTCCGGCCGTCGCGGTGTGGTTTCAGTTAACCGTCTTCGCGAATTGGAAAAGCATCTGCCGGAGATAACTGAACCCGAAAGTCCGGTTGATTTCGGAAGCAACGGTGTCGAAGTAGAGTTCGATAATGTCAGCTTCAGCTATGATGAGGACGGGAGTGCGTTGAAGAAAATCAATTTCAAAGCAAAACCGGGTGATATGATAGCATTGGTCGGTCCGGTCGGTTCGGGGAAATCGACAATTTTGAACCTGATACCGCGTCTTTATGATCCGACCGAAGGTGCCATTAAGATTAACGGACATGACCTGCG
>JAAEQD010000342.1 GCA_024231855.1 Candidatus Zixiibacteriota bacterium
ATCTGCGCCACACCGGTTGCACCAACCGGATGACCCTTTGATTTCAAACCACCCGATGTATTGATCGGGAATTTGCCATCAAGAGCGGTTTCACCATTTAAGACAGCCTCACCGGCTTTGCCCGGAGCATAGAGTCCTAATGATTCCATCACTACCAACTCAGCGATAGTGAAACAATCATGCACTTCGGCAAAATCAACATCTTTGATTGTCTTGCCGGCCATCTTAAAGGCCTTATCGGCGGCGATCGTTGTTGCTTCGATCGTCGTCATATCATCACGTGAGTGCAATGCGATCGTATCGGTCGCATGCCCCGAACCGGTTACTCTGATATACGGTTTACCAAGCTTCTTGGCAATATCAACTGTCGTCAAAATAGCCGTGGCGGCACCATCGGTAATCGGTGAACAATCCAAAATCCGTAGCGGATCGGCGATCATCACCGAATTTTTTACCGTATCCATCGTGATCTTAAACGGATACTGCGCATTCGGATTCAAAGCACCGTTATCATGATTTTTGACCGATACAGCCGCTAACATATCGCGGGTTGTACCATATTTTTCCATATGAGCCACTGCCATCAAAGCATATAACCCCGGAAAAGTAGCACCATGAAAAACTTCATATTCCTGATCGGCGGCGGTAGCCAAAGCGTAAGTGGCACCATCGCCGGAAATATCATTCATCTTCTCAACACCACCGGCCATCACAATATCAGACATTCCCGAAGCAACTTCAAAAATCGCATGACGGAAAGCCAGACCACCGGAGGCACAGGCCGATTCAACTCGGCTGGCTGGTAGATGTTTGATTCCAAGATAATCGGCCAACATCGAACCCAGATGTTCCTGACCGACAAACAAACCACCGGACATACATCCGATAGTCATTGAGTCAATATGATCGACACCGGAGCTATCAATAGCACCAAGCGCCGCTTCAACATATAAATCGCGTAGGGATTTATCCCAGATTTCTCCAAATTTGGACATACCTACGCCGACAACTGCAACATCTCTCATTGCATTCTCCTTTTACACATTCTTCTTGATTTTGTGGCGGAACTTAGCGTAGGTTCCATAATCTATATAAGTCAGGTTTTC
>JAAEQD010000343.1 GCA_024231855.1 Candidatus Zixiibacteriota bacterium
CCGTGAGAATTAGCCGAAAAAATCATCATCATCAGTCGAGTCATCATCCATAGAAATGCTCGTTTACTATATTCATTCATGTCTAATTGATTGCGATCGCCGATCCTAAGTTTGAGGAATTCTTTCGATTGCTTAGGTGCAATAGTTGTTTCTATTTTACAACTGCTGTTTTTGAATTTGATATCGATTACTATTATGAGTTCTATAATGTGTATCATCTTGCTGATATTATTGATATCGATGCGCCGAGCAATAGCGACTGACGAGTATTAAGGAAAATAAATTTTATGAGCAGCAAGGCATCGGCCTCTCCATCCTCGTCTCCCGCCTATGGGCGAATGCCGCCATTTGGACCTGCCACTGTCGGCGTTCCCATCCACGTTTATGCCCACCCTTATTCTTCTGAACCCTTCCTCATTGCTATCGCTATCGCTATCGCTATCACTATCTGTCCAGTTGAGAGCAAGTTATCGCCATTCAGCTTATTCTTCCATTTTAATTAGTCACACTTTTTGACCATCCTCTTTCTTCTCGACTTTAAA
>JAAEQD010000344.1 GCA_024231855.1 Candidatus Zixiibacteriota bacterium
AACGACACAGCCTATTTAATCGCAGTTTATTAAAACAAATTCATTTCGAAGAGGATCAACAACCAAAAAAGAGGACATATGTTTTGTACAAAATGCGGAAAAGAAATTTCAGATGAAGCAGTTTTTTGCACGGGTTGCGGCACTCAAACAAAAACCGCCGATGGCCCCAAAGGCTCTCTCAAGCCAAAAATGCCGACCCTGAACAAAAAGCTTCTTGGTGTTATTGGAGCAGTCGTAATCCTGATAATAGTCATATCAGTAGTATTGGCATCTGGTGGCGGGAACGATTCCGAATCCACTACCGAAGCTAAAACGGGATCAATCGATCTCGGGGATAAAATGAACCTGGTCACCGATACAATCGATTCCTCCGGCGGGACCATCCGTTTTGATCAGCCGGGAGAATCACTTCACGGTTTTCAAATTGAAGTGCCTGCCAACGCCTATACCGATTCCAGAGAGTTCGATATATCATACTCTCCTGTTACCGACCATTCCTTCGGCGATGACTTCAATCCCATATCACCGTTGATTTCGATTGAAAACGGCGGCGATTATTCGGAAGAGCTGATGCATGTCACCATCCCAATCGAGGTGCCGGAAGGCCAGTTTGCCATGGCCTTTATCTACGATGAGGTAACCGGCACGCTGGAAGGAA
>JAAEQD010000345.1 GCA_024231855.1 Candidatus Zixiibacteriota bacterium
ATAATTGATATAACTGACCCATCAAACTGCATAACTCTTGGAACCACTGCCCTATCGGGAGATCCGCATAAGGGAGTCAGGGTCAGAGATGGATATGCCTATGTCGCGGTCTATCATGCAGGCCTGGAAGTTATCGATGTGGGTGATCCTAATAGTCCCTTTTCTATAGGTTTGGCGGATACCCCGGGAAATGCCTGGGATGTCGATATTGATGGCGATTTCGCTTTTGTGACTGAACGCGAATCCGGTTTATCGGTTGTGGATATTTCGAATCCGAGTGATCCTTCACTTAATTCCACTTATCCTATTAATGGAGTTATTCACGGCGTCTTTGCCAGTAGTAATTTTGTATATGTTGCCGATGGGAATTCCTTGGAAATCTTCTTACGTGAGGGAACTACCTCCAGTCTAGCTCTGGATATCGGTGATGTTTATAGCGAACCGGGACAGCCGGTGGAAGTTCCTATTACCGGTTTGGGATTCAACGATATGGAAATCGCCGGCGTAGAATTACATCTCGCCTATAACACCGACTGCCTAGAATATACAAATATCGTTTCCGATTACCTGGATGATGCCACAATTAATGTCGTCGATGGACAGATACATATACTCTGGGAGAATTATCTCACTCCATTTATGCTTCCCGATGAGAGCGCCTTACTAACACTTCAATTTACGATTTTAGGTGAACTTGGTCAGATTTGTGAAATTGACTGGGCGGACCAGAATGAGTTAGTTGATCCGATAGGTGATCCATTGGCGGGTATCGAATACTCACCCGGTTCCGTTGAAGTAACAACATTTAGTGATTTAGCTGGAAACATAACCTATTATGACCTGACTACCTTTGTGGCTGATGTCACGGTTAATCTGGAGGGCGAAGCCCAACAGGAAACCATTTCCGATGAAAGCGGCAATTACCTGTTTGAAGACAATCCTCCCGGTGAATACACCATCTGCCCATCCCTGGCGGATGATGATGAGGCAGTCACGGTCGGTGATATAATTCTCATTCGTCGTCATATAGTACAGCTTGAATTATTCGATTCGCCATTTAACTACATCGCCGCGGATGCCAACGGCAATGGTTATGTCAGCGTTTCCGATATTATCAAATTACGCCGATATCTGGCGGAGTTGGAGGATATCCCGGCCGGCAACTGGAAATTTGTGGACGCGGCATATGAAATAACCGAGGATAATTGGGCTGACGCGCCCGGTTGCATCGATGTAACCCTTGAGTTTACCAATATATCTGATCTGGATTTCATCGGCGTTAGGATCGGCGATGTAGATCGCTCATGGGGGTCCGGCGGGTTGATCCTTGAAGCGCAAACTGATTCAGTAACGATTGATATAGTTGATGGCTCCGGACAGATTGGTGAGATAATCGCGATTCCCATAACGGCGGATGGATTCACGGCTGTAGCCGGCTTGGAACTCCATCTTGATTATCCTGAAAACGGCCTCGAAATAATAAGTATAGGCCACGATAATTTTGATGAGCCCACAATCAATATGGGCAATGGCGAAATTCATTTAATATGGGATGATATTAACGATCCCGTAACGGTTGAAGATGGCGAGGAAATAATTACTCTGGAGTTTGAAATCCTCGAAACAGCTCTTGATACGATGCCAATATCTTTCGGGATTAACTACGTAGTCGATGAGTACGGTACCGATTATTTTGTTGAATCGAGAGACGGATTCGCGTTTGCCGGTCCGGTTTTCATAGGTGATGAAAACGATAATTTACCGAATTCATACGGATTGGCGCAAAACTATCCGAATCCATTTAACGCGCAAACTACGATAAAATATAATCTACCTAAATCATCCCAGGTCTCAGTGGCAATATACGATATCCTGGGCAATCAAATCGAAACACTGGTGTCGGATAATCAGCCGGCCGGATACCATCAGATTATCTGGTACGCGAAGGATGTATCATCCGGCATTTATTTTTATAAAATCCAGGCGGGTGATTTCAATCGCGCTAAAAAGATGATATTACTGAAGTAATCGTAAAAGTATTGTCGATTTAAAAGTCAAAGAGGAATCAGGATTTGTCTGTTATTACTAGACTCGCGGCCTGATTCCTTTTTGACTATAATGACATATATTGATCTCGAATTCGTAATACCCTTACCGGGCTTTATACTTGACTATGGCAGGCTAATTAGTTAGCTTAATGGCCGATTAGTTAGATTAGGACCGTATTTTTGGATTTCAAGAAAACATTGATTAGCGAACTAAGGCGAAGGGCTAGCGAGCATTATGGCACATTCGGAAAATAAATCAAAAGATGCCTATATAGGCAAAGAGTATTACGATGATAGTTCCTATTTTGACAAACAAACATCCGTTTTTATGGATTTAAATAATCCATTTCAACAATACCGTATTTCTAATGTTTTAAAAATCTATACGCCTCAGAAAAACGAACGAGTTTTGGATTTGGGCTGCGGCTGGGGCACTTTTGTTTTTTTGCTTGCCCCTTCATGCAAAGAAGTAATTGGTCTGGATTTTAGTAGTAAGAGTATCGATCTATGCAATGAATTCCTCGAGAAAGACCCTCAAGAAAATATCAAGTTTATCTGCGCTGATGCCGCCGATACGGATTTGGAAGCTGAATCATTCGATTTGATAATCAGCGCCGATCTGTTTGAGCATATTTATCCGGAAGATTTCGAGCGGATTATTGACGAGTGTCAGCGGCTTTTAAAGCCCGGAGGTAAGCTTTCAATCTGGACTCCTCATCGCGGCCATATCCTCGAAATATTGAAAAACAACAATATTATTCTTAAAAGAGATATTGCTCATGTTGACTACAAGACGATGGACGGTATGATTGCTTCTCTAAAGAAAAAAGGCTTTGCCATAAAAAAGAGCTATTATGCCGAATCGCATGTGCCGATTCTTCGTACAATTGAAAAACTTCTGCTAAAATTTATTCCGATATTCCAGCGGCGAATCGTAATCTTGGCCGAAAAACAGGCATAGGTAGAAGAAATAAAGCCGAAACGAGCGATTATCCTGAAATGACTTGATAAAACAATTGTATAAAACTATATTAGTGGCCGAAAATGAATACGGGTTTAATAATTTAACTTAATCGCTAACCCTCAGAACAAGAGGAGATTTGATTGCCTTCCGCAAAAGACATCAAAGACTGGTATAACGATATGTACGCGAAAAGCGGCGCGGAGAGCATGAGACCTTTTGAGGCTTACTCGGTATTTCTGGAGTTTATGGGCGCCGAAAGTGGCAAAAAGCATCTGGATGTCAGTTGTGGGACAGGTTATCTGTTGTTGGCATCGACTAAAGCCGGCCTGGAGACTTATGGCGTCGACATCTCAGAGGAAGCGGTTAAAGTTGCCAAGTCTGTCACCCCGGAATCGAAAATAGAGGTCTGTCCCGGCGAAGACCTGAAATTCGACGATGGTACTTTCGATTTTGTCAGTTGCCTGGGATCGTTGGAGCATTTTCTCGACATGTCTAAAGGTCTTCAGGAGATGAAACGGGTAGCCAAAGATAGCGCCAGATTCTGCATTGTTGTTCCCAATTCAAGATTTATCTATTGGAAATTTACGTCGGACACTGGTACCGAACAACAGGATATCAATGAAACACTGATGACAGATAAGCAATGGCGCGAGCTATTCGTTAAGAACGATTTCGAGATTATCGGTGTTCATCAAGATAAATGGTTTATGAAAAGAATCCGGATTTTCGTATCGGCCAATCCATTCAAGATTATCAAAAACGCGATGATTAAGCTGATATGGTCTTTTCTCCCTCTCGATTGGACATATCAATTTATTTATATAATGAGAAAAGCAAAATAGATGTGATTTTTCGTATTATTATCGATTGATCATTAATTTCGGTAGTATAATAAAGATATGAATATTAAAACCATATTTAAATCCCTCTTTATAGTCGCGGCCCTATCCATAATGGGTTATTACTTTCAAGACAACTGGGCTTCACTTCAGGAATATGAGTGGGATATTGATATAAAGCTGATGTTGCTTTCGTCTATACTGCTCTGGTTTGCTATCTCGGGCTACATTTTCGTCGTAAACTACATTCTCAAAAAGTTAACCGGTGTTAAAATCAGGTTTATCCAGATGTACCGAATAATCAATATCACCAATATTGGCCGTTACCTGCCGGGCAAACTCTGGAATATGGTGGGTTTCTTTATGTATGTGGAGGAATATGGTCTCACTAAAAAGCAAATAACGTTATCGATTATGGCCAGCGAGGTAGCCGGCAAGGGCGGCGCGTTATTTCTGGGACTGTTCTATTTCCTGTTTTCAACCAAATTTCAAAACCTTCTACCCCTGATGATCGCCCTTTTAGCGGCTTGCTTGATAGTTATGCATCCGAGGGTACTTGAAAAAATCGTGAATATCGGATTGAAGATTCTTAAAAAACAGCCTGTTAAAATAAGTTTTTCCTATGGCAATATGCTGGTGTTTTTCCTGATTTATATAGGCGTCTGGCTGATTTACAGCCTGGCTTTCTACACACTTGTTAAATCTATAACGCCAGTGGAAATCAATTTCATCCATTTCATGCCGATCTTGCCGATGTGCTGGGTGGTTGGCTATATAATGCTGTTTGCCCCCGGCGGTATTGGTATCAGAGAGGGAATGCTGACTCTGACTTTGAGTGAATTTATGTCGCCTGAGATCGCGCTGACGATAGCTCTCGCTCAACGCATATGGACCCTCGGCGTTGAAGGCTTGAATTTTCTCCATTCAATGATGATAAAATCAGATACGATGAAAAAATGAGTTTGGCTTACCGCGAATTAAATACAATTCACGTATTCGTGAAAATATCATGACAGAACCGAGAAAAACATTTATATTAGGAACTGGCAAAGGATTGGAATGTAGTTATTTTTGGAGCCTATTATGAATCCAAGCAAAAAAACGAAGATCACAGCTGATCTATTCGAGAGTCTACCCGGCAAACCTGTCTGGTATTATTTTTCACTTTACCTTATCATGGTTATTCTATTGTTTCGAGAGACGTTGTTCTCGCCCTCGAATTTTCTATACGGCTCCGACCTAATCGAGGCGGGCGGCGTGTTTTTCCGGACCATGCTTATCGACTATTTTCGCGTTCATTTCACCTGGCCGCTCTGGGATCCTTTCATTCATGGTGGTATGCCTTTCGTCGATGGCATGCACGGCGAAATATTCTACATGCCCAGTTTCATAATTTATATGATATTCAAGCTTAGCTTCGCCTGGGGTTTCATCCTGGCCTTGCATGTTTTCCTGGCCGGTATCTTTATGTATATGTTTTTAAAAGAAATCAAAATCCGAGGTATGGTGGCTTTTCTGGGCGGCTTGATGTATATGATGGCTCCGTTTTTAATCTCACTGGTTTACGCCGGGCATAATGGCAAAATATTTATTATCGCCCTGACTCCTCTCATTTTATTTATCTACCACCGGGCTTTCACCCGTACGAGCCTTTTCTATTATATTCTGCTGGCTATCATTATATTCTTAGGGATCACCACATCCCATATGCAGATGGCTTATTTTATGTTTTTCATGCTTGGCATATATTTCATAACAACAACAATCCAGCGTTGGCGTCTCGATAAGATAAACCCGCTCAAACCGACATTGCTATTCAGCGCGGCGGTGGGCCTGGGCTTGATTATGGCGTCGATGCAATTCGTTACGCCTTATCAATATCTGCAAAAATACTCGATGCGTACTATTCGCACGCAAAGCGAGAACAAATATGAATACGCCACATCGTGGTCGATGAATTACGAGGAGGTCGGAGCTAATTTCTTTCCCGAATTTTGCGGCGACAATATTAAAGGCCAGCCGACTACATACTGGGGGCCGAACTATTTTAAACTCAATTCCGAGCATTTCAGTATCATTGCCCTGTTTCTGGCGATTCTTGGTATCGGTTTGTGGCAGCGTCGAGGTAAGTGGTTTTTCTTCTGGACCATAGTAATAGCAACGCTCTACGCTCTGGGGGCCAATACGCCGGCATTTCGAATATTCTATTTAATACCGGGAGTAAAAAGTTTCCGGGCGCCTGGGATGATAAATTTTCTTGTGGGTTTCTCGGCGATCACCCTTGCCTGCATGGGACTCGAGAGCTTCCTACAGGCTAAAAAATCTGATCAGACATTCAAGAAAACGTGGCGGATTTATACCTACATCAGCATCGGTTACTCCTTTATCGCTTTTCTTGTGATTATTTTGCAGATGGGATTTTTCAAGATCTGGTTCGCAATATTCGGTACACCGGACGCGCAGAAAACGCAAGTATTGCAGATGGGACTGGATACGATCACGATTGGAGCGGTTATTAGTCTGATCGCCGTTTTGGGCCTTTATTTCCTCTTGAAGTTCTATCGCGACAAGAAAATCAAGGCCGGCTTGATTATTACCGCCCTGGCCTTATTCACGATCATATATATGTGGTATTTTAATTCAAGGTATTTCATATCTTTTGATCCGCGGTCCAACTATGCTAAAACCCCGGTCGTTGATTTCCTGCAATCCAAACAGGCCGAGGAGCAATTTCGGGTATTTGTGATGCCCCAAACTTTAAGAGATTATTATCTGGCATATCATGGTATCGAGGAGCTCTCGTTTACCATTCTCCATGGCAATCATTTGGCCACGTTCGAGAAGTTGGCCGGTCAAAGGGCGCCTATGGCTGGTCTGATTTATCAGCCGATTCAGGATTTGTTAAACGCCAAATATATTGTCAGCGCTCAACAACTTCCACCGCAGTATTTCAAGCCGGACAGATTCAGGATGATTAAAAGAGCCGGTAATCTTTTAGTTTATGAAAACCTGACCGCTCTGCCCCGCGCTTTTCCCATGTATCGCTATACCGTTATCGAAGATGAAGACAGGATTATCGCGATGCTCAGCGATACGACATTCGATTACAGATCGACGGTAATTTTCGAGGAGATTCCGGATAATCCGCCGCCAGACTATGATGATTCGCTCCAATTCGCGGTAGTACCGGCAAGGATTTTCGACAGCGAGCTCAACCAATTCAGAGTCGATGTAGAAATGATCGAGGATGGTTTCTTATTCCTAAGCGAAAACTACTACCCTGCCTGGCGCGCTTATGAAAACGGGAATCCTCTGACAACACTCAAAGCGAATTATAATTTCAGAGCGATTCCATTGAAGAAGGGCAGTCATACTATCGAGTGCAAATTCGAAAATAGCACATACACAGCGACGTTCGCTATCAGTAAAATCACTTTCATTCTAATGCTTCTAGGCTTGATCGGACTTGCAATTAAGGACAGAATCGGGCGGCCGAAGGATTAAGAATTAATTAAAATCCCTGAAAAAAGCCGATCCTGATCGGGATCGGCTAAAATTCATTAATATACCAATCGCGTATTATATGAGTTGTTCACCTTTTTTGTGCTCTGGCGAAAGTTCGACACCAACTCGAGTAATACGTTGGCCTATAATTTTTATGGCGGTGAATTTAAGGCATTGGTAGTCGACCGTTACTCCCTGGTCGGGCAGACCGCCGACGATATCATAAATTACGCCGCCAACCGTTTCGAATTTATCCTCGGGAAGAGCCAGATCAAGTTCCTCGTTAAGTTCCGAAATCGGCAGACTACCCTTAACCGTGAAATGTGTTTCATCGATTTTCTTAATAATCGGATCATCAAGATCGTACTCATCCTCTATTTCGCCGACGATTTCTTCGAGTATGTCCTCCAAAGTAACCAGGCCCGCCGTGCCGCCATATTCATCGACTACGATTGCCAGATGCACTTTCTGCTTTCTCATCTCTTTGAGCAGCTCGGAAACATTCTTGGTTTCAGGTACGAAAAATGGGGGTCTGGCCTTGGTATCAACAAGCTCATTCGGATCGGTAACGCTGTCGATGAATATATCCTTGATATAGAGCACGCCCTTTATCTCGTCCAGCGATTCGCCGAAAAAGGGAAACCTGGAATGGCCGTGTTTTTTTACTAATTCAATTACATCACGGATCGGGGTCCCTTCCTCAATACCAACCATATCAACCCTGGGAACCATAATTTCTTTAACCGTTGTCTGGGCCAGATCCACGATGCCGTGGATCATATCTTTGGCCGATTCCTCGAGTAAATCATCTTCGGTTGATAGTTGACTTGAGAATTCCTCAATCGATTTTTCGATAAAAGCGTCCCGTTGGCTTGGAGAAAGCCGAGAGTCGGATTCCGGGGAAAATTGTTTTAGAAAATTTTTCAGCGAATGTATTAAACCGGATCGCTGATCATCTCTACTGGGGGGCTCAGCGCCGTCTTTTGGTTCCATCAGGTATCCTTTTTAAAAATTTATTTATATAACTCTCTTGTAATTTCCACATTTTATTTTTATCGGTAGTTTTTAAATCATCATAGCCTATTAAATGCAGCAAACCATGAAGGCAAAGCCTGACAACTTCTTCAAGGTAATCCACCTTATAATCCCTGGCTTGTCGAGCTGCTATTTGTAAATCAATATAAACCTCGCCTTCAATATAATTTTTCATCTTAATATCCGCAAGGTTGAAAGCCAAGACATCGGTGGGACGGTTTTTTCGCTTGAATCTAGAGTTCAAATTTGACATTTGCCTGTCGTTATTGAATATAATCAATAACGAGCCATCAATATTATTGTCAGCCGCCACCTTAATGAGCATAGTCTTAATTTCGCGAAGAGGCAATTTAAATCTTTTGTCTGAAAATTTAAGCGCGAGTTTTATACCGGCACCTCCCTTTTATCCGGATATTTAATACGCCGGTGATGGAAAGCAGTTAGTACCCTAACGAAACTATCCTCGATTTTTTTAATATCTCTGAGAGTGAGGTTGGAGTTTTCCAGCAAGCCGGAGTCGAATTTATCCATAAATATTCGGTGCACCTGATTTCTAATGCGCGCCGGCTTGGGATCTTCAAGGGTTCTGGAAGCCGCTTCGACCGAATCAGCCAACATAACTATAGCGACTTCCTTTGATCTCGGATTCGGTCCGGGATATTGGAAATCCCTTACGTCCGCGGCATTATCATGCTCTTTCATGGCTTTATCATAGAAATAAGACATCACACCGGTACCATGATGACCGGTGATAAAATCGATAATATTTCTGGGCAGATTATGTCTGAGAGCCAGATCGACTCCCTCTTTTACATGGGCTTCCAATATCATCGCCGACATTGTTGGGGCCAGTTTTTCATGTTTATTTGTCGCCCCGGTCTGATTTTCCACAAAATACTCCGGCTTGAGCATCTTCCCGATATCATGATAGTATGAACCTACTCTCGCCAGTAGCGAATTGGCGCCAATCGCCTCGGCGGCATCCTCCGCCAAGGTGCCAATCATTATCGAATGATGATAAGTTCCCGGAGCTTCAATCGCCAGCCGCTTCAAAAGGGGGCGATTTAAATCCGATAACTCCAGTAGAGTGACATCGGTAGTTATGCTGAAACCGCTTTCGAATAACGGTAACAGCCCGATAGTTAAAATCGGCGATAAGAAGCCGTTTATGACCGCCAGCGAGACATGTTTAATAGATTCGGCGGCCGGTGTGAGTTTCAGGGACTCAATGATGTAAACCGTGCCAGCGTAAGTCAGACACAGGTATAATGTGGGACGGAAGAATTCATGGCGGTGACGAACTCCCCGTACTGAAAAACCGGCAACAGTACCGGAAATTATCGTCACAAACGCTATATCGAGCTTAAAACCTGATAGCACTCCCACAAGAAGTCCCAGTGAAACAGTCAGCGCCAGCCCCACTTCCTCATCGAAAAGAATAGTGGCAAGCATAGAGGCAATCGTCAGCGGAACCAAATAGCGCGACAAAAAGCCTTGCGAAACAACGATGTTCAATAGCAACACTTCCAGGCCGATTAGTAACGCGAAAAGAAGCAAATAGGTATTGGATCTAATTATTTCGCGCCTGAAGAAGAAAAGAAAGAATACGAAAAACAGGATGGGAAAGGCAACGAAAAACAATCTGCCCAAAGGCGGCAACAAGAAATTCAATATGCTTGTTCCCTGCCGCCGCGAGCGTTTGTATTTTGCCAGGGAAGCAAGCTTGTCGCGATGGACTTCTGTTACTCTTTCCTTGGCTTTGATTATCAACTCATCCTGCAATACGATCCCTTTAGTAAGTTGAATCGCCTCGAGTTCCGCTTTCCGACTTTGTTCGGTTTTTTCTTTATCGAATATCAAATTCGGCTCAAGAAACATCATGGCTATCGAGGCTATCGCCCGGGCCACGTCAGTATCCTCCAACGAAAGCCTTTCGGCTTGATTGACGATGAAAATCCGGGCACGCGCCAAATCGAAAACCCTATCGCGGGCTACGGTTCTTGTTCTCGATGGGCCATCGATTGCCGCCAAACCTGAATTTTGAAGCGGTAGATTACTGATATCCATAACCACACCACGGGCTAAAAGACTGTCTATTATCTGGACCGCGGCCTCGCGGATAATTTCAGAGCCGCCAAGAAGGGTAATAATCACGGAATCGGGGATTACCGGGTAATGGCTTTTCAGATCGGCTACCGCTTTATATCGGCTCGAAGAATCAACCTGGATCGAATCCAGCAAATCGAGAAAGCCCTTAACTCGATCGGAAACCATCTGGGTAAGGAGCGTATCGTAATTCAATACCGGCATTAAACTGGACACGACCACTTGCCTGTCTCGTTCAAGCTCCTCTTCGCTTTTAAATATATTGAATTCAAACGGGGCGCGAATATCCTCGGCCGCGATTTCGTTCAATCTGGGAATATCAAGCGGCAGGTACACCTTTTCAATAGGGTAAAGGAAAGCAATTCCCAGAATAAGAACAGCACCAATCGCGATACTATAGGTCAGATTTTTATTGAAGAGCATAGGCTTCTTCTTATCATCCAGCAAAATATCGCCGGGCTTGGCCGGTTTATTATTTCCTTTTCGCGGCTTTTTCATTTCTTATGTTTTTCGTATTTTTCATAAGCGTGTATAATCTGTTGCACCAACCTATGCCTGACAACATCTTTACGTGTCAACTTAACAAATGATACGCCTTTTATATTAGAGACTATTCTCCCTACCTTGGGTAAACTTGATTTGCTTTTATCCTCAAGATCTATCTGCGTTATATCGCCGGTCACAACTGCTTTCGAACCCATGCCCAGACGCGTTAAGAACATCTTCATTTGATTGTATGAAGTATTCTGGGCCTCATCAAGAATCACGAATGAACTATTTAACGTTCGACCGCGCATGAAAGCCAATGGGGCAATTTCAATTTGGCCCAGTTCGATCAATCTCTTGATTTTCTCGGCTTCGATCATATCGTGCAGGGCGTCATATAATGGCCTGAGATAAGGATCGACCTTGGCCCTGATATCGCCCGGTAAGAAACCTAAAGACTCGCCCGCCTCAACCGCCGGACGGGTCAGGATTATCCGGTTTACACTCTTCTGCTTGAACGCCATAACGGCCATAGCTACGGCCAGATATGTCTTGCCTGTTCCGGCTGGTCCGATTGAAAAAACCAGGTCGTTTTTTTCGATAGCCTGAACATATTCGTTCTGACCGATTGTTCTGGGTTTAATAGTTTGATGAGTAGTTAAAGATATAACCAGCGGTTCGACATCGAGAATCTGTTCATTGGGACCGGTACCATTTTCCTTAACCATAGTAATAGCATAATGAATATAGCGATCGGTCAATTCTCCGGTAGCCTTCAGGTGGTCTGAAATATCGTTAAGAACCTTGTCCACGGCCTCAACCTCGTCATCGCTTCCCTTAAGATAGACCCAATCGCCGCGCGCGGTTATTTCTATCGGGAATTCGGATTCGATCATCCGCAGATGCGTATTTTGGTATCCGAACAGAAGTCGCTGATCGATGTCTTCCAGAAATATCTTCTTTTCAGCCAAAATCTTTTATCGCCTTATGTTCTTTATAGTCAAACCTAATTCATCCAATTGATCCTGATTAACAGGCGATGGCGAACCATCCATAAGCGAGCGGGCGCCGGTGGTCTTGGGAAACGCGATAACGTCCCGGATCGAATCGCTGCCTGTCATTAATGCCATAATCCTATCCAGACCGGGCGCTATCCCGGCATGGGGCGGGGCGCCGTATTTGAGAGCCTTAAGCAGGAAACCAAACATTTTTTCCGCGCGTTCCTCGGAAAGTCCCAGGATTTTTAAAACCTTCTGCTGCATTTCTGAGCGATGTATTCTAATTCCGCCCGATGCAAGCTCGGAACCATTGCAGACTAGATCGTACTGATTGGCGTAAATTCTTGCCCAGGGATGGGTTTCATTATCAAGTGGCAGATCTGAAGCGAAACCCTCATCCAATAAGGGAATATCTTCTTCGCAGGGTGATGTAACGATGTTATGCATAGCATCAAATCGCTTCAGCTCGGCGTTGTATTCGAATAACGGAAATTTATAAACCCAGGCGAATCGCCATAAGTTTTTATCAATCAAATCATATTTTTTACCAATTGAGAGCCGCAAATTACCCAGGCAGGATAAGGCCCGATATTTTCTATCGGCAACGATAAGTATTAAATCGCCCGATTCGGCGTTCATTTGATCTATTATTGCGTCAAGGCTTTCCTGTTTCAGGAATTTCAATATTGGGGATTTCGGGCCTTCATCTTTTAAGGCGATATGGGCCAGGCCCTTGCCGCCTGTACCCTTTACGATATCCTGAAGCTGATCGAGATTTTTTCTTGATAAACCAGCACCGCCTTTGAACAACAGGGCACCCACATAACCGCCGGCTGAAACCGCGTTTTCGAAAACTCCGAAACCGCAATCCTTTACCTGATCACTCAATTCGATGATTTCCATATCGAATCTCATATCGGGCTTATCAATACCAAACCTGGCCATTACCTCATCATACGTCAACCTGGCAAATGGAATCTGAAGCTTAATTCCCAATATACTGTCAAACAAGTGAACCATCATGCTTTCAACAATTCCGAAAACCTCATCGATTCCAACAAAAGCCATTTCCATGTCGATTTGGGTATGCTCGGGTTGACGGTCGGCCCTCAAGTCTTCATCCCTCAGGCACCGGGCAATCTGGAAATAGCGGTCGAAACCGGAAATCATGAGTATTTGCTTAAACAATTGGGGCGATTGCGGCAAGGCGTAAAACGAGCCTTTATTGACACGCGACGGCACAATATAATCGCGCGCGCCTTCCGGAGTCGATTTGATTAGAAGCGGTGTTTCGATCTCGGTAAAGCCCTGGCCATCGAGGAATTTCCGGATTTCCAGGACGGCTCTATGGCGAAGGAGAATTTTATCTTTCAGTACAGGGCGCCGCAGATCGAGATAGCGGTATTCCAGACGAAGCTCCTCCGACGCATCGACATCATCCTCAACTAAAAATGGCGGTGTCTCGGATTGATTTAAGACAGTCAGGCCATCGGCGGATACTTCGATCTCGCCTGTGATCATATTGCGATTGCGGGCATTATCAGGACGCGGTTGAACCCGCCCCATAGCCTGAATAACGAATTCATATCGCAGTTTCCTGGCAAATTCCATAATATCGGAAGGACAATTTTGCGGATTAAAAGTTATCTGGGTGATTCCCCAGCGATCTCTCAAATCGATGAAGATTACTCCTCCCAGATCCCGCCATCCGGCAACCCAGCCACAAAGAACGACCTTTTCCCCCACGGTCTCCAAATTGAGTTCACCGCAGTTATGAGTTCGGTAGCCTGTTTTGAAATTAGTCATTAATACCTTTCCCAAGTCCAACATGCAAAAAACCAACGAGATAACAAAACATATCCGCCGGCTTAACCATTTTTAACAACATTTACTCTTTAATCGTATTATTGTTCATATTCTCGCTTCTAATAATTATCGACTAATTTAGACCAATTTTGAGCATTATTCCCGATCAACTTATTTCCCGGCAAAGGATTTGTTTAAATCCCGTCTTGCCTTAAAAATATAAGCTGAACCAACGCCAACCGCAAGCCCAATAGCATCGGCAATCCAATCCATGATATTGCCGTCGCGGCCAGGGACATAGAATTGGTGGACCTCATCGCTGGCCGCATATATAATGCCCACTGAAAGCGCCAGAATTAGCATTTTAGATCCCCGTAGAGGCAGTCTCCATTGGGCCACGGACCGCCAGAGTAAGATACCAAAAAAGGCGAATTCGACAAAATGGACCAATTTGTCTCGCAGGTTAAAATCCGGAATCTCCGTAGGCAAAACGGAGATTGAGGAGACAAAAAAAATCAACCCGGCACAAACAATCACCGGGAGGTGATACTTCAATAGCTGCATATTAGTCAAAATATACGAATTTAGAATAAATAATGTCAACAAAATAAGGCCCGCCTTGGCGGACCTTATTATATCCCGGTCAAATTAAGAACGACTGTAATCGATTTTTCAATTGCAGTCAGCTACTTAAGCGTTATCTTCTTTTTTTCGCTTTCCTTTTAGTAGCTTTTTTCTTAGTTGTTTTTTTCTTAGTAGCTTTTTTCTTAGTTGCTTTTTTCTTGGTTGCTTTTTTCTTGGTAGCCTTTTTCTTAGTTGCTTTTTTCTTGGTTGCTTTTTTCTTGGTAGCTTTTTTCTTAGTTGCTTTTTTCTTGGTTGCTTTTTTCTTGGTGGCTTTTTTCTTTGTCACCTTTTTCTTGGCTACTTTTCTCTTGGCAACTTTCTTCTTGGCTACTTTTTTCCTGGCAACTTTTTTCTTAGTAGTTTTTTTCTTAGTTGCTTTCTTCTTAGTTGCTTTCTTTTTAGTTGCTTTCTTTCTGGCCGGCATAGTCACCTCCTTTCACTGCTAAAGGTTTATGATTTTAATTATCGGTATACAGCTTTTATTTCCACTTTTTCATTGGCGAAATTAATAACCATACCAATTTTCAAATTTAGAGCTTTCAGGAAATTTCTTTGCTTAGACTGGTCTGAACTAGCAATCTCTTCAGCAGAGAGCACCGTTATAATCATCTGCTTATTAACCAGGAAATCCAGCTGATATCGCCCGGCGATTTCCCCCTTATACGAGAGTTCGACTTTTTTATCGGTTTCGTATGGAATTTTA
Organism: Candidatus Zixiibacteriota bacterium; assembly: GCA_024231855.1. Classification (GTDB taxonomy): domain Bacteria; phylum Zixibacteria; class MSB-5A5; order UBA10806; family 4484-95; genus JAAEQD01. The sequence goes on from JAAEQD010000345.1 coordinate 15,114, forward strand.
CGCAGCTTCAATTCATAGGCAAAAGCCCGGCAATAATCGGTTGTCGAAAAACCCAGGCCGATATTTTTCTGGATCTCCAGAGCGGCTTCGGTCACCTGATTTTGCAGGTCTTTGACATCCTGATCGGTCATTTCAGCTAACTCGTTTTCAGTCATAAACATACCTCTAACTCGTTGAATGCAAAAAACATGCCAATAATTACCATCTACCCCAATAAACACATAACCGTATAATACATAAAGAGTTACATATGGAACACTAAACTCATTGATACATAACGAGATAATAATAATGCGACAACTCTGTCGCATTGTATTTCAACAAGTTATGGTTTACCTTGGTAAAACTACACGAATCTATGCGACACTAATGTCTCAATGATAAAGATTATGGGTAATATTACTTATTAGGAATGCATATCTTGCGGATTTAATTCGCAACGTTCCATCATTCGTTGGAATTGTTTGCGATGCATTTGAGTCAAACGAGCCGCCTCAGAGACATTGCCGCCGGCCTTTCGCAAAGCTCTTATAAGAAAGTTTTTCTCCATTACGCCAACGGAGTCATCCATCATTCTTTTCTTTACCAGTTTGAGTTGATGGGAGTTTTGAGGCAGGTATTCGGCTTCGGGACCGGCAGGCGATTTTATATTATCCGGAAGATCATCAATCGACAGCGTCCTGGATTTACATAGCACAATCGCTCGTTCGAGGGCATTTTCAAGTTCTCTGACATTGCCGGGGAATTTATACTGTTCGATTAAATTTAAGGCCTCCTTAACAATGCCATCAATTTCTTTATTGTTTTTTTCGGCATAATATTGAATGAAATGATTGACCAGCCCGGTTATATCGGTCACTCTTTCTCTTAGCGGTGGTATCTTAATATTGATTACATTAATCCGGTAGTACAAATCATCCCGGAATTCACCGGCTTCAACCATTTTTGACAGGTCTCGTTTGGTGGCGGTGATTATTCGAACATCCGATTTAACAACTTTATTGGAACCTAAAGATTCGAATTCATGAGATTGCAAAAACCGTAATAACTTCACCTGAAGCGTTAACGACAGTTCGCCGATTTCATCAAGCAAAATCGTACCGCCGTTGGCTTGTTCGAATTTGCCGGGTTTACGGCCCACCGCGCCGGTGAAAGCGCCTTTTTCATAACCGAACAATTCCGACTCCAGGAGTGTTTCGGGAATCGCCGAGCAATTTATCGGGATAAAGGATTCCTCTTTCCTGGAGCTATTGCTATGTATTGCCCTGGCTATCACCTCTTTACCGGTACCCGATTCGCCCTCGATCAAAACCGCCGTGTCAGAGTCGGAGATATCAGCCACGATAGACAGTACCGTTGCCATCTGGGGCGAATTGCCTATCACATCGGAAAAGTCATATTGCTTTCTGAGTTTGGCCAGCATCTTCTGACGTGATTCAACCAGCCGACTATATTTGATGTTATTGGCTATCGCCTGAGCAATACGTTCTTCCAAAGCCTCCAGCAATTCGGTCTCATCGACTGAAAAACTTTTTCGATAGGCGCCGAAATAAAGCGTGCCGATAATAGTCTCATCCGATTTTAAGGGTAAACACATAACCGAACCGATTTTTCGCTTGCCGTTGCTGCTTTTATTTTTAAGTATAAGATTGTTCATTATTATCGAACTGCCGCTATCGATAGCCGCATCCAGTACTTTATCTTTAAATTCGAGCAGCAAAGAATTGTTACTTGTCGAATTCGATTTTTTGGCCAATCGCACTTTGCCTTCGTCATCGATCAATTCAACTATGCCATATTCAGCATCCAGGATATCCGTTGTCGAATCGATAACAGTTTGAAGCAGGTTATCGAGTTTGGATTCATTTTCGAGAATGGATGTGAGTTCGTATAAAAGTTTAAAATTCCGTCTTTCGTCTTCCAGAATGCCAAGCTTGTTTTTCAACCACGAGTAATCTTTAGTTAATTTATCAACTCCGCGGGTAGATTCCTTTCTCAGTTTTTCAACCGAATCCTCCAGGCAAGCGATAAGTTTTAATATATCCTCGATTTGATTTTTATCTTTGCATTGAAGCTTGAGGATATCCTGAAGACTTACTACCAACTCCGAGATATATGTGTTGATCGGGGAAATCCTGGCGATGCTTAATGCTTTAAAAGCATCGAGGCTTTCCGCGAAACGTTCACTTCTTTTTTTAATCTTAACAGTCATACCTTTAACTGATTTTAGATTCGAAACAAATTTTTGTCAAACTTTTTTTATCGAATAAAATTAGTTTCTCATTTAAACCTTTATTTATATCGTCAAAGTTTCTAAAGTTATGATAGAGTTAAGAAATATTTTGCGGATAAAAAAAAGTACATGATTATGTCGAGATATAATAAATTATCGTTTTACTCCTACGACAACACGTTGGATACCGGCTAAATCATCAATGATATTTATTTCGGAATTCGGTAAGCATGAATGAATAATGCTTACTACCTTATCAGCCTGACCGAATCCGACCTCAAAACAAATAATGCCTTTCGGATTGAGCGCGGTTGTCGCTCTTCGTGAAATCGATTTAAAAAAAGTAAATTGATCACCCCTCGCTACCAACGCAACCTTCGGTTCATAATACCTGACCTCGGGTTGAAGATCGTTATAATCGCTATTGTCGACATAGGGCGGATTCGAAACTATCGCGTCGAATTTACCGCAGTCGCGCCAGAACCGCGATTGCAAACAGTCGGCACAAACGAACTCTATTTTACCGTTAACGTAGTTAAGCGAGGCATTGGCTCTGGCCAAGTCTAATGAATCGGCGGAAACATCTACGGTTGTTACGGATACATCTTCGACATTGGCGGCTATGGCGATCGCGATATTGCCCGAACCCGTGCCGATATCAAGCAACCGAGGAGACTTCATCGGTTTAATCAGTTCGACCAGGTTTTCCACCAATACTTCTGTTTCCGGGCGCGGGATCAACGCCCTCTCATCGACCTTTAACTTGACATTATAAAATTCAACTTCGCCGATTAAATACTGTACCGGCACGTGAAGGCATCGTTTTTCCAATAACCGATCATATTGCTTGATTTTTTCATCGGCTATGATTTCATCGGATGATAATTGCAGATCGGAGGAGGTTTTGTTCAGAATGTATTGAAGGATTAACCGGGAGGAAATTTCGGCGTCATCAATACCGGCGGTCTTCAATCTGACCAGACCCCGGCTGATAAGTTCAGCGACAGAAACGGGCATGGCTAGCGGTCAAGACCGAACGGATCTTTACCGCGAGGACCTCTATCGAACAAAGCCAGGCTCGATTCCGTACAACCTCCCCGAGGGTAAACGAAACCTGGATTGACGCCCCCGCGAGAAACGTTTATCGATTTCGAGGCTATTTGCCCGGCTTCGGCGCCAGACAAGCCGACCGCCAGGCCAACGCCAATCAGTCCGGTCGCTTTTATAAAGTCACGTCTTTTCAAATTTTAATCCTATAACTGAGACCCGCCTGAAGGGCTGACCCATCAAAACGATAGTCTCTTTCCTCTATTATGAAACGAGCCGTTTGGAATCTATATAGTAACTCTAACCCGATTGATTCCTGAAGCGCTATATCCAGCCCGACAACGCCATACAGACCAAAACCACCGTCGCTTTCCCCTTCGGCCTCGGATAAACTGCCGCCGCCGGTACCCACGCCAAATACCAGGTAATTGCCGCCCGAATCAGTTAAGCCATGGTTAATTCGGAAATCGAGATAGAAGCTATACATTCGAATATCTTCTTCGAAAAAGGCGTATGGCTCAATCTGTCGACTAAGATATTCAAAACTCGGACCGATCGAAAAAAGATCAGATACAAAATACTCCATTGATACTCTGAAAGCCATGCTGTCATAAATATCATAAGTAGCATCGCGATTGGTGAATTTAATATTGCCGGCCGGAATATATGATAAACCAAGCCTGGTCGTAATCTGTCCTTTGGAATTATCCTGACCGGTATTGTTGGCCGAAACCTTAACAGGAATCATCAATAAAACGACCAATAAAATTCTTACAATCATTCTGCCGATACAAAGTTGAAGTTATTTATTTTCATCGCCGGAACATACATCATTACGCCATACTTGTAAACAAGCCTTCTCTCTTCAGAAAGGACTTCGGCGCTATTGAATGCTTCCAGCATCGATTGATTGATTCGCATATCAGCCACCGGTGAGACTTTATTGCCATTTTCAATCAAGAATGTACCGTCACGAGTGGTGCCGGTAACCAGGGTGCGGATCGGGTTGATGAAGTTGACATACCAGAAATGGGCAATATAGATAGCTCGTTCGGTAGAAGAGATTATTTCGTCCAGCGGTATCGTCCCCGGATTCATAACCATCGCTTTTGGGTAAGGTCCAAAACTATTATCGGGGGCCAGGGCATTGCCGGTCGATTCGGTATCATTCAAGGCGGCGAAATAACTGTTATAAACCAGGCCTTTGGCGATGCCATTTTCGATAATTCGCACTTTTCGACGCGGTACGCCTTCATAATCAAACGGTATATATCTCATTTGTGAATGAAAGGGGTCCTCGGTGATTGTGATATTATCGCCCATTATCTTTTCACCCATTTTACCGGCCATAAAATTCGGCCGTGAAACTTTACCTTTGCCGCCAAACCCCAAAAAGCCCAAAAACAAAAGGAAATCGGCAACCGCTTCAGGATCGAGAATTACCGTGTAAGGACCGGGCTCTAAAGATAATGGTTCTACCGATCTGGCCGCTTTAGTTACGGCCCGGTCCGCTATCGCTTTAAAATCGATCTCATCGACATCACGTGTATGGGTTTGAGCGAATCCCGCCCGCCCGGCGCTATCGCTTAAAGTAATCGACAACCTGGCCTCGGCAACCTTACCTTGTTGACGGGTTCCCAGACTGTTGGCCACGGCCAGTTCCGTTTGCGAGGTCTGGAACATTCCGGCCGTTTCGAGGCTGTCTTTTCCGGCGATATCAACAATAGTCTTAATGGCGTTAGCCCTGTCAAAAGCCGAATAGTCGGCGGTTGATTTTATGAAACCGGTCGATTCAGGAGCACCCGACGATTTAACCAGAGACGAGAATTGTGGATCATCATGCTGCTGAGAACATATTTCAACTGCTTTTTTCACAAGATTATCAACGGCTTCCTGTGAAAGATTGTTCGTTTTAGCGATACCAATTTTCTGGCCGATAATGGCCCTGCACCAGACCGTATGGTCGGTGCGGCCAATGTTACCGTTGATTTTATTTTCGGCGAATCGCGTTAGATAGAATTCCTCGCTTTCGCAAACGAGTTCGGTTTGATCGGCGGAGGATTTATTCAGGCTTTTGTCCAATATTTCGAGCGCTTTAGACATCAAACACCTACCTTCACCTGTCTGAATCTCGCCGGCGCGGCGCCTTGACCCACACGGCCATTCTGAGCCGGTTGGCCTTTGCCGCAATTGGGAGTCCCCCAGAGACGCCAAAGCGACTCATTGCCGATACCATCGCAGGAATTCCAGAATTCGATCGTGTTACTCGCGTAAGTGGGATTTTTAATCAGTTTACCCAATTTACCGCCTTTTATCTCACGGCCTAACTCGCAACCAAAATGGAAGCTCTCGCGGGTGTCATCGATTGACCAGGATGATGTAGTCTCCATCAGAATGCCATCATCGATACCGGAAATCAAATCTTCCAGAGTCTTGTCGCCGGGTTGAAGAATTGTATTGGTCATGCGACAGATCGGCATATTACCCCAGCCATCGGCCCTGTTCGCGCCGGTAGATGCTTTGCCGATACGGGCCGCGGTCTCCCTGGATGAAAGGTAATTGACCAGGACGCCGTCCTTGATCAAATATTCTCGATTGGCGGCTACGCCATCATCATCAAAACCGAAAGTGCCCAGGCCATGAGGCGCGGTGGAATCGGCGGTGACATTTATTATATCCGAGCCATATTTAAGATTATCAAGCATATCCGGTATCGCGAAACTCGTACCAGAGAAATTGCGCTCGACACCGAATACGCGATCCAATTCCAGGGGATGACCAATTGATTCGTGTATCACCAGCGACATATGCGAGCCATCCAGAATAATATCGGTAGTTTTCTCCGGGCATGGTTCGGCATCCAGTAGAGCCGCCGCCTCTTCGCATATAATCGGGATGTTATTTTCGAAATCGATATGATCCAGAAACTCATAGCCCCGAGTCTCGAATTGGCCTTCGTTGGCCGGATAGCTTCTGGAGGCTCTGTCACGATGTGACCGCATGGCGGCAACGCTAATACCGGCGCCACTATGATAGATAGTCTGCTCGATCTCGGAACCTTCAGAGTTAACGAATCCTTTATAAATCTTCCTAAAATCGAGATATCCGCTTCGAGACCTGATACCCTCATGTTTGCCCATCAGCTCATCCAGGTGAGCCAGAAACGCGAGTTTTTCGGTAAGAGAAATCTGGAATGGATCGGTTTTGATTTTCGTCTTAAACGAATCCTTAACTTGAGGATTGGCCGCAAGCTCTATCGGTATTTTCTGCAATAATGCCGAAGCTTTTCCGATGTTAATTGCTTTCCGAACGATGCGATCTATTTCTGTTACATCCGTATTCGCGGAACTGCAGAAACCCCAGGCGCCATCGACAATAACTCGGATACCAAATCCCCTGTCGATACTGTGACTGACGTCCTCCGGGGCGCCATCCGAATACGATAACTCCTCGGATTCGGTATGAACGTAACGGAAGTCGGCATAAGTCGCGCCGGCGCTAATCGCTTTTTCCATGGCGAGTACACCCGCAATTTTAAAATCTTTCATAATAAACAGAATATTATAATTTAAATTTAAAACAGTCAACAATAATTATCAAAAACTATTGTTGATAGTAATTCGATATTCAATCAGGCTTTGGTTTTACTCTCTTCGGCCAGGGCGACTTTTTTCTCAAAAGCGAAATTCTTGGCGGCGTTGATTAATTCATCAAGTTGACCGTTTAAAACACCATCGAGATTATAAAGAGTCAGACCAATACGATGATCGGTCACCCTGTTTTGGGGGAAATTATAGGTTTTTATCTTTTCAGACCGGTCCCCGGAACCAACTATTGATTTCCGGGACTTGGAGATTTTCGAGTTATGTTCATCGGTAATTCTATCGAGAAGTCGAGCACGCAAAACTTTGAAAGCCTTGGCTTTATTTTTATGTTGAGATTTTTCATCCTGGCAAGTAACCACCGTATTGGTTGGCAGATGAGTTATTCGCACCGCCGAATCGGTAGTATTTACCGATTGACCTCCCGGCCCGGATGAACGGAAGACATCTATTTTCAAATCGTTGGGATCGACTTTCAGATCGATATCCCCGGCTTCAGGCAAAACAGCCACCGATGCCGCCGATGTATGGAGACGTCCCGATGTCTCGGTTACCGGCACTCGCTGTACCCGATGGATGCCGGATTCATACTTCAAATCGCCATAAATATCGACACCTTCAACCGAGAATGTTATCTCTTTGAACCCGCCTATCCCAGTATCACTGGAGTTCATGACATCGAGTTTCCAGCCCTGTGTTTCGACATATTTCGAGTACATACGGTAAAGGTCGGCCACGAATAAGGCGGCTTCCTCGCCGCCGGTACCGGCCCGTATCTCGATTATGACGTTTTTGACGTCTTCGGGATCCTTGGGTACCAGCCTGGATTTCAACCTGGTTTCGAGTAACAGCAGCTTCTCCTGAAGTTCGGGCAATTCCTCATTAGCCAACTCGGCCAGTTCGCCTTCCGGGTCTTCTTTAATTAAAAGCTCATTATCGCTAATACTTTTCAGGATTTTAAAATATTCTCTGCCTGTTTTCAGAGTTTCTTCTATTTCGGCTCGCTGTTTGGCAGTCGTTCGGTAGAGCTTTTGATCGGAGAGCACCTTTGGATCGGACAGCATTTCATCGAGTTGCTCCAGCTTGGACTTTAATGGCGCTAACAACTTTTCAAATGGAAATTCCATGGTCAAACTCTAACTTTCTCATTATACAGCTGCGTTCCTTCGATCGAGGCAATCAAAGATGTGATTCCCACTTCAAGTTGATCATCCTCCGGTTCGCGGGTAGTAATTTTCTGAAGCCATAATCCGGGCGCGATAAAGAATTTCGTGAGCTTATTATTTCTTGTTTTACCGGAAAGCTTCAGAAGCTCGTAAGAAACCCCCGCAACTAAAGGCAGAAGTGAAAAATGTAGAGCGAACCTCTGCAGCAGAAACGGTTGATGGCCAAAGGTACTGGCGAATATCGAATCGGAAACCGCGTAAGTAAGGATCGCCATTAACGCGACAATTAAAATAAAACTGGTGCCGCAACGAGGGTGAAGCGTGGTAAATTTCCGGGTATTCTCGACTGTCAGAGGTAGATCCGCCTCGAAAGCGAATATCGTTTTATGTTCCGCGCCATGATAAGCGAAGATTCGCTTAATATCTTTTAGATATGAAATCGCCTTTATATACATAACAAACATCACCATTCTGATAATTCCGGCTATCAAATTGAATCCCAGCGCTTCCTTATGCACATTTAGAAGCTGGGCGAATAATAGCGGCAGGAAGAAAAATATTCCGATAGCCAGAGCCATTGACACGACAATCGTCCCCGCCAGAGCCAGGTTCATTTTCCGAGACACCGGGCTTGAGATATCCGATGCATCGCTCTCTTCATCAGCGGCGGTTACCTCGGCGGAATAGTTCAACGTTTTGATGCCGATCACCAACATCTCAAAAAAGGAGACGATGCCCCTGAGTATCGGCTGACCCAGAAACTTGTGCCGCTTGGCCAGAGAGATATATGGCTCTGTACGGGTTGTAATTTCGCCGGAGGCCCGTCTGATTGAGGTTGATATCCGATCAGGGGACCGCATCATAACACCCTCGATGACCGCCTGGCCGCCAACATTTTTATCTACCCAAAAGAATGGCAGACTTATGATTGCCAATAATGATTTCAAACTAGGCCCAAATTGATACAAAAATAGCGGCACCCCTTCAAGGGTTATAGTGCCGCTGTAATTTTGCTACTTTGTTCCGTATTTCCGTTTATAACGGTCTACCCGGCCGCCTGTATCCACCAGCTTCTGTTTGCCGGTGAAAAACGGGTGGCAGTTAGAACAAATCTCAACTGTCAAATCCTTTACCGTTGAGCGGGTTTCGATCACGTTGCCGCAGGCACAGGAAATTTTCGTCTCGTAGTATTTAGGATGTATTCCTTTTTTCATCATTCCTCCCGGACGCCCTAATATAATTGTTTTGTTGTCCGGCGCAAGACCATTTTAACGTAAAAGAACCATTTTTTCTGTTTCATTTGTTCCTGCCAAACGAGCAAAATAGATACCTGTTACCACCTCCTGGCATCTCATATCCAGCCCGTTCCAGATTACACTGTTATATATCGAATGATCTGACCTTGAGCTTAACCGTTTTACCAATCGGCCGCCGATATCGAATATCTCGATTGTAATGGTATTCCCCGTTTTGCTCTCATAAGGTATCACCACAGATGAGTTAAAGGGGTTGGGATATGGCGTATTTAAGCTGCATTTATAGGGGATTTCCGCTATTTCATCAATTGATGTACGGGTATCCAAAATGGCGATAGAGACCGGCCCGGAGCCGACATTATAGGTATCGATTATCTCGCCTTCAGAATTAAATTTCGAAACCGAATTAGCAATCTGTCCCACCGAATAGATATAATCAAGCGAATCGATGGCTATTCCATAAGAGCCCGTACCGACCAGGATTGGATTATCATCGCCTCTTAACAGTACTCGATCCAGGGTATCGTAGCTGTACACATGCCCGTCATTGACCCAACCTCCGGCCGAAATAAAACCGATTCCGGCCGAGTTGATGGCGAATTTGACCGGAAAACCGCCGGTCGCCAGCGAATCGACCGCCATCATCTCCCAGGGATCGATAAAATATATCATGCCAAATACCGAGCTATAATTGCCGGTACAGATTACATTGATCAAGCCATCCGGGCCAACCTCGACAGCCTGAGGATTCTTGCTTACATTTACCCTGGCCAGTTCGGTACCGCTACTGGTTTCCAGAATGGAAACCGAACCCTGGCCATAGCTGAAATCGATCGGATTAAAGCCGGTATTGGTGACATAGAGGCGATCCCCCTGAGAGACAATACCCTCGGGCGAAAGCCCTACCTCATAGGTGTCGATAACCGATCCCGCCGTTAAATCCACAGCGTAAACCGATGATGTAGCCAGGCCGGTGACATAGGCGAAACCGCCGGAAACCGCGACATTCCAGGGATTGCTGTTTAGCGGAAGTAGAATCTCCATATCTATTGAGTAGTCTGACGGGTCAATTACCATCAAACTGGCGGAAGTCGAATTGACCACATATAGCATTTCGCTATGGCAAATGACTTGATTAGGAACAGCTCCCAGAGTAACGATATGATTTTGAACCTGACCTGTCTCAAGATTTATTCTCGAAAGGGTTTCGGCGGAGCCGTTGATGACAAAAGCGCTATTCTGAGCCAAAGCCAAACTGGCGCCGATCAGTATGAATAGTAATACAATTTTTTTCATTTCCTGTCCTTTATTTTACAGTTTTATTGTCATACCTAAGTGGAAGCTTCTCGGAGGCATCGGTTGATACTCCAGAAGCTCATAGTCTATATCAGTAAAATTATCAATTTTAAAATCCCAAATCGACGATACGTTTCTAATTTTAAACTCGACACCGGCCGATAAATTTACTCTCGTGTACGGCTTAAGCCACTTGGTATTCGCTTCCAAAAAATAGCATTTGCCCGAATCATACATCGATACGGTTAAATATACTCCGCCATAATTTAGGTTTATCCATAGCGTATTGACATATAGAGGCTGATGGATAATGAATTTACCATAATTATCATTGCCCTCTTCCCGGTTCAATGCCCAAGAACGGACTCTTGAGAAATCCGCTTTTAAAATGCCATTGGGAGATTTATAACCGGCGATGAAAGTCGTACTGAAAAGATCGGAATTCGAAACGTTTACCGGCTTGAATTTCACACCCTGTGAGCGGCGCCAATATATCAGATCTTTATAACGAATATCACGATACTCGATCGAAAATCGCCAATCGCCAAACCGGGTAAAAGCGGCAAACAGTTCAGATGTAAAAGATCGTGATTGTTCCGGCTTCAAATCGGGATTGGCCATGACGAAAACATCCTCCCGCCAATGAAGTTCAGCTAAACCGGGCAATCGAAAGGAATTGGCATAGGACGAACGTAAGCCGATTGAAACAACCTTCTCATAGATAATTGATGAAGTCAAAGAGGTTGAGGTATAATCCTTGTTATCGGCATTACAGAAAGAACTGGATAAACCCGCGGAGAGCGATATTCTATCAACCTTCCGCATCAATCCCAAATTGCCTGATACTTTGTGAATATTACGAATAATCTTGCGAAGTGCCGATGTCGGTCGGATGAAATCCTGGCCTACAAGCATACTATGTTCATGAGATAATTTTGAATTGACTTTGAGCCATTCCGATTTAATGTATTCAAAGCCCGAGGTCAAGTTCAATTCACGTTCATGGTATTTAGTATCGAAGGGAATCCAACTTTCGTAATCATTATATAAGGTTTTCCTTTCCAGGTATGATAACATAGTCATGATACGACTGGATTTTCCCGGATCACTGGATAATTCTCCTCCCACCGAGATTGCGCTTTTATTCGATATGGCATTCGGCGAGGGTGCGTCAATTCGCCCGGGAACACCGTTGACTCCATCATAAATAAAACCCGATAAACTCAGATAGTTTTCATATAGCGAATTAGAGTATGAAAAAAAGTACTTATTTCGGTCAGAAAAAGCATTTAGCCTGGTTTTATCGTCACCAGATCTATCAATATAGTTATAATCATTTCTGATGAAGCAATTTTCCCATATTCCATTTAATACTCCATAGCCGGCTTTCGAGTAATTGATCCCGGTTACATAGTTTTCATCACCAAAACTACCTCTTGATATCGAGACTTCAACTGGACTTAAATTACCGCCCCTTTTTGTGACAAGATTAACTGTCCCGCCTAATCCGCCATCAGTGACGGCATCTGTGGCTCCCGGTGAATAATATTCGATTTTGGAAATCGCGTTTAAGGGTATTTGCTCCAGATCGGCCCTGCCGGTTAAAAGGGAATTTAACTCACGGCCATCGATTAAGATGTTTACGCCCTCGGATCTGATACCATTGGCTGAAATATACGTTTCACCGGTCGCGGGCGAACTAATCAGATTTAATCCGGGAATACTACCGATTAATTCCTTTACGGATTGATTTGATTTTTTATCGAGTTGATAACTTTTTGCGATTAGACCGAAATTGCCATTACCGGCAGGCGCGGATGCTTTAACATGAATCGGAGCGGAATTAATTAAATCCTGCCCAAGAAAAATATCGCGCCTTACAGTTACACCCCGGCCAATAGCGATTCTATCATTAGTGCAGACAATAACCGAGCCGAAACCGCAACTCAGGCGATATTCTCCCGGAGGGATGTCGTAAAAATAGTAAAATCCTTCATGATTTGTAGCAGATTTGTATGAGGTGTTCTTTATAGCTATTATGGCGTCGGCAACCGGTCCATGTTTGTCAATCACCTGTCCATAAAGCTTAAGTATACTTTGAGAATAAACCGAATTAGCCGCCGCTACAACTATAATCACCGTCAGGATGAGTAATAAAAAACTCCAGGAGGTCCGGAGCCCAAATAATGAATTCACAGCCAACCTCTCACTCGCAGGTTAATTTTTGGCCAGCGGCAGGCAGGTTTCCTGACTTACGACAAACGGATCGACCTATGCCTTCCCATCATTGGACAGTGGCATAAGTGGGAATTAGTCGTTTACAGTAGCGGGACTGTGACGGATTTCCACCGTCTTCCCTTTTATCCCAAAAGGGCACCAAACCGCTTAATTTATTATAGGCTTTATACGAGATTTCACATCAGAATGTCAAGGAAATTCTGATGGCCAAATATTTTACCCTTTACTTAAGGGTGGATTTCTCGATTATGGATCTTACCGGCCGTTAGAATTCGGTTACCATTTTTACGTACGCCGGACTAATCCTGTTTCCGTCTTTTAGTCTTAGATAATCCTAAAACTTCGTTACGATGGATAGCGACTGACGCCTTGGTTCTATTCAAGGCGGCGGCAATCTGACTATCGGTCATATCTTTATAATTTCTTTCGATAAAACTGTTCTCCTCGTCGGAATAGCCCTTGATCACTCGCTTGGGCCTGTTTAAAATGCGATTACGGTGATGCGTAACCGAGATCAATGATCGATTCAGAGCTTTGGCAATCGATGTATCAGTCATTCTTTCGAAATTATCGAGAATAAATTGGTTTTCCTCCTCGGTGAAATTTCGACGATTTACTTTCTTTTTGCCCAGAACGACTAAACGGCGGTAGATGATAGATTTCAGCGGTTTGCCAAGCTGAATAGCCATTTCCGAATCGGTCATCTTATAATAGTTGCCGAGAATAAAACTATCATCGTTTTCAGTAAAATTATACTTGCTTTTACGTCGTCGAGGCCGGTTTTTCAGCGCCATCATACGAGAGCGCCTTTTTATACCTAGTTCTTTGAATACCAATTGAACATACTGACGGCTGCAACCGTAGTGTTCACCGATATCGGTTAGGGATAGCTTTTCCTGATGATACATCTGGAACAGTTTTTCTTTTTCGCTAACCATGCGTTGTTTTAAAGCGCGTTCTGCCATAATTTGCCCCTTATGGTTTTTAATTAAGGTTATTCAACTGTTACACTCTTGGCTAAATTTCTTGGTTGATCTACATCACATCCTCTCATAACTGATATATGGTACGCTAATAGCTGCAAAGGTATTATCGAAATAAGCGGAAGAACGAAATCCCGGGCTTTGGGGATATAGATGACATCATTAACCATCGACGCGATTTCGGTATCGCCTTCCGTGGCGATGGCAATGACATTCCCCCGGCGGGCTTTAATCTCCTGAATATTCGACATAACCTTCTCGTAAACAGCATCCTTCGGTGCCAGTACGACAACCGGCATATTTTCATCAATTAAAGCAATCGGACCATGCTTCATTTCCGCGGCCGGATAACCTTCGGCATGAATATAAGATAGCTCCTTGAGTTTGAGAGCTCCCTCTAAAGCAACCGGAAAATTCAAACCCCGACCAAGGTAAAGAAAATTATCTTTTTGATAATATTTTTCCGCAATTTGCTTTATTTCCTCGTTTTTCTCTAACATCACACTTACCTGATCAGGTACCCGTTGAATCGCTTCTATCAGCCTTTCCCCCTGCTCGAGGGACATATGTCTCATCCTGGCCAACAAAATCGTAATCAATGATTGCACCATTATCTGCGAAGTAAACGCTTTGGTAGAAGCCACGCCGATCTCCGGGCCGGCGTGGATATAAACACCGCCATCGGTTTCCCGAGCAATCGAAGAACCGACAGCGTTACAAATACCCAAACAAGTCGCGCCTTTGCGTTTGGCCTCGCGCAAAGCGGCCAGAGTATCGGCGGTTTCGCCGGATTGCGAGATCACGAGTACAAGCGAATCCGGGTCAATAATCGGGTTTCTATAACGAAATTCCGAAGCATATTCGACCTCAACCGGTATCCGGGCATGTTCTTCGATCAAATATTCGCCGATTAAGCTGGCATGCCAGGACGTGCCGCAAGCAGTTATTAAAATCCTTTTTATCTGGCATAGTTCTTTATACTGAAGATTTAAGCCATTAAGTCTGACCGAACCATCCTCGAATTTAAGTCTACCGCGAATGGCATTGCGCAAGGTAGTAGGCTGCTCCATGATTTCTTTCAGCATAAAATGCGGATATCCGCCCTTCTCGATCATATCAAGGGACCAGTTTATATCCTCGATTTTAGGGCTGATCGTAGTTCTATCAATGCGCGAAACCGTGAAACCTTCCTGGGTTATTTCGGCAAGTTCACGGTCTTCAAGGTAAACTACCTGGTTGGTATATCTCAGGATCGCCGCGACATCGGAAGCCACAAAATTCTCGCCCTCGCCGTTTCCAATCACCAGGGGCGATCCCAGCCTGGCCGCTACGATTCTATCGGGCGAATCCAGACAGACTACCGCGATGCCATATGTTCCATCAACCTGATTCAAGGCGATTCGTACCGCCTCGAGAAGATCACCGTTATAATGCTCGCTAATCAGGTGGGCCAGGATTTCGGTGTCCGTATCGGTGATAAATATATGGCCTTTTTTCTGAAGCAATGTTTTAAGGCTTTTATAGTTTTCGATAATTCCGTTATGAACTACCGCTATTCTGCCACTATCATCAATATGGGGATGCGCGTTAATATCAGTGGGCTCACCATGGGTTGCCCATCGAGTGTGACCGATACCAAGCCTGGCGGAAATATCTTTGTCTTTTATTTGTGCTTCCAAAGCGCTGATTTTTCCGGCGGCTTTTTGAATGATGATATCCGAGTTTTCGATACAGGCTATACCGGCTGAGTCATAACCTCTATATTCCAGTTTTTTCAATCCTTCAATTAATATAGGGACGGAGTTTTTCTCTCCGATATATCCAACTATGCCACACATATCCTCTCCATTACTAACCTATTAAATCTTCTACTTCATCGGCCAAGATTTTGGCCTTTCGGGCATTATATGCCTCGGTCATGAGTCGGGCTATTGGCTCGGTGTTAGATAGTCTCAGCTGAAGCCAGCTGTCATTGAAGCCAATTTTAATCCCATCTCGTTTATCGGCTTTTCCCAGCTTAAAAGCCTTAATTATTTTATTAAAATTCAGCTTTTTTCCTGAAAGCTTTATTTTTCTCTTGATCATCGTGGTTCGAGGCAGTTCCGCGGTTAATTCGGAAATAGTTTTGCGGCTGGAGGTCAGGTATTGAAGCATTATCGCGGCGGCAATCATTCCATCACGGCCATAGTGAATTCCCGGATATATCAATCCACCATTACCTTCGCCGCCAACAACCCCGTTAACACGCTTCATTTTTTCGCTTACATTGACCTCGCCTACCTTTGTTCGGTAGATCTTAACGCCAGCCTCACCGGCTACGAAATCATTAATCATCGATGAGGACAAATTGACGGCGATTGGGCCTTGCTTCCGCGTAAGAACGTACCTCATGCCCAGGGCCAGGGTAAATTCCTCGCCCAGCGGTTTACCTTTTTCATTCACCATTGCCATCCGGTCACTATCGGGATCGAAAGCAAAGCCGATATCGGCCTTGAATGACTTAACAGCCCGACATAGCTGTTTCAAGTTTTCAGGGACAGGTTCTGGAGGGTGAGGAAATGTACCGTCGGGAACAGCATTGATCAATTTCAAAGAACAACCAAGTGAATTAAACAAGTCGGCGGCAACTCCGGAAGCGGTTCCGTTTACACAATCCGCAACGACCCTGAATTTTCGACGCTTAATAATAGCGGGCCTCAAAATATCAAGCGCCAGAATAGCTTTAATATATTTTTGGTCCCAATCATCCTCAATGCTATAAAATCCGAATTTCATTATATTGGGTTTTCTACTATTTTCACCCCGATTATAAATTTTCAAAAATCTTTTGCCTTGAGTTTCTGTCAGGAAAGAACCGCCCGGTCCAATGAGTTTCAGGGCATTATATTCAATCGGATTATGACTCGCCGTAACTGCGACTCCCCCGGCAGCTCCAGATTCTTTGACAGCGAATTCCACGGCTGGCGTCGTAGCAACCCCAATATCTATAACATCACATCCAGCAGCCATCAGGCCAGTGGCAACCGCCGAAAATATCATTGGGCCGTGCGGTCTGGTATCTCGCCCAAGAATCGCTTTGCCGCCCTTTAAATATCTTCCAAAAGCTTTGCCATAACTTAAGGCGACTTCCGCAGTTAATGCATCGCCGACGATTCCTCGTATTCCGGATACTGATACTAATAGCTTATTCACCAATAAAACTCCAAATATAGCCTGTATAATCCCTCGATTACAAAATAGCATATAATGAATATAGATGTCAACGAGAAAATTATTTTCTCATTCTTTTGTTCATTCGATAAAGACTGAACATGTAAAAGAGTAAACCACAAGTTAGCAACCACAATAAATCACCTGGAATCGTATTTAAGTTCGTACCGCTACATAATGCTCTCGTAATATTAACGATGTGATAAAGAGGCATCATATAAGCGATCTTCTGGGCCCAAACGGGAAGCTGGCTTACCGGGAAAAACGTACCGGCAAATAAAAACATCGGCGTCATTATGACGGTGAAGAAATAATCGACATAGCTTATCGACGGTATGTATGTCATATAAGACAATGCTATCGCGCCATTAATAAATCCGGCGAAGACACATAAAAATGGAATTAAGAGAGCTAATGGCGATTTAATCAGGCCAAAAGCAGCAATAACAATAAGTATCGATACGCCCTGGATTAAAGCCTTAAAAGCGCCATATAAAATTTCACCGGTCGCCACATCCTCAATCGAAACAGGCGTGGAAATCATAGCATCGAATGTCTTTTGGTAATACAATCGAACATATGAGCCGACCGCGTTTTCAAAAAAAGGCGCGGTCATCATCACCGAGGCAATTAAAGCCGGCGCGATGAATTCAATATAAGGCGTTTCCTGTACCCGAACAATTAAAGCGCCCAGGCCATATCCCATCCCCACCAGGTAGAATAAGGGATCAAGGAACGGCGGGATTATTGATGTTTTCCAGGTTTTAAAGAACACATCATAGTTTCGCGCCAGAACATGAAAAGACCGATATGAAATTCCACTGATCAGCTCTGTCATAAGATTTCCCCTTTTCGTAGGCCGGATAATAACAACCTCTCGTTCTATTGTCAATAGAAAGTATCCGAGATGAGGAAGTAAAGCGTGACATTTCTTGACTGTCGCGGAATATGGTATATCTTTAGTGAATGGAATTCTCCCTGGAACCCTCCAACCGTCAGCTGAGAAGAGCTATTTATTCACTGGCGCTGCCAATTGTCTGGTCTAATCTTTTACAGCGCGGCGTTGGAATTATTGATGCCATGATGGTCGGTCATCTGGGCGCTGAAGAGCTTGCCGGTGTCGGTATGGCCCAACTGGTTATATTTCTGGCTATGGCGATGATGATGGGCATTGGCATTGGGACAATGATATTGGTAGCTCGCGCCACCGGCGCCAGGAAACCCGATGAAGTCATTCAAGCTGCCGGAACCGGGATAACTATAGGTCTGATTGCCTCGATCTTCCTGGGAGCTATTGGTTATCTAATAAGCTATCGGGCCGTTATCTTTATCGGAGCTTCACATGAGGTTGCCCTTATGGCGGAAGAATATCTTCATATCATCTTCATATTTTTATTCGCGAGAGGTCTGATTTTTGTAATCAGCTCGATATTTCAGGGTTCCGGCGACAGTAAAACGCCTCTATATGTTATTATATGGGTTAACATTATTCACATCGCTCTGGCCTATCCTCTTATCTACGGTTTTTTGTATGAACCTCTGAGTATTCGCATTATTCCGCTTGGAGTCAAAGGAGCTGCCTGGGCTAATGGTTTGACCGAATTTGGCGGCGTAATTATTCTTTATCTCCTGGCTGTCAAAAAGGGCTTAGTCAAGCTATCGGTTTCTAAAGTCGATTTATCGTACTTTAAAAAGTTAAGCCGTCTCGGTATTCCCGTTTATCTAGAACGTGTTCTAATTACCACTTCCCAGATGGTTTATGCCAAAATGGTGGTCAGTTTTTCTGTAGCCGCCTACGCGGCTCATCAGATCGGTTTTAATATCGAAGCCCTGGCATTTTTACCGGGATTAGGCTTCGCCCAGGCCGCTACTGCCATGGTTGGTCAAAATTTGGGGGCGAAAAAGCCTGATCGTGCCAGGCGCGTCGGCTATCAATCCAATTATATTGCTTTGGGGGTAATGATATTATTTGGTGTCTCTTATCTTATCATTCCGCGTTTTTGGGTAGGCCTGTTCACCACCGAGGCCGAGGTTATCGCCTACGGTATTATATTCTGCTATATAGCCGCATTTATCCAAGCCCCCCTGGCGTCGGCCATGGTTTTTGCCGGAGCGCTTCGAGGGGCGGGTCAAACCCGTTTCGTTATGTTCACCACGATTATCGGAGCCTGGGGAGTGCGTTTGCCATTCGCTTATATATTTGGGATTTTAGCTGGCGGAGGCATTATTTGGGTATGGATAGCCATGCTGGTTGATTGGATCGCACGCAGCGCGATACTTTTCGGACGGTATAAATGGGGTAAACAATTCGAATAGAAGCACACTCTATAAAGTACCTGGAATTATCTACAAGGTAAAGTATTCCTGGTTATTCCATCGGATTTCTTCACGAATGAACGCCGTTATTGAAGCATTACCGGCCCATACCCAAATCAATGTTTCATAGTGAAATATACAAAGGATAATGGATGAATTGATTCGATCGTTCAAAACGTTCACAAAACGTTCATTACGCTCGTCCATTATATCGAAAATCAAAATTTAACTAAATCTAATTATTATCTTGCCGAAATCATAAGCAGAGGAAAAGATTATGTCTAGAAATTCATCGAAGAAAATATTGATCGTTGACGACAATCCGAACATGTCGGTTCTTCTTTCCGATATTCTCGAGATATTCGAATATGAAGGGGCCCAGGCCGAAGACGGCGAAGTGGCTTTAGACAAACTCAAAGAAGAAAACTACGCGATGGTTTTTACCGATCTGAGAATGCCCAAGATGGATGGTATCGATCTTCTTAAAGCGATAAAAAATCAACATCCTGGCCTGCCGGTAGTTGTTATCACCGGTTATTCATTAGGTGAAACACAGAATATTTTATTAACAGAACGGGCCGATGGCTTCCTGAATAAACCGTTTAAGGTGAACGAAATAAAAGACTTACTGGAAAAACTCCTGGACTTCTCCGGCTAATAAATTCAATTTCGCCCAAATCTCAAATCATCAATCATCTGAACATAATCAGCCTAATTGTATTAATCATGTTTATAAGGCTCAATAATTACTCAATCGCACCATTTTGCAAAAACACTATAAATTTGATTGAAATATTTGATAAGGTATAATATTTTATGTAATTAGTTATCAAAGTAGCCGAGGTTGAAACTTTTAACCTGGGATAGCGTAGTTTTAGAAGGAAGGCGTTCTGAACACTGAATCGGAAGAAATTTTAATTAGGCAAGCCTTAAAAGGCGATCAGAAGGCTTATCAAACTCTTTTTGAGGCGCACCGGCAGGCAATCTATCATATCATCATCAAGATAGTGCGCAATTCCGAAGAGGCCCAGGACCTGGTTCAGGAGACGTTTATAAAAGCTTTCGGCTCTTTGAAAACATACAATCCCACTTATCGGTTCACCACCTGGCTTTATAAAATAGCCGCCAATTCTTCTATTGACTTTATACGTAAGCGCAGAATTCAGACATTTTCACTGGATCAACCGCTAGAGACAAAAGATGGTCGAGTTACTGTTGAGGTGGCGGATATGTCCTATCATCCCGAGCGTGACCTGACAGCGAAGCGGCAAAAGTTGTCGATTTCCGAGGCGATAGATTCGCTGCCCAAAAAATACAAGCAGGTTATAGTCAAGCGACATCAGGAGGATAAATCTTACGAAGAGATTGCCTCTGACCTGGACGTACCGGTTGGAACGGTTAAAGCCCGCATTTTCAGGGCCAGGGAATTGTTGAAGAAGAAGCTGAAGTCATTAAGGTAATGATAGGAGGCTGCTATGAAGAAGATTTTGATCACATTTCTGCTTTTGACAACGACCGTATTTGCCCAGCAGGAATTCAAGGATGAATTCAGTCAATCCGCGGAAAATATCGAAACGGTTTTAGTCGATTGTTCGCACGGCAGAATATTCTGCGAACCATCCGCCGATAATAAGATCACAGTCCATATAAAAAAGGTGGTTTACTTAAAGCAGGAGGATGACGCCAAGGAATTGGCCGAGGCCTGCAAAGTCGACTACAATACCAGCGGTAGAAATTTTGAGATCGAAGTGGATTTCCCGCGTTCCGGCCGTCACAAAAGAAATCTTATGAATAAGCTTTTCTCATTGGATTTCGATGATGATATTGAGATTTTAATCAATGTGGCAATACCTCCCGCTATCAAATTCGCGGTTAAAACTTCATCCGCGGATATTTCCGTTTCGGGTATCAACAATGATATCGATATTCGCGGCTCATCGGCCGATGTTAGCCTCGAGGATATCGATGGAAACTGCATTATCGATTTATCATCAGGCGACCTGGAAGCGTTTAACATCAATGGCGAGCTTTCTCTATATGGATCGTCTTCCGATTTTGAACTGGATGGCATAGCCGGAGCAATTGACATATCAACATCTTCTGGAGATGGCATAATCGATGACATTAATGGAAATATCAAATTAAAAACATCATCCGGTGATATCAAAATATATAACCTTGAAGGTGATCTTGATTTTAGTTCTACATCCGGAGATCTCACGGCCGGTAATATTTCCGGCTATATAGATGCCGGGTCCTCTTCAGGAACAATTAATTTGAGACGATTAACCAATAAGGAAGGTAGATATTTCGTGGAAACAACTTCCGGCGATGTTCATCTGGAAGTCGATCCCCGTTTTGACGGTCATCTGGAGATTGAAACGATCTCCGGGGCCATCGACACCTATCTGGATATTTCATTGGATAGACAGTACGATGAGTTCATAACCGGCAGCACCGGGGAAGGAAATGGAAAAATCGAAATAGAAACTTCATCAGGTGATGTTGTACTGGAGAATTATTAATGCGTTTGAAAGTGAATAAATATCTTCTCATTCTGTTTGTGTTGCTTTTATATCCTATCGCGGCTATCTGTGGTCCGCCTGATCAGGAAATTAAGTTTGATGATAAGGACTTAATAATAATTCAGGATTCGCTGGAGAAGGAAGCCCTGAAAATGGCTTTATCAATGGACAGTTTGACCGATGAAATTGATTCACTTATCATGGTTTCGCTGGATTTGTATGACACCCTGGATTTACCGAGTTTCCCGGAGATAATCATAGATGAAAAAGGTGTTATCAAAGTAATGACGGATACCGGCCTTATAATTTACTCCATCGATAGCAGCCTGACTCCCACCCATAAGGGCTATTATGAAGATACTGACATAAAACGTCGGGATATTACAAAGTGGGGCATTAACATTGTCATCGACGAAGGCGAAAGGGTCATCTCCGATATTACCCTATTTAGTGGTGATGTCACAGTGAATGGTTCGGTTGAAGGGGATGTTACCGTTATTGGCGGGGATATTTTTATCAATTCTACCGGCTATGTTCGGGGAGACGCTATCTCGATTGGCGGAAAGGTTAAAAAGGAGGAAGGCGCCAAAGTAACGGGATCATCCATGTCGATTAACGCTCCTTTCCTCGTTCTGCCCACGGGTTCGGTGTTTCAGATTATTCAGGCGATTATGCTGTTTGTAATGGTAATCAGCTGGTTTTTCGCGGCGGTTTCTATTTCATTATTTTCCAGACCGATTGTTCGCATTTCGGGTAAATTATCAGCGCATCCAATTAAATCATTTTTTCTTGGTTATTTGATGTATATAGCGTCATTTTTAGCCTGGTTATTGCTTTTGGTTTCGGTGATAGGAATACCTCTGGCGCTAATCGGCCAACCGATTGCATCTATGATAATTGTAATTTTTGCTTATGCCGCTGGAAACCTTGTTCTTGGGGAGAAGCTATTTAAGCAAGCGTCACCTGTTAAAGCATTCTTTATTGGAAGTATCGTTAGCACGGGATTGCCATTTATTCTTCTTTTATTCGGCTATCTCAGCGATTCGCTCGCGCTTTTCGTAATAAATATGGTGCTTCTGTCAGCTCTACTGTTTATAATCCTGCCTTTAGGACTTGGAGCGGCAACGCTTGGCCGGTTTGGCTTACCACCCAAAGTAAAGAAAACCGAAAAGGAACAACCTCAGGCCGCCGGGCCTCTAGCCAGCCAAACAGAATAATTCCCGGCAAATAAAATCCTTTCATAGGTCACCTGATATATATATTGGTTTTGGGATATTTTGCATTCCGGCAATTTGTTGCTTGCGTTTATAGCATTTGGAATTATAAAATCTAATTAGTACGCTATAAATTTATAAGCTGGAGGAGTTAAAATGCGCATCTTAATGATTTACCCGAAATTATTAACGGTAATTTCGATTCTTCTTTTACTTGGCGGCAATGTTTCCGCCGAAACAGACAAAGCCGGTTCGCCATCGGGACTATATTTTACTGGTGATCGATATAACCTCAATATTCCGGGACCTTCAGGTTATCTGGGCTTCCCTCTTGGCTCAAAACCTGTAAGTCATTCACAATTATCGGAATATATTAAAATCCTGGCAAATTCATCCGACAGGGTTCAATTGTTCAGATACGGTCAAAGTTACGAAGGTCATGATTTGTATTACCTGGTTATAACATCGAAAGAAAATATGACTAAAATAGATGGGATTAAGGCATCCCATTATAAGCTGGCCGATCCCAGAGTACTCAAACCTGGTCAGGAGATCGACAAATTAATCGATCAGCTTCCGGCAATTGTTTGGGCCGGTTATAGCATTCATGGCGATGAGCTATCCTCAACGGACGCGGCAGTGGCGGTAGCCTATCAATTAGCCGCCGGGATTGATACGGAAACTCAATATATCCTGGATAATTTGGTTTTGATACTTGATCCTTTACAGAATCCCGATGGCCGGGAACGTATGCTGACCCAGATCAGACAATTCGCGGGCAAAGTAAATAATCCAGATATCCAAAATATCCAACACACCGGCGTCTGGCCCTGGGGACGAGGCAATCATTACCTGATAGACTTAAACCGCGATATGTTCACGCAAATCCATCCCGAAACAAGGGGCAAAATCGGTGTCTGCCTTGACTGGCATCCACAGGTAATGATTGATGCCCATGAGATGGGATCATTAAGTACCTATCTTTTTTCCCCGGCAAGGGAACCGTTCAACCCTCATTGGTCAAAAAACATATTAAAATGGTGGGACGCGTTCGCCTCCGACCAGGCGGATGCCTTTAATAACTACGGATGGAGTTATTATACCCGCGCCTGGCATGAGGAATGGTTTCCCGGCTACACTTCGGCCTGGGGTATATATCTGGGCATGGTCGGCATACTGTATGAGCAAGCGGGTGTCAACGGCCATTTGGTGAAGAGGCGGGATGGCAGCACCCTTATATTTTCCGAAACAGTTCATCATCACCTGGTAAGCACTCTGGCCAACCTTAACACAGCCGCGGAAAACCGGCGGAAGATATTAGATGACTATTACAATGAGAAAGTTAGAGCGCTGGCTAATGATGACAATTCAATCGGCCAGGCTTTTCTGGTTGAACCATCGCAAAACCCACACCGGGTCATTCGATTTATCCGGATGTTGATTGAGCAGGGTATCGAGGTTAAAAAAGCCGATAAGGAATTTACCGCCCATGATTTAAAAGATTGTCGTGAAGATAATATCTCCGGCAAGAAATTCCCGGCGGGAACATTCGTGGTGGAGTTCGCCCAACCATCCCGGCTTTTAGCCCAGGTACTTCTTGATTTCGATATCCGCATGGACAGCAATTTCCTTCATGATGAACGCCGATCTATCGAGAAGGGCTGGGGTTCGAAGATGTATGAGATATCCGCCTGGTCAATGCCATTAGCATTTGGTTTGGAGAGTTATATAGCCAAAAGCAAATTTGGCGCGGACCTTTCCTTTGTTTCAGAAGTCGAGGCAAAAACTGGAATGTTATCAGATCCAAACCAGGCTTTCGGTTTCATGATAGATTATGTTAACGATGCCACCACATATCTGTTGGCTGAGTCATTTGAGAATGCCCTGAAACCAAAAGTCGCCATGAAGCCGGTCACGATTGACGGCAAATCATTCGGTCGGGGAAGCATATTATTTATAAAAAGAGAAAATCCCGACAACCTGATTGATATATTAAGTGAACTGGCTGAAAAACATCGGGTAAATATTCATGGTATCAATACAGCCCTGGCTACCGCGGGATCTGATCTCGGCGGCGGCGATTTCAGGATGCTGGAACAACCGAGAATTGCCATGCTTACCGGTAATCCAATAGATTTTCAGGCTTACGGCAACCTGTGGCATATGCTCGATTATGATTACAGCCTAAGGGTAACATCAATTGATATCTCGAGATTGGGGAGAACCGATCTGTCAAAATACAACGTTTTAATAATACCCCCGACTTGGGGAGGCGCCAACTCATATAAGGCATCAATTGGGAAAAACGGTTTGAATAAGCTTAAAACCTGGATGACACAGGGCGGCAGCCTAATCGCCATCGGTCCCGCCTCGGCCTATTGCGCCGATACCGCCAACGGACTATCTCAGGTCAGGTTGAAACACCAAGCGCTGAAACAACTCGATGAGTACGAGTATGCTCTTAAACGGGAAAAGGCGGCTGATGAAATCGTAATCGATAGTTTGCTGATCTGGGATGGCCCGAAACCAAAACCTAAAGCCGATAAAAAGAAAAAAGCCAAACTTGATTTAAAACAACTCAAGCGTGATGATGAATTCGCCAGGAAATTCAATCCACGAGGTGTAATTTTCGACTGTGGCATCGATACCACTACCTGGCTCTCTTTCGGACTCGATAACGAATTGCCTGTTTTGATGGCGACTAATTCCGCTTTTTTAGCCAAACCGCCGGTGACGACCGTGGCGAGATTAAAAAGCGAAGCCGATCTTAGATTGGCCGGATTAGTCTGGCCTGAAACCCGAACCAGATGGGCTAATACCGCTTATTGTACCCGTGAATCGAATGGCCGAGGACAACTAATTTTATTTGCTTCGAATCCGAATCTGAGGTCCTATTTCCACGGGTCAAAACGCCTGCTTGTTAATGCTATTTTGTTAGGGCCCGGACTGGGGAGCAGATTGTCGGTACCTTATTAGATCTATCAAGTAAATAGCCTTAATTAAAGTTAACAAAAAACGGGCTTCCATCGGAAGCCCGTTTCGCGTTAGATAATCGTTCACGATTTAGTTCAAATACGCCCTCAATGATTTGGACCGGGAAGCGTGCCTGAGCCTTTTGATAGCTTTCTCTTTAATCTGGCGGACTCTTTCGCGCGTTAATGAGAACCGCGCCCCAATCTCTTCGAGAGTAAGCGGTTTCTCATGAGTCAGGCCAAAATAGAGATTAATTACTTCGGCTTCCCTGGGGGTTAACGTATCGAGCGCCTTTTCGATCTCGACCCGCAAGGATTCATCCAACAGGCTCTCATCGGGAGAAGGTTGAAACTCGTCCTCCAGGATATCAATCAGGGAATTATCCTCGGATGCTGAAAATGGAGCATCAAGGGATAGATGAGAATTCGAGATTTTCAGAGTATCCGCGACTTCTTTTTCAGTCAATTCCAGTTCTTGAGCAATTTCATCGGCTGATGGTTCTCGGCCAAATTCCTGCTCCAGGTTGGCGGATATTTTGCCGATTTTATGAAGCGTGCCCACTCGATTCAACGGCAATCTGACAATACGCGACTGTTCGGCCAAAGCTTGAAGAATAGCTTGTCTTATCCACCAGACGGCATAAGAGATAAATTTAAAACCACGGGTCTCATCGAACCTCTTGGCCGCTTTAATCAGGCCAATATTTCCCTCGTTAATTAAATCAGAAAGGGACAATCCCTGGTTTTGATACTGTTTTGCTACAGATACGACGAAGCGAAGGTTGGCTTTGGTTAATTTTTCGAGGGAACTCTGGTCTCCTCGTTTAATTCTTTTAGCCAACTCGATTTCTTCCTCGGCTGTTATTAAGGGTGTTTCGCCAATTTCACGAAGATAGAGGTCTAAAGACTGCTCTTCATCGCGGAATCTTTTTGACTGCTTTGACAACGCTAAGCGCTCCTTTTGACAAAATCCGGACTCTAACTAACGTAACTAATTTACCATCGGCAACAATACCGACGGAAAGAGTATTTTGTTTCAAAAACTTCAAATTCGTACTGCTTTTTTAAGGTTTTATGGCCTTATGCAGTGTCCTACTGCCCCTCATAACTAAAAACAGAATCGATTTTTCGCGATCTTTTAAATCGTAGGCTATATTAAAGAATTCATCACTGGTCTCGACCGGCCGGTGATCTATTTCAATAATCAAATCTCCGCTAAACAGTCCACCGTCATCGGCCGGGCTGGCCGGTTCGACGCTTTCGATTATCACCCCGGGTTCGAAATCGATGTTCATCCTGGTGGCCCTATCTCGGGTGAATGTGGCTGGTTTAATCCCCAACCAACTGTCTCGAGTTTCGGTTTCACCCGGAGTAGAGGCAACATTAAGAAAATCACTTCTATTGCCCAGTGTAAACTCCAGATCCTTATAATCGCCTTCTCTATTTACTTTCATCGAGATATCTTTGCCCGGCCCGGCATCGGCAATAATGAATCGGAATTCCTGCGCGGAGGCCACTTTCCGGCCATCTACTTCGACAATAACATCGCCCATTTCCAGGCCGCCATCTTCGGCCGGCGAATCCTCTTCCACAGATTCAACCAGAACACCCTCTGCGTCACTGAGATCAAGCGCTTCGGCCAGATTGTTATCAATATCGCCAGGTAATATTCCCAGCCAGCCGCGGGAAATAGAACCGGAGTCTTTAAGTTCTTCAGCGATTTTTTTGGCCAAATTTATCGGAATCGCAAAGCCTATGCCTACATTTCCGCCGGATGGCGAAACGATTGCTGAATTAATACCGACAACTTCACCGCTTAAGCCTACCAGAGGCCCACCCGAATTCCCCGGATTAATCGAAGCATCTGTCTGAATGTAATTTTGATAGATCGGATTATCCGGCCCAAAAACCAGGCCGCTGCGCCCTAAAGCCGATATAACACCTATAGTTACAGTTCTATCCAGGCCTAATTGCGGGAATGGGTTACCAACCGCGATCGCCCAATCACCGACTAAAATCGAATCGGAATCACCCAATTCCAGATACGGCAGCTCCTCATCGGTATCGATCTTGATTAAGGCTACATCGGTTTCCGCATCCGAGCCAATTACTTCAGCTTTAAATTCCTGAGTATCAGATAATCGAACGATAATATCGTCGGCATCCCGTACAACATGGTTATTGGTCAGAATATAACCATCTGCACTTATAAAAAATCCCGATCCAAGTGGTTCGCTTCGGCGCATCTTGGGTTCATCGGGGGTTTGTGGCGGAACTCCGAAGAATCGACGCCAGATATCGTCATCGAAAAACGTATGAAATTTGTCTTCCACCATACTTTTCGCGGAAATATTTACGACCGCCGGCTTAACCTTTTGGGCTACATAGACAAATGGCGAATGGTGTGTATTGGGGTCCATATAATAAGATGAAACCGGAGGGGCTGTATTGTCAGATTTATCCTGAGCCACCAGATCATTGGAGCTATAATTAGAGCCAATAACCATCCCCATTAGCATAGCAATACCGGCTATCAACATCACCGTAAACAATCCTTTTATCTGACCCATTCTTTTCATAAACTATCCCTCACGCAATTTTACACAGACTAACATAATAATTCATCTTAACAAGATGTCAAGTATTTTTTGTTCCCATCTTTGTACGAATATCGGCAAATTCTGTTCCGATTCTAAGGTCAAAACACCGTCTAATTATACATTTTTTTCTGACTTGATTTTTTTGGGGCAATGAAGTAATAAGTTATCATGCTTGGAATAGTCTCGGAAATACTCAATCCTTTTACAATATTTCAAAAATTAGTTCTACACCCAGCGGTTATTAGCCGGTTTTCGGGTTCCAGGTACTATTGCACTTATAACAATCATAAAATTAGAGTAATTGTGTTTATTAATACCCTTTTCAGAAACATCGTCGATGAAAATGATGTATACTTTTTAGTAGGATAAAGTCTTAAACCAGGAGAATAAATGAGGATTGTACTTACCATTATTTTCGGATTAGCTATCTCGATTTCACCGGCTTTCGGCCAAGGCCTTCAGATTTTCGATGACTTGCAGGAATTGATAATATCGGTTTCGGAGGCCGTAAAGCCAACTGTAGTCCATATTGAGGTGGTCAAGAAGCATAATAGTCAGCGCTATGAATCACTTGGTTCGGGTTTGATTGTCAGTGACGACGGCTACATCATTACAAACGAACATGTTGTAGATAAATATGTCTCGGTTAGAGTAACACTCGAATCTAAACTTGAATATCCGGCGGAAGTTATAGGCACCGATAAATTGACAGATATAGCTCTGCTAAAAATCGATGTTCCTCCCAGCGAGAGCTTCAAGGTTGCCAGGCTGGGTAATTCCGATTCCGTCCAGGTTGGCGAATGGGTATTGGCAGTCGGTAATCCTTATGGTTTCGATCGAACTGTGTCATTCGGGATCGTATCCGGAAAGGGCCGGACATTAAACCTTCCCAATAACGCGCCCTTATTGAACGATTTTATACAGACCGACGCGGCTATCGATCCGGGTTCTTCGGGAGGCCCTCTGGTTAATCTGCGAGGTGAGATTATTGGAATCAATTCGATTGGTGTCGGCCGGATGCAAGGATTCACGATTCCGATTAATATCGCGATCGATGTCATGGACAAACTGCTGGCCACCGGGAAAATCGATCGTGGGTATATCGGGATCGTCGTGCAACCGCTCAATAGAAGCTATGCCAAATATTACAATCAACCCGATTTACAGGGCATCGTTATCGGCGATGTATTCAAAGACCATCCCGCGGATAAAGCCGGTATCAAACCGGGTGATATAGTCACATCCTTCGATGGTCAAGAACTTTCCGCCGAGAATGAAGATGATTTGACCAAATTCACCCTTGATATTTCACAGTCCAAGATTGGCGAAAAGAAAGAAGTTGAAATATTCAGAGATGGTAAAACCCGCAAAGTTTCGGTTAAGATCGGTCAGAAGCCAAAAGTTAAACCGGATGAATATGAGACCGAATTGGATTTCACGGTTGAAGAAATCACCGAGCATATGTTTCGAAGTTATCTTCTGCAATCTCGGGATGGCGTTTATGTCAGGTATGTTGAAGTCGGTTCGCCGGCCGATAAAGGCAACTTGTATGCCGGCGATGTGATTATCAAAGTTGGCGATAATGAGATCAAGAACCTGGAAGATTTCAAGAAAACCATGCAGGAAATAGGTGAACCGGAATTTTTAATGCTTCGGGTACTACGAGGCAAAGACTTCGCTTTTGCTTTATTGGATTTCACGGAAACCGAATGGGAGTCTGAATAGCAACAAAACAAATAATTTCTACGGTAATTAGTTTAGATGAATACAAAAACCCCGGGCGATCAGACCCGGGGTTTTATAATTTAACCGCTTAACCTATTAGTCGAAACGTATTAATAGTCGGCGGCCAATTCGATGCTATCCAGTTTGATAATCATAGCTTCGACCGAACTCAGGTTTGCGTATGCCCTGAGCTGCTCGCGGGTTAAAACCGCCCGCGCTTTTGTAATAGCCTCAAGTTCAAGCGATTTCAATTCGGCCAGGAATTTATAGTATTCCTTGATAATGTGATCCGAGGCCGTACTATGCATGTTGGTCCAATTAGAGGTAAACTCATCAATTTCCATCTTTCTGATTTCGGCCTGGGCTCTGGTTTGAATCATCTTTTCAATAATTACATTGTTGATGATGCTTAATTTTTTAAACTGTGAATCGGTCAATTCAAGTCCCGTTTTGTGATCCAGGATGCTATTAATAGCTGTCTGAGGAATCTTGCTTCCGGCATACAACAATCCCGGTGAGGCGATTATCATAACCAGCGCGAATACCAGCGCTACTATCGTTATTTTTTTAGACATGTTTACTCCTTCGTTAAGGATATTAATACCCTGTTTTAATTCCTTAGGTTTTTTGAAGAGCCAGTTCAACCGAAAATAATTTTCAGGTTGTTGAAGTTTAAGGTCGGCCGACTAACCTTCAAACTTCTTCTTATGCTCTCCCTTGTTGCCTTTTGCCTAAATACGGAATCCAGGTATTAAGGTTTCATTATTTATGACAATTATATTAATCATAATTACAAAATTTAAACATCGAAGGAATTCGCCAGGGTCTAGTCGCTTGAATCCCAGGCGACTCAATCAAGTGTCTTTTTTCCAGGTAGAATTTCACAATTAATAAATCTGATAACATATGGTAATAGATTTCAGATTTATTGAATTAGTCGATAGTATTACAAAAAATCCCCGGAGGGGAGACGCCGGGGATTCCAGGAGAAAAAAGACGTGAATTATTGTATATCTAAAACGCGCCTATTTTTTCGGTATTCATATCCTTCATAGCCAACTCTACAGAGAGTAGTTCGCTGAATTTATCAACCTGTTCTTTCGATAGAATTTTACCCGCTTGCACCAGGGCTTCGAATTCAAGGTTTTTCAAATCAGCCAGGCAATTATAATAATCTTTGACCGTGCTTTTGAATTTGGGATTACTCATATCGTCCCATTTCGCCGAATATTTGTCGATTTCGCCCTTAAACATCTGGGCTTTGCCTTTGATTTGAAGCATCTTGTTGATAATGCCATTATTAACCCGATTCAGATTCTTTATCTGTGAATCGGAAAGCATCAAACTGCTTTTATTTTCAAGAATTTGATTTATCGGCGTTTGGGGAAGGTTGCCGGCGATGGCTATACCGGTTACGCCAATTATAGCGACCATCGAAATCGCGATGATATAAATTGTCTTTTTCGTTTTCATTGTTACTCCTTACTTCCTACTTCTTACTACTTAAAACGGCTGCTGCAAAATTCAATTGTTCGAACCAATGCCTTCTAATATACCTACGGGAAATGACGGGAAGTGTTTCGCTATTTATCTCTATCGGGAAAAAAAGGATCAAGAAAAATCAGTAAAATAAACGCGAACCGGTCTGGATATTATATTATAGATCGTATTTATTTAGCGGTACTTCCGAGTACAAAAAATCCTTGCTTTCACTTGCCGGATTGAATTGATTTTTCGAGAAGCGAATCTTCTTTACATTCTATATGCTCTCGCAACGCGAACCAAAGGGGACGGATCGCCTTTATCGCTTCCTCTGAATACACGCCACTGTTTATATAGCTTGGAGATGTTACAACAATGTACTCAGCGGTTTCGCCAAAATAGAGCGGCGGGTAAGAGGAACTGTATGCGTACTTTTTGATTGCTTCCATGATGTCAGGCTTTGAGGCGATCAGGTAGAAATACAATTTGACCGAAGGATTATAATTGATACCCCTCTTTGTGTCAGCATTAAACAAGACAACGGGATTGGTAAAGTCTACGCGGAAAACAGGTTCATCAAGGCCTTGTGGATATCCTTTATTCCCGACATCCGTCACAACGGTATATTTCCAACCATGAGGAAGATCGACTTGAAGGCCGGAGATGAGAGTTACAGTTTTGGGACCCGGCTGCGGAGAACTGCAGAAGAAAATCAAAAGCAAGGAAAGAGAAACAAGATGTACACTTCTCAACATCATTTTTCCCGTCGAATGAATATTATCTTAAAACCTCACGACCGCTGCCTGAAAAGAGATCGAGCACCGCTCCGCGAACTTCATCCGGGCCGGCAGCGCCTATATTAACCTGATAGCATTTGCACTTTTCGAACATGCGCCGATAGAATCGTTTCTGTTGCTCATGCCTATCAGTAGTTCTGGTCAGAATATAAGGATTGAAAAAGGGGTGGCTGGTCGCCGATACGGCTTGAGCCGGCGGTCTTCCCTCTTCTAAAACGCGGAGAGCCTGATCGGGCGACAGCTCTTCGGAGACAGGCCCGAAATGATCGTTTTTAAATAATACAATGGTTTCAACCTGGGCGCGTTTGACATGCTTTTCGGGACCGCCCAGCCAGTACGGATCGAGCATAGCCCGCGATTTTTCCGAGGCGGTAAAACAGTATGGTTCGCCCCTGTCGAGATCGCATTCTCCACTGTAATGACAGTCCTGGTTTTCACACATATCTTTAGAGGTCACCACGTTTTCACATCTACATCTCTCCAGAAGCGGTTTGGCGGCCGGGTATTTTTCGATAAAATCCGTGCGCATGAAGAATTTTCGCTCGATGCTTTCGGCTAAAACGCCCGCGCCGCTTAAGCGCACCAAAGACAGATCGGGGCTGATTATTTTCGACGGGCCATGGCTTATAAGCCCGGCCAGATGTGTCGACTTACCGGAAGCCGGCGGGAAAAAGAACAAAGCCCCACTACCGGCGATATCGAATCCGGCGGCATGAACGGCCAGCGAGTTGTAGAGTTTTTCAGAGATATCAGAAACGATTCCCATGGCCAGACTTCTCAACTGAGGATAGAAAGCCGAGTTAAAAAAGAATGCCGTATGAGATTCGGAACTGTAATAGGCACGCGGCTCACGACCGGTTATTCCTTTGACAGCATAAATAATACCATGGGGTTCAATCTCAGCTTCGAGTTCGGCCGGATAGAAATTATCCACCCAGAAATCGTAGAGATGGGGACTATTAGTACGAAGCTGCAAAACCGCTCCGGCGATATTCACATTCCATTCGTAGTAGTTATCATGCGTGAAACTGTTTTCCGATTCCGCTACCAGGGCCTCCCGCATATCGAGGTTTATACCCGTTTCGATTTCGACGAAGTTTTGTTGTTTGGTGACAGTATTATTCAGCGCTTTACCTATGGCTTTACGGGATGGCGTTAGCCTGGCCAAAGCATCGGATACCCTGCTTAAGCCCTCATCGATTCTGTCCATGGCCGCGGCGTAGGAAAATCTGAGATAGCCCTCCATGCCAAAAGCATCACCGGGTATAATCGCCACGTGGGCTTCTTTCATCAGGTAGTAGGCCAGGCCATAAGAGTTGCGTATAGACTGACCGTTGAACTCTTTATCGAAATACGCTTCGAAATTGGGGAAAAGATAAAACGCTCCTTGCGGCTGGGGACACGATACACCTGGTATCGACCTTAACCGAGACAGAGCCAGATTTCGTCTTCGCTGGAATTCATAAACCATTTTTTCGATATCGAGCTGCGGCCCGTTAAGCGCCTCTATTGCCGCTTTCTGGGAAATCGAGCAGGCATTGGAGGTGTTATGGCCCTGAACCATATTCATACCGGCAATGATCTCTTTAGGGCCGGCGGCATAGCCGAGCCGCCAACCGGTCATCGAATAAGCCTTGGACACGCCATTGATAATAACGGTTATATCCCTGGCTTTGGGCAAAACCGAGGCGGCGCTATAGAATTTGAATCCGTCATATACCAGCTTTTCATAAATCTCATCTGCGATAATAACAATGTTTTCCGAGATGGCGATTTCGACAATTTCCTCGAGTTGATCGCGGGTATAAGCCGCTCCGGTGGGATTACTTGGATTATTCATAAACAGGCATTTAGTCCTGGGAGTAATTGACTGGGCGAAATCCCTGGGAGTCATCAAAAAACCGTTCTCCTCGAGACAGCGAACATAAACCGGCGTGCCCTTGGCAAGATTGACAAAAGCCGGATAGGACACCCAATAAGGCGAGGGAATAATCGCCTCATCGCCTTTATTAAGTATAGCCGTACACAGGTTGAACAGACTGTTTTTAGCGCCGGTAGAAACGATTATTTCCTTGGGGCTATATTCCAGGCCGTTATCATCATGAAGTTTCTTGATTATTGCCTGTTTCAACATCGGGATGCCATCATTAGCGGTATAGTGAGTAAAATTCTCTTCAATCGCCTGCTGGCCCGATTTTTTTATATTTTCCGGCGTGGGGAAATCCGGTTCGCCGATTGAGAGATCGATAACATCGACGCCCTCAGCCTTGAGCTGTTTGGCTTTGGCCGAAATTCGGAGAGTGGCGGATTCGCCTATTCGCTGTAATCTATCTGCTAAAAAACCCATGAGACTTATTCGCTTTTACCGTCGGTTTCAACATCATTATCTGATTTACCATCGGTCAGCCTGTGTAAGATTTTAGTAAGATCGACACCTGAAAGACTCTTGACGACTTCGGGAAGTTGGGCCATCACACCGGCAACCTGGCCGGTAATCTTCGAGGCGCCATCCGCGCCATTACCAACCATGATAATTTTATCGACCTTAGACAGCGGCTCGGACACCGATTTGGCCAGTTCCGGTAAGACATCGATAAACATCTGATAGATAGCGGCCTCATTATACTTGGTCCAGGAGGCCGCTTTTTCGGCCATCGCCTGAGCCTCTGCTTCGCCCTGGGCTTTGATAACTTCGGCCCTGGCCAACCCTTCATGTTTGATAGCCAAGGCCTTACCCTTGGCGGCGGCCCCCAGCCTGACGCTTTCACCTTCAGCTTCTACTTCCTTTTGATACTTCATGGCATCAGCGGCTTTTTTAATCGTCGATTCGAGTTCTTTTTCTTTGCGGACAATTTCTTTATCTTCGAGTTTAATTGACTGGTCTTTTTCGATAAGTCTAACTTCGTATTCTTCTTTCTTAAGCAGTTGGTTCATTTTCAGACGTTCGAGATCATACGCTGAATCAGCTTTAGCCCGTTTCTGGTTAATACCGGCTTGATGGTCGGCGCGTTCCAGTTCGTAATCGCGGCTGGCCTGAGCGATTTCGGCTTCGGCCTTAAACTTGGCGATATCGCCCTCTTTACGAGCTTCGGCCGACTTGATGGTCGCCTCTTTATCGGCCTGAGCCTGGGCGATCTCAGCCTCGCCTTTGATTCGGGCGATGTGAGGTTTACCCAGGGCTTCAAGGTATCCCTGTGAATCGGATATCTCCTTTAAAGAGAAAGAAAGAATAGTCAGTCCCATCGCGTCGAATGATTTTTTAGCCATTTTCATAACATTGGCGGCAAACTCATCCCGGTTCTGGTAAATATCTTCAACCGTCAATGATCCCAGTATACCCCGCATGTTACCCTCAAGAATTTGCTGGGCGATTTCGTTCATGCCCGACAAGCCCTTGCTTAGAAACTGCTCGGCGGCCATTCTTATTGAATAGTCATCGCCTTTTACTTTAACTTGCGCCTGACCGACAGCTCGAAGTTCAATACCTTTGGCGGTCAAGGCATCCTGGATTTCTATATTAAGAGTAAATACTTCCAGGGGCAGAATATCGGCTCGTTCGAGAAATGGCTTCACCAGGGCTCCCCCGCCAACACTCATCCGATAGCCGATTTTCCTTTTGGTGCCATCGGGATCTTCGATAGTTCGGCGTCTTCCGCCAGAAATAATTAAAACCTGATTAGGGCCGACCTTGCGGTACTGTCTCGACAAGGCTATAAAAAACAGAACCAGCAGTACAATTGCCGCACCGATTATTATAATCCATCCAACCACTGTCATATCCGGACTCCTTCTACGATTTATTCTTTTATCAAGCCAGCCGGCAAGATTAATGTATTTTACATTAACCGGCCGACAAACCCGCTTTTAATCAACATGGAAACATATGCAAATAGCACCTTTAGCGCAACCATTTTCCATATATCTTTTAAAAATATTAATTTCCAGTCACTTAACCTATTAAGCATAGTCGATTATTTTAACCATAAGATTGTCAAAATGTTAGAAAAGAATAAGTAATTTCTTATTGATTTTGCAAAATATAATAATTACCTTAAGTTGTGATAAAAAGCGCAATCTCGATTGATTGCTTAAAAGTTTAATGTAAGAATTTTCGCGGGATTGGAACGATGAGCGATATTTATAATGTAGAAGAGTATCAGCGGTTCGCCGACAACCTGAAGGCTGCCTTGAGCGGGCCTAATATCAAGCATTACAAACATAAACAACTCCGCAAATACGCCCTCGAATCCGGGCGGCAAACCAGTAACGGCGCCTGGGCCTGGCGATCGATGGTATCATCCAGAATTGGCCCCAAGACGGTTTATCTTGGCAGTGAGAAAGTCAGGCTGCCTAAGCCATCCGATTTACATCAAACGATTATCGAAAAAGCTCCGGATGAGCTTCATAAAGTCTTGCATCTTCTAAGGACAATGCCTTTCATCCACTTACGCCGTCAGATGGGCAATAATTCCGAGTTTAATCCGATTTGCAATCTTTACGTTAGCGTTGCCGATCGTAAAAACTACCGCCTGGCCTACATGTGGGGCAATACGATGTTCGATCCGGGCAAGCGACCCGGGCCGGAATTCACCATGATTCATATTCCGGAGGAACATCAGCTTCGCCAACAGGTTCTGGCCATGCCTGAACATAACATTAATATCGCCCTGGGCACTGATTATATGGGTGAGGATAAAAAAGGAAATCTTCGCCAGGCGATGTGGATCGCCGATCAACAAGGCATGCTGGGGCTTCATGCCGGCACCAAGATTGTCACCGCCTGGGATCAAAAAGACAATCGCCTGAAGCGGTACGGGGTGTTTCTGTTTGGATTGTCGGCTACCGGCAAATCCACCTGGTCTTGTCATCAGTTAGGTCTTGATCATAAGAAAAGGGAAGGCACGGAAGTCGCGCAGGATGATATCGTATTTTTGCGCAAAGACGGTTCGGCTTATGGTTCTGAAGCGAATTTCTTCGTTAAAACCGATGTCCAGCGTGAATTACAGGAGGCGATGTATTGGTCTCTGACCGATAAAACCGCGTTCTATGAGAATGTCATGATCGATTCCAACGGCAATCCCGAGTTTCTCGATGAATCGCTCTGCGGCAACGGCCGAGCGGTTATTCGTAAAGATAAACTTCGCGTAAAAAGAGGCCGCCGGTTAGTCAGGATCGATTCACCGGGAGTGAATTTACCGCCTCTGACGGAACTTGACGGTATAATCTTCGCCTTTATCACCCGGCGAAATACGATAATGCCGTTTAGCCAGATACTTACCCCCGAGCAGGGAGTGCTGGCTTACCTATGGGGTGAATCATCGCACAGTATGGCTACCCAGCCGGCTAAAGCGGGCGAATCGGTTAGAACGGTCGGAACCGATCCTTTCATCATTGGCTCGCAAGCGGCCAAGGTTAACAGATTTCATGAAATCGTCATGAATCTGGTCGAAAATAATCCCGGCAAAGTTCATTTCTGTCTGTACAACACCGGAGGTATCGGTGAGATCATCGAGACCAGCGAAATTGGCGGCAAGAAGGTCAAAAAGATGGTACGCAAAGTTACCCGGGTGCCTATTGAGGTTATGTCGGCAATCCAGCGAGGCGATTTCCGGGGAACGAATCAATATGCTCCCGGACGGCTTGGGACACTGGAGATCAAATCGTGCGTCGATACGGCGTTGGATCAGTATAGCCCGGACAAATGGTATTCAAAGGATCAGATCGATTATTATATTAATGATCTGGTCGACGGCCGGCGCCAATATACCGAGTTTATCGCCGGACAGGGATTGAACAATGAGATAATCAATGAAGCCGAAAAGTCATTTGCTATCGCCGGTGATAAAAAATCTAAAGTGGCGGTTCCGGATATACCCGAAGAAAAGCCCAAAGACGATGATTCCAAATCCTCACGTTCCGAGCTACCCGACCTGAAATGGGAAACCAAATCCCGACCTCGGCGGTCGCGCCTGGGACGGTACAAATAAACAGAAAATAATCTTTCGACCGCGGCAGTCTTTCGGCACCGCGGTTTTACTTTTATAGTTAATTATTGCAGCCGGTTCAAGTGTATGGTATTCTAAGATGAATGAATTAGGCTAGAGCATGTGCCATTTAACATTAACAGTATTATTACGAGGACAATAATGGATAGACGAACTTTTTTACACATTAAAGAAATGACGCGAAGAAATACGCCCGACTTAATGCGGACTTTTCTGGCGAATGAAAGAACATTTTTATCCTTTATCAGAACATCTTTAACATTATTTATCGTGGCATTTACTCTTATTAAATTCGTGGATCATGTCCTGTTAGAATTTAGCGGTTGGGCATTTGTTGCTTTTGGAGTAGCGACTTTTTTCGTAGGGCTGACCCGATACTTTAGGATGAAAATAATTATAAGGGCATTTACCAAGAGTTATCCGGAAAACGAGCGCAGGAAACAACCTGAAAATTAAATGAGAGTAATTATTTGGCTCCAACTAAAAGGACTCCGCCCAGTATCAAGCCCAGGCCAAACCATTTGATCAACGAAAACGGTTCTTTGAATATGAAAAAGGAAACCAGAACAATCGCGCCATAGGCGAGGCTGGTAACCACGGGGTAGGCAACCGAGATATCGATTTTGGATAACAGTACCATATAGCCGCCTACCGATGAGACATAACAGAATAATCCAAATAACACCGAAAGATTAGTGAAAATCCTGGCGAAATTCGTTAACAGGGCACCGGGGGCAATCGCGCCTATCTGATTCATACCGGCTTTCAAAAAGACGTGGCCGCAGACATTAAAGGCGACTACGAAAAGCATTACCAGGTAACGAGTCATCGATTTATCTCCTTATTTAAAAGCCACTGTCCGAATTGGTTAATCGGGCAAGCCAAGACTAAATATCGTTTCTTCTTAACTAATATAAATCGATAGATGTGATTATGCTAATACTTTTGAAAGAGTTCGCCCCAGTGAGTATTCTCAAGCCATGAATTGAGAATCTTCTTGCCCTTGACAGGATACCAGAGGTAATCGTGGTAAAAAGCCGAGCCGAATATGAATATATTCACCAGCGGCGTATGGAATAAAAGTTTCTGCAAAAACTTCAACGGTGAAAACCAGAATATATCTCCCACCGATGAGGCCAGGTTATCGCCGACGGAGAAATTAAAATTCACCTCGCCAATATCCTCGCCGACAATCTCGATTTCGCGAGGATTACCGCAACCCAAACCGGCTTCATTCGCGAGGTTGATATATTTTATTGTCAGCGGGTCGAATCCCATCATTTTGGCGGCTACGGCATCTATGGCCACCTGGTCGGCGGAGGCCAGGATTATATTTTTAACATAGGGAGTCATGGTTCGCGGGCCGGGCCCCGACCCGGCCGTGGTACCATCCATGAAACAGAACAGGCCGGTATGAATCTCTTTCTGGATATGCAGCAAATCAACCAGCGTTTCGTGGATTACCGAATGAGTGTAATGCCGCCTCGTGTTTAGGAGTCCGCCAAACGCGTTTTTCATCGCACCGGTAGTAGTGGTATAAATATGAGTTTTAACGGTCGGCAGATGGACTATATTTCTGCCATGCATAAACTCCGGTATCGAAATGCCCTCAGGGAACATCTTGTCCAGTACCAACATCCGGGCTTTCGGCTTGTAGACCGACCATTTCAGGTCTTTAGGATCGTTGTTATATCGTTCGGGAATATCATATCTTTCATAAATCGGCTTCAACTTGAGAAGCTTCCCCCCTACATATGGATTGGTTACCACCGTGTCGTTATGAACGGCAACCAGTTTGTTCAAGCCGGTATTTTGAAGCGACTTGATCGCCCCTTCAAGCTGCCACGGCACGGTATTAGCGCCGGGGAACGGCAGATGCCAGGAGATATTATCCTTTAAAATAGTTTCGGAATCGGCGTTCAGGAAATCTTTCAGTCCGGCTAATTCACCGGCGCGGACATAATCATCCAGGATACTGGCGGGCGAAGTTTTTAAAACGACTACTTTTGATTTATTATTCACAATATTCTATTTCGCCTGAAGGATAATCAACACAGCGACAATCCACAACCCTACGCAGATCAATAACGGTATATCAGTTATCAGAAGTTTCGTCGGATTCCCGCCTTTCTCCTTTTGATGAACGAGATACAGATATCGGAAAATTCCATAAAGCACGAACGGTACGGTAAGTACCATATTATCGGTACCGAGCTTACTTTTGATTTCCGGAGAAAGAGTGTAGAATGTATAGGCGACGACGGTCGAGGCCGTGACCACGCTCATCATCTGGTCCAGGAAATAGGGCGAATAATGAGCCAGTGATTGGCGATGAGATATGGCATTATCACCCAGGACAACCAGTTCATGACGACGTTTAGCGAAGCCCAGGAATAAAGCCAATAAAATCGTGCAAACCAGGAGCCAGGATGATATTGGCACAGATATAGCTATAGCCCCGGCTGCCGCCCGGATAACAAACCCAACGGCCAAAACCATGACATCAATTATTACGATTTTTTTCAGGCCGATATTATAGCCGAAATTCAATAACACATACATGGTAAAAAATCCCAGAAAATACGCTCCCAGCGATAGACTCAGGAGGAATCCAAGCGCCAGAAGTATAAGCGCGATTATCCAGGCGGAGGAAAAAGACAGTTGACCGGACGCAATAGGCCTGTTTTTCTTGGATGGGTGAAGTTGATCCTGACGGCAGTCGGTAATATCATTTATGAAGTAAATGGCAGAGGCTGCCAGACAAAAGGCGACAAAACCTTTGGCCGCCAGAAGGACAGAATCGGGATCGGTATATTTTTGGGCAAAAATCAAAGCGGCAAATAAAACCAGATTTTTTACCCAATGATAAACACGGGCAGTCTTAAGAATATCGATAAACATAAATATCTATTAAGCAATACTGGATTAGCAAGTCAAGCAAATAAAAAAAAGGGGCCCGCAATGACCCCTTTATCACATAAACCTGGAAGAGTTATTATTCTGTATCAACAGTGCTGTTGAATCCTTCAGAGATTATCTTTTTCTGAAGCTTCTCAGCTTTATCAAAATTATCCGTTTTGGTTACCGTCACCCTGTATTTGCCTTCAGCCTGGGCTTCGGTTTTGCTTTTAATCCCGAATCTTTTTAGCACTTCAACCTGCTTTTCGGCAGATTCACGATCACTGAAATTTCCAGCGCAAACCACATAAGTCGATTTGGCCAATTTATCATCCTTAATCGAATTTTCATCAATCACGGCTGCGGCCGGCGAAGATTCGACATCTGATTCGCTTATAACAGCAGGCGCGGGAGTTATTTCAACAGGTTGCGAATTATCGAAGTTAATCTGACGGCTACTGCCGAAGCTAAGCGTAAACGAGAAGAAATGAGTTTGGCCCATATCGCCGCCGGGATTGAACGCGTAATCA
Organism: Candidatus Zixiibacteriota bacterium; assembly: GCA_024231855.1. Classification (GTDB taxonomy): domain Bacteria; phylum Zixibacteria; class MSB-5A5; order UBA10806; family 4484-95; genus JAAEQD01. The sequence goes on from JAAEQD010000345.1 coordinate 57,209, forward strand.
ATATTAATACCGGCCAGATTCAGCCCGGCTCCCAAATTGAGGGAATTGGAGGCGTTATCGCCGCCCATGCCACCGTATCCCGATCGTAATGACATGAAACCGGCCATCTGGTATTCAAGACCGGCCGCAAATGAGGTTTTGCCATCAAAAGGTACATTAGCACCGGCCAATATGGTCACCGGCAATTGAAATGAACTATAAGCCGTACCAAACGAAACCGAGGTTGGCAGGCTGAAGCTATCGGTTTCATATTTTACTTTGGGCCCGATATTATTGGCCACGGCGCCGATACTGAAATCACTAAAATGAAATTGAGCGCCTAAATCGAAAGCGTAGCCAGTCGCGGAAACATCATCGAGTTTTTCAGTAATATATTTACCGCTTAAGCCTATCGATAAACTATGGCTTATACTCCTGCTGAAAGAGACTATGCCAACCAAGCTATGAGGGCTGATCGCGCCGGTACTCTGATTTAAGGCATTATAACCTTCTATCTGACCCATATGCAAATAGGCCGCCGAAGCGGCTATAGTTGTTTTCCCACCAACAGGGAAAGCGCCGCCTAAAAATTCATATGATATATCCTGATACCAAAGATTATGCATAAAATTGACGCCGGGCTTCTCTAAATTAGACAGGCCGGCCGGATTAAAATAGCTGGCCGCTATATCGTCGCTTAAGGCGCTCCCCGCGCCACCTAATGAAGCCTGATAAGCCGATACATTAATATTAAGAAAATCGGCAGCCGTTGTGCCGGAAGCCGAAGCGATTAAAGGCATGGCCACGACGAGTACTATTATTATCGTGTTTCTCATTTTGTGGTGCATAATTTCCCTCCTTCAGGCACAATTACTTGCAAACTGCGTGCCTGCCCGCCAAAGCCATGTTGCGCATAGCGTAATATGCTTTACACCAACAGGTTAAGTGTTGCACCGCTCTAGCGACGATTAAAGGAGGATTTTTCATATTCAGTATAATTTGTTACCAATCTTCGAGAAGAACAGCCAAAATAATCAAGCTCTTCTTTTTCAGCACTCCATAAGTGGTTGATTCCTAATGCGATTGGGTTTACTTACCTCTACAACCCCAAGTGTTTAATCGTTGAACATCTCCCACTATTGAACATCTAGGATTTTTACTACACCTATCGGATTTTGTCAATAATAAAATAGTGTAAAATTTTACAAACTGACTGTTAAATCATTGAGAAGGGTAAAAATTGTCATATATATTTATAGTTTTGATGCCAGAAGGTTTAGAAAAAGACCGACATCGGTAACCACGCCAATTGCCTGCTTCGAGCCGCGATCGGCCAATTTCGTCACTACTGATGGATTTATATCCACGCAAATAGTTTTAATATTGCCCGGAAGCATATTGCCAGTGGCAATGGAGTGAAGCATCGAGGATAACATAATCACCAAATCGGTATTTTTAATGGCCCTGGAATAGGCTTCCTGGGCTTTTATCATATCGCTGATCGTCTCCGGCAATGGACCATCATCGCGAAGCGAGGCCGCCAGAACATATGGCACACCATACTTCGTACAAGTGTACATTATACCGGACTGCAGAGCCCGGGCTTTGACCATTTTCTTGATCGAGCCATATTTATAAACCTGGTTAATCGCCCTTATATGGTGTCTATGGCCCCCTTCGACGGCCTTACCGGTTTTTGTATCAATACCAAGCGAAGTTCCGTACAACGCCTCTTCTATATCATGCACCGGCAGCGCGTTACCTGACAATAGCACATCAATATAGCCCTTTCGGATAAGTTTACATAGCGCCTCCCCGGCGCCGGTATGAATAACTACCGGGCCGGCGACCACTGCAACTTTCTTACGCTTATTGGCCAGCATCGAGGCCACTTCGGCAACCGCCAGTTGGACTTTTTTCTCGGATGAAACCTCGGCCGACATGAATCCGAAATCTTTACGATCGCGATGTCTGAATTCGGGCGTTATTCTTATACCATCAAGGCCGCACACTATCTTATCGCCACGGCTGATATCGCGCAGTTTGACGCATTCGATTCTATTGCCCCGGATGGCGATCACCGCATCCATTCGTTGGTTGGTGACTTTATACCATCGCCGGTCAAGACGGATATGGGTTTGATGGTTTGTGGTTGAATAAAAGCCTTCGGGAGCAACACGGTTTTTCGCCGCCTTTTTCAGGGTGACCGGTTTATCATCGACCGTTGAACACCCCAAATCATGCAATTGTTCGACTATATGAAGAAGTTGTTTCCTTGATTGGCATTTAACAACGATGTTGACGTTAGTCTGGTCGACATTGGTTTTACCCATTTCAAACGAGGTAATCTCGAACTTACCTCCCAGCCCGATAATCTTGTCCAGGACATCCGACATTATGCCCGAATCTACCAGATGACCCGTAGCGGTTACCTCGCGAGAGTACCAGCGTTGTACCGGTTTGGCTTTCATAGCCATTTTATCGGCCTGTTTGTCAATCTATAAAGCCGGTAAAAATGCAAAAAACGAAATATAAAAATATTCTGAGAACTTTTTAGTACTATCTTAAATTATTTTTTAAACCTTCTCTGGTTTTCGTCAGGAAATCGAAAATATTTTTATCCAGGTAATCCGGGTAGGTCCAGGGAAGTTTCTGGAATTTGCCATCGGCGAAAATCAAAGTTATCTCGGCATAAATCCCCTCATTTAGATAGACGCGATGTGAGAAATTTTTCGTTGAGGCCAGTACCAGCTTGGATGTTTCCAGATAGCCGGGATCCAGATTAATCCCGCGTTTGCCGTCTTTGGCGAAGACGGATTCGATATCGATTGCCGTGCGCTTGGCAATCCAGAGGTCTTCGGGTTTGAAAGCGTAATCAAAGCTTAATATTGTTTTTTTTAAATCGGGGCCCATTTCGGCCTGATAATAATCGGTGTGATCGAAAGCGATAACAGGTGATTTGCTATCGACCATGCCAAAAGCCCTCTCGAGGCTGAACATGATATCATCGAGTTTAATCCGCGGCGCGAATGTAACGGCACAAATTAGTTTTACCCGGGGCGGGTTTTGAATGCTCATCTCTTCGGTTCCCGGTTAGGACCCTTGCAGGCTTTAATGCAAAGTCCGCAGATCATAACACCCATTCCTCGTCTTTGAGCGTGCTCCTGCAAACGCTTGTAGCAGGCCTGGCCGTCAAACTCCGCCGGACCTAAGCTGGAGATAGCATTAACGGGACAAGCCTTTACGCAGGCCCGGCAATTGCCGCAATCGATATCAAGAGAGGAATCGACGCGAAGCGGCATATCGGTTAAAATGCTGGCCAACCGTACCGACGCGCCGTGGTCGGGATGAACCAGCAGGCCGTTTAATCCCTGATAACCAAGACCGGCATTTATGGCGGCATGACGTTGTGACAGATGCGCTTGCTGCTTATCCCAATTCGTATAGACACTGGCCGGGATCGGTAACGCGTCATAGCTTTCCGCCTGAAGATATTGCCCTAACCTGAATGTTGTATCATCAAGCCTGAAATTGGCGGTTTTGTAATGATGCTTGTAGAGGATATTAGGTCCGTCGGTTAAAGTATCAAACACCTTCCGGCTAAGCCGAACGGCAATCGTGACAGTATAGGGCAAACCGGCGGCCGCCTGTTTTATCTCATTATCGAAATACCGCTCCAACCTGGATGTTTCCGATACGCCGAAAAGATCCACGCCCAGTTCGGTTGCTTCGGCTTTGAGTTTGTCGTAATTATCCATTCGGGGAAAATAATGTTTATATGCTTAGTTGTCAAATGAGTTAATTGATATACGTATTCAATAATCGATTTTCATCAGTTATATTGATCAGAAAATTAATGCGTATTTATAAGGTATAATTAGATTTAATTAGCCATCAGTAATATCAATATGGACTATTACTATCCATGATATTAAATCTTTCCTATTGCTTTATTTGACCAAATATGTTAAACATAACTATATAGACCAATGTAGAGAGGGGGCTCTGTGGCCCAAAAACCTGAAAAATTCATGACCATGAATCCGGATAAGAGTAAAACCGGAGTCAACATCAGTCAGGTCAAATACGAGATCATGAAGGAAAACATTCTCGACGCCTTCAAGGCGCGGCAGGAGCTTTCCTATTCAGGACTCGTCAATATGATCAACAACTGGCTGGCCGATAGTTTCGAGGGATCGATTCGCTGGTATGTTGAGGTCGTGAAGTTAGACCTGGAGGCCAGGAAAATCATCGAGAAGATTCCCAACACCAAGCCTCAAATGTATCGCTTATCGGGAAAATAGAACTGTTTTCCTGATTGGGAAAAAATGATAATATATACTGATTCGCCCGAGGGTTTAACGGCGAATAACCTTCAAGGTTTTTTTGTCGGTTGGCTTAATCCGCCATCGCCTGAAACGCTTCTGAGAATATTGCATCAGAGCGATCATATCGAATTGGCCGTTGATGATCAAACCAGCATGGTTGTCGGTTTCATATCGGCGATTAGTGATAATGTGCTATGCGCCTATATCCCGCTTCTGGAAGTATTGCCGGATTATCAGGGTAATGGAATCGGTAAGGAGTTGGTGAGGCGGGTGATAACACATTATAAAGATTTATATATGATCGATCTTATCTGTGATGAAAACCTTCAAGCCTATTATGAAAAGCTTGGGATGGTTAAAGCATCCGGGATGATGATCAGGCGATACGATAAGCAATCCGGCCGTTGAATTTGCTTATCCGCTAATAATTAATAATTTGGAATAATAACAACATATTTATAGTTTAAATCCTTCAACAAGCTCTTTAAGTTGGTCGGCTTGTTGGGTAAGCTGTTCGGCGGCTTTAAATGACTGCTTAACGCCGGCGGCAGTTTCTTTGGATATCTGGTTCACGTTTTCGATGTTCTTTGATATTTGTTCGGTGGTATCCGATTGTTCGGCGGCGCTCTTCGACAACTGATTCATCATATCCCCAATCGATTCCACCGAAGTCGATATTTCATCAAGCGATGAATTGGTTTCTAATACCGATTTCTTTCCGTTATCTATTACTCGCCTGGAATCCTCAATCTGGCTGTTGGCTGTGGTGATGTCTGAATTAATCGCTGAAATAGTTTCGGCGATTTCTTTAGTGGCTATAGTTGTGCGTTCGGCCAGTTTGCGCACCTCATCGGCCACCACCGCGAAACCGCGTCCCTGTTCGCCGGCCCGGGCGGCTTCGATAGCGGCATTCAGCGCCAGAAGATTGGTCTGGTCCGCGATATCATCAATGATCTGGATAATCTCGCCGATAGCGCCGGCTCTTTCAGCCAAGCTTCCTATATTTTGAGCCGTTACTTTCGACGAATCGATTATATTATCCATCCCGTTTGAGGCGTCAATCGCAAATCGGCTCCCTTCCCGTGATAAAGACGCGGTTTTATCTGTCTTTATTGACGATTCATTGGCGTTTTTGGATGATTCTATAATGGTCGCGGTCATCTGTTCAATAGCTACCGCTACCTGCGTTGTCTGATTAGTCTGATCCATCACACCGGATGAAAGCAATTCGGATGACTGCGAAATTTCGGAAGCGGTTTTGGCAAGTTGATTCGTATTTTGAGCTACCTGGGAAATAATACCATACAGTTTGTCGGCGAATGTATTAAACCAGTAACTTAACCGGCCGATTTCATCATTGGATTTTATATCGATCCTCCGAGTCAGATCGCCCTCGCCCTGAGCAATATCCATCAGAGTGTCTTTTACAAGCTTGGCGGGTTTAATAACGGTATATTTCAGAGTAAAATAAATCCCCACCATGATTACGGTCAAAACGGCCAACGCGATAATAATAAAGACGGATCGGTTCTGGGCATGCTGACCGATAATATCATCCGTGGAAGATGTCATCTCAAAAACGCCCAATAAATCGCCGGCCTTGCCATCATGACAATCAAGGCATCGTTCATCAGAAATAATCGGTGAATAATATTTCAACTGTTTATCTTGAGCCAGGTAATTAGCCGTTTTGGATTTCAGAGTACTGGTCAGAACCGGATTATTAATTTTGTCTCCAACTTCATCGCTGTTATTTGAAATTAAAATCTCATTAGTCGGATTAATCAGCCTTACGCCGGCCAATAATTTTTTCTCGGCGGTCAAATTGACTATTGATCCTACGACATCCATCTCGCCCTGAAGCATGGGATATTCTATCCCCTCTAGTAGCATAGACGAGATTGACAATAATTCCTGTTCTTTCTTTTCAATATCGATATTTTGCTGTCTATTGAGAAGGAATGAAAAGGATAATCCCAGCAGAATAACTATTAATAGCGATGTTACGCCTATTGTTTTAATGCTAATGCTTAAGCTTTTGATTTTATTTTGAATTAGCCCCACCGTTTGGTTCCTCCGATATATTCTTGTTAGCCCCTTCCTTTTCATCGTTTTACTCTAATAATCGGATGTAAGCAATATTATGATGACGTAGAGGTAATAATTGTGTAACTTCGTGTTTCAATTTATAGACAATAATCCGAATTTATTCCAATTAATGTCATCCGGTTAATACTTTATTGATATAAAAAGCAGTTGATAAATCCAACATATAAGCTTTAATTGGTATTTAGAATACATATAAATTTAAGATTAATTGGAGGAGACATGGATCTGACCAAACTAAAAGCCCCTCATGGCAATAAACTTCACTGTAAAAGCTGGCAAACCGAAGCGCCCCTGCGGATGCTTCTGAACAACCTCGATGCCGAAGTGGCGGAGAACCCGTCTGAGTTGGTTGTCTACGGCGGCCGCGGCAAGGCGGCCCGCAATCCCGAATGCCTGCGCGGCATTGTCGCCTCGCTTAAGGATTTGGAATCCGATGAGACGCTGCTTGTGCAATCGGGCAAGCCGGTTGGCATATTCCGGACGCACCCCTATGCCCCACGCGTGCTAATCGCCAATTCCAATATGGTGCCGGCCTGGGCCACGCCGGATAAATTCCGCGAACTCGAGGATCTGGGCCTGATAATGTTCGGCCAGATGACCGCCGGATCGTGGATTTATATCGGCTCCCAGGGGATACTTCAGGGCACCTACGAGACATTCGTCGCCGCCGGGATCAAGCATTTCGGCGATGGCAACCTGGCCGGACGGTTTATCTTAACCGGCGGGATGGGCGGTATGGGCGGTGCTCAGCCGTTGGCGGGCACGATGGCTAACGCCGCGATTCTCTGTGTGGAGGTCGATCCGGCCCGGATACAGAAACGCCTCGATTCCGGCTACTGCGACGTAATGGAGACCGATCTGGATAAGGCGCTTCAGAAAATCGATGAGGCCACCAAAGCCAAAAAGCCGCTCTCGGTTGGCCTGGTGGGCAACTGCGCGGATGTTTTCCCCGAGCTTTTGAGGCGTGGCGTGATCCCCGATCTGGTCACCGATCAGACATCGGCGCATGATGAGCTTAACGGCTATGTGCCGGCGGGAATTACATTTGAAGAAGCATTGAGATTACGTCTCATTGACCCAAAGACTTATATTAAAATGGCTTACGAGTCGATGGTGAAGCATACCGAGGCGATGGTCGGGTTCGTTAAGGCCGGGACCAATGTGTTTGATTACGGCAACAACCTTCGCGGCCAGGCGATGACTGCCGGCTATGAAGACGCGTTTTCGTTCCCCGGTTTCGTGCCGGCTTATGTGCGTAATCTGTTCTGCGAAGGCAAAGGCCCGTTCAGATGGGCGGCGCTCTCCGGCAATCCGAAAGATATCCACGTGACCGATCAGATGATTCATGACCTGTTCCCCGATAACGAACCGCTCAACCGTTGGATCAAGATGGCGCATGACAAAGTGCAGTTCCAGGGTCTGCCATGCAGGATTTGCTGGCTGGGCTACAAGGAGCGCGACCGCATGGGCCTGGAGATCAACAAATACGTCCGGGACGGCAAAATCTCGGCGCCGATTGTGATCGGCCGCGACCATCTCGATTGCGGATCGGTGGCCTCCCCCTATCGCGAAACCGAATCGATGAAGGACGGCTCCGACTGTATCGCCGACTGGCCGCTTCTCAATGCCATGCTCAACACCGCCTCAGGCGCTTCGTGGGTGAGTATCCATCACGGCGGCGGTGTCGGTATCGGCAACGCCATCCATGCCGGGCAGGTGGTAGTCTGTGACGGCACGAAGGAGATGGACGACCGTATCGAACGCGTGCTGACCAACGACCCCGGCATAGGCGTAGCCCGTCACGTGGACGCCGGCTACGAAGAAGCCGAGCAGGTAGCCGACGCCAAAGGCGTGAAGATACCGATGCGGGAGTATGGGGATTATATCAAATCGGATTCGGATTTGGTTTAGGCAGAGATTGCTTAGGGCAGGAGCGGGGGCTCCTGCCTTAAGAAATTAATTAATCACATTATTTCGATATTCGAATAATCTTTTGTAAATATCAGCTAACTTTCCCAGTTTGTTCATAACATAAGAATCCGTTGGTGTGTTTAAATCGGGTATATGAGATATAGAAAGCACATCCCTGGTAGCATTTACGCCATAGATTGCACCTAGGCCATATATACATACTGAATGTTCTAAAGCGGGTAAATGATATGTTATCGTGTAATCAGGAAGATGCCATTGGCTTACATAATGAAAATCAATATCGTCACGTCCAATACGTTCAGTTTTAAACGGATTGGTTAACGACATAAAATTTGCAGACTTCATCACACGTAGCAGACTATCGATGAAGCACGAGTCGAGAGTATGATTAGTTTTCATCATTTTATCAGAATTCCCAGTATAATCCTTGATCTCACATCTGCCATCGGCATAAACTTTATAATAGGCTACACTTGGCTTGCCCAATGTATAAATTTGGCGACGCTCAAAAAGTATATAGCTTTCTTCTTCACTTTTATAGAAATTTTCAATCATTAGGCTACCGGCGTTTATTCTCTCAATAGAAGACATTGAATTAAAAGCACAAGCGGAATCCCTAATTGCCTTTTCATACGATTGTTTAGCCGCGTCCGTGGAATCAGACATTTCCAGAACAAAAGCTAGATGACTGGAAAGAACAGGATCATCGGGAGCATATCGCAGGCCCAATCGATACCAATATTTAGCCGTATCAATTAAGCTATCACTGTAATACATTTGCCGGGCGGCATAGTCGCCTAATCTCTCATAGCTACCCACACATGCCGAATCGAATTCGATTGCCAGTATTAAGCGACTCATCTTTTCTATAGAATAAACATTCATTTTATCAAACACTTTGTTGGTACTATCATAATCAATCCCCACAGTAACAATCCACAAATCATCAATCGCATCATCCAGAATATCAGCTTGATTGATAGCCTCTTCACAATTTAGTGGCGCTTTTTTAATTATCTTATCCGCCGCATTAATATTATCGTATGTAAATGATCCCTTATAATAATTTAAAGTTCCGCAGTTTAATCCCATGATAATGGCGGATAATAAAAATATCTTAGTAAGATTGTGTATATTAATCATTATTCCTCCTAGAATTTCAAAGCTATAAATGCAAAATTATTTCTACTAATTATTATACAATTTCCTTTAAACATTATTCCATAGATTATTTATAATTGTGTCCCCGGTGCCCCATCTCCCGTGATAGCGGGAGTGGGTTACTTTGCGTAGGGGCCCAAATGGGCCCGAAAACGGGCGGGTCTTAGACCACGCCCCTACACGCGGCAATGAGTATTTGTAAGGATAGTCCATTTGGACTGTCCGAGGGCGGGGCGGACAGATCAGGTGATCTGTCCTTACACAATGTTCCCGTCTACGGGCGCCCGGTAGCTAAACCGCCGAAGAAGAAGGCGAAGCCCAGCACTTTATCGCAATGCGGGCAGGAATACATCACCTCCCGCTTGATAAATCCCTCAACTTCCTTTTTCAACTCATCCTGGCTGTCTTTCTTGGTCGATTCCAGGGTAACATCTTTCTCGCAGTACGGACATTTTGGCATTTGCTGCTCCTTCTTACTTGTTCAAAAAGTTTATTGCAGGACATTATACGATTTTACACATGTCTTTGCAATCTAATATATTATACACGTTTCGACTGAGTTTATTCAATTAACCGCAAGATGCCTCATCTCCGGCGATAGCGGGAGTGGGTTAGTTTGCGTAGGGGCCGAACTCATATCGACCCGATAGCGGGCGGGTCTTAGACCACGCCCCTACACGCGGCAATGATATTGTTGTGGGCGGCAGACGTCCCCGCCTGCCCCTCCCCCTGGCTTAGCCGATGCGGTTCAGCCTCGGGAAATATTTTGATAGAAACTAACCGCGATTCTATCGTATAATCATCAAAGAATGAACTATGTGCGGAATAAAATTACCGGGCTTGTTGTCAGATTGTTTGTTATGATAACAATTATCATAGTAAGCATAAGCGCCTGTGATAAGAGCGGAAGTGAGGAGGTCACTATCAAAGTAGCTGGATTGATACTCAAATGGATTCCCGAGGATGTTGAGGCTAACTATAATAAGGCCGAGATACTAATCCGGGAGGCCGCCGCCAATGGGGCCAAATTAATTTGCACAACCGAATGCTTCCTTGACGGCTACAGCGCCCGCAATCTCGAACTATCCGAAGATAAGCTGCGATCTCTGGCTGAGCCCATTCCAGACGGCGTTTATTTTAAAAAGCTCCGAAAATTATGCGATGAGTTGGATATCTATTTAGCCGCGGCTATAACAGAGTTGGATGGCGAGAAAATTTATAACTCTACGGCTCTAATCGGCCCCGATGGCAAACATATCGGTACTTATCGCAAGAAATATTTATGGGTTGACGAGGAAGGTATATATACTCCCGGCAAACGTATACCCACGTTTGAAACCGAGTTCGGTAAAATCGGTTTTATGATTTGCTACGACCGCCAATTTCCGGAGGCGATGGTAGAGCTTAAAGACAACGGCGCGAGGCTGGTAATCTGCGCGGGTGGTGGAGATTATGGCGCCAAGAACGATCAGGTAGTCAGCCAGCGTTCCAAGGAAGGAAATGTGCCGATAGTATACGTGCACCCGATAGAATTCCTTGTCACCGGAGCAAATGGACAGATATTAAAAAGCACCCTTGACGGTAACCAAATGGACTGGAAAGGGGATAAGACTGTCTGGGGTAGGGTTGAGTATTATGATCTGCATCTTGCCGGAATTAAATGAATAGGGCGTTTTAGTGGGCGGCAGACGTCCCCGTCTGCCCCTCCCCCGGGCGTATGTCGATACGCCCCTACGGGCGGGAAATCACCATATAATTTTACCGGATAACGGAGAGCGTGTAACCATAAAAACCTAACTAGGCTGTCTTCCTTTGCGGAAGCAGAAAATAGCCGTAGCCTATCGTGAAAAATAGGTAGACAACGACTATGCCCCAGCCTAGTGGAGCCGGCCGACCGGTAAGCACGAAAATCAAAGTAACCACTAGAGCTATGGCGTCATAAACGAAAAGATGCAGGATAATCGCGCGCCTTGCTACTGACGCTTCCACGCCTCTGGCAAACCATGTCAGCATGAGATTGCCAATAAGCGCCGCGCCATATTCCCGCGCGGTAAACGCCGCCCCCACACAGAACGTTAAGCCCAATAGATTTAAAAGCTGTTCGGGGAAAAGCAACAGCACCGGGCCGAAACCCAGACAGACTACCGCCTTGATGATCATCAAAGTTTTGAAATTCAAAATTACCTCCCGGTTTCTTGTATTCTCTTTTTCGGGAATTTTAGATGTGATTATAAAAAACGATTATATAATCATCCAAGGAATTGTGTCAATGTTATTTTGCAGGCGTTAAGGCACGACAGGTTGTGTCTGCCTGTATTTTGGCCAATACGCTTGTGTTGCCGAATGAAAGCGAATATTGACGGCGGGTACAATTAAAGTTATATTAATATTATGAAGATGAAACTTAGGATTTCTGTTTTATCGTTTTTCATTCTGGTTATTACTCAACCAAATATCTACTCCCAAAATAAATTAGTTACATTTTCCGAAAACTATCAGTCTGCTTTCTGGACCGGAATTTCCTGTCATATTGATATGGCCGCCGACGATTGTTATCCCTCAAATTCCCTAAAAAACAGATTGAATGATTCAGATTTGAACTGGGGAACAGGCAATTTTTCTGGAGCGATCGGCTTCAGGGTAAACCGATTTGGACTTCGAATTGAAGGTTTATCCGGAAGTTCGGCCAGCGAGTATAATACTACCTCATCAGGTACTAATTATACCGGGCCAATCGCTAAAGAAAATAGGCGCCATTCTATGCTTCTGGGATCATTTGATTTACTTAATATCAATGAAGTTAGATGCATCATTTATGGGGGTAAAGGCGCTTTTAAATCTGAGATCACGAATAAAGCAAAAGATCATAGCACCACAATACAACTAAACGATTACGCCTATGGATATGAAGTATCTTATGATTATTGGATGGATATTAAATATAGCCCCAACGACTCGATACCGATATGGCGCGGCCCTACAATTGTACAGGAAAGTTATTTTATTGATTCAAAACCCAAATTGACAAGAGCTATGCTATCAATTGGTTATTCGATAGGGGCGGCTAACTCATTGAAAATTTCATTATTATGCGGAGTTAGCATTTTTAAAGTTGACGGTCATTTTACCAGTAGGGGCCTCTTGTTAAGTCTTCGCTTCAATAGATAACAAGACATATCGCCAACCTGAATGTAAGATTGCGAGCCTATCAAAGCTGGCCAGGCAAAGCCATACTCGCTTATGATCCGGTTAAATTTCGCGCCGAGCAAGTAAACCTTCAGGACTGTTTACGATTAATTCAAATCATGATAATATAAACAAATCCAAGCAAAGCCATCAAATCAATTTAAATGCCCGGCAAGGTTTCCCCTGCCGAGCATCGGAGCGTATGAAACAAAAAAAGCGCTAAATTTTTTGGTTCCATTATAAGCTACGTGGAGCTGATCGATAAGTTTCAGCGAAAGCGATATATATTTACATAAATAACAACAAATAAAACGAGCTACTATTAACTGTTTCATCCGAAAAGGAAGTGGAACCGTTGGCTACGGGGCATTCGAGTGATTAAACTATACTCCTAGAGTAGCAGCGGCCTTTTCGTAATCATCCTGGTTTACCCAGAGGATATAGCCGAATCCTCCCCGACCATCGTTTGTGCCATTAGCGGCCCGAACGTTAATTCCGGCGCCGGCTAATCGTAGATGGTATTCCACGAGAATGCCCAATCTCTCTTCGCCCTGGATTAGAAATGCCTTCTTAGGGCCATACAGGTCAATACCGGCATCTTGCGCCGCCATTTTTAATTTTTCCGCGTCTTCCGGGACGAAATCTAGTTGTGACAGTTTTTCGCCGACAGGAAATGCCGTGAAATTAATCAAGTTAACACTGTGAGCGCTGCAAAATTCGAGCAGTTTGCGCGCTTCGCCCGGCCTATCTTCAACAATCGCGTAGAAATATTCGATCCTTTTAATAGTTTCAGCCATTATATCCTCCTTGCATATATTTCAAAATAGCCATTTTCATGTTCCAAATCCCCCCAGAAGATTCGCTTTAATTATAGGTGATTATAAGATGTTTATCAAGAAAAAAACAATCGAGAAGAGAATCTGTCTGCCTGCCGATTGCTATTAGTTTTTTAAAATTGAAAGAAGGGATTATTTTCAATATAATTTTTATTGGGGATATCGTTTAAAAGAGATAACTTGATTTTTCAGATAGTTATCATTTTCATATAATAAGCAAACATAATAAAGGAGCGATATCATGACTATCAAAGATACGATGACCGGCAAAGAAGCGGAGAAAATGCCGAACTTGGCATTCAGAATGATGGCTTTTATATTCAATCTCCGGGATATCTTTTTTTCCATTGATAAGCGTCTGGATAGTTTCGGGATAAAAGAAGGCTTTGTTATAGTCGACTATGGCTGCGGCACCGGAAGTTTTATCAAGCGTGCGTCAAAATTAGTGGGTGCCGATGGCCTGGTTTATGCTGTCGATATTCATCCTTTATCGATCGAAGCTGTTAGCAAGAAAATAATAAAAAACGGGTTAAATAATGTCAAACCATTGTTGGCGGATGGTTATTCCTGCGATATTAGCGATAACGACGCGGATATGATATATGCCCTGGATATGTTTCATATGATAAAAAATCCATCGGAATTTCTACAAGAGCTTCATCGAATTTTAAAAAAAGAAGGTACGCTTATTATCGAATATGGCCATCAGCCCCGAGCTGAAGCGAAAGCAAAGATTATGGGTACTCAGTTATGGAATATAACCGAGGAAGGGTTAAAACATACGCGGTGCCAGCCTATTCACTCATAGAATTTTTGAAATTTAAAGCTAAGGTTTCTATAAAAGGTATTGACGAGGATCGGTTATTGCGCCCTTAAGGGCGGAAGCCGCGGCTGTAGCCGGCGAGGCGATATATATTTCGTGGTTTCTATCGCCGTTGGTTTTAACGGATTTTATCTTGGAGGTTGTCAGAGCGCGTTCGCCCTTGGCCAACATTCCCTGGTTGGCGCCCATGCAAGCGCCATAGCTGGGGCTCAATACCAGACATCCCGATTCGACGAAAGTACGAATGTAACCCTTATCGATAGCATCAAGGTAAGTTTTACGCGAACCGGGTATTATCATCATGCGGGTATCGCGATGTATGCGCCGTCCCCTTAGTATAGTAGCCGCGATCTCGAGATCATCCAAACAGCCGCTGGTAAATCCGCCCAAAACCACATGATTTATATGTTTGCCCGCTATCTCTTCAACGGCGGTAGTATGCTTGAAGCTATTGGGATAGACTACTTGAGGGGTCAGGTAGGAAATATCCGCTTCGATTTCGCCATCATAGGCCGCGTCGGTATCGGCTTTAATCGGTTTGAATTTGGCTTTGGTTATTTTCTTTATAAATCGCGCCGTGACATCATCAAACGGTATAACCGCCGATTTTATTCCGGCCTCGATTGCCAGGTTGATTAATGTGAATCGCTGCAAAATAGTCATCGCCGAAATGGACGGGCCATAAAATTCGACGGCTTTATCGTTAGCGGTCACCTCACTTATATCGCGGATCAATTTCAAGATAATGTCGCTGGTAGAGACTCCACGCGATAGATAACCATTTATATTGACTCGAATCGTTTGGGAGACGCAATCTTTGCTTCTGCCGGTGGACCAGATTTCCGCCATCTCGGCAGCAGTGGTTTTCGTCGAATAAGCGGCGATACAACCCGGCGCGGCGGCATAGTGATCAGTGCCCAACACTAATTGGCCGGGCAAAATCAAGCCCTCTTCGATAATAACCTGATGTGAAATCCCCCAGCCGATATCATAGAAAGTTAGAATACCCTGTTTTTTTACGAATTCGCGGATTTTCTTCTGCTCATCGGCGCTGTTGCCTTCCGAAGACATCGGCATATGATTTAATACAACGGCAATTTTCGAGGAATCCCAGACCTTAGTATGGCCATTGCTAAGGAATTGGCTGATGGTTGAACCGGCATTATCGACCGCGACAACGAAATCGGGGGCGATATCGACAACCTGTCCAGTTTCGACCGTTTTTAAGCCGGACTTTTTAGCCATTATTTTTTGAACATACGTTTCGCGTCGTGACGATTTTCCTGATCGCGGCGTATCGAGAAAACCTAATTCGAGTTGTTCCATTTTTAAAACGGGTGGTTTATTTTTTATACTATACTCCATACGCCAGCGACGGAAGCCCGGGCCGGAAATCCCAAGTTCATTGCCGGCTAACCTGTCATCGCCATAGCGCTCCCATAAATCGATAATTCGATCACGGGAATATTTTGGTAAACTGTAAGGCCCGATATTCTTTTTCGAGCGCCAATAAGCCACCAGTCGCCCCGGTACACCGTAAACTTCGCCGATTTTTCTATCGGTGCGATATTTTTTTTGAAGTTCTAAAAGCTCTTTTTTCTTCGGTATTTTCACGATTTCAACAGCTTCTTTAAGTGTTTTTTAAACGCATCGTAAGTTTCTAATAAAGCGAACGATTGAACTTTAGTCAGGCCAATTACCGGCATGAAATTAGTATCGCCCGTAAAACGGGGAACAATATGGATATGTAAATGCTCTTTAATACTCGAACCGGCAACTTCACCAAGATTAATGCCTATATTAAGCCCATCGGCGGGCATGGCCGTAGTCAGAAGTTTTGAGCCAATAGTCAGAAGTTGAAACATCTCGGTATACTCCGCCTTGGTCAGCTCATCGAGTTTGGCCTTATGGGCATTCGGCGCAACCATGAGATGTCCGCTATTATATGGGTAAAGATTCATTATTATAAATGACTTCTTTGCTCTATGCAAAATCAAATTATCCCTGTCTCTCGTTTGTTTGAGACGGCTACAGAATATACACTCTTTTTCTTTTGGACCTAATATATACTCGGCGCGCCAGGGCGCCCACAATCCTTCCATATTATTAGATAAATATTTGCGACCTCAAAATCAAGTGAATTTTGGTAATTTTGAAAATTCAGCTTGCTCTAAATCGACCTATATTTTACATTTTGACATTGAATCGGTCATCAAGGCTGTCGAAAAATGACCGATTCGTTTGTTTAGGAGAAGAATTATGGAAGTTGTGATCATAGGATTAGGCGAAGTTGGCAAACATGTTGCCAGAGTTCTCTCTCACGAGAGTCATAATGTGACCGTTATTGATATGAACCCGGAGCTCGTGACGGCCATCAGCGAGCGGCTGGATGTTAGATCGATAGTTGGCCGGGGCGGCTCGATTAACACGCTCCAGGAAGCCGAAATCGACCATGCCGACCTGGTAATCGCGGTCACCAATGTCGATGAAGCGAATATCCTGACTGCCCTTATTGCCAAGAATCAGGGCGCCAAAAAAGTAATTGCCAGAGTCGATTCCAGCGATTATCTGCCCGGTACTCGAGGTTTTTATCAAGGCTTGTATGGCATAGATTTGGTTATTTCGCCGGAAATACTC
This sequence comes from Candidatus Zixiibacteriota bacterium, assembly GCA_024231855.1. Classification (GTDB taxonomy): domain Bacteria; phylum Zixibacteria; class MSB-5A5; order UBA10806; family 4484-95; genus JAAEQD01. Next base: position 74,200 of record JAAEQD010000345.1, read on the forward strand.
TCGGCCGTCGAGATCAACAAATTAGCCAAATATCTGGGCGCAAACTTCATTGAGGAATTTGCCGATGACAAAGTGACACTTATGCAGCTAACGCAAAAAGCCAAAGAAGGTGTCACCGATATTCCTCTGGCCGAACTGGAAATACCGCCGGATCTGCTCGTGGCGGCGATTATCCGCGATAATAAATTGATTATTCCCTCAGGCGATACCAGGCTAAAAGAGGGCGATAAGATATCGATAATAGGCAAAACAGAGGCGATTAAAAGCGGCGCCGAATTTTTTAGTACGCATAGAAGCATAGCAGCCGAGAAAGTCGTACTTTTAGGCGGCGGTGAAATCGGATTCACCGTAGCCAAGCTTCTCGAAGACCAGAATATCTCTGTCGTATTGATAGAGTGGAAGAAGTCCCGATGCCAGACACTAGCCGAGAACCTAAAGGAAGCGGTAATAATAAATGGCGATGGGACCGATATCGAGGTTTTAAAGCAAGAAAAGGTTTGGGAGGCCGATGTGTTTGTGACCGCCTCCAAGCGCGATGAAGTAAATTTGATGTCGGGTTTGCTGGCTAAAGAACTTGGCAGCAAGAAAACGATCGCGATAGTTCATCGGCCCGATTATCTGCCCGTTTACGAACACCTCGGCCTGGATGCCACGATATCGCCTCGCCGTTATGCCGCTAACAAGATTTTAAAATATGTGAGAACGGGCGAAGTAGTATCGGTGACCGATATCGAACTTGGCAAGGGCGAGATTCTGGAGTTTTCGGTGCCCGGAGGTTCGAAAGTGGTTGGCAAGAAGCTGAAAAGCCTCAAGATTCCAAGGGGCACTATTATCGGAGCCGTTGCCGGAAGGCGAGGAGCTATTATTCCCACCGGCAATGATATTGTCGAGGCCGGCGATACGGTTATAGTATTCACCACGCCAAAAGTCAGGCCAAAAGTCGAAAATCTTTTCAAGACGGTCTAATGGATATTCGTCATAGCATTAAATTAATCGGGCTTCTAAGTCTGGTCATGGCCGCCGCCATGTCGACCTCGCTTATTTGGGCGTATATCGATCACGACGGGCAAGCGGTGAATTCTTTTCTCTATTCGACAGCTATAACCGCGGTTTCCGGCTTGATAATGTTTTTAATCGGCCGGAAGCGCACAAGCGACCTATATATCAAGGAAGCCCTCGTAGTAACGGCATTTGGTTGGATATCAGCCGGAATTTTCGGGGCTTTGCCGTATATGTTTGAACAAACATTCAGTACTTTCTCAAGCGCTTTCTTCGAGGCTATTTCGGGTTTTTCAACGACGGGTTCTACCGCTATCATAGTCGTTGAGGATCAATCGCGGGCGCTGCTTTACTGGCGTTCTCTAACTCAATGGCTAGGCGGGATGGGAATAATTGTTTTATTTATCGCGATTTTACCAAGATTGGGTGTTGGCGCCAAACATCTATTTAAATCCGAAGTACCGGGACCTATTACCGGAAGTTTCCGGCCCAAATTAAAAGAAACATCGGCAATATTATGGAAAATATACCTGGGTCTTACACTGGCTGAAATCGTGGTATTAAAAGCATTTGGGATGTCTTTATACAACGCCATCTGTCATAGCTTGACGACAATGTCGACGGGTGGTTTTTCGACTATGACCGCGTCGATAAGCGGCTTTAACAGCCCGGCGATTGATTATGTAATTTGCTTTTTCATGTTCGCCGCGGGAGTGAATTTTTACCTGTACTATCTATTCGCCAAGGGTAATACTTTCAAAGTTTTCAAGGACCCGGAGTTTAGAACCTACGCGGTTGTTGTCGGAATAACGACTTTGATATTAGCGCTTTCTATTTTATCGATTCATCACGATCCAACGGTGGCGTTCCGCAAGGCGTTATTTCAAACTATAGCAATCAGTACAACCACGGGTTACGGCACGGATAATTTCGATGCCTATCCCGAGTACGCCCGGCTTTTAATGATTGTTTTGATGTTTATCGGCGGGTCGGCCGGTTCGACTGCCGGCGGAATGAAGATATCGCGGGTTATGGTCCTGATAAAAACGGTCCGGGCTGAATTATTCAAGGCCGTCCACCCTAACGCGGTAGTCGCGATAAAAATCGGTGATAATCCGATCAATGATGAAACGGTTAGATCGATAGCCGGATTTTTTATATTATTCATAATTGTGTTTGCTGTCGGCTCGATGTTCATGGCAGCTCTGGGATTAGACTTAACAACGGCTTTTTCTTCAGTAGTATCCTGCCTTGCCAATATTGGCCCCGGCTTGGGTCAGGTTGGATCGTTGGAGAACTTTTCCGGCATCCCGGAAATCGGCAAGCTGTTTCTCAGTTTTTGTATGATACTCGGCCGTCTCGAATTGTTTACAGTGATGGCCCTGATATTGCCGTCATTCTGGAAAAGATAATTATCATACAAAGCCGATACTTCCTCAAACCGGCATAACAAAATAAAAGCTTCATATTCTCTTTATAATTTCATATAATATTTATTAGATTATGGAAATATCCGGAGACTTAAGATGATTTGCCCAATCTGCAACAAAGCTATGATAGTTCTCGAACTAATCCAGGTAGAAATAGATTATTGTCAAATATGCGAGGGTTTGTGGCTCGATTCAGGCGAATTGGAGCTTCTGCTTGAAAATACCGATAAAAGAGATGAATTTCTAGATTCTTTTGACATGACCGACAAATCAGGCGAAAAATCCATAAAATGCCCTATATGCTTGAAAAAGATGAGTAAAATCCTTGCCGGGGAAAAGAAGAATTTGACTCTTGATAAATGTATAAGGAATCACGGAGTTTGGCTGAATAAAGGTGAATTAGAAAGTGTATACATATTAGCTGGTAGCGAAAATCAAAATCGTGTGCGCAAGTTTTTGAGTGATGTTTTTTCTAGCCGAAATCGGCAATAAAATCGAAAGGAGCAAAGAATGGGATTCTGGATATCATGGGGAATAATAGCGATAATCGCGTTTTATATAGCATCTTTATACAATTCTCTGGTACGATTGAAAAACGGGGTTAAAAACGCCTGGTCACAAATCGATGTGCAACTAAAAAGAAGATATAATCTGATCCCCAATATCGTGGAAACGGCCAAAGGCTATATGAAGCATGAAAAAGAAACACTGGAAGCTATTACGCGGGCGCGCAGTTCGGCAATGGGGGCCGAGGGTATTGCCAATAAGTCAAAGGCAGAAAACGCGCTAAGCGGAGCGATGGGGAAATTTTTCCTACTGGTGGAGAATTATCCTGATTTGAAAGCGAATACGAATTTCATGGCGGTCCAGGAGGAGTTGGCCTCAACGGAAAACCGGATCGCGTATGCCCGTCAAAGCTATAACGATCAGGTACTGTTTTTTAACAATAAGATCCAGATGTTTCCCTCGAACATGATCGCCAATATCTTCAGATACACACAAGAAGAGTATTTTGAACTCGATGATGAAGCCCAGAGGGAAGCACCCAAAGTCGATTTCAATTAGCTATCAATCGATTTTTTTGCCGAATTAATTAATCAGATGTGGGAATTAATTAGAGCCAACCAGAGAAAGTCCATCATACTTTTTATATGCATGGGCGTGATCCTGATTGTAATGAGCTACCTAATCGGCCGCGCTTACTGGCCCGAAAGCGGCGGTGATTTCGCGATAGCGGTGGCTGTAGTAATCTGGTTAATTCTATCAGTAACCGGTTATTTTTCCGGTAAATCGATACTACTTGCTGCCAGCAACGCCAGGCAGGTACAGAGGCACATTCACCCACAGCTATTTAATGTTGTGGAAGAGATGAAGATCGCGGCCAACTTGCCGGTAATGCCGAAAATATATGTAATAAATGATGAAGCGCCCAACGCTTTCGCAACCGGGATAAAACCTGAAGATAGCGCAATCGCGGTGACCGCCGGATTATTATCGAAATTAAACAGGGATGAACTTCAGGGAGTAATTGCCCATGAGATGTCTCATATTGTCAATCGCGATATTCTATTTATGACTTTTGCCGGCGTAACGCTCGGCAGCATAGTATTGATTTCACGTGTATTTCTCCGCGGATTTTGGTATACCGGTAGTTCGAGGGGAAGGTTTCGATCAAAATCCTCTGATTCATCAGGGCGCGCTCAACTAATCCTCTGGGCGGTGGCGATCGTTTTTGCGATCCTGGCGCCGATTGCCGCCTATCTGTTCTATTTCGCGATTTCGAGAAAAAGAGAATATCTGGCTGATGCCACCGCGGTCAGGCTAACCAGGTATCCGGAAGGGTTGGCCTCGGCTTTGGAGAAAATTTCGCTTTCGGATATGACTCTTCCCTCCGCCAATAAGGTTACCGCCCCTATGTATATAGTAAATCCTTTGCGAAGCGGCACAGATAAGCTATTCGCAATGACCAGTACTCATCCCCTTGTAGATGATAGAATAAAAGTGCTGAGAAAGATTTCAGGAGGAGCGGGTTATTCAAATTATGAGGATGCTTTCTTGAAAGTAAAGGGAGCAAAATCAGGATTGATACCAAAATCCGGCCTGAATCAATCGACAAAATCACCAATACGGGAAGCCCGAACCGGATTCGTACCGAACGAAAGTACTAAAAGAAAGAAGCGGGATATTGACGATTTAAGGAGAGCTATTGAAGATTATACGTTTTTCATTTGTGCTTGCGGTCTCAGGATTAAAATACCACCGGAATTGAAAGAAAATCCGGGCACATGCCCTCGATGCCACAACAAAATCGAATTTCCCATCGTTGAAATGGCGGCGGTAACGGGCATGCTGACAACTTTAGGCGGCGATGATAATAATTCTGAAACGTCGATCAATAAAAGTAAACCGCCGAAGCAAGTATCGTATCGACGAAAGAGCGATGGTTGGGAATCATTCTCGTGCTCTTGCGGGGCGTTGTTACAGCTTTCGCCTTTATTTAACGGCAAATATCTCAAATGTAATTCTTGCGGTAATAAAATCGAGATACTGGGCAGCTAATCACTATTTAATCTAACATTAAATAAGCGCGCGGTATAATGACAACGCAAAGAGACTATTCGATTTTTAAGGCTGATTTTTCAATAGCCTTCATGAGAAATTTAGTTTGCCCTATTTCGTAAAATGATGATATATAATACTCTTACTTAAGAATTACTTGTTCTTTAAAGAATAGTATTAAATGGAGGAACGATTATGCAGAAAGGCAAAAAATCCGATTCAATATTATTAATCAATTTACTAGAGCAAGCGTTCGATAAAAAAGCCTGGCATGGGACTAATTTGAAGGGCTCGTTGCGAGGATTGAAACCCGCTCAACTTATATATCGCCCCCAGCTGAAAAGGCATAATATCTGGGAAATCGCGCTTCACGCGGCCTACTGGAAATACACGGTCTACAGATGGTTGACTAATGCCAAAAGAGGTTCGTTCCCCCGAAAACCAAGTAACTGGCCGAAAATACCTGAAAAAGCGGACCTGAAATCGTGGAAGAAAGATTTTACGCTTCTGAGAAATCAGCATATCCAATTGATCGAAGCTATAAAGGAATTCCCATCATCGAAGCTATTTAAGCAAATAGAGGGCACGGCCTGGAATTACACGAAATTAATCTATGGCGTCGCCTCGCATGATCTATATCATGCCGGGCAGATACAGTTATTGAAACGACTGGTTAAGTAAATTTTTAATCTTAAAGCTAGAGATGGCGTTATCGATTAACAAGTAAATACATGCCTTCGGAACCTTATGAGCTATTAATGAGTATAGTATTCTTTGACATACTTTTTAAATGTTCGGTTATAGGTCAAATAATCGGCAATCGGGATTAAGGTGAAGGCAAATAAGGTATTTACCGATACAAAAACTGTAGATAATGATAATTACTAAGCGCGAATTGGCAGTCGTCTCTGCAAAATTAACTGGATTGGCCGAACAAGACTTGTTTTTACCCTAGAGATATAACGGAGGAGCCTGATGGCAAACGTTAAGAATAAAAAAGGAGTTATCGCGATTTTAACCGGAGGTGGAGATGTCCCCGGCCTGAATCCGGCGATCAGGGCCGTTACCATACGGGCTATCAGGGAAGGCTACAAGGTAATCGGTATCCGGCGAGGTTGGGCCGGCGCGGTGGAGATTATCCGTGAAAACGATGCCGATAACGCCGACAATTATCAAATACTGACCGAGGAAATAGTTAACAAGGCGGGCCGGACCGGCGGTACGTTTTTGCATAGCTCCCGAACTCACCCGGGACATATAGCCAAAGTGAATATCCCATCGCATCTGCAGGATAAATATCACGATGAAATGAATGATTTGACGCCGGAGGTTATCAAGAATCTGGATTGGCTGGGTGTCGACTATCTCATTCCGATTGGCGGCGATGATACGCTCAGCTATGGAGTCAGGCTGTATAAAGAAGGCGTTAACGTAGTCGCTATCCCCAAGACAATGGATAACGATGTGCCGGGCACCGATTACTGTATCGGATTCAGCACCTGCGTGACCCGGACGATTATGATGACCAACAACCTCCGTACATCGGCGGGATCGCATGAGAGATTTTTAGTCCTTGAGGTATTCGGGCGCTATGCCGGTTTTACGGCGATGCTGCCGACTATGGCCGGCGCCGGCAATCGATGCGTTATTCCGGAGTATAAATTCGATATCGAAAGATTAACCGAACTGCTGACCAGCGACTGGCATAAGAACCCGAGCAAGTACTCGGTTGTGCTGGTATCGGAAGGGGCCATGTTCGAGGGCAGCGAGATGGTTTTTCAGGATTCGGCTAAGGACGCTTACGGCCATGCCAAGCTGGGCGGTATCGGCGATCTGGTGTCGGCTAAAATTAAGGAGCTCTCCCCCAAATTCAACAACGGCAGACCGATTGATACTATCACTCAGAAGCTGGGCTACCTGGTTCGCGGCGGCGATCCCGATTCGATGGATTCTATCGTACCGATGGCTTACGGCAACCTGGCTTTGGATCTTATCGATAAGGGAGTGCACGGCCGATTGGTGGTTCTGAAAAACGGCCGCTATGATAATATGCCTATCGATGTGGTAACCAGCACCAAGAAATTCGTCAATGTTGAGAAGCATTACAACACGGATCGACTCCGACCTCAATACAAAACTTTCGAGATGCAGCCGCTGTTTATCATGACCGGCGAGTGAGAAGTAAGCCGGGCATCCGCACCTAAACGTGGCCTGTCATTCCCGTGAAAACGGGAATCTAGGGGGGCGGGTTTTCCCTCCGGTCGGAAAGCGACCTGCGTTAAATTCACAACACAAACCTCTTGACTTTCTGCTATCAAACCAAGATTATAGACTATACATATCACGGCGACGGCCAGGCATCTTTGAGAACCGGCTGTAGATATGCCAGAGTAACCGGGGCAAACCACAGCACGAATGACTCGCCTCAGTAATGTTTGACAATTGATACAGATAAGGCTACACAAATGGCATTTACGACAAAGATCAATTTCGTACACCATCTTCTTCATGCCCGCGATTGGCAGTACCGCCCGGAGTTTGATAAGCTATGCAAATGGTGGAAGGATACTCACGCAGGAGTATGCGCCCTGGTGGGCATTGGTGGCGCGGGCAAAACGGCGATAGCCGAGCGTTTCCTGCGCGAAATACCGGATGTTTTGCCTAACGATCCCAAAATCTCCAAAAACGCCAAATTGCCAACACCTGAACGTTTATTCGTATTCTCATTCTATGATGCTCCTAATGCAGATAATTTTATTGCTCACTTGGCCGCCTGGCTCTCGGGAACAGTTTATGATGAATCGAATCCAATCCCATCATTTTACCAAACGCTTGATCTACTGCAGCAAGCCGGATCATGCCTGCTTGTACTCGATGGTTTGGAAAAAGTCCAGCATGACGGCGCACGAGGCGGGATATTGGGCCAGATTCAGGACAAGCGGTTGAGTGATTTGGTATTGCGATTATCACGTGGTTACTTGCCAAATATACAATCGATTATAACTACTCGTTTTCCATTAGCTGAACTTGAAGAGGAACAACCACATCATTATAATACTATTTCAGTTGAAAATATATCAGACGAAACCGGTGTAGACCTGCTTCGCCAGCGTGGTGTAAAAGGAACCGATGTTGAGTTAAGAGGTATTGTAAAAGAATGCGGAAATCATGCGTTAACAGTTGATCTTACCGGTGGTTATATATCTCGATTTGGCGGCAAAGAAGGATTTGAACTGAAGGCATCCGAAGAGATCGAGAAGGAGATTAGTAAAGAGCCTAATCCCGCCCGACGCCGCTTATTAAGACAGGAATATAAATTTGCGCGTGTCGCTGAACGTTATAGGGTAGCTTTTAAAAAAAGTGATATAGCGGCTTTATCACTATTGGAGCGTGTTTGCCTTTTCCGGCTTGGAATAGATGTAGATACTTTAGCATCTATTTTCATTGGCAAAGATAAAGAGGATATTTCAGGAAAGGCATTAGCTAGATTAAGTAAGAATAATCTTCAAGCTAAACTAGACATTCTCGTCGATATGCGTTTGTTGGAAGCCAATAAAACCGATTCAAAGTTTAAATATACAATTCACCCGGCTGTGAGAGACGGATTTTTAAAAGGTTTAGATAAAGATACCGCCAAAAGCGGCCATGAAGCCGCGCGAAAAGGACTTGAGGCTTCACTTGGAAAGCAACCGGAAGAATACCCTTCTGATCCGGCTTCGCTTGATCTGCTTGAAGAGATAGTATATCACACACTTGAAGCCGGGCATGCACAAGAAGCATTTGATGTTTATTGGGATAGGATCGGAGGATATGAAAACCTTGGTACGCGCCTGGGGGCTTATGAACGAGGTGAAAGAATTTGCAGGGCATTTGCCGGTAATCAGCCACCAGATTCTGCTCCTTTGCCTAAAGGGCTGTCTGAAAATGATCAATCGATTTGGATAAACGTCTGGGCACTATATTTGAGCGAACTTGGCCGTATTGATGCCGCTGCGCAATGTTTAAAACGTAATATTAAACTGCGTATGAGTCAAGAGAGGTGGAAAAATTCATCCATAAGCAACTTTAACTTGGCCGGTTTGTTACTTCGGACTGGTCGCTTGAAAGATGGTCTGCTTAAATCCGAGGAGGCACTACGCCTAGCCGAACTTGGTACAAATGCCGCGGAAAGGATGCACTCCAGTGCTTATTTAGGCTTTGCCCATGCGTTAAAAGGCAATATAGATGATTCTCAAAACGACTTCCGCGATTGTCTACACTGGCAGCATAAAGCTGATGGTAGAATCGACAATCCGCTTTATAGCACCAGAGGAATCTTACGCGCATTATTATTAGTGAATATTGGTCTAATTAAAGATGCAACTGAAATAACTAGTTCTAATATCGATTTATTAGTTAAATTTGGGGGTGATCTACATCAAGATATTCCAAAATGTAATTTAATTCTTGCTGATATAGCCCGAAATAAAGGCTCTTACAAGGAAGCTCGACGATTTTATGGACAAGCGCATGAATGGGCCATTGCCCGCGACGCCAAAGAGCTGCTATGTTGGGCTGCACTAGCGCAAGCTAAGATCGCTTATGATGAAGCCAAACAGAAAAAAAACATAACGAAAGGCAAGCGAGCAAAACTACTAGAAGAAGCATATTCAAGTATCGAGGAAGGCTTGAATATTGCCCGTGATTGCGGTTTTGGGATTTTTCATATTGATTTGTTGCTGATTCGGGCGGCAATATGCCTATTTGAGGGAAAGGCTGATGAAGCCGAGAAAGTCATCAATATTGCGCTGTTTGAGGGGATTCATCCTAAGAAGGAATCCGGGCGGCCGGTGCTTCTGGCGGCTACTGATGATGAGTGCGGCTATGCCTGGGGTATCACATTGGGCCTTCACTTGCTGGCCGAGACTAGGCTGCTGCAAACCGCCCAAGCAATAGGCAATAAAACGTTTGTACCAGCGCTTTTCGACGAGTTACCACCTTACGCTCAAATACTAATCGATGAAGCTATCGAATACATGGATCAATGCATTGAATACCGCATTAAAATTCAAGATCCCAAGGTTAAGGAAACCGAGGCGGTGTTTGATAAACTCAATAATGGGATACTGACAACGTATCCGCTGAAACCAATAGTTAGGAAACAAGGTAAAGCCGCTGATACTGCGCCAACAAGTACTGAAGAATCCGCTCTGTTCGATGTTTTCTTAAGTCATAATAGCAAAGATAAACCTGCCATTCGCAAGCTTGGTGAAATGTTAAAGGAAAAAGGGATAAAAGTATGGCTTGACGAATGGGAACTCGCGCCCGGAAGATTATGGCAGGAAAAAGTCGAGAAAATTATTAAAACAGCAAAATCAGCCGCTATTGTAGTGGGCAGTGATGGCATCGGACCCTGGGAAAATGTTGAGATGAGAGGTAGCCTGACTGAGTTTGTTAAACGTAAAATACCGGTCATTCCCGTGCTGTTACCTGGAGCCCCTGAAGAATCAGACCTTCCTTTATTCCTTAATGAATTCACCCGTGTAGATCTTCGCGATGGTATAACGGACGAAGGGATCAATCGTATAATTTGGGGTATTACCGGCAAAAAGCCTAAAAGCTGATTAGCTAATACTAACACTAATTCGTTTAACTAATAAACAGAGTAATTTTTTACTTCATATCAGATGCGATAAACCTCACAGCCCTTTTCAAATCCCTGGCGAATTGCCGGCGGCTTTGTACGTATTGATTGTACTGATCGGGATCGAGTATTACCGGGGGTAGGCACAACTCCATGTCCGCTATCAATGAATCGCCATGGGAGGTGTTGCTTAGCCGGAAGTCGTAAAATTCGTTATCATCGCTTATAATAGAATCGGGGATATCGGCAGCCGTGCAGTTTTGCACATGAAGCCTGACTGCTACCTCGTAGATGATATTTCGCTGGAATGTCGTCGGCCAGGTCCTGGTGGAGTCGCCCTTGTTGTTATAACTTAAAAAACTAAGGACCCAGGGCCGTATAATCATCGCATCGTCTTTTCGGTAGCCGAACTTATTGTATGATATATCAAAGGATATGGCCAGTTCATTATCGGCGGCGCTTTCAATTATCATGTTATCGAGCGCGGCTTTCGGCAGAATTCGTTCCATTGATTTACTTAGTTGAGTCTCCCAATCGTACGACCGGCTTGATTTTTTAATCCAGCTCCAGACCATAGCGGCATGACCGACGATTTTATTATCAAGCGTTCCGATCAGCTTCCCGCGTTCGTTTAACTCACCCTCGATTAAATATCGGAACGTGTCTGGCGGATGTGTTGAGCAGTCCAATCTAAACGGCGAACAACCCGCTACTATAGGCAAGGCGAAACATCCATGGAGGGATATGGGCAAACAGCCTAACGACAAATACTCAACTGTCATATCCTGATATATCGTATCGCCTGTAGGGGATTGATAGGCAGTGATAACATGATTAAACTGAAAGGGTGAGGGAAAATTAACATTGCCTAAATATGAATCATCAGCTTGTACCAGGACCGGCCAGGCATTATAGCCGGCAAGCTTCAACCGACTGATAAAGAGATTGGCCAGACCTTTGCAATCACCGTAACCTTTGCGCCACACCTCGCCGGGCGGCGGCGGGCAGAACCTGCCCTCGCCTATTTCGACGGCAACATATCGACATTTCTCAATAATCGCCGAATATATGGCAGTGTCATCGTCCGCGACAGCAAGGATTCCCCGGGCGGCTTTAAAAGACTCATTGCCTTCATAGAAATCCTGTGACCACGCGTGGACGGCATCCCACGAGGAAAAATCATCTTTGCCTTCTTTCGATTCGAAGAGTTGCCACAGTCCCGGACGAAAATCTCGCGGGGCTTTTTCGAAATCGGAATCTTCCAAAGCGGGAAGATCGTACCAGGAAAATGTTATCGTATCGTCAGCATCGAAATATTGAGGTTCATTGTTATCCAGGCTGTATTTTAAACGCCACTTTTTAGAGGGGAATTTGATCGATATATGGACGGTATCAACGGGATAACTGCCTATCGCCTTGAAATAGTCACCGATACAAGCATCATTATCTTTAATTTTATAAAAATAATCGATGGTACTGCCGGGATTAACATTCCCGAAATCCCAGTAGTAAACTTTGTGGTCGGAGGCAAGAGTGCTGCTCTGCGTACTGGTAACCTGCTTGGCGTCCTTCAACTTATATTTCGAGGTATTCAAATCAGTATCAGTAATTATTACTTCCGCTTTTTCGATTTTACCATTATATGGGACCGCCAAACTCGAAAATCTGGAATCATCAAGCGCTGATTCGCTTATAATTTTTAGCCGAACATTGTATGAGGTTTTTTTGCGTTTGCCATCGAACTCAATGGCCGTCTTCCTGTATACAATACGACCTTCTTCGCCCAGCGAATTTACGGAAAACCAGATTAGAATTATTAGAACAAGTGATGCGATTTTCATTGTTTCTCCAAGATCACTGTCGAAAGGTCGTGTTTTAATCCCTTTTGCCAAAGCTCCTCCAGAACAGCGCTAAACTCCGCTTTAAAAAACGAATTTGACCGATTATAATATCGTCTGACAGACAACTTATTAGAGACCTCATCATATTGAGTCATCAACGAGTAAGAGAGCTGGCCTTTTTTTTCTTTAAATCTTAGACTATCAGGATTTATGGGCTTGTAACTTGAGCCGAGGTCCCATTCTATATTATATACTCTCAGCCTATTGGTACCGAAATATACGGGATATTTCCTGGGTGGATTATTGTCTATCGAAGAGTTGGTGAAGGTCGGACCCGGATAAATTTTCAACTCATAATCATAAGTATCATCTTCGATTAAATCCGGTATTGACACCTGAAAGTCAACCTTGAACTCATCAGGCTTCTGCAATGAATCAGGTGCAACCACAACTGAATCGACCGATTCGTCGTCATCATCGAACAAGCTGCTGCCAATCGCCTCATTTTTCTCGGACTCGCTTAAAGTCATAAAATCCCTTCGAGCCTCAATCGCCGCCTGATTATAATAGATGATATCCCCATCTCCCTGAAGGCCATTATCATCGGTAAGCTTTAGCCGCAAATTGACAACTGACCCGGAAATTTTTTCAAACTCCGGCGTATACCCGAGAAGCTGGCCGTTGCCGAAAGGAAGGCAGATAAAACGGTTGGATAATGCCGCATCAAGAATTCCTACCTGTCCGCCGGGATCAGCCGGATCAAGATATAATGATTTGGAAGGGATGTAAACCAGCGCGTAATCGAACATTCTCAGGGATGGGAAATTAATCGGACTGTAATCCGCGTCGTCAGAGCATACCCATACCACTTCGCTTTCAATGCCGAGATGTTTCAAGATGGCGCATAAGATGGTTGATTTGTTTTCGGCATCCAGAGATTCCCATTTCATCATTTTATCCACTTTGTCGGAAGGCCCGCCTATTCCCCACGCGCCGCTGTTTGCCCAGCGATCTCTGGTATAATCATATGCCAGTTTAATCAGATCATCTTCACCTGCTCCATCATACTTAAGACTATCGGCTACTTTCCTGGCTTTTTTGGATTTCTTCAGAGATTTCTTAAAAGATTCAGTATAATGTTTGATCAAACTTTCCCAACTATCGGCGAATTCTTTCTTGAAATACCCGTTATTAAACAATGTCAAGGCGACATAAATATCGGTTACCAGATTTCTCTTTGGCGGCCTCAAAGATTCATCCTCGATTGCCGCGATCCCGGAGCCTTCGCAGATGAAGAGCAATTTGCCCTTAGTGCTGCCAACCATGGTCAATTGTTCCTGATGTTTTTCGATGTTGATCAAAGTTTCGTTGTTAATTACATACGCGTATTCAAAATATTGAGGTAGGATGAGCCTGAAATTAGCATACTGAACCGGAATATCCTCGTGGAATCTATAGACCGGGGGAAATAACAGGTTTTCATGAATGCTTTCTATAAATATATCGATGACGCAACCGGGCGTTACGCCCGGCATAGCGAATGATTTTGATTTAACTTTGATATTTTTCTGTTTATCCTTAATCACAAGCTCTTCATAAATTTCATTTTTTGACAGTTTGATTTTTTCACCTGATGGAGTGTAGCAGAAAGCTTTGATGGATTTGATATCCTTGTTGCGATCGTAATACTCTTTATATTCCGCGTATGAAAGCCCGCTTTCAGTATAGATCTTAATCCGTTTCTTGAATTTGACCTGAAGATATACGGATCCGCCCCTTTCATATACTACTTCGAATTCGGTCTCTTTCTGAGCTACCATGGCGTCGGCGGTAGAATCCATTGGACAAACTGTTTGCTGCAATAACTCAGGCGGCGGCTGTTTCCAATTGAATTGATGGTCCGCCATTGCAAATTGGCAGATGAGTAAAACGTAAACCGGTATCCATTTCATGTCATCTCTCCAGTTATAAAATTAACTTCATGAAACTTCAGATAAGCAGACTTAGCATTAACACGAGAAAATTTATTTTCATCTCTCATAGTCTTAATATAGCCAAGTAGCTGTAGGTTTTCCACAAAAAAATACTTTTTTGTATAGTCCAGGTTAAAGATTCCTGTATTAAAATTTAAAGCCAGAATTTTCATAAGATTGAAATCGTGTTTTGAAGACAGTTGATATGTATCAGAATAGAAGCGGGGCAAAATCCTCGAGTTCGGTCGGGAAAGTTTGAATAGTGTCATATAGCGCAGCATGCAATCTTGTGACTCTGATTAAGGATAGCGACATTAATAAGCAGTTTAGACAAATATAGTATTTTTCAAATGGAAATCTTATAGTTGTTGACTTTCATATCTTAATGTATTAAATATAATTATCATGATATTAATGGCAAAATTCAGTAGATTGTTGTTATTAATGTATCAACTATCTTAGCAAGGCTATGAAACGCTCTTATTCGGCATTTAGGAGAGTAAAAGAAATTTGGTGGAAAACCGATATTTGTTTTGATGACTTTAAGCAATAAATCGTTATTAATTATAATGCTTGTTTTCGCGATGTCTTTCGCGATAAAAGCGCAATCTACTGATGATTGTTTAATGTGCCATGAGGATCCGGATCTGACCACCGATCGAGATGGGCATGAAATATCAGTATTCGTTGATTTGGATAAATATCAGAAATCGATTCACGGTGAGTTCGAATGTATCGATTGCCACGCTTCCCTTGAAGATGCCGAATTTCCTCACGAGGAAAGAATTGAGGCGGTTGATTGCGGTCTGTGCCATGATGATATAGCGGAGATTCACGCTAAAAGCGTCCATGGCAAATCAATTGCCGGTGAGGCAACGACGGCGGCCGAATGTAAGGACTGTCATGGGATTCATGATATCGTTAGCCCCTCAGATAAAACAGTCGGTCTTGAATCGATCAAATGCGGCGTTTGTCATGGATTGGAAGTCAAACAATTTAATGAAAGTTTACATGGCCAGGCGGTTAAGAAAAAAGCCAGGCTGGCTCCCCGATGTTGGGATTGCCATGGCGCTCATGATATTGTGGAATCTACTTCGCCCGATTCGAGAGTGGCCAAACTGAAAATACCTTTCATGTGCGGCAGATGCCATAAGGAAGGTACGCCGGTTACCCGCACCTATGATATCCATCAGGATAGTATCATTTTTCATTATTCTCTCAGTATTCACGGTGTCGGTCTTTACAATCAGGGATTGACAGTCACGGCGGTTTGTAACGACTGTCATACGTCCCATCACGTACTGCCTCATACCGATTCCCGGTCATCGATATATAGAGACAACGTACCCGGGACTTGCCAAAAATGTCACGGCTTAATCGAGGAAGTTCACAGGAAGGTGATAAAGGGAGAACTCTGGGAGAAGGAACCGCACAAAGTGCCGGTCTGTGTCGATTGCCATTCGCCTCATAAAATCAGGCGCGTTTATTATGAGCAGGGCGTCGCCGATAAGGATTGTCTCAAATGCCATTCCAATCCTGATATTACCATGCGGCGGGACGGTCAGGCAGTATCATTATATATAGACACCCTCGAAGTTCATGATTCGATTCATCGGAATACGAGTTGTTCCAAATGCCATACCGGAGCCAATCCCGGGCATAGTCGCCCCTGTTCGACAATTAAAACCAGTGTCGATTGCTCGATTTGTCATGCTGAGGTAGTACTAACATATAATAATAGTACTCATGGTATTTTGGCTGATCGCGGCGATCCTAACGCGCCGCTCTGCATAGAATGTCATGGTAAACACAATATCAAAGGACATCGCGACAGCAAATCTCCAACATTTCCGACGAACATACCTGTTCTATGCGGCCAATGCCACCGTGAAGGCAGCGAAGCCGCCGTGAGATATGAAGGAGATCAGCATGAAATAGTCCAAAATTATACGATGAGTATTCATGGCAAAGGATTGTTGGAAAGCGGCCTGGTAGTTACGGCTATGTGTACCGATTGTCATACCGCCCACAATGTTTTGCCGCATGACAATCCTCTTTCCAGTATCCATGGGGACAACATATCTCAGACGTGCGCCAATTGTCATATGGGCATTTATGAACAGTACGCTCAAAGTATCCATTTCCCCGGTGTCGCCGATACCGATGAACAATTGCCGGGCTGTCACGATTGCCATTCGTCGCATCAAATATCTCGAACAGATTTGGCCGGCTTTAAAACCGAAATTATCGCTACCTGCGGCAGATGTCATGAGGGCGTGACCGAGACTTATTTTGATACTTTTCATGGCAAAGTATCAAAACTTGGCTACACCGCGGCGGCCAAATGTTATGACTGTCACGGCGCCCATAATGTATTACCGGTCTGGGATACGAAATCAACGCTGCACCGTGACAATATAGTCGAAACTTGCGGCCAATGTCATGAGGGTTCGCATCGCAGATTCGCGGGATATTTAACTCACGCCACCCATCACGATCGCGAAAAATACCCGGCGCTATACTACACGTTCTGGTTTATGACAATCTTGTTGGTAGGCACATTCGGACTGGTCGGCATACACACTCTTCTCTGGCTGCCCCGGTCATTTCAAACGATGAAAAGGAATAAGCAGCTGAAAATCGAACCGCGCGGCAAAGAATTCGTGCGCTTCAAGCCATTATATCGACGACTTCACGTGATGGTGATTGTAAGTTTCCTGGGTTTGGCGGTTACCGGCATGACTCTGAAATTCTCCTACCTGGGTTGGGCGCAATGGATATCGGATATGCTGGGCGGATTCGAATCGGCGGGATACATTCATCGGATGTGCGCGATAATAACGTTCGCCTACTTCTTCAGACATATTTTCGATATGATTGTTACCAAGCGAAAGCAAAAAGTAAGCTGGCGTAAATACATATTCAATCCCGGATCGATGCTGCCGAATATGACCGATGTCAGGGAATACTATCAGACTGTAAAATGGTTTATTGGCCTCGGGCCGCGGCCGAAATACGGGCGATGGACCTACTGGGAGAAATTCGACTACTTCGCCGTCTTCTGGGGTGTAGCCATTATCGGATCGACGGGACTGATATTATGGTTTCCCGAATTCTTCACCCGCTTTTTGCCTGGCTGGTTTGTCAATGTGGCGACTATCGTTCATTCGGATGAGGCTTTGCTGGCTACCGGCTTCATCTTCACGGTTCATTTCTTTAACACGCATTTCCGCCCGGATAAATTCCCCATGGATACGGTTATATTTACCGGACGAGTACCTCTCGAGGAACTTAAGGAAGATCGCCCTCGTGAATATGAGGAACTGATCAAATCGGGTGAACTGGATAAACATATGAAGGAACCGCTGCCTGACTATGTTGTCAATAGCTTGAAAATATTCGGCGCCTGCGCGTTGTTTATCGGCCTAACTTTGATCGTGCTAATTATCTATGCTGAAGTTTTTGGCTATCGCTAAAAAGCCCCCGAGAGCATTCGACAATTAAGCTATTTATGCAAATATAATCAAAAACAGAACAGCTATGATTAAGCGAAGACAAAGTCTGAAGACTTTAGGCTATTTGGTTTAATTTTCCAATTGTGAATGTATAGTATTAAATTTAGGTAATTAATACAGTAACTCAAATTAACCCATATTTCCCGCATCTATAACGCATTACTTCGCGGCTAATTCCTAATTTTCTGGATGCTTTGCTTTGGTTACTTCCCGATTGCTTCAAAGCGTTAATTAACATCTGTTTCTCGGCCTCTTGAAGTGAGGATCGATTTTTATTAATGAGCGACTTCTATAACATCATTACCCCTATTTCTTAATGGCGGCAGATGCAACGGTATAACATGAAGCCGGCAATATAGGTCTGAATAGAATAATCATCATTTTCATTTTGCGGCTTGACATTATGATATCGATATCTTAATATCTATGTTAGTTTTAGAATGCTGAGTGCTACTTAAGGATTTCCAATGTCGGATGAAAAAGTAACGCGAAGAAATGCTCTGAATTATCTTTTAGGATCCGGTATTACCGCTTTGGGAATCGGTACGGTGTATCCGATAATCCGCTATATCATTCCGCCTCCGGGGCAGGAGGCAGGTACAAGTTCTATATCGGCGGCCAAAATCGGTGAGCTTAAACCTAATGAAGGTAAAATCTTCAAATTCGGCAATTCACCCGGAATAATTGTTTTAAAGCCAGGTGGAGATCCCAAAAACGCTTCAAGCTATGTCGCGTTTACAGCCGTCTGCTCTCATCTAAATTGCACGGTACAATACCGGGATGACTTATGCGAGATATGGTGCGCCTGCCATAACGGTCATTTCGATTTGAATGGCAATGTGCTTTCCGGTCCGCCGCCCAAGCCACTCACTCAATTTAAAGTAGCGATCAAAGGTGAAGAGATATTCGTTTCCAAAGAGGAGACATAAATATGGGCCGGATATCGAATTCCGCGGGTAAAGGGAAAATCGAAACTAAATCCAGCTATCTTACCAACTCAAAAATCTTCAAGTGGTTTGGCGACAGGATCGATCTGGATGGCATATTGGAATTTATGTATCACAAAACTGTTCCGCATCATAAGTTTTCAATCTGGTATTATTTTGGAGGTATATCGCTTTATTTGTTTCTGGTCCAGGTTATAACCGGCATATTGCTGCTTCTTTATTACAAACCCACGGCGGAATCGGCCTATGAATCCGTTCAATATATCGTAACCCAGGTACCATTTGGCTGGCTGGTTCGTTCGATTCACAGTTGGGCGGCCAACCTCTTCATATTTTTCGCGTTCGTGCATATGTTCTCGGTTTTTCTCATGAAAGCGTATCGCAAACCGCGAGAACTAACCTGGATTTCCGGCATTGCGCTTCTATTTTTAGCTATGGGTTTCGGTTTCTCGGGTTACCTTCTGCCATGGAATCAACTGGCTTATCTGGCGACTAATGTCGGCACCAATTTCGCCGGCATGGTGCCTTTTATCGGCCAATGGCTGTTGGAGTTTCTTCGAGGCGGCCCCGAGGTTACAGCCGCTACGCTCACCAGGTTTTTCGGTTTTCATATCGCTATCCTTCCCGGCATCACCACGATAATAATCACGATCCACCTGGTTTTTGTCCAGAGGATGGGAATGAGCACACCTATTTCGATCGAAAAGCAGATTGCCGAGGGCAAAACGCGCAAAATCGAAATTCCATTTTTCCCGAATTTTATACTTAGAGATATAATGGCCTGGACCCTGGCTTTAGGTTTGCTGGTATTGCTGGCTTCACTGTTCCCCTGGGAATTGGGAGAAAAAGCTGATATCCTGAAACCGGCGCCTCCTCATATCAGACCCGAATGGTACTTTGTTTTCATGTATCAGACCTTAAAATATGTACCCAAGTTATTAGGGGTATTGGGCTTTGCCCTGGCAGGATTTATCTGGGTATTTCTGCCGTTTCTTGACAAAAAATCAAATTTGGGGCAACGCAATAGGCTTTATACTATCATTGGCGTAGTAGTGATTATATACATGGTGGTTTTAACCCTAATCGGGTATTTTGCGCCTGGAGAATAAGATGAGTTATCGAATATTGCTTATAATTTTCGCTATTATTAGCACAGCCCAGACGCGCGCGGAACAATCCAGTTGCGTTAGTTGCCATATGTCCTCGGAGATGGTAAGCGATACTTCAATAGCCGTCGCTTTTAGCGCCGATGATATTCATGCCAAAGCCGGTTTTGATTGTACCGATTGTCATGGCGGCGATCCGCGGCTCGGTTTTGTGGAAAGTGATCCTGAACTGGCAATGGACCCGGCCAAAGGGTATAAGTCGGCTTCGAACAGACATCAAATACCGGGGCTTTGCTCCGGCTGTCATTCAGATATAGAATTTATGAAAAAATACAATCCCAGACTTCCTGCCGATCAATTTCAACTGTATAAAACATCTGTTCATGGTAAGCTTCTATATAACGATAAAAGCGATAAAGTAGCCGTTTGCACGGATTGTCACGGTACGCATGGAATCCTTCCTTCTTCAGATTCGCGGAGCAAAGTGTATTATAATAACATACCTTACACATGCAAAGAATGCCATTCGGATACAAGTTATATGAAAAGCTTTACGCAAACCGGCGAACCGCTTCCAACAGACCAGTTCGACAAATACTCTCAGTCGATCCATGGGATTAAGGTGCTCGAAGAAGGCGATAAGTCGGCGCCCGCGTGCAATAGCTGTCATGGTAATCATGGCGCTTCCCCGCCGAATTTATCATCGGTCTCGGCCGCATGCGGCGAATGTCATCCCAACAACCAGGAGTTCTTCAATAATTCACCCCATAAGGAAGCCTGGATCGAAATGGAGCTTCCCGAATGCGAGCAATGCCATGGCAATCACCTGATCATGCCTGTTTCGGATAATATGGTGGGAACTGAAGGGGACGCTTTATGTATTGAATGTCACGATGACGATTCACCGGGATTAATCGCCGCGGCCGGGATGAAAACCGATATCGATTCACTTAAGACTGTGCTGGCAATTACTGAAAGCGCGATTAATATGGCCGAAAAAAAAGGGGTTGAAAGCGGTCAGTCTAAATTCGATTTGGGCAGATCAAATGACGCATTGATTCAGATAAGATCGGCAGTACACACATTCGATCCCGATAAAATTGCCGAGATCGGTAAACCGGCTATCGATAACGCGTTGAATGTCAAAGCCAGCGTCGACAATTCGTTGAAAGATATCAAGATGCGACAATATGGGCTGGGCGCGTCATTAATAGTAATAATACTTATTGTGCTCGGTCTCAGGAAGAAGATAAAAGAGGTCGACCGAAAAATAAATCTGGAAAATTAATGATAATTAATATATTTAAGGAATAATATTTGTTAAAATGAATTTGTTTTATTAATCGAGAGTAGCCGATAGAATACTTAAAATAGTACTTATTGATTTTTGCAAGTAAATTGAAAAATAAAAGGAATTACAACCGATGAAAATAAGAAGATTGCCCAGATTAGCTTATAACGTCACCAGCACAATTGGCACAACTATAGCGTCAATTATGCTTATCCTTATAATAATATTGTTCATAACTCACAGCCTTGTGGATATTCCCAATCCATACATTGGCATATTCTTGTACATGGTTTTACCGCCGGTTCTGGTGTTCGGACTACTTTTAATCCCCATAGGTATGTTTCGCGAATGGCGTAGACTCAAGCGTGGAGGTGAAGCGGCTTATCCAAAATGGCCTTATATTGATTTCGGCAAAAGCAGTCATCGAAACGCGGCAATCATTTTTTCTATCGGAACCGGGATTTTTGTTACTTTAAGCAGTATTGGAACCTACCAGGCTTATCACTTCACGGAATCGGTGGAGTTTTGCGGAACAACCTGTCATGATGTTATGCATCCGGAATATATTGCCTATCAAAAATCGCCGCATGCCCGTGTTCCGTGCGCGGCCTGCCACGTCGGATCGGGGGCTGGATGGTATACTAAATCCAAGCTCTCGGGTATGTACCAGGTGTATGCCGTTCTGGCCGATGAGTATCCCAAGCCAATTCCGACACCTATTCAAAGCCTTCGGCCCGCCCAGGAAACCTGCGAACAGTGCCATTGGCCGGAAAGATTCTATGGCGCTCAACAACGTCAGTTTAATCATTACATGTATGATGAAAACAATACTTCATGGCCTATTAATATGCTGATCAAAACCGGGGGCGGCAATCCCAAAACCGGCCAGACCGCCGGTATCCACTGGCATATGAATATTAACATGCAAATCGAATATATAGCTCGGGATGAAAGCCGGCAGGTTATCCCCTGGGTCAAGATTACCGATAGATTGACCGGTAGAACAACCACTTATCAGAATTCCGATGATCCTTTATCCGCCGAGGAAATCGATTCGGGCACTCTGCGAGTAATGGATTGCATGGATTGTCATAACCGGCCCAGCCATATATTCAATTCACCGGATTATGCCATAGATTTAGCAATACTTACCGGCAAGATCGATCCTGAAATACCCGATATCAAAAGAATAGCCGTCGAGGTAATCTCCGAAAACTATGAGTCAACCAGTTTGGGGCTTCTGGAAATCGCGAACACAATCACCGAGTACTACAGGAATGAGTATCCCGAACTTTATAAACAGAAGCGGGTTCAAATCGATGATGCTATTCTGGCGACCAAAGAGGCATTCTCCAATAACATATTTCCCGAAATGAAAGTACTCTGGTCCGAATACCCTGAGAATATCGGACATTTCACCGATATAGGCTGTATGCGCTGCCACTCGGGAAATCATGAAAGCGAAGAAGGCCTTCGGATATCTACAGATTGCAATACCTGTCATATAATATTATCGCAAGGTAGCGGAGATAGAGCCGAAGTGTCAACATCGCAGGAGGGACTGGAGTTCCATCATCCTGAAGATATCGATCTGGCCTGGCAGGAGATGGGTTGCCACGAATGTCATACGGGTGTTCAGCCTTAAGGTCAAATTAGGACGAAAAAAAACTCTAATTTTAAAAGGGGGCCAAGCGGCTCCCCTTAATTTTTAAAAAATGAATTTATTATATTTCTCCGCTTGCGGTAGACGGGGATGGGATAACTAATCCGATTTCCTCTGAAATTACTCGAATCAACCTGGTCCGGTTTCTTTTAACTCCGCCTTTCAATCGCGTCGATCAGTTTTTTAAAGATGAAATGATGGAATGGCAAGAGAATATACCAGTACGCTTTGCCAAAATAACTGGCCGTATCGTAGTAAGCCATTACCGATAGCTTTCTTCTATCCTCGCCGTTCTTGATATTGAATTCAAGCCAGGCCTTGCCGGGCAATTTCATCTCCGCGCGCAATAGAAGGCGTCTGTTTTGCTTGATATCTTCAACCCGCCAGAAGTCTATAACATCATTTATCTCCAGTTGAAAATAGCTTTTCCTCCCCCGGGACGTACCGACGCCTAATAAGATTTTATCCAGTGCCCCTCGTAATCGCCACATCCAGTTGCTATGGAACCAGCCTTCTTTGCCGCCAATTTTGCATATTGATGTAAAAAGAGAAAAAGCCGTTTTCCTGGTGATAAGCGAATATTTTGTCGTATAAGGTACATCTTTGTCCAACTCGTTAAGCTTGATCGCCAGTTCATGATCTGGCGGGTAAGCATCCGACCACCTTGTATATACCTTCTCCTGATCCTCGCGATTCATGGCGTTAATTATGGCCTCGGCATATGACAGAGGCTTGAATGGAATATAATCCTTGATTGAATTATCCAGACATACCACCTCGTTTTTCAGCCCCTTCATTAAAATTTGGGTTATAGCATTTGGCACAGGAGTTATCAGACTGGCCAGATATGCGTAAAACCGAATAGTAAATAAGGGGCATAAAATAATCGCTGTTTTGGTGTTTTGGATATTGGCCAGAATTTCAAGCATTCGTTTATATGTCAGGACGTCCCTTCCCCCAATATCAAAATTATGTCTGCAGGTTTCAGGAACCTCCAGAACGCCAACCAGATATTTAATCACATCCCTGATACCGATCGGTTGGCATTTATTTATTGACACACGAGGAATCAAGATTAAGGGGAGTTTAGTTACCAGATGTAGGATTATTTCATAAGAGGCGCTGCCCGATCCTATTATTATGGCCGCCCTAAGAATAGTCACGGGGACTTTGCCCATTAACAGTTCATCGGCTACCTCTATTCGGTTGCGGAGATGGGATGATAATGGTATTCGCTTATCACCAAGACCGCCCAGGTAGATAATTCTCTTGATGCCTTGCTCCTGGGCAACCGTGCGGAAATTGCCGGCAACCGTTATATCCGCGGCTTCGAATTCCTGCGGTCCCAGGTGGAGCGAATGGATCAAATAATACGCCGTATCGATGCCCTCCAAAGCGCCTCTAAGTTGTTCAACATTCAGAGCGTCAGCCTCAACAATATCCAAATTGGGCCAGATTGCTTGATAGGCTTCGATATTTCCCCGGACCATTAATCTAACGTCATAGCCGCGGGCCACTAATTCCGGAATCAAACGACCGCCAATATAGCCCGAAGCGCCGGTAATCAGGATTTTACCTAACTTCGCCAATGGTTTTGATGGCAAATCGTTGCAGAAAAGCTCTTTGCCTCGTATGATGTCGATTTCTGATTGCTTAATCATTTATCTTTATTATGTAGAAACCTTTCAACAACTGTACTGATATTAAAGTTATATGGCATATCAATTAAGATGTTTTAGCCGTAATTACCTAGATAATCCATCAATAAGTGATGTCGTTTACTTTAATCATTGTTTTAATCTATGATATTATGACAAACAAGTCAATAATAAATAGCCCTAATTTGTTTCTTGATTCAATTGCCTTATTGGTTTTACAATGTGGTAAAATCAAATGGGGCTTTGGGGCGGCCCGGGTGTTATGTTAATAGAAGTTACTATTTATCATTGCGTTATCAAATTGAATTGCTAATAACTTGTCCAGTATCTTAAAACAACAAAAGGGAAGGGGACAGGAATCGAACCTATAGGCATTATATATCAATGTGTTATGGCGCGTGTGGATGTTTTGCGAACAGCTTATTGGTCTATTGTATTAGGCTAAGCCGCTTAAGCCATTTAATCGCAATATCGATACTTAAAATAAGTCTCTTCTTGATCTACGAGTCCCATTACCCTCAAACTTATCTTAAAAACACCATCTGCCCAGTCTCGGCAATGTTTCCAGCTCTTATCCGGTAGAAATATATCCCCGAAGAAACACCACTGGCATCCCAGGCAACCTGATGGGATCCGGCAGATTGATCGCAATCCACTAATTTTATGATCTTCCGTCCCAAGATGTCATAAATATCAAGCGTGACGCGCGAGGCTGCCGGTAGTCTATAGCTAATCGTGGTTTGCGCGTTAAATGGATTAGGATAATTTCCAATTGCCAGAACTCCCGGAAGTGACGCCTCCCGATCATCATGTATAGAAGTAACGATATCAAAAGTATCGCTATTTACGGTATAATAATCCTCTTCAAATACCTCTATCACAATATCGCCATCAACAACGTTCCCATCACTATCCTCAGTTTGATAAATCTCGGAAGTCGCCAGCAACCGCTGAACCGTTTCCTCATGAGGGTGACCATAATTATTATTACCAAGCGAAATAACTGAAACTTCGGGATCGATAATATTCAGAAAATTCAGATTTGAACTTGAATACGAACCATGATGGTTTACTTGATAAACTTCCACATCTCCGACCTCAAGGGCTATAAATGTTTCGATATCTCTATAGCTTGATGTATTCATACCCGCAAGGTCGCCACCTACATAGAAATCAAAATGGCCATAAGAAATAACCATAACTACCGAAAAATCATTTTCATCATTGGGGCCGCTATTGGGGCAGTTCTCTGAAATAAACGGTTCATTCAGCCTGCCATTACCGTTAAGCGAAACAATACGACAGGTCACGCCGTCGCCAAAATCAATTATCTGGCCATCTTCAACCGTATATCGGAAATCTCTAACAACCGGTTCGTAATAAGTCTCGAATGTCGGGGTGCAATAGCTCCAGCCCCTGTCGTAAACTGAATCGATTTCAATGCCTTGTTGAACCAGATAACTCGTGCAGCCGATATGATCGGAATGGTAGTGGGTCGCGATAAACCAGTTTAAGTGATCCACTTCAATGCTATTAAGATATGACATCAGGCTATATCTCTGCGAATACGATCCGTTATCTACCATCATTGTCTTGCCGGATGGAGATTGGATGACGGTACAATCACCCTGCCCAATATCTACACAGTGGATTGTAAGTTCCTGGGCAAAGATTGAAACGGTTGACAGGATCAAGATCATCAAAAGAATTACATACATTGGTTTCATACGAGCAATATAACATATATATAGATATTGTAAAGGGTAAATAAAAAACGGAAGGGACAGGAATCGAACCTGCCAAAGCCGGGGTCGCCGGCTAACTACGGTTTTGAAGACCGCGAGGGCCACCAGACCCTATCCGCTTCCATAACCAAAATAATAACTCAAAACATTTTTATCAAGGGCAAAATATTCCGACCGGGAGCCGGCTATTGCCATACTGCACCATGATTCATGAAAGTGAATTTGACGTCCCGCCAGTTTCAAGCATAGACCCGGTTAGCTCATAAATAAATTAAACTTCCGCGCTTCCCTTGGGTCAAAGAGATAGATTAAAATATGTACCGGGTGGAATGAAACACGATTTCGTTATATGATAATGGAGGATTAATAATGAATTTACCAAACCGGCTAAATATTATCTTGCTCCCAGTGATAGCTTTATTTCTGGTTTCAACTGCGGGCTGTAAGGATATTAAAATCGAGAGTGGTTGGCGCGACCGCGAGATTGCTGTCGATGGTATGCAGTTTGACTGGGAAAACACTTTCGTGAATATCGAGCAGGAGAGGCTAAATCTCGGAGTTTTGAATGACGACCAATATTTATATCTCTGCCTGGTGCCGCTTGATGAAAGTACTATCAAGCAGTCAATGATGACGGGTTTTACGGTCTGGGTTGATTCGAAGAGTAACAATGACGCAAAATTCGGAATCCGCTATCCAATCGGCGTGAAGGATGCGGGATTTCCGATGATGGATCGAGATCGGAAGCGGCGCCAGGACCCGGAAGAGCACCGGCAGATTATGGAGGAATCATTACGCGAAATTCAAATAATACTGCCGGTAGTAAGCGATACAGTCGTTTTGCCTGTCGAAAATATATTCGGCGTTGAAGTTCGGGTTGGAACCAGGAACGAACGGATGGTGTACGAGTTAAAAATTCCTTTAAGCAGGACTGAAAGCCACCCATATGCATTAGGAGTGGGCGCGGGCGATGAGGTGAAGTTGAAATTCGAAACCGGCAAATTCAGGAGGCCGGCGATGAACAGGCCAAGCGGCAGGGATGGGGTGCAGCCCGGCGGCGGCATGGGAGGTCGCGGCGGCGGCCGGGGTGGCGGAAAAGGTACGCGTCCCGGCGGTAGAGGTCGTCTGGAAATGCCGCAACCTTTGAATCTGGATTTGAAAATAAAATTGGCGGCAGGTGAGACAACGACCGATTAAATCGATTTGCCCGTCAGTTTCAGAGGATCGTCAACGGCAAGCATTTCTTTCTGGATATAAGCTTCACCATATTTCACGCCGATCATATAGCCATAGCGGCGATTCTGGATTTCCATATAATCAAAAATATTTCTGGCCGGCGGGTAAACCTCGCGTTGGTCGGATTTTTCCTCGAACTGGCTTTTATAGCAAGCTACGGCATCGCATTTGCGTTTAAACTGATCGGAAATATCGATTATGAAAGTCGGCCTGATATCCTGAAAACTAACCGAATAAAAAATCTTGCGCGGGCGATACGGTTCGCCATCTAGTGGCATCTTGCCCAGGCCGGCCAGGAAGCAACCTCGATAGCTGATATCACCGGCGGTCGAATGATCCGGGTGACGTTGTTTGTGGGTGGGGATGATAACCATTTCCGGGGTAGTTTTGCGAATAATATCGGCTACCGCCAGCGCGTTTTCCTGAGTCAGGAACAGTCCCGCGTCAGGCATCTCGAGATTATGGCGAAAGGCGAGGTTCATCACCTTAGCCGCGCAGTCAGCCTCGTTGGCGCGCATCTGGGCATCACCCCGACTGCCGGCCTCGCCGGCTGTTAGATCCAGCAGGCCGACCTTATAGCCGAGATCCGCCATCTTGATTATAGTGCCGCCGCAAACGATTTCGGTGTCATCCCGATGGGCGGCGATTGCCAGTACATCAAGTTTGGTAAATTCAGTCATTGAGCACCACCTCGTAATATTTTAGATAGCGGTCGATAATCTCATCGATTTTGTATTTTTCCAGAACTTGCTTGCGACCGTTTTTTGAGAGCTTGCTTCTTAAATCGTCATTTGTAAGTATCTCTATCGATCTGGCCGCCATGCCTTCAATATCGCCGATTGGGCAAAGGTATCCGTTGACACTATCGAAGACAAATTCGGGCAAACCACCTACTATGCTTCCGACAACCGGCACGCCGCAGCTCAAGGCCTCCAGTGCGGCCAGGCCGAATGCCTCCGAAGCGGATGGCAGCAAGAACAGATCGGCCAACGGCAGAATTTGATGAACCCGATCCTGGTTGCCCAGGAATATAACTCGATCGGACAGGCCGAGTTCGCGGGCCAGGTTCATGACATTACCCGTATCGGGGCCATCACCGACAAGTATCAATTTGGCCGGTATTTTCTTCTGAATGATATCGAAAATCCTTACTACATGCGTGGCATTTTTCACCGGCCGATAGTTCGACATATGCATGATTATCTTCTGATCAGGATTGGCGAACAAATCGCGGTTGCATTCGGACTGGTCGGGCGAGAACCTTTGGGTGTCGACGAAATTAGGAATTACTTCTATCTGTTTATCAATCTTAAAAGTGTCATGAGTTTTATCCTCGAGATATTTCGAAACCGTAGTCAAACCATCGGAGGCTTCAATGGAGAATTTGGTAATCGAATAGAACGAGCGGTCCTGGCCAATTAAAGTGATATCGGTGCCATGAAGTGTTGTTATTATTTTTGGCGCCTTCTCCCCTAAAGTCTTCACTGCCAGGTATGCCGCGGCGGCATGGGGAATAGCGTAATGAGCATTGATTATATCGAATTTGTGATTTAAGGACTCGTCGACGAGCTTGGCGGCTAAAGTGATCGTATATGGCGGATACTTGAAAAGCGGGTAATTGGATGTATCCACCTCGTGGAAGATAAAATTCGATTCATAGGTGCTAAGCCTGAACGGCAGCTCATAGGAAAAGAAATGCACCTCGCAACCCCGGCGCGACAGCCCGATGCCAAGCTCGGAGGCGACTACGCCCGAGCCGCCTTTAACAGGATAACAAACTATCGCGATCTTCATAGTTCCAATATCGAATGAACAGGTCTATCGACTTCCAAATTATCATATATCCGCCTGAATATATCAGGGCCGAATTTATTGACAAAGTATAATGGCGACAATACGCGTTCCTGAAGATTACAATCCGGGAAGAGAAACGCGTGCACCCGCCGGATTTGATCGGTTAATGCGTCATGACGTTTTTTATTGGATGATTTCAATTTCTTTTGAAGCTGCTTCAATTCGTAATCGACATGTTTTTTGAAATTCATTAAGTGACGGTAACCATCGGGATCGGAATCGATCAGATCATTGGCGTACTTTTCAAGATCCTGTTTGAGGCATTCATTTATCGACATAACATTACCGGCGGCTTCGGATGGGAACATTTTCTCGACTACATCTCCGACGGTTTGATCGAGACTGTTTTTTAATTGGGGTAAGTCCAATTCATATTTATATATAATTTTCCTTATATGCGGTTCAATTATCGTCATACCCGCCCGCGGAAAGGCGATCGGAAATGGCACATCGAAAAATTTAAAAAGCGGTTCTATCTGGGCGAAATAAGCCAGTTCGGATGGCCCGACTACATGGCATAACGTGGGGAAAGCGGCGCATTGGGCAATCGGGCGCAGAAGCACATTCGAAGAGAAGTGATTCGGAGTGCTTTCAACTATTTCCTGAAGTTCCAGCGGCGTGAATCTTTCGGATGAACCATCGGGAAAATACGTGCCCCCGTTTATTACCAGGTTGAGCCTTTTAGGATTTTGGTAAAACAGATTCAGGTTCTCCCCTGTTTTATGTACCTGGGCGTGATAACCGTTGTTTAAAAGGCTTAAGCTTCTCTGTTCGTAGAGATCATGAGTCTGATCGTGTTCTAGAATCTCTTTGGTAAAAATGTGTTTGAAATGCTCCTTCAGTCCGGGAAAATTAGGATCAACCAGGATAAGTCCCCATTCTCCAAGGAAATTATTTATGACCCAGGCGAAAGCCTCCGAAAGCTTATTACCAGGTTTATAATACTCTTTGAACGAATCGAGCAGCGGCTGTTTAAATTCAGTGTCGATTAAGGCTTTGTCAACCGTACCGCAAAAATTACTTACGCCTTCATCCAGCACGATATCGGCTACCGGATAACCTGTCGGATCGACATCGGGTTCATAGGTCGCGGTCGATATCTCGCCTGATCGGCGTAAAAATTTGGAGCTTCGAACCTCATCAAAATCGTGGTCGTCTGTAGCCATCCAGAAGCAAGGCACGACAGGCTTGCCCAGCGTTTCACTATATCGTTTGGCCAGCTTCACCGCGGTCATCGCCTTGTAAATAATATACATCGGGTTGGCGCAGAACGTAGCCTGTTGGCCGGTAAAAACACAGAGCGTATCGGGCCGGTTAAATATCTCTATATTCGCGAGTGTCTTTTCAGAAGCACCGAGTCGTTTATTGGCTTGAAGAATAATTTTATATATTTCCTGACGGTTGTATTTCTTATTGCCAATATCGCCGGCAACTGTCGAAGCCGAACTTGAATCGAGGAAATTGTAGCGAAAGATATCGCTCAACCCGCCCTGTAAATACTCGGCGTAAAGCCTGGTCGGGTTGGCCAGTTGAGCGATATCTAAAAAGTAATTAGTCATCTGGATTTAAACCGGCAGGCTCCAGTCCGCCCGCGGATTCCGCCTCGACTTTAACCGTTTCGCGCCCCATAAAGAAGGCAACGATATCATCGAGTATAGTATAGACCACCGGGACAACGACTAAAGTCAGTAAAGTTGAAGATATCAAACCACCGATCACGGCACGAGCCATAGGCGATTTAAACTCGGTACCCGTACCGAGCGCCAGGGCAATCGGCAGCATGCCGAAAATCGTAGCGAAAGTTGTCATCAGGATTGGGCGAAGTCTTATTGGGCCGGCTTTCAATAGCGCTTGAGTTCGTGATAAACCTTCCCGCCGGAGTTGCTTGGTGAAATCTATAAGCAAGATGGCGTTTTTGGTTACCAGACCCATCAACATAACTACGCCGATTAGAGACATTACATTAAGAGTAGAGTTCCAGACATAAAGCGTAATCAGCGCGCCGACAACGGCTAAAGGCAGCGAGAGCATAATCGCCAGAGGATCGATAAACGATTCGAATTGGGAGGCCAGGAGTAGATAGATAAATATAATCGAGAGGACAAGTGCCATCAGGATGTTGCGAAATGATTCTTCCATGAATTCAGCCATGCCCACTACGGCGATTTCATAACCGGGAGGTACATTCAGGTCGGGCAGTCTCGAATAGACGTGATTTGTAATATCGCTCATTACGTAACCTTCTCTGAGATTGCAGCCGACTTTGATATCTTTCTGACGGTTATAGCGCCTGATCTCGGTCGGAGCGGACGCGGTCGTTAAGGTCGCGACACTGCCTAATTCAACGAGTAAATCCTCGCCTCGGACTTTCTTATCCGAGGTCAATTTAAATCTTTCAATATCATTGAGTTTGTTCCTGAATTCGGGCGCCAGTTGTACCCGGATATCGTACTCTTCATCTTTGTCTTTGAACCTTGAAACTACGTAACCATCGACCAGGTTCCGAACGGTCATGGCCAGGCCGCCAACGGAAACACCCAGATCGCTGGCAAGATCACGATCGACATAAACCTGCATTTCAGGCCGGGCGACTTTCTCCGAATTTTCGAAATCAATACCACCCGGGGCTTCACGCATGATTTCCTCCACCTGATTGGCCAGGCTCTTCACCACCTCGAAATCCGGTCCCCTGACAGAGAACTCAACCTGTTGCTCACCGCCTCCATCGCCGGGTTCAACCAAAAGTTGTATCGTAAGACCGGCAATTTCGGCAAGATCTTTTCTGGCCTGGGTCAGGAGCTGATCGGCGCTTTTCTCGCGTTGGTCGATCGGTTTGAGCTTTATGTAAACTTCACCCTCATTGGGCGGTGTCTGTTCGCCGCCAACTTTGGTGAGCAGGAATTCGACCTCGGGATATTGTTTCATTTTCTCTTCAATTTTTAATGCCAGGTCACCCGTCCTCTCCAATGAAGCATCAGGACCGGCTTTAAACAGGGCGTAAAATTCGCTTCGATCGGATGTCGGCATAAATTCGCTGCCAAGTAAGCTGCCAACAAAGAGAGATCCGAAAAACATAGCGACCGCTATCATGAGCGTTGCCAATCTGTGTTTTAAAACCCAGGCCAGAACTCCCCTGTAGCGACCGTTAAGATTATTGAAGAAACTATTCCAGCCTCGCAGAATTGCTTTTAAGATATTACCCGGCAAGTTGATCAAGCCTGGTTTGCTCGATCCAATCTGTGTTTCTTTTTTAAGGAAGCGGGAGGATAACATTGGCGTTAGCGTAAACGCGACTAAAAGTGAGATAGTAACCGAACCAGCTACGGTAATTCCGAATTGATAGAAGAAGCGGCCGATTATACCCGACATGAAAGCCACCGGCAAAAACACCACCACAATCGTAAATGTGGCGGCCATTACGGCCAGACCTATCTGCGCCGTAGCTTCCCGGGCGGCTTTCCAGGGCGATGAGCCTTCATCCAGGTGCCTGTAAATATTTTCTATTACTACGATAGCGTCATCAATTAACAATCCTACAGCCAGCGATAGTCCCAGCAGGGTCATGAAGTTGATCGTGAAGCCGAATAGCTTCATCAAAAAGAACGTACCGATTATTGATGTCGGTATGGCCAGTCCGGAAATAATGGTCGATCTCAGGTTGGCCAGAAACAGGAATATAACCAACACTGCCAGGCAACTGCCATAGATAAGATCGAAGACAACATGATGGATTGATTCCTTGATGAACGTGGATTCATCCCGAGTTAAGATAACATCGATATCAGCGGGAATTTCGCTTTTCAATTCATCCATTCGGGCAATGATGCCGTCAGCTACATCGACAATATTCGCTCCCGATTGCCGGAGAAGAGCCAGAGAGACTGTTTCCTTGCCGTTGTATCGAGATAAGCTCTTTCTCTCCTTGATGCCATCGACGACCTCGGCAATATCGCCAAGCCTGATAACCTGGCCATTCTCGTTCTTCACGATAATCTGAGACAGTTCCTCAATTGATGAAGCCCTGCCCATAATTCTAACGGCCAGGTCACTTCGGCCCTGATTGAGTTTGCCTCCGGGAATTTCCATATTCGATGAACTTATGGCGTCGCTGATATCATAAGGAACAATCCCCCGGGCATTGATTTTATCGAGATCGAGAAGGGCCTGGATTTCGCGTTCACTGCCGCCGATAATTTCGATTGAGCCGACACCGGAGACGGTCTCCAGGCGACGTTTAAGGAAATTTTTGGCGAATCCCGTTAGCTCTTTTAGAGATCGATCGGCGGAGATTGAGAATGTTATTACGGGTCGGCCGGCAAAATCGAATTTTTGGATAACGGGTTGTTCGATATCGGCGGGAAGATCCGCCATAATTCCGGAAACCTTATCCCTGACATCCTGGGCAGCAATATCGGCATTGGTTTCCAGTTCAAACTCGATAAGCACAAGAGAAAGCGATTCTCTCGAAAATGATGTAAGCCTTTTAATACCGGCAATCGTATTTACCTGGTCTTCAATCCGTTTGGTCACGTCGGTCTCGACAGCGTCGGGACTGGCTCCCGGATAAACTGTCTGGACAATGACAAACGGGAAATCAACATCCGGAAACAATTCGGTACTCATCTGGAGATAAGATGATAGACCCAAAACAGCCATAGCGGCCATTATCATAACGGTAAAGACCGGTCTTTTAATTGATGTGTTAGCCAGATACATTTTCGTATTCCTCTTTCGGAAGTATTACAGGCGTTTCATCCCGCAGAGCGCTTTTGCCCACGACTACTACCTGTTCACCGATTTCAAGTCCCGACAGAATTTGGGTTTTTACGCCATCGGACGCGCCGATTTCAATAGTGCGAGTATAAGCCATACCGTTTTCGACTACGTAGATTTTGAAGATTCCCTCTTCGGAAAATATGGCTCGATTGCTGACTAAAAGTATATCGCGAAAATTATCGATAACGATTCTGGCGCCGGCATACATTCCGGGTTTAAGCAAATCATTTGGATTGTTCATTTCCAACTCAACCCGAAAGAGCCTGGTATTGGGATCGGCTGACCGCGAAACCTCAATGATTTTCGCTGAAATCGGCGCGTTTGAATAGATATTGATATCGGCTACTTCGCCTACGGTCAATTTTTCAACATCTTTTAGCGGGAGAAAGACCGTCAATCGCATCTCTTTGGTATTGGCTACGGTCGCGATTGGGATGCCCAGAGGGGCCTGGTCGCCAAGATTAACCGAGATATCGGTTACAATACCATCAATGGGCACGGACAATTCCACGGTAGCCGTGGCGGCGGCGAAATCGGACTTGGCAACTTCAAATGCCATCCCGGCTTTATTATAATTCATTTCGGATATCGCTTTCTGTTCATACAAGCGCGACATCTTCTCATAATTCTCTTTAGCATATAGATAAACAGCCCGGGCCTGATTATACTTTGAGGCGGAACCGTTTTTATCCAACTTGATTATCGGCTGGCCCTTTTTAATAAAGCTGCCTTCACTGACAGGAATACTTACGACACGTTCGGGGATCGTGGCATAAACGATGGATTGCTTTGCCCCTTCAAGCGTCCCCGAAAAAGTTTTAGTGATCGTCAGATCGCCGTTATGGGCCGGTTCGACCTCGACGGCAACTTTTGGAATTTCTTTAACTTCCTGCTGTTCGGACCCACATCCACTAACCAACATTAACCCTGTACCGCAGGCGACTAGATATTTTAGTATTCTCATCATATCTCCATTTATCTTATCAATTGTTCTTCACCAATAGCTTTCATTAATGAAGCGTATCCCGTAACCAGGTTATGAAAAGCCGTCACTCGATTGTTTTCGGCGGCGGCCAATGAAACTTCGGCTTCAAATAGCTCAAGCTGTGTACCAACGCCGTTTTCATATCTGACCCTGGCAATATCAAGTCCGCGCTTGGCCATCTCAACCGCGTGTCCCTGGGCGGCCAGGCTTTCTCGCGCTTGCTGATAATTCCACCAGTTTCGTTCGATATCCAGTTTTAGATTGTCTTCGAGTCCGGTTTCAGAAAGCTTCGATTGCTTCAATTCAATCCTGGCCTGTTTAACCTTGGCCGGTGTTCTCCAGGAGTCGAAAATAGGAATAGATATATTTATTCCCGAGTAATAGCTTCTGAGCCAATCGTTCGAACCGGGAAATTTGTCATTGTCATATTGAGCCTGATATTGAAGGGTAGTCAGAAAATTAATTTTCGGTCGATAGCCTGATTTGGCCACTGAAACAGCTTTGCCCAACATTTTGGTTTGAAGCCTCATCATCATCAATTCGGGTCTTTTTTCGATTACCGATGTTTTCAAAGAATCAAGATCCAGATCGGGCATAAGGTACAAGGTACTGTCCATATCGAAAATCAGGTCAACTTCCCGGTTAAGTTCAAGCCCTATCATATTATTTAATGACTCCCGGGCCAACCTCGAAGCGGCATTGGCTTCGATTAACTGTGGCTTAAAATTAGCCAACCGAACTTCCGCCATTAAAACCTCGAATTCAGACACGGTACCCTGAACTTCCATTTTCTTGACAACATCCAGGCTTGCCTGGGCCAGATCCACCGATTGGGCGGCGACACGGCGCAATTCATCGGTCATCACTACACCGTAGAAAGCCTCTATTACATCCAATTTGAGTTGTCTGGTCGCTACTTCCAGTTGCTGGATAGTGTATTTCCGATAAAGCTTGGCGGCGCTCCAGGCGGAAAAGACCGCTCCGCCATTATAGATAGGTTGAGTCAAAGTAAAACTGGATATCCAATTGTAATAAGAGCCGGTCCTGATTGTCATCTGTTCGCCTTCAAAATCAAGGACAAATGAGGGCAATTCCCAGTTACGCAATATGTTTACTTCGGCGCTCAGTTGAGGAAAGGCCGACGCCCTAACTTCGCGAACCTGATTTTTAGCTTTTTCGAGTTCTTGTTTGGCGCTAAGATATGTTTCATTGTTCTCCAATGCCAAATCGATAGCGTCATGGACAGATAGATTCATATCGGCATAAACCGATGAAAAACATAACAATAGGGCGATTAGCGGCAAGGAAAAATACTTCAAATTCAAATTACTCCTTTGTTATTTTCATTACACTTAGTGAAAAAACGCACAAAGTGCTTAAAAGTTTCATGAAGAACATACGATTTATATCGGCAATTAAGTGATTAGGCCAATTTGCTGATTGTATCGCGCAACAATTGCGTATCAAGTCCTTCAGGTCCAATTGCCAGGCGATATCTAACAGAACCATCTTCCCCAATAATGAACGCGATTGGATGATAGGAAAGGCGGCTTTTGGCCGAATCGACAACACTAAACAATTTGCCGGCCCTTAAATCGCTATCGCAAAATAGACGAATCCCAATATCAGCCCGGTCTCTGAAGGCTTTGGCCTGTTTCACTTTGACTGGAATAATCACGGACGTAATGACCTGAAAGCCTGTACTTGTTTTGGGTAATCCGGTATCCAAATCCTTTATTACCGCCAATCCCTGATCATCGGTATTGATAAACACAAGGCAGGTAAATTTACCGCCCGAACGATCAATTGGATTATCTATTTCGCCATCGATTTCGGGAATTCTAAATTCCGGGCTTGAAAAGCCTATTCTTATCACATTTATATTATCCATATATCCTCCCGGAGCACTGTTGTATGCCTATCTGGAATAGCTTCAAAATCAGGTATTATAGCTGTCACTACAACCAGCCTTTAACTTTAAACACAACTAAAGTAATTCCTGCTACAACAACCATCAATCCCAAGGCAAAATAATACCCGAAATCCCATTGTATTTCAGGCATTCCTTTGAAATTCATACCGTAGATACTGGCGATTACTGAAAGCGGCAGCAAGATCGCCGTAAATACAGTCAGGGTCTTCATTATTTTATTAGTTTTATCCGAGCTTACCGAAAAATAAGCATCCATCACCGACTTTAACAGATCGCGGAAATGATCGGCTTTATCGTTAATATGCGAGAGGTGATCGTAAATATCTCTGAAATAAATAGCCGATTCGGGGCTGGTCAGTTTATATTCGCCTCGGGAGAAACGCCACATAATATCCCGTTGGGCCAGGGCCTTTCTTTTTAGTTCGGCAATATCTTCTTTTAATTCGAAAATGTTTTTAAGAAGTTCACGATCGGGGTCGCCGCTGAATATCTCGGCTTCAAACTTATCGATCGTTTCGGCCACGAGTTTCAAAGTCACATTATAATCATCTACTAATGTATCTACCAAGGTATGGAAAATAAAATCGGCCCCACGGGATAAAATCCGATCATCACGCCGGCACTTCTCGGCCAGACGATCAAGAGTTGGAAAGCAGGATTTATGCGAAGTGACCACATAGTTCCTACCGAGAAAAAAGTCAATTTCACGAGAAGCAAGTTCACCTTGCTTGATATAGTCCGTGGCATGGAAAACCATATATAGATAGTCCTTAAAAACATCGAGCTTGGGATTGGAAGCTTCGAGGGTATCTTCGATTATCAACGGATGAAATTTAAAATCGGAATACAGAATATAGGATTCTTCCTCGGTCGGATTTTCGAAATCAATCCAGAATGAGCTATCGTTATCCCGCAAAATATCTTCAAAAGGAAGAATTCCCTCATGAACCTGGCAACCCGATTCGCTATTATACTGTAATGTCCTTATCACGCGGCCGCTTCCTGACCTTTGATTTGCTCGGAATAGTACTTGCAGAGACGCCTTAAATCACACTTATCGCAAGCAGGCTTTCTGGCTTTACAAACCTGACGGCCATGCCCGATGAGATTAAGATGGAATTGATATAGACTTACTTTGCCCTGAAATCTGAGAAAATAATCATGGGCCGCGTCCGGAGTAATTGTCGATGGTAATATACCCAATCTGGTTGAGGCACGATAAACATGCGTATCTACCGGCATAATATCTCTGCCCAGGGAAAAAGCCAATACACAGGCGGCTGTTTTTGGACCAACGCCCTTAATTTTGAGAAGATAATCCCTTACTTCGTCGTCGGACCATTTCCTTAGAAAATCCAGATCGAGTCGATTACGGCTTTCCTTGATCGAAACCAGCAGTTTTATTATACGTGCCGATTTGATCCTGGCCAGGCCTCCGACCTTAATTGTTTTGGCCAGTTCGGTCGAAGATGAATCAATCACCGCCTGCCAATCAGGAAATCGATCTTTCATGGCCTGGAAAGCCCTGTCACGATTGACATCATTGGTATTTTGCGATAACACGGTTAGTATCAACTCCGTTAACGGATCGGGCCCCCGCTTAAACGCTTTTTCCCCGTACCTTATCGCCAACACTTCATCGATTCGCGCGATCTTTTTTACTGTAACTCCATTCATATTAAGCTTATTATGTTAATTTTTTATTACCCGAATGTCAATAAAAAACACACGGCAACTCATATTCTCATT
The DNA here is from genome assembly GCA_024231855.1 of Candidatus Zixiibacteriota bacterium. Classification (GTDB taxonomy): domain Bacteria; phylum Zixibacteria; class MSB-5A5; order UBA10806; family 4484-95; genus JAAEQD01. The sequence goes on from JAAEQD010000345.1 coordinate 113,083, forward strand.
CAAACTATGTCGGTACGTGTAAGTTTTATCGCCAAACCTCTCAATAAAACCAACTTCGACAGTTTTATCGCACTCTATCAACACCGGCCAAACCGGCATCAAACAAATTTATAATTTGCATTCTCGAGTAAATCATGATAGATATAATGTCCCGGATTTGATTTCGGGAACAAACAAGGATCAAGTGTGATTATATCGTTAAGTATCATACAGATACAAGAGTAAATATTTTTACCGAGCTGATGAGAATTTATGAAAGTATCAGATTTAGTGGTTAAATGCCTTGAAAGTGAAGGTGTAAAATATATATTTGGCCTGCCGGGCGAAGAAAATGAAGATCTACTTTTTTCACTGAATCAATCATCGATAAAATTCATAGCCACCCGGATAGAAGGCGGGGCATCGTTTATGGCCGATATTTATGGCCGGCTAACCGGCAAGGCGGGTGTCTGTTTATCCACTCTTGGCCCGGGAGCGACGAATTTAATCACAGGCGTCGCGGACGCTCATTTGGATAAAGCGCCACTCGTAGCGATAACCGGTCAGGGCAGCTCGGCCAGGATTCACAAAGAAAGCCACCAGAATATCGATATCGTCAATATGTTTAAGCCGATAACAAAGTGGAATGCCAGCATTCAAAATCCACTGGTAACCGCGGAGGTAATTCGGAAGGCTTTTAAGCTGGCGGAGATGGAGAAACCGGGGGCCACCCATTTTGAACTGCCAGAGGATGTGGCCAAGATGGAATGCGATTTAAGTCCAATCCCATCAACTCGAGTCCGCCGAGCCGGGCCCGATTACAAATCGATCAATCAGGCGGTGGATCTCTTGCGCGAAGCGAGTTTCCCGCTAATAATAACCGGCAACGGAGCTATACGAAAATTGGCATCCAAACATCTGAGGCAATTCGTGGGGCATACTCATATCCCGGTGGTTTCGACGTTTATGGGCAAGGGCGCTATTTCCGACAAAGATGATCATTCGCTTTTCAGCGTCGGCCTTCAAGGCCGCGATTTTGGAGCTTGCGCTATCGAAAGAGCCGATTTAATCCTGACGATAGGCTATGATATTGCCGAATACGCCCCTGAATTCTGGAATCCGCGCAAGGATAAGAGAATAATCCATTTTGATTTCTTGCCTGCCGAAGTATACGATTACTATCAGCCGGAAGTAGAGATTGTAGCGGATATTTCTGGTTCAATTTGGGCATTGAATGATATCGTCGCCAAAGAAGAAATCACCTTCGACAGATCATGGTTTCTACCTATACGCGAACGGATTATCGATGATTTTAAGTCGTATAAATTAGAGGAAGGCGATGAATTCACCGTACCGGGCGTATTGCATTTGATTCGCGATCTGATGGATCCCGGTGATATTTTGATTTCTGATGTAGGAAGTCATAAAATGTGGGTGGGCCGCAATTACCCGGTTTATGAGCCGAATTCGGTCATAATCTCTAACGGCATGGCCAGTATGGGCATAGCTCTCCCCGGCGGCCTGGCGGCCAAGCTGGCAAAACCCCATAAGAAAGTAGTAACCGTGATGGGCGATGGAGGTTTTTTAATGAATTCGCAGGAAATTGAGACGGCCAAGCGATTCGGAATCGGCTACACGATTATCGTTTTCAATGATAATGACTATGGTCTTATTTCGTGGAAGCAAGCCAGCCACACGGGCAAAACCTTCGGCACTCAATTGAGCAATCCTGATTTCAAGAAATACGCCGAGAGTTTCGGAATTACGGCTTATGCTCCTAAAACTTTAAAGGAACTGAACAGTAAACTGAAACAGGCTATTACCGGCCAGGAACTATGTCTGGTTGAAATACCGATTCAACCATCGGTAAATATCGAGCTAAGCGAAAAATTAGATCGGGATCTCTGCGATTTGTTCGAATTCCCCGAGAAACGAGGTCAATCATGAAAGCTATAAACCCAGCCACTAACGAACTCATAAAAGATTACCGGGAACACACACCCGAGGAAGTCGCTCAAATCATCGAAAAGGTGCAGCATGAATTTTTAAGCTGGCGGGAGGTTGGTTTTCCTCAGCGGGCCGAATTGATGCATAATGCGGCCGAGATACTTCGCCGCAATAAAGATAACTACGCGCGGACAATTACAATTGAGATGGGTAAAACGATCACCGAATCGCGGGCCGAGGTTGAAAAAAGCGCCTGGGTGTGTGATTACTATGCCGACAACGCCGAGAAATTTTTAGCCGATGAGATTGTCGAAACCGACGCCAGCCGGAGTTTTGTGGCGTTTCAACCTCTGGGTATTGTGCTGGCTGTGATGCCCTGGAACTTCCCTTACTGGCAGGTTTTTCGTTTTGCGGCGCCGGCCTTGATGGCCGGTAACGCCGGCGTTTTGAAGCATGCTTCGAATGTGCCCGGCTCGGCTTTGGATATCGAATCGATATTCCGCGAGGCGGGTTTTCCGGAAAATATATTCAGAACGCTTTTAATTGGCGCCGGCCAGGTTGAAGCGGTGATTAAGAACGAGCAAGTTAAGGCGGTCACATTAACCGGCAGTGAGCCGGCGGGTATGCAGGTAGCCGCCACCGCCGGGCGCGAACTGAAGAAGACAGTGCTCGAACTGGGCGGATCCGATCCTTATATCGTTCTGGAGGATGCCGAGATTAATGCCTGCGTTAACACGGCGGTCACGGCCCGCATGATAAATGCCGGCCAGAGCTGTATCGCGGCTAAGAGATTCATTGTGGTTGAACCAATGCTCAAACAATTCGAGGATACGCATACGCAACTTATGAAAAATATGAAAATCGGGGATCCACTGGCGGAGGAAACGCAGGTTGGGGCAATGGCCAGGATGGATTTATTAGAGGAGCTGGATCAACAGGTACAGAAGTCTATCGAACTCGGTGCCAGACTTCTTTGCGGCGGGAGGAAAGCTGACGCGAATGGCGCGTTCTACCTGCCCACCGTATTAACCGACGTGAAAAAAGGTATGCCCGCTTACGGCGAGGAGACGTTCGGACCGGTGTCGGCTATAATTCCTGTCAAAGATGCCAAGGAAGCGATTCAGGTTGCCAATGATTCTCCATTTGGACTGGGGGGTTCGGTTTGGTCGCGGGATTTGCTCAAGGCTGAGAAAATCGCCCGTCGAATCGAATCGGGCGCGGTATTCATAAACGGCATGACAAAATCAGATCCCCGTCTTCCATTCGGCGGGATTAAAAAGTCCGGTTATGGCAGAGAACTTTCGCATTATGGAATCAGGGAGTTTGTTAATATAAAGACAATCTGGATTGCCTGAGGGCGCATAGTAATAAGTAATTCGAATTAAGCAGGTTAAAGCTCAAGCAACAATTCCAGCTCAGGAGATAAAATAATCGGTAATTTCGGGGTTTTTATGCTCAAATACGTTAATAAAATTAACCTACCTGACGATAAAATTTGTAGATATGAAAAGGGGATGTCCAGCCTGAATAAGCCAGGCAGATGTTTAGATCAAATCAGCAAAATACGCAAGTAACTTTTATTTTGATTGAAAATTTAAAGGCAATCTGATAGTTTTATAAAATAGCAGCTTTACAGCTAGAATATGGGCAATGAGGGAACTGCCAATAAGCGTTATCTTTCGGCGCTTTTATTTGCCGTGGATCGTGATTCTAAACGGTATATTCGGACAAAGCCACAGATCGGCTAAGCCAGCGAGGTAAATTATGAGCAAAACCTCAAAAAAAACGAATAATAAGGGAAATCCGCGCGAGGATAGCATTCAACGATCATTATCCTTAACTCAGTATTCGTTGGATCACGCAGTCGATATCATATTTTGGCTCGATCCGGACGGTAACTTAATTTACGTTAATAAATCCGCCTGCAAAACTTTCGGGTATTCGAAAGCCGAATTTCTGAATTTAAAGATTTTCGAACTGGACGCTTCCGTTACCGAAACCAATTGGATAGAGCTGTGGGAAGCGATCAAACAAAGCGGTTTTATGTCGTTTAAAACTATCGGAATAAAAAAAGACAAGAGAGAATTTCCGATAGAAGTATCAGCGAACTATGTGAAATACGGTAATAAGGAGTATCTTCATGCCTTTGGCCGCGATATTTCCGAAAAGAGTGAGGCCGAAGAAGCTCTGCATAAGAGCAAAGAAGAATATCGGATGCTCTTCGAAACAATGGCTCTGGGAGTAGTATATCAGGACGGTGATGGCAAAATAACATCGGCTAATCCGGCCGCTGAAGCTATCCTGGGACTTCCATTAAGCAAATTAAAAAACCGCACATCCGAAGATTCCAGGTGGCAGGCGATTCATGAGGACGGTTCGCCATTTCCAGGCAAGGACCACCCGTCAATGGTTGCTTTACGAACCGGCGAACCTGTCAAAAACGTGATTATGGGAGTAAACAACGAAAAATTAGCCGGGAACAGATGGATATTGATAAACGCCCTACCTCAATTCAAAGCAGGAGCTAAACAGCCTTACCAGGCCTATACGACTTTATCCGATATAACAGATCGTTTGGAAACCGAAAAAGCCTTACGAGAAAGTAAAGAATCGTTTAAAAATCTTGCCGAACGTTCACCTAATATGATTTTCATCAATCAGAATGGCAGAATCGTATATGTCAACAAAAAATGCGTTGATACAATGGGCTATACGAGGGAAGAGTATTATTCACCCGATTTCAATTTCCTTGATTTAATCTCGGAAGATTTAAAAGAAATGGTAATATCCAATTTCAAAAAACATATGAATGGCGAAAACGTTGAGCCCTACGATTACTCAATAGTCACCAAAGATGGCAAGAAGATCGATGCTATTATAAATACGAAATTAATCACTCACCAGGGACATGATGCTATCCTTGGCATAATTACAGATATTACGGAACGCAAAAGAACCGAGGAATCCCTAAGTCGATCAGAAGAAGCTTATCGCGAATTATTCGATTTGAGTGTTGATGGTGTTCTTATTTTATCCGAGGGGAAGGTCGTACAGGCCAACAAGGCTATATGCGACCTGCATCAGATGACTCAACAGGAATTGCTGGGAATGAATCCCATGGATTTGGTTTACGAGGAAGACAAGTCAATCGCGTTGAAGGGACTAGAAGGACTATATGAAGGCAAAGCCGACGTAGATTATAATATCTTTCGGGCGCTGCGATCGGATGGATCATATTTTTGGTCGGAAGTAAAGAGCATCTTAATCGAATGGCAAGGTCAACCTGCTATAAAAGGGATTATTCGGGATATCACCGAACGTAAAAAAGCCGAGGAAATCCTTCTGGAGTCGGAGGAACGTTTCCGTTCTCTCGTAGAAACAAGCAGCGGTTGGGTTTGGGAAATAGATAAGAATGGCCGTTACATTTACTCCAGCCCTAAAGTTCAAGATTTATTAGGCTACGAACCGGAGGAAGTAATCGGGAAAACTCCATTCGACCTTATGCCGTCTGATGAAGCCAAAAAAATCGGGGCGATATTCAGCGACATCGTCAATTCTCAGAAATCATTTGATGGTATTGAAAATATCAACCTGCACAAAAACGGTAAAAAGCTCGTTCTGGAGACCAGCGGCGCCCCAATTTATAACACCGAAGGAAATTTCATTGGCTACAGAGGTATCGACCGGGATATTAGTGAACGAAAGCATATGGACGAAGAAGTGCAGAAGCTTGCTGAAGCGGTGAGGCATAGCGGTGAACTCGTCAACCTGGCAACTCTTGACGGGAATATGATTTTTCTGAATGAGGCCGGCTGTAAGATGCTGGGTATTGAGCCAGATGAAGTAAAAAGTACCAATATCATGCAAGTCATTCCGGATCATCTGAACGACATAGTGGTAAATGAAGTCGTTTCGGCTTTATTGCAAGGTAATACCTGGAAAGGCGAACTGCAATATCGCAATATAAAGACCGGCGAGCTTATCGATGTGTACGCGGATACATTTGCTATTCTTGACCATTCGACAGGAAGGCCGCTTTATCTGGCAAATGTCTCACGCGACATCACCGAAAGTAAGGTGGCTCAGGAAGCGCTCAGGGAGAGCGAAGAAAAATATCGCATGCTTTATGAATCAGCCACCGACGCAATTTTCCTTATGAAATTCGATAAGTTTTTAGAGTGCAATCCAACGACTCTAAAAATGTTCAAATGCGCAAGGGAGCAAATCATTGGCCAATCACCTCTCAAGTTCTCGCCGGAAAAACAAGCCGACGGTACCGATTCGGCCGAGAAAATACAGAGCTTGGTAGCAAAAGTCCTGAAAGGTGAACCTCAGTTTTTTGAATGGAATCATCGGCGAATGGATGGGTCTATATTAGATGCCGAAGTAAGCCTCAATATGATCGGAGAAGACCATCAAGGGTATCTTCTGGCTATAGTCCGAGACATAACTGAACGCAAGCTGGTTGAAAAAGCTCTTCAGGATTCAGAGGAGAAATTCAGAAATATCATAGAAGCTTCCCCAATGGGTATGCACTTTTATCAACTTAAGCCGGGGGGACACCTGGTATTTATGGGCGCGAATCCCGCCGCGGATAAGATCCTTGGCGTTAATAATGATCAGTTTATAGGAAAAACAATTGAAGACGCGTTTCCACGTCTCGCTGAAACGGAAGTGCCTGAGAGATACAAACTGACCGCGTCAAAAGGTATCCCCTGGCAGACAGAACAAATAATTTATGATGATAAGAAAATCGGTGGCGCTTTTCTGGTCAATGCCTTTCAAACATCTCCGGATATGATGGCCGCGTCTTTTCTTGATATCACTGAAAGTAAAAAAGCCCAAGAGGCTTTAAAAGCCTCTGAAGAACGTTATCACAATCTGTTTAATTCGGTAATGGAAGGAATCGGGGCGACAGATGAGAAAGACGAGATTGTTTTTTTCAATCCCGCCGCTTCTCAAATATTCGCTGATGACCCAAAAGCCGATATAAAAGGCCGGAAGATTATCGACTATATTCCTGAAAACCATAAGGAAATATACCTTGCCGAGCATGAAAAGCGCGTGAAAGGCGAAAGCTCTCAATACGAATTGGAAATTAGATCGGCTAAAGGCTATAAAAAGATACTCCTCCTTTCCGAATTACCAAGACTGGATGAAAGTAAAAATTACATTGGCGCGCTGGCCGCTTTTATCGATATAACCGAGACAAAGCGACTTCAGGAGTTCGCGGCGCGGGCGCAGAGACTCGAAGCGGCCGGGCGTATAGCCGGCCAGGTAGCTCACGATTTCAATAACCTTTTGGCGCCTATAATGGCTTATCCTGAGTTCATCCGGGAAACCTTGCCTGAAAATCATAGCGCTTTCAAATATATCAATGATATCGAAATGGCCGCCGAACAGATTGCAGAAATCAATCAACAGCTATTAACGTTAGGGCGGCGCGGATATTACAGTCTCGAGCCACTTGATCTGAATCATATAATCGGCCAAATTATCAACCATGTTCAACCGATCCCGGATACTCTGACAATCGATATCGATCTTGAAAAGAATCTTATGATGATAAAAGGCGGCGGCTCTCAGATTTTCAGAGCACTATTAAACCTGATGGTGAATGCCAGAGACGCCACCAGGGATAACGGTCAGATCAAACTAAAGACCGAAAATTATTATGTCGATCGGTTATCCGGACAGTTTGGAAGCGTACAGAGAGGCGAATACGTGAAACTGACGATATCCGATAACGGCAGCGGTATTCCACCGGAAATAATGCCAAAAATACTGGACCCGTTTTTCACGACAAAAGTCCCCGGAGAGAAACGAGGTTCCGGATTGGGCTTAAGCGTGGTCCACGCCGTGATCGAAGATCATAACGGTTACCTTGACTTAAAAAGCGAGGTCGGTGCGGGAACTTCTTTCTATATCTTCTTTCCCACTACCAGAGAAAAAGCCGAATCTATCGATCAGGAATTTGTCAGCGGGGGTAATGAAAAACTGTTGATTGTTGACGATGATGAGATACAAAGAGAAGTAATGACGAATCTTCTTAAGGGAATCGGGTACCAAACATCGGCAGTAGAAAGCGGCGAAAAGGCGGTAGAGTTCGTAATGAATAATCCACAAGATTTATTGATACTGGATATGATTATGCCGGGCGGTATGGATGGTAAGGCAACATATGAAAATGTTTTAAATATTTACCCAAACCAGAAAGCTATTATTGTCTCGGGCTTCGCCGAGTCAAGCCGAGTAAAGCAATTAATGGAAATGGGAGCGGGATCCTTTTTGAAAAAGCCAATAACCTTTAAAGGGCTTTCATTAGCGGTAAGACGCGAACTGGATAGAGTAGCGGTAAAGCAATCATCAAAATGAAATGTGAGTAATTCCATAAGAATTTGCTTTTGATATTTAGTTTTCATTTTATCAATCCGATCGGCTAACTTTTTATTTGGACTCATTGAGAATATATCTCAATAGCATGTTTTTTAGAGAGATAAACACCTAACTCATTATTTCACTATATATTATCTATCTTCAGGCTTTCTCCCTTTCCGCCTGGCTGTATTGAGAATATCACTTCTTTTCTCTTCAGGCATAAATCTATACTGAGGTATTTTCGCATGACAAATATAAATAACGCCCCAGTTTTGTGTTAAATATGCCATTTGTATAAATTCAATAGCGATATTTTGAGAACAGATACGTATAATTAGCATAAAAACAAAGGGTGAACCAAATATGGATGGTTGTTTCGGCGATTTATGAGGCAACCAAAACGCGGTTTCAAGCGTCCTAATGGTAAGTGTTATGAGTGGGAACCTATTCTGGAAACTTTTAGAATCAGAACATCCTAAAGCGGAAGCCTTCAGCCGAAAACTGGCGGGCAACCGTGAAGATGGTGATGACCTTTACCAGGATGCTCTGGTGAAAGCCTGGCGAAAGTTCGATAATTTAAGAGATGTCGATTCATTTCGGCCATGGTTGTATCGGATCATTGTCAATATGTATAAAAGCCGGCGACGGATGAGGTGGCTAAAAAGCCGGGTTAATTTGAGCCGAGACAGTTTCGAAAACGCCGAATCTTACGATCCGTCCTCGAAATATGCCGCTCGTCTTTGGCTAGAGCGGGCTTTTCGGTCGCTGAGTGCCGATCAGAAAGCGTTAATCGGGCTATTCGAATTGGAAGGCTGGAGTATCACTGATTTGGCCCGGATGTATGGAAAGCCGGAAGGGACTATAAAGTCTCGTCTTTCGCGAGCTCGTGGAAAAATGCGGGCTGAGTTGGCTTTGTATTTTCCGGACGGCAAAGAAGTTAATTTAAACAAAGAGGCCGATTATGCGTTGCCGCGAAGCAAAACGTCGACTGAATAGTGCCGGCGAGCATGATGTAGAACTAATCGAGCATTTAAACAATTGCCTATCATGCGCTCGCGAGGCCCAGATGATGGCAGTACTCGACTCGGTTCTAACATCCTCCCGCGAACGGGCCGATTATCCGGAGACGCCTTTTTCGGATATCAGAGGTAAAGTCATTTCGCGGTCGGCCGGTGAAATCGATAAGGAGAAATCTTTGATGTCTAAAATTAAGGCTGAAATAACAAGCCATCCGAGGTTCAGTTTCGGTATGGCTTTAACCGTACTTGTTTTCGCTTTTATATTACTGGTACCGTTTTCTTATAACAAAACGGTTGGTTATAATTTAGAGATAAGCAGCGTTAAAGCCGATGACAGTTTAAAGCCGGAATCATTAAGCCAGGTAATCGCGAAGTTAGGTTATAAAGATAGCGGACGCGTAATGCTTATAGCGGAACCTGATAATAAGCGGCTGATATTAACTAATATCCCGACCGAGCAAGCGGCAAGGGATGTGGTAATCGCCGTGGAAACAACAAATGGACAAGATTATGCTTTTTCGATCACCCCGGTGGTGGAAAAGGTTGCTAATAATCTTTATACGAGGGTTAAAGACGGGATTGTGACTTTTAAGATAGAAGGCGAAGGTAAATCGGATGACGAGATCGGAGAGGAAATCTGGACCGTGCTGAAACAAGAAGGGATAAACACCTCCGTAGTAGCCGTGAGAACCGATCCCAACGGCACCCGAGATATATTCATTGACATCAATGATTCGACAGATAATCAAATGTCTCAATCACAATTAGAATTCGTTACCGAGAGCGGTGACATTCTATTTTCACTGGGCGAAAGTGAAAAGGTGAATCTGAACATTGAGACCGAAGGCAAAACTGTTGAAGAAATCGAAGCAGAAATCAGAGAACAACTGAAAGAAAAAAATCTCGGCAACACAATTATTGAAGTTATCGAAAATCCGGACGGTAAACACGAAATAATCCTGAAGATCGATAAAGATTAGTAAAATAAGCTTTTCCTGAATATCATAGATTTACTTGAAGAGTGGCGCCGGAAGCGTCGCTCTTTTTTTGATTCGAAGCTTTAATCCAATAATTGATTTCTCTGAAATACGGAAAATGATTGTACCCAAGCAGATATTTAGAACTATATAATCGAAATTGAAGTTATATTTTCAAGTTGATAATTCGTTTCGGTTCCGGGTTAAACCAAGCACGTGATTCTTCATCAAGGTTTTAACTTGAGTCAATGACGTCGATAGTAGTTGGAATTAATATAAATAAATGAATTGATAATTCCCAAAAAGTATGATACGCTATTCCAGCAAAATTAAAAAGTAATCAACCAACAACAATTCTTAAGCAAAAGGAGTAACAAATGAACAGGATCTACAATTTGCGGCTAACCAAAGGATCACTATCGATAATCGCGGCATGCTTTTTATTGATTATGGCGCTGCCGGATATGGCGAAATCTGTCGAGCTTGGCGAGGGCATTGATTTCAACGCCCAGATGCGTTGGCGCGGCGAGCTGGATGGACGGGATTTCGATAACGGCACGCCTCTTTTTGAGACGCCTCTTCTGCGAACCAGAATGGGTCTCAGCATTGCCGCTATTGACAATACCAGGCTATTTTTTCAACTACAGGACTCCCGCAACCTGGGGACGAATTCCTCCGGGCTGGCAAATGATACCAATCTCGGCGTGCACCAGGCCTACATCAAGTTATTGAAATTCCTGCATGAGGATATGAACCTGCAATTAGGCAGGTTTCAGGCGTTTTATGGCCGTCAGCGTCTGATAGGAGCAGTTGGCTGGAGTAATGTCGGTCGAGTGTTCGACGGAATTAGAGCATCATACAAAACCGACGAGTTCAAGGTCGATTTGTTCAGCTTGAAAATCGTCGAACGCGGCTTTAGAGCGATACCGGATTACAGGGATTGGGTGTTGTACGGGATTTACGGCACTCTCATGGAAAACCAGTTGGATTTATTCTGGCTGTTCGATTGGGATCAGGCGAACGCCGGGGGCGACCACGCCCTCCGTAGATACACGGCCGGATTGTATTTTAATCACTTCATGGATTCCGGATTAAAAGTCGAATTCGACGCGGCTTTCCAGGGCGGTAAGGCAGCCGACATGAATATCGCGGCGTTCATGTTCGCCGGCGACTTGACCTATGAGATGGACGATATTTTCCAGAAAGTCGGCTTCGGTTTTGATATCACCTCAGGCGATGAAGATCCCCTCGATAATGATATCAATACTTTTAATAATCTCTATTACACCGGCCATAAGTTCAGGGGATATATGGATTATTTCATAGGTTCCCCGGCCGAGGGATTATTTAATCTTGTATTAAGAGCCTCGTTAAAGCCAAATGATAAATTCGCGTTGCTGATCGATCTCCATCACTTTCAGACAATGAAAAAATATGCTCTGGGTGTCGATGAAGAATCGAGCCAGGTTGGACAGGAGATTGATGTTACGGCTAAATTTCCTCTGGAAAAAGGACTGGGTCTGCAATGCGGAACATCTCTATTTCTCGCTTCCGACGATTTTATCGCCGACTCGGATCCCGCTTTATGGTTTTATGCTATGCTGACTGCCGGTATTAAATAGAATGTAAGTAAATATAAAAAACGGCCGGCCCGAAAGATTCATTTCGGGCCGGTTTTATTTACTCGCTAAAGTTGCTTTACAATCGACTTCAGTAATCAAATAAAAGTCTTCAGAATTTCTTTATGTAGGTCATCGAGTTCGCCATAAGCATTATTTATTTCGCCGATCTTCTCCTTGAGCTTCTTCATGAGCTTTTGTTTCTCAAGGCCGTTGCGGAAAATAATTAAAAGATCGTCGTTATCCCATGGCTTCTCGATATACTGATACAATCCGACATCGTTTATCGCTTTTATCGCGTTCTCTTTATCGGCATAGCCAGTTAGTATAATACGCGGTACTTCCGGAATAACTTTCTTAACTTCGGCCAGAAAACTGATGCCATCCATTTCCGGCATCAGATAGTCCGAGACGACCAAATCTATATTATTATTCTGTATATAATTAAGCGCTTCCTTGGCGGAGAGAAATGTTTGAACGTCATAATTGGTCTCCAAGGACAAGAAGGAACTCAGGCTAGTTAATACCATCTCCTCATCATCAACAATTACTACAACCTGCTTTTCTTTGGCTTCAGCCATTTTGATCTCCCTGGTTCAATATTAAAACCCGAATAGTCTTTGAGTATCTACGAGAAAATAGCAAATATGTTGGGCCATAAGCAAGATAGTTTTTAAATCCATTTATAATTTTCTAAAAAAGCTGCCGGAATATTAATCAGGTTCTGGTTCGAGCCATCAATCCGCGCAACTTGGTAACCATGGTTTTCAATATACTTTGCGTAATTTGAACATGGTCAGCCAATAAGTCTATAAAGTCTTCCCTGTCAATTCTGAGGAGGCGGCTACTTTCGGCGGCCGTAGCGGTCACCACCCGCGGTTCGCTATCGAAAAGCGCCCAGGTTCCGAAGGCGTCCTTAACTGATGCCAGCATAACAAGTTGCTCCTCTTTTTCCAGTCGAACCTTACCTTCAATAACTATATATAAAGCGTCAGATATGTCGCTTTCTTTAAAAAGGATTTGATCGGGCTCAAGTTTAATCTCATCGGTGACGGCGGCGATTCGAGCCAGATCCTCGGTTGAGGTGAATGATAAAATATCAATATCCTGTAAGAATATCACTTTTTCAACGGTTGTAAGCATCCTGTCCCTCTTGAAATGACTTGATCATGTCAGTACAATATTAAACAAATTAAAACATAAAGGTCAATCAATTTGATGCTGAAATACGGGCATTGCAGTATTCAGCCGTTTCCTTAACTATCGGATCGCTATCATTGACAAGTTTCGCGATTATGTCCGCGCACTCATCTTTTCCAAGCTCGGCAAGCAGATATAAGGCGCATGTTTTGAGCCAATTGTCATCGCCCTGAAGTAGATAATCAAAGCAGAAGTCCTCGGATGGTAAATCGAACCGAACATAGTCCCTCGACTTTTCCAGTAAAAGCCGGGGAGAGGTCGTATCAATAATTGGAATAATATATTTTTTCAAGTTTGGTTCAATTAAATTATCCAGAAATTCAATCGCGTTCGCCTGAAGATCCGATTTATTACTCCGCACACCCAGGTAGGCATTATACATATCCTGGGGTAAATATCGTAATCCCAATAATCGGAAAATCCTTTCCAAATTGTTATCCAGTTTTTCCTCCAGAGCCTTTATCATAAGCCGGCGAGCCTTCATGATTCGGTCTTGATTGATACTATCCAGGGCCAGATTTTTTTTCGATAGCTTATAATTCTGATGAAAATCCAGGACGGCCAGCGTTTTATAATAGTGTTCGGTTTCATCTAAAATCCGTGAACCGATAATACTCTTATCTATTCTAACCGAAGGGAATTTGGCCTTGAGCTTATTTAAAGATTTAATAATCTCGTATCGCAGCAACATATCTTTTTGATCAAGGTTGTCTAACAACGATCTCACCGATTTCGGAGATCCAATTAAAGCTAAAACCCGGGGAATTGCCAGACGGATGCCGTAATCCTCGGCGGGATTTTCAAGATGTTCAGTCAGATGGGGGATAATTTCTTCACCGTATCCGGCCAGAGCCAGGCGCGAACTCGTTCGAGTATGTTTCCTTGCCAGGAACTTAACCAGAATCGGTATAAATTCATCGGCACCGGATTGACCGGCACTAACAATCGCGTATCGAAGAACCTCCGGGGAATTATCATTAAGTAAGAAATGCAGGTAAGGGTGAAGTTTCGGATCGCCGGCGATACCTATTACCCTGGCCGCGATTGTTTTGAAATATCGGGTAGACTCTTCCTTGACATCCGCCTGTTTGAAACTCTTACGCATCCTGACGTATATCGCTTTAAAGTCGACAACATCCCTGAACTCCGCGTTGTCTCTTGCCTCGCGCGCGGCAAAAAGCAGAGTTGCCGCCAGAATATAAAGATCATCATGATTCAGATAGTGTTTCAAGGTTGCCAGTTTATCGTCCGAACGCAAGTATAAATACCGTATCGCTTCGATTTTTATATCCTGGTTACCCGATTGGATTAATTCGATAGCTTCATTAGTCAAGTCGAGTTCTTCATAAACAACTGCCAATCGAAGGGCTTTTATGCGTACTTCATCAGATTTAAAATTCACTAATTTTTTAATATACGGTATAAGTTCATTGCTTTCGGAACCCTCGAACAGGCCCAGAACATATAAAATCTGCCTTTCGTTAGTACCATCCAACACCTTGATGAAGCTTTTAACAACCGATGCGTCCCGAAGGTTGACTGTTTGCTGGGCCAGGTCGATTTCCCGTTTTTCGATGGCGTGACGGAAAGAATCTATATACTCTTCTCTCATTCGAATTACTAAAAATATCCAGATCGCGATGATACCAACTAAGATCAGGCTGATAAATTCTATGGATAAGCCTAACATGATCGTAAATAATATCAACAGGATTCCGCCGATACCCGTCGCCAACGCGTCGATGAAAACATCGATGAAAGCCTTGACTTTGTTTTTAATATCATTTGGTATTGGCAATATCGAAAGTTCGAGCCCGGCTTTATTAATCGAATGCTTGAAACTTCCTTCGCTAACCTTGGTCAAAATCGCCGACCACAAAGCCGGGTTAAATATAATTGTCGCCGCGCCAATTAATATGCCAATCGGCAGAAACAACAGAGATGGGGCGGCGCCCAGATGTTTCAGTATCCGGCCGGTGAAGAGTAACTGTATAAACAGAGAAGCTATGCTGAGATTAGACATCCAGAATCCAAAAAAGGCGGTCAATCTATCTCGATCGGCGATCACCGATGAAGCTATCGCGCTGAATTGATAATCCACCAGGTTGGCGGCAACCACGCCCAATCCGATAATCCCGGCCAGGTATGTCAGATGTCGTGAACCGGTTATTATTTTGATGACATTGCCCGATCTTTCGGCCTCGGCAGGTCGTTTCCTATAAGCTGATCTATCAAGATACCGATAGCGGGCGCTTTTATTCCAAACAAGCCAGAGAAGTAACATACATATGAGCAAGAATCCCATACAGACAAACAGCAGATTATTGGTTTTGATGATTGTTGCCAGGTAATTCGTAAGATAACCGCCAAAGATACCGCCGGAAATAGCGCCGGCTCCGATCACACCAAAAGTTCTTCTTGCCTCGCGGGCGTTAAATACATAGTTGGCTAAAAGCCAGAACTGGGCGGCGCTAATGACGCTAAAAATAGTAACCCAAACATAGAATCCATAAAGAAATCCGGCCCCCATATAATTAAAATGAAGAAGCAGCCAGACAACAAAAAAGCCGACAATGGAAATTTTGGTCGTATAAAAAATAAGATAATTAAGTCGTATATTCTTTGAAAACTTCGAATACAGCCAGACGACCAGGGCGGAAACAATCGCTACCAGCAGGTAAGCAAAAGGTAGTTTTTCGGCGCCGAACTCGGTTAAGAACAATGAATTACGAATCGGCTTGACTATCATCAGCGAGGCGATTATCAGGAAGATATAAGCGAACATCAGCGAGGTTCTAACGCCATCACCGTCGCGGAGTCCCAGTATTTTTTGATAAAATTTCAATTGCTAATCAAACCATCAATCATCGATAATTGGTCTACCGTAATATCATTAATTAATACTCTATATTTATGTATTATTCGAACCAAAATCAACAAATGAATAATAATTAAAGCATCAGGTCGATATCTCTTCGAATTTGCTTCCGGCATAACGTACGGCAAACAGCCAGATCACGACTATGGCTACGGTAAATAACGAAAGCCAGCGAATACTCGAAAAATCGGCAAAAATCGTAGTAATCGCCAGGCTGACACCTACCGCGATCGCTTTGGCGAATCTCTGTACGAACATATCGATAAAAGCCTTGGCCTTGTATTTTTCATCCCGGGATGTCGGGACATAAAGCGTTTCTTTGGCCGATTGATTGATCGAGTAGCTGAAACCGCTGTCGGCCGTGTTTAAGAAACTACCGATCCAGAGTATCGGAAAAACCAAAAAACCGCCGGAAGCCACTACGATCGCGACCGGCAGGATAAACAGGGCGGTTTTGATTCCGAACCTGGTCATAATGAAGCTGGTTAGAAAAAGTTGCACGAACATGGCGAAGAAATTGCTGATAGTGTAAATCGTGGAAAAGTGCTTTCCGATATCTTCTCCTCGCACGTAATGCTCGATAGTAGCGGTAAACTGGAAATCCATGACCGTCGAAACGATTTCATACAAGCCGACGATAGCGACAATGGCCAGTAGGTAGGATGATGAAAAGACAAGCTTCGCCCCCTCGATAGCGGCATTACCTTTTGATTTGGATTCATTGGTATTTGTTGTGGACGGTCGTTCCGGAGGTGGGTTTTTGCCAACCAGTTTGCCGGCGGCAATCGCTATCAGGATAATCAGGATCGCGATCGCGAAAGCAATCCAGAGCCATAATGTCATGGATATTTGCCCGACCCAAACCCTTACCACCATACTGCCAAAAGCCCCTCCCAGAACTCCGCCCAGGCCTATCAGCCCATATAAGCGTTTGGCTTTATCCGGCGTGACACTGTCGTTAACAAAGGCGAAAAAGGTTGCCACCATCAGGGTGCTGTATAGATCGCCGAATAAATAAAAAGTCCAAACCGTTATATCGCCAGGATTAACTACGAATCGACTATAGATAACGAAACATAGCATAATAAAGGCTGAAAATATCAATGTTAATTGCTGGCGGCGGAAACGGCGAGTCAACCAGGTAAATATAGCTACCGCCAGAAAGGCGACGATCATATTCAGGATTTTGGCCAGAAGTTCAGCCTGGGAAGCGGTCATATGCCAGGCGAATAAATCAAAACCGCCTTGCTGGTAGAAGCCGATGAATAGCGTTTTTTTGAGCGGTTTAAGAATCCAGAAACTTGTAATCACCAGGAAAAAATAAGCAAACATCAGCATTGCCAGAGGCAATTCATCTCTTTTTATATTCATTATAGCTTTGATCGAACTCGGCATAGTTACCTCATCACAATTGGCTTATTTCCTCGCCGGCTAATTTATTGTGGATTATCAATCACGATCGTTTCAATTGGCCTGGTTGGTTGTTCGGGATTATCTATAATTTCGCGAGATTGAATCGTTAAGGTGCGATCATTTATATCAACCACATAATAGTGAAAAAACCGCTCCTGTTTAGCCGCTACAATTGCAAAACCCTGTGACTCATATTGTTTTTTGATTTCAGCAAGATGTTTACTATTAGCGACTTTTCTCAAGGGCACACCCCCGCCACCGCCGACCAGAAAATGTATCTGCTCCATCGAACCATAGCTTAATAAGTTATGCTGATATAAATGATCATGACCCGAAAAAACGACCTGAACTTTGTATTTCATGAATAGATCCAGCAATTTCCGACGTTTCTCCAAGAGATCATTACCGTTTTCGCTATCCAGCCAATCGGAATAATGATGATTAAACGAAAACGGAGGATGATGCATGGCGACTATCTTAAAAGGTTTATCGTAGTTCATCATCTGCTGTTCCAGCCAGGCTGGTTCATTATCTTTGCTTGAGATAAACCATTTCTCAAACAACTCATCCTGGTATACGTTTTCAAGGAAGTCTTTCTGATCGATCAGATAATTGGAATCGACGACAAAAACCGCCGCGTTATCGAATTCAACGACATAGAATCTTGGATAATCGAATACCGCCTGGAAATTCGCGTAGCCATAGGTAGAATTATTGGCGCATTCATGATTGCCGATAACCGGAAGATAAGGGATTTCGTTTAGCAAAGGATGATCAATTTTGTTTTCCTTGATAAATGTAGCCCAATGCGAGCGGCGACGCCCGTCGTGAGCGGATATATCGCCGACATTCAGGATGAACTTGGCTCTTGAGTGCTTGGCCTCATCATAGATAGCGTCCCGGACCATAAGCCTGGTGCCCTTGCCGTAATCGGGCGCGTGACGATACCAGTTGATAGCGCCGACGGCGCCATTGCCGAGCAAGTATAATTCATAAAATGGAAAAAGCGCCAATTTCCAGGTTTGCCAATTAGTCTTATTGAAGAACACATCACGGGCACGCCAGCCGGCTTGATTGTCGCTGTAGACCAAGAAGGTGGCATCTCCCCTGATTGTCTTATCCGGAAGCAGACGGGGGACTTTGTAGAATTCCTCGGGGTATTTATCGGATAGCAAGCCGACAGAGGCGCAGCTCAAGCTTAATAACAGGCCAAGTAAGGCTATAAATATCAAAATATCTCTAATAACTGATGTATTGTTTTTCACTATTTCATTCTTCTCTTTCGATGCCAATTATCTTCAGTGTTTCAACATCCTCATAATCTAAGTAAACGTTTACCCATTTTCCATAGTGCTTTTTAATCTTATGGAATTTAATCGTCCATTGTTTTTCCGTTGAGTTGTTAAAATCCTCAATACTATGACTGAGTTCATGAATAGCTAAATCGCGTACATTTAGACGTGTTTCATTGCCCAAATCTTGATAGCTTTTATATGACTCATTGTTAATAAAAATCGAATACTTATAGCTATAATCTTCTTCCTCCTCTAATCCGGGCTCGACCAGCATATCATCAAAACATAACCATTGTTCGCCATCGATAGTTTCGATCCTGAAATTGTCCAACGGATTAACCTTATTGAACCAATAGCGGCCGGTGGCGTCGCGCCGTTCTTTAAGTGTTTTTAGCAGATACACGGCGGCTTCAGGATTTGAATACTGCCCCTGGGCGACGGCGGTTTCGAGTTGCTCATCGGTGAATGACATGACCAGTTTGGCTCCCCAGAATCCGTCACGGTTGGAGCAATTCTCGAAAGCCGGATTGGGAGTGTTGAACTTAAAATGCCAGGGATCGAACATACTTGATTCGTAGAAACCTATCGAATTGTACTTAAAATCCGTCAATTTTTCATAGGGTTTAACGTTAAGCCCAAGTGTAAGCGTGTTTAGAGTAAAATCATGGGGATCTATCTGGTTTAATTGACCTACCCTTGACGTATACGGTCCATGGGCGGCGCTGCCCAATGTCGATCCGAAATCTATCAGGTAGTGCCTGATATAGCTCTTGCCGTCCTCGGTCACGTAGCTGTCGAACGAATTGCCCGATTTCGTATCGGTATGGTTCAGCCAGGCGGCCATAACTCTCAGGCCGCGAAGTTCGCGCCGGTGTTGATGAGGGATGAAATCATTGGGATCATCTTTGCGATAGCCCTCGTAGGCGAACGGACCCATAGGCTTGCCGGGAATATATTTACTGGCCAAAGCTCGAACCCGTCCATCGGGAAGAGTTTCCACTTTTTCCAGCAATTCCTTCGTATCGTTTTGATTCATATAACGTTTTTTGCCGTGGGAATCGGTGAATTTAACTTTCTCGCCTACTTCTAAAATACGCGGATGGAAATAAGTGATATGATTCTCCGGCGTATGATAGCCGGCGGCATAGAATAACTTCGTTGATACGACCTCGGCGCCGGTGGCCAGCTCCGAGTATCCTTTGGGATCGAATTTGATAACATATCGATCACCGTGTTTATCTTTTATGCTGAAACCCGGCGTGACACCTTCGGCTTTGGCCCTCGTCACCTGCCAGGTACCGGTTGTATCGGGGCCATCTGAAGTATTGGGACCCCTGGCGATCTCTTCGAGGGAAATTTTTCGGTTGGCATTGCGATTTGTGAACCAGCTTGAATTGAACACTTCATCGAACGCGCCCACGTTATAAGCCTGCTTCGGCTTACCGAACAGATGGCGAAATTGCCGCGACAAATCCATGGACTGTTCCATTTGATCGGTAAATTGCTTGTCGAACGCGTCGGCGACATAATTATACTTTCTAACTTCGGGTTCGGGTATATGCTGGCGGTCATCCGGTAATGGCGGAGGAGGAACGAATTGCCGACTACCGCCGCAGCCGATAAGATTAGTAGCAGCGATGAGTGTTAACACCGATAGTGTTATACCGTATATTCCTGGAATCAGATTTTTTGAATCAAATATTCTCATTTTCATTTCTCTATACAATCCTATTAATTATTCACTACAAAATCAATCCTGAAGCGTTCTTTGCTTTTGCCCAATATCAGATTTAGCGATTCGACTTCGCCGCTCCAGACTCGGAAACCTCCGCCAAAACCAAATTGAAGATTATCCGCTTCGAACTCCTGAAACAGATCGTGAGATACCTGGCCGGCATCAACAAAAAGGAAGGCATCGATTACGCTGTTATTCCTGTCATAGATCGGATAGCGGTATTCGATTGAGCCGAGGACCATATCATTGTCTCTAAAACGGCTACGGCTGAACCCTCTAATCGTCTCGGTCGGGCCGAGATCGCTTAGATTATAGAATGGAATCTCTTTGCCGGAAACGGGTTCAGTTAATTGACCGGCAAGCCTGAACACCAGCGTTCGGCCATAAAAAATGTGAACATATTGCCTGATATCCGCGGCGGCTTGCCAGAATCCATAGTCATCATCATCGATTTGACTAAACATTCCCCAGGAAAGGTCAATTAGTTGACCGCGCCTTGGCCCTCCTTTAGAATCCCTCGAATCGTATTTCGCATTCAGCCTTGCGCTCATAATTTTAACTTCGCTTTCCAGGCCCGGAAGTTCAGCCAGGGTATACATATCCCTGGTCGCGGGAATGTCGGTTACCTTACGGCCCAGAACGCTGCTTTGTTCAAGACTGAATATGCCCATCAGATCGATTCGCCCGGTAAGCCTGGTTCCAAGGTTTAGAATAGCCCAACCTCTTTCAAAGGTGTAGGATGTCTGAGCCTCTTCTTTTGTATCCGGTCCGATTCCATAGAATCTCTCTTCGTGTAAAAACCTGTAGCCCAAAATTAAATCCATGTACAATGTTTTTCGATACAGATCGAACTGTTCGAATCTCAATTGATATTTTTGTCGATTACTCAAACCGGCTTTGGCCGCGAGTTCGATATATGAACCCTTATTGAGTAAATCTTTCTGATATACTTTGAGGCCAAGTCCACTTCGAGAGCTGTACGCCGGGCGTATCGCGCGCAGGCTATCATCGGATGTCGTAACATCATACATCCAACCGACGACCTGGGGTTGATAGAGATTCGAGACGGCTATTTCAGTAATAGTTAGAGCGATCGTGAAAGGTAAATTAATTAACAATCCGGGCGATGATAAAATCCATTCCCAGGTTTGGCGATCTTTCATCTTTTCCGGGTATTGTGTGGTCGTGCTATCATTAGACTGTGATGATTGATTATCATCTTGCGCGTAAACGGGCTGTAATCCCGCGAAACCTATAAAAGCGATAATAAGCGAAATTACAATAATATATTTTAAATCAACTTTCGGTGAACCCATTTTATTAATATGCATAAGAAGAATACTCCATTAAGTTAACTTCTAAATGTAAAAACTAAACAACAACGCGTTTTACTAATATGTTCCGGCATTAGCCCAAGAGTCGAACCGGGAAATTTCAGTATAATACATCATAAATATATTTCCAGCGAAAAATCCAACTTCTCCTATCGGTGCTTAGCACCTATTGCTTAATATATAATCGCCTAAGGGGCATTGATACGATAATATTACTTTTGATTTTCGAAACTTTCCCTTTCCAGAATAACATCAAGGTTTGTCGGCAAAACGATGATAAATTTGGTGCCTTTGCCGATTTGGCTTTCGGCTTTAATTTCTCCGTGATGAGATGATATTATCTGATAGCATATCGACAAACCCAGGCCGGTCCCGACGCCAACCCCCTTGGTGGTAAATCCGGGATCGAAAACCTTTTCCAGGTTTTCCATGGCAATACCGGATCCGGTATCCTCTATTTCTACCCGTATCTTGTCGTTCACACTGCAAGTTGTGAGTGTTATGGTCCCTTTGCCCTGTATAGCCTGGGAAGCATTCACCAGCAAATTCAGGAATACCTGATTTAGCTGGCCGGGAAAACAAGTTATCCGGGGAAGGTCGCCGAAATTTCTAACCACCGTGATCCCATGTTTGATTTCATGATGAATCAATGTTAATGTATCTTCCAAGCCCTCATGTATATCAACTTCCTTGAGTTCAGCTTCATCCAGGCGGGCGAAAGATCTCAGTCGTTTGACTATCTCGGTAACACGTCCGGCGCCGGATTCGATAACCTTATTGGCATCCCCGATAACTTTCAGCGTTTTACAGATAATTTCATCATCCTGGATTTCACTTTTAAATTTATCAGATAGATGCTCTTGTAATTTCGTCATCGCCCGAACCGATGTATTATGCATACTGGTAGCGGCGGCTATAGGAGTATTGATTTCATGGGCAATACCGGCTACCAGCATACCCAGCGAGGCCATCTTTTCGGACTGCACCAATTGTGATTGGGCGGCCTTCAATTCATCGTTCTTTAATTCAAGCGCGTTCAGCAGGTTCTGGATTTCGGTTATATCGTGAGCGATGCCGACAATTTCGATTATCTCACCGTTCTCGTCAAGAATGACCGAGGAATTAGATATAAACCACCTATAGCTGCCATCTTTATGCTTTAAGCGGAATCTGTATCCGGACCATTTCGGACGAGTCTTCATCATGCCTCTTTCCCAACCTTCGCGGGTCAGTTTTTCTTCGTCCGGATGCATCATGTAAAACATAGGTTTGCCAATAACTTCATTGGGAAAATGACCGAGGATGTCAGTCACAGTCGGCGAGATATAGGTGAAGTTTCCTTCCTCGGATACAGAGTAAATTATATCATTCGCGTTTTCAACCAGGGTTCGGAATCTCTCTTCGCTGACCCTTAAGGCTTCCTCAAACTTATTATGCTCGATATATAGGCCGATCATCTCGGAAGCCGTTTGAAGCGTACGAATATCCTCATCGCCCCAGACTCTTCTTTCTTTAACATCATCGAAACCAATGAAACCAAACCATTGACCGCTTACGAAAATCGGTATCACCAACATCGAAAGTATTCCTTGCGGCTCAAGGATATCTCTCTGCTCCTGGGGAAACGACTCCACTGCCGTATTAATAATTTCACCGTTACTGAGAATCTCTATCCAATCATCATAGCCCATCTTGTAGGGCACGTGCAGAAGATCAGGATTGTCGATCTGGGGAACAACACCCTTTTCACAAACTCCATGGGTGAGCCGCATACATAAGCCGTCGGTTTTGTCTTCGAAATTTTCAAATATGTAGACTCTGCCGGTATTAGCGGCATTCAGAAGATGGCCCAGCGCTTCGGTCAGAGCGTTTTCGCTATCGACCCCTGTTAGCAGAGATTGAGAACACGCCGCCAGAGCTTCTTCATAGCGAAGTCTTACCGCGATTGCCTCGGCGGCTCGCTTACGTTCGGTGATATCGCGACCCATTCCGCAATAACAAATTAATTCGCCGGAATCGCTCATAATTGGGAACAGCGAAAGGTCTACTCCGATTTTCACACCTTGTTTATTTTCAATTTCCAGTTCGCCGCGGAAAGTGCCTTTCCTGGCTATAGCTTGATTTATTTCCCGCATAGTATCTTCGCCTAAAAGCGCGGCCGGAGTCTTACCGTATAATTCCTCATCGCTAAACCCGGAGTATTTTCGATGGGCTGGATTCCGTTCAAACATTGTCCCGTCCGGACCGATCAAGGTTATGCCATCGCTGGTGTTCATATAAATTTCTTTATAGAGCTTAAGTTTTTCTTCGGCCTCTTTGCGCTCGGTCAAATCCAGTCCGGTGGCGATAATATATTCAACTTCGCCATTTTCATCGGTTAGAGCCGTATTGGACCAGGCTATTAATTTTTTCGACCCGTCTTTGTTTAGAAAATAGTTCTCGTGTGAATTGGGGAAATAGCCGGCTTTAAGGCTATGAAATACGGCTTTTACTTCATCAAGTTCCTCCGGCAGCAGAAGAATATCCCAGAAATACTTTCCTTTGACTTCATCGAAGCTATAACCTGTAATATCCTGGCTGGCTTTATTAAACCTGACTATTCGTCCTTCGTTATCCAGAACCAAAACCAGTGCTCCGGCGGTATCGAGTACGGTACTGACAAAATTACGTTCCCAGCGAAGTTCATCTTCCATTTTGCGTCGCTGGTCGATATCGTGAATTCCGCCAATAATTACCGGTTCACCATCGACTTCAGCGATAACGAGCGAAAAAATGGCCCAAAATACAGATCCATCCATCCTCTTCAGGCGGACTTCGTGGTTTTTCAGATAGCCGTCGCGTTTAAGCCCCTCGAGAACTAATTCTCTATCTTCGCGATGATAGTAGAAATCGGGAGATTTCCGACCTACCAGCTCCTCCGGGGTGGAACCGACAAGTTCGCCCAGATGTTCATTGGCGAACATAATCTGGCCGTCGCTTACGCGGGTTATGATTAAAGGCGTCGGGGAAGCTTCAACGATCATGTGAAGCTGCTCATCGGCCTGCACCATTTTTGTTATGTCAATAAAAGTCCAAAGACGGACCATCTCCTCACTATTAATGCTTGGGATTGAAATACAAAATACGGAAATATATCGACTGGTTTTATCGGAGGTTTTGAATGTTCGCTTGCGAATTACATGAGGATCCATGGACTTTTCAAAATCGAGATCAGGGTGTGCTTGAAGTTGCCTATATAATTTGACAAACCTGTCCGATTCATTAAAGCGCTTCTTTATTTTCGTATGAATCCGATTGATGTTTTTATCAATAACTTCATTCACTTCAAGGCCGAATAAATCCGTTATCTGACTATTAGTAGCCACGATTTTATCGCTATTGTTAACCATCAATATCGCGTTTGGCGAGGCATCGATTATCGCCTGCAGGACGTTTTTGCTTTCCGAAAGTTGCTTTAAGAGTTCTTCCATCTCGGTATTTTTGTTCTGAAGCTGTTCCTGCACGCCCAGAAGTTCAATATTGGCTTTAGCCAGTTCGATTTGGCTTTTCTCGATTGTTTTAGCTTTCAGCTTAAGCTCATCATTAGCCGATTTCAGCGATTGAGTCCTTTCGGCGACTTTATTTTCGAGTGATTGATAAGCCCTGATATTATCGATAGCCATGCCTACAATATTGGCGAATGTCACGCACCTTTGAACGTCCTGTTTATTCATCTCATATTCAGGCCTATCGATAAAACCCGCGATTAGCCCGAATACTTTGCCTTTCACCTTAATAGGTGAAATCACCATCGATTTAGCCTTTGAAAGAAAGGATGGCTTTTTCGGCCATAGCTTGTCTTTTTTCAGATCGCACACAAATATAGTTTTTTTCTGCTTGAGACTTAGTGTGAAATGAGATGGTATTTT
The DNA here is from genome assembly GCA_024231855.1 of Candidatus Zixiibacteriota bacterium. GTDB lineage: Bacteria > Zixibacteria > MSB-5A5 > UBA10806 > 4484-95 > JAAEQD01. The sequence goes on from JAAEQD010000345.1 coordinate 138,765, forward strand.
AACTGATCCCTTATTTATTTTCTTAATATACGCTTCAAGCCGGGCCGTCGATTTGCTTCGGCAACACCAGGACCGGACATTTAAACGGCCTTCATCTTCAATAACCAAATAAGCACGATCAAAATCCAGAGACGTGGTCAACATCTTGGGAATTTCATCATACAGCTTTTCTTGATCGTAAATCCTGCTGAATTTGGTCGAGACTATATTCAATGCCGACAACTGGAGATTGGCATATTCCAGGCTCTGTGTACGTTCTCTCACTTTATCTTCAAGCTGATGGGAATATTCCTTTAACTTATTCTGAAGTGCTAGTCTATCGCTAATATCACGAGCTATACCATCAATCCTTACAATCTTGCCGTTTTCGACAACCAGTTTGCGCGAAACCTCAAAGTGCTTAACATCGCCTTTTTTGGTAACCATTCGGAATTCAAGTGTCCTGGTATTGACTTCGCGCAATTTCATCGATTTTTTAAAACTCCGGCTAACCTCTCCCCTGTCACCCTCGAAAATAACATTGAAGACGGACTGGCCTATTAACTCGGCGGGCTTATAGCCAAGGATTGCTTCAACAGCCGGACTAAGACTGACAAAATCTCCCTTATTGTTTAGCGAATAGACCACATCGGGCACATTTTCCATTACGATATTTAAAGCTGCCTGAGAGTCTTTAAGCTTTTGCTGAAGCTTTGCATTCTCGATCAGTTGTTTTATACTTATAACTATTTCATCGGGCGCTGGGGGTTTAAGGATAAAATGGTTGGCTCCTTTTTTCAGTGCTTTAACCGCCAGAGACACGGTTCCGTGAGCCGTTAAAATAATAAATGGTATATTCTGGTCTTTAGCCCTAACTCTTTCGAGCATCTCAAGCCCATTCATCCGGGGCATATTCAAATCGCAAAGGATGGCATCAAAAGTACGTTTCTTTAAAAAGCCCAATCCCGTTCTACCGGATGTGGCCACGGTTAGCGTTAAGCCGCGCGAACGCAATTTTCCGGTCAGGGCTTTCCGTTGCCGCATATTATCTTCGATATAGAGGATTCTTAATTTTCCCATAGTCCTGCCAATTCATTTTGCAGCCGATTATACTCTCTTTTAAATCTTAGTGTTATTTTTCGCAAAATTCAAGTATAATTATGATAAACACATCTTTCGAATCTACTTCTCTAAGAGCCTAATAGCCATTATAATGCGGCCCCCGGTTCCTTCTTCACTGATAATAATAGATATGACTTTATTAACCATGGAACTTTTATATCACCCCAAAGCCCGCGAGATAAAAATATAAACATCTTTAAAAAGGATATTCATGAAATTTGATCAAGAAAAAAAGGAATCAGAACGATCCCCCTTTCCCATCTTGCAGTATATTCGCCTGAAATTACTTTAAGAAAGCCATTTTTCTGGCATCAGAAAAACTATCGGCCTGGATGCGATAGAAATATATTCCGCTGGCAATTGTTCTGCCATCGGCCTGCTGGCCATCCCATTTGATAGTATGGTAGCCGGCTGGGAATCTCTCGTTAGCCAGACTGGCTACTTTTCTGCCCCTCGAATCGTAAACAATCAATTCAACATTAGATTCTTTAGGCAGGGCGAATTCGATATTGGTGGTGGGATTAAACGGGTTCGGGTAATTTTGGGATAAATCGAACATCTCCGGCAGCGCGCGCGAATCCGCAATATCATTAGAGCTAAACGGCTTAGCTTCGGCGGAATCGACATTGGAGATAGCCGAATAATTATCATAGTCATCGATAGTTTTGATGGCTATATAATATACTTGGCCGGGATTTAAGCCGGCTATTACGAAATTATGCTGCGACCCGGACTCCAGAGGAGTCGGCGGGTCGCTAATTGTCAGGGCGGAATCCCAGTTGGCATCGGTTATCATATCGGCATGAGCCTTTATGATATAGGAGGCAGCCGTACCGTTTTGGTCATCATCACCGGGAGCTGTCCAGTCAATGGACAGCTCGCCTATTTCGTCGCCTGTTAGGGCGGTCAGATCGCCAATAGCAGCCGGCGGGGTTTGGTCGGGGGTCGTACCGCTGGCATTATTGGAAAGCCCGGACCAGTTGGGTACCTCATCGCAAGTTTTAATCGCGAAGTAATAGGTAATCTCCTGAACTAATCCATTAAGTGTGAACGTCTGCTGACTTCCGGGCGGCAGAGGCGACGGCTCGCCATCGACCGGTATAGCCGAATTCCAGTTAGCTTCGGTTATCGGGGCGTTAAACACTCTCAAATCGTAGCCATCCGCGAGTCCCTGGTCGCCGTCATCACCGGGCGCGGTCCAGGTAAGCGTGATATTGGTGTTGTTTATCTCTGAGATAGCCAGATTAGCGATAACTTCCGGCGCCGTTTGTTCATTTTCGGTTGCGGCGCTAACGATATTCGAAAGCCCGGACCAGTTGGGTACTTCATCGGCGGTTTTAACCGCGAAATAATAAGTGGTGTTCAGCTCAAGTCCGTTGACAACGAATGATTCCTGGTTACCGGCCGCTTGCGGTGACGATTCGCCGCTGGCCTGGGTAGCCGAATCCCAGTTGCCGTCGTTAATAGACGCGGTTGAGTATCTGATATCATAAGCGCTGGCGGTTCCCTGGTCACCGTCATCGCCGGGGGCGGTCCAGGTCAAAGTCAACGAGTTCATCGTAGGATTGGATGCCAGTAAATCAGAAACGTCATCCGGAGCATTCTGCTCGCTGCCGGTAGTACCGTTAACAATATTGGAAAGCAGCGAGTAGTTCGGCACCTCATCATAAGTTTTTATGGCAAAATAATATGTTGTACTCAAGTCAAGACCGTTTATTGTAATAGTCTCAGGACTACCGGCTGTCTGGGGAGCAGCCATGTTATTCACACGCGCGCAACTACCCCAGTTCGCGTAAGTAATTACCGATGTTGAATACCTGAGATCGTATTCGCTGGCTGTGCCTTCGTAATTATCATCACCGGGGGCAGTCCAGGTGAAAGTGACCGAATCGGCGCTGATCAGGGTAATCAGGAAGTCGGAAACGGCTCCTGGCGCGATCAGGTCCTGATCGCTGTCGGTGGTGCCCGAAGCAATATTTGAAAGACCAGCCCAATTTTGTGATTCATCCGCGGTTTTAACTCCGAAGTAGAAAGTAGTATTGGGTGATAATCCGTTTATCGTGACGCTTTGCTGAGTACCGGCAGGCTGCGGCGTTGGTTCATTGTGTATTTGAGTAGCCAAGCTCCAGTCAGCATCGGTTATATTTGAAGTTGAATACCTGATATCATATTCGCTGGCCGTACCCTGATCGCCGTCGGCTCCCGGAGCGGTCCAAACCAGAGTCAAGGAATTGACGGTTGGGTTAGAGGCTAACAGATCATCCACATCGGCAGGCGGAGGATCGGCAGGCGTTTCGGTGGTCGCATTGGCAATATTCGACAAACCCGACCAATTAGATGCCTCATCCGATGTTTTAATCGCGAAATAATAAGTGGTACCGGAATTCAATCCTGAAACCGAAAACGATTCCGAACTACCGGCTGATTGCGGTGATGGTTCATTCTGGACCTGGGTCGCGGAGTTCCAATTGGCATCCGTTATATTAGAGGTTGAATACCTTATATCATATTCGCTGGCCGTACCAACATCGCCATCGTCACCCGGAGCGGCCCAGGAGAGATTGATCGATGATGTTGTCGGATTCGATGCCAGCAGGTTGGCAATATCGGCCGGCGGCGTCGTTTCATCACCGGTAGTCCGGGTGGCGACATTTGATAATGGCGACCAGTTAAACGCCTCATCGGCTGTTTTAATCGCGAAATAATAAGTTGTGCTTGGCTCTAAATCGGTTACTAAAAATGACTCCTGTGCGCCGGCAGATTGCGGGGCCGTCTCATCTGTTACTTGATTGGCGGAATTCCAGTTGCCTTCCGTAATCATAGAAGTTGAATATCTTACGTCATACTCGCTGGCGCTACCGCTGTTGCCGTCATCCCCGGGCGCGGTCCAGGCTAAAGTAATACTGTTACTGGTTGAATCCGCGGTAATCAGTTGCGCGTGCGCTTTGGCATTAAGCAATAAGACAAAGCCGGATAATACGAATAATAATCGAGCAAAGTTTTTCAGGTTGTGGTATGTGTTACTTGGTTTGTTCATTTTAGTCCCCCTCAAATTAGCATTATTGCTTGTTCTTGATCTCATCGGCAAGTAGGAAGTGCAAATAGCATGCCAACCAGACATAAAACCATAAGCCAATACATATCTTATACTTAAAGAGAGATCGCCATTTCTATAAAAGCGTTTTGGGTAATTTTGGGCTGTATTAATTTAAAACTGCTGCTCAAGTTTTAAACAGAGCAGGATCGATTCCGCTGGTAGCAATCATGGTATAGCTATGCTTACATTCTCCCAGTAACGGGGCAAATAGCAGTTGGCTTTAGGTATAACGTTTCTAGTATGTGTATTTATTGGTTATGTATTAATTTGTTAATACGCAAGATGGAGTTAGATTCTCCCTTCTTCTCCCAGGATTTACTTTTCCTTTTGATTCCTGTTGACATTGACTCATATGTAAGATATGATATTAGGAACAGGTGATGTAAAATATTATGTTAGATGCTTTTACATCAAATCACTAAACGATTTTAGCGAATAGAGTTTAAAGTGATTACTTTATTAAGAGCAGATAGTTTATTTGAATTTTAGCTGTGTAAACCAGAGATTCAAAATGGGTAAAGCCATGAAAAATAATACCACCAAGAAATCCAATAAAAAAATTTATGAAAAGTGGCAAAGCTGGCTGGCGCTTGTTTCGGCTGTTATAGTGCTGCTTGGGGCGATATTTGAATTACCCGAGAAATTTATGGATGCCTATGAAGCACTATTCCCTTCTAATGATTCATGCCTCTTCTATGGTCGCATAACTGATGTAAACAATAATCCTATTGTCGATGCTGAAGTAATCATTCAAGGAAAGAAAGGTTCAGGAGTCACTGATATTAATGGAGAATTCAATATTAAGGTGAAAGATAAATCAGGAACTAGAGTGCAAATCTTTGTAAAAAAAGATGGTGTTGTCAAATACAATGGCGGCGAGACCCTTCCTGGTCCTGTCGTCATTAAATTAAAGGAAATGTGATGAAGAAAATAATTTTAATCCTACTATTGGTTTTCATATTTCCTTTTAAAAATAGTGATCTTCATACCCAAGTACAGCATCAAATTATGGGGATCGTCAAAAATGAAGTTAGTACTCCCTTGAGCGGCGTTTGTATCCGACTATCTCATATTGGAACTTATGTTACCGATGATAACGGAGAATTTTTCTTCAATTTACCCAAAGGTGTTGACCCAGGCAGTGAAGTAGAATTCATCGTAAAGGACGCGGTAATAAATCAAGATACTCTTGTAATCTTCAAACCAATTATGGGTATTTGGAATGTCCCTAAAGACGCGTTGGCACAAAGGATTAAAATCGAACTGTTACCAAAAGGAGACTATCGCCTATTAAGTAAAGAGAGTTTGAGATTGTTAATAAATGAAATCATTAATAGAGAAACCGAAAAAGAAACTAAAAAACTAATATCAGAAATATCAGAATTAAAACAGCAAATATTAACTCAACCTGTAAGAGATCCGATTGAAGAAGAAGCAAAGCGATTAGGTTTCACAAAGGACGAGTTAGTGGATGCTCTAGTAGTTTTAAAAAAGCAACTACAACAAAGCGATTATCCATATGAAGCGGGATTAGCTGCATTATATGATAAATATTTTACCAAAGCGACAAAATTGTTTAAAGAATCAATTAACGAAGATGAAAAACTAATAAAGGAAAAAGTTGATGTATTGCCTGATAAATATATAAACCTTGGTAATGCTTATGTTGGCGAACATAATCTCACTGAGGCTGCCGTCTCATACCGTAAAGCAATTGAACTTGAACCATCAAATTACCTTGCGCACTTTCAATTAGCTATGCTTCTATATATTAAAGGTGACCATCAAGGCGCTTTAGCAAATTACAGAAATTCATTAGTAATTATCCGCAATGGAAGCTTTGGCCAAATCAGCAAAAATGAAGGAGTAGCTCTTGGCAAAATCGGTGTAATATTCAACGATTTGGGGGAGCCTGATAGCACTAGTTTCTATCTTCGTGAAGCTCTAAAAATCCATCGCGTGATTGGTTATCGCCACGGGGAAGCCACTGAACTTGGCAATCTCGGCGTGGTATTTCGGGTTCTAGGTAGGACTGATAGCGCATACTACTATCATAAGGAGGCGCTAAAAATCAATCGTGAGATTTGCTATCGCCAAGGAGAAGCAACTGACCTTAGTAATCTTGGTTTAGTGTTTCGCGATTTGGGTGAACTCGACAGCGCTCGTTTCTACATTCAAGCCGCACTGGTAGTAAATCGTGAAATTAGCTATCACCAGGGTGAGGCCCGTGACTTTAGCAATCTTGGCGTGGTTTTCGGTGACTTAGGTAAACCAGACAGCGCATGCATTTATCATCAAGCGGCCCTTAAAATCTTCCGTAAGATTAGTTTTCGAAGAGGAGAAGCCATTGAACTTGGCAATCTCGGATTAGCATTCCGCGAATTGGGCAAGTCCGACAGCGCCTGTATTTATCACCAGACAGCTCTTAGAATAAATCGGGAGATTGGATATCGCCGGGGGGAAGCCAATGAACTAGGTAACCTCGGATTAGTTTTCCGTGATTTAGGTGAATCTGACAGCGCACGAATCTGTCATCAAGCAGCCCTTAAAATAGATCGTGAGATTGGCTATAGACAGGGAGAAGCCAATGCACTTGGCAATCTCGGGATAGTGTATCGCGGTTTGCTTAATCTCGACAGCGCCCGCTTCTATCATCAGGCAGCTCTCAACATCGATCGTGAGATTGGCTATAGACAGGGAGAAGCCATTGACCTTGGCAATATAGCAATGGTATATAGCGATTTAGATGAACCAGACAGCGCCCTTATCTATCTAAAAAAGTGTAAGAAAATCTTTCATGAAATAAAAAGCCCGTATGAGGAATGGGCAAATTCAATGATTAAAACAATAGGTGAATGATAAGACAAACTCTACAAATAATGCAAAATGTACATAGTAATAGATTTAAGGCAAGTTGAATAAAACCATGAATACAATTCTATTATTGTGTCTACCGATTTAAACCAGATCGAGGAGGCGATTGACATTTAAGCGCAACGAGATACTTTGCCCTTTCGTTTTTAGTTTCAGTAATCAAATCATCGAAGAAAATAATCGAATTACCCAACCAGCATTTTCGAACCATTTATATTAAATTCTTGAATTTCACTCGATTAGAATCAATCTATAGATTCGCCTGAAGTCTGGGGGACGGAAATTAAAGCGAGATGTTATCAAATGTCAATTATAGATTAATATTTCAATTTTGATTGAAATATCTTGATTTTGATCAGCACATTTATGTATCTTAAGAAATACAATAACATTTCTTATGGTTTGAATCGTCCGGTTGGCATAATAATGTTTTTAGTTTAGCCGGTTTAATGGAAATGAGATATTATGACACACAATTTGGAAGGCCGTGATTTTATCACCACGCAAGAGTGGACCACCGATGAATTAGAATTGGCCTTAAACCTGGCAGCGGATTTAAAAGATAAAAAAAGAACAAACAAACCTCATCGTCTCCTGACCGATAAAACGGTTTTTCTCTTTTTCTTCGACAAATCGACCCGAACGCGCAACTCATTCGAAGCGGGCATAACCCAACTCGGCGGGCATGCCCATTTTATCGAAGCTTCGACATCGCAGGTCGCTCATGGCGAGAGCCCCAAAGATATGGGAATAATCCTATCATCCTATGGTCATGGTATAGCGATTCGTCACGATCTCGTACCCGGCGAAGGTAATAAGTATATGAGGGAGGTTGCCGAGCATGCCTCGGCGCCGGTGTTCAATATGCAATGTGATGTCGATCATCCTTTTCAAACACTTACCGACCTGATGACAATCAGAGAAAAGTTCGGCAATAATCTGAAGGGTTTGAAGATCGCCGTGAGTTGGGCTTATGCCCCGAGTTACGCCAAACCTATCAGCGTACCTCAGGGGCTTATCACGCTCATGACCAGGTACGGCATGGATGTCACCCTGGCTCACCCCCCCGAATTTAAACTGATGGACGATCAGATTGAACTTGCTCGAAATAACGCTCAAACCGGCGGCGGCAAATTAGAGATCGTGGATTCGATGGACGCGGCATTTGAAAACGCCGATATAGTCTATCCGAAAAGCTGGGGAGTTCTCGATCTGTTCGGAAATCCGGATGAGGCTTTGAAGCTGGCGGCAAACTATAAGGATTGGATTTGCGACGACAAAATGATGTCAATCGCGAACAAGGAAGCTATCTATATGCATTGCCTTCCGGCTGATCGCGGGAACGAGGTTACCGATTCGGTAATCGATGGGCCTCATTCCGTGATTTATCAGGAAGCCGAAAACCGTCTCCATACCTGCAAAGCAGTCATGGCTCTGACGATGGGTGGTATTAAAAATCAGTCTGGGTAATAATATTTGAACAAGAAGACAGGAAATATTCCGGGAGTTATTCTCGCCGCCGGTGAGGGGAAAAGGATAGGCAAGAATAAAGCCCTGATCAAAATCGATGGAACCAGCTTCCTGGAATTGGTCACGGACTCTTTGCGCGATGGCGGTTGTGATTCAATAATCGTAGTCGGCGGAGCAAGCTCGGATGAGGTTAAAAAACTGTCGGAAAAGCTCGGTGTTATTTTTGTACTGAATGAAAACTGGCAAAAGGGGCAATTTTCATCCCTGAAAACCGGCTTGTCCAGTATAAACGAGAAACAATCGAGGTTAATGATTACGTTGGTTGATCATCCTTTCGTTAATCAAAACACATATCATCGATTAATCAAAGAATCCTTTGATAATCCCGATCATATTATAATTCCGATTTATGAGGCAAGACGGGGCCATCCTATAATAATCCCCAAATTAATAATCGATGAAGTGATTTCGGCGCCGGATGATTCAATCCTTCGAGATATTATTTTCAATCACAAGGAGCTGATTCATGAACTGGTGGTTGAGGACCCGGGAATTCTTCGTGATATCGATGTTAAAGAAGATATAATAAAGATGAGCGAATAATGGGCGTAGTTGGTAAAAGAGTAGCAAGATCGGAAGGTATCCATCGAGTAACCGGCACGGGGCTGTTTGCCGATGATTTAAAATATCACGGGATGCTTCATGCCGCCGTTGTTCGTTCACCTGTCGCCAGAGGTATAATTAGGAAAATCGATACCGAAAGTATTTCAAGAAGAACAGGTATCAACGGAGTTTACACATTCAAGGATATTCCCGGTCGAAACGCGATCCCTATAGTTATCGATGATCAACCATTTCTGGCGGAAAAATCCGTCAACTATATCGGTGAACCGGTCGCGGTGGTGGTAGCCGATTCTCGTCGCGTAGCCAGGGCGGCCGCCCAAACGGCGGAGCTATCGATTAAAAAACTAACTCCGGTTATCGATTTGCTCGAAGCACGCAATCATCCCGATATTCACATTTTCGGAAATGATAATATTTACAAACACATGAAAGTAAAACGAGGCGACACCGAATCGGCGTTTAAAGCCTGCAACGTTATTATCGAAAATGAATATCGTACGCCTTATCAGGAGCATGCCTATATCGAACCGCAGGCGATGATCGCTATCCCATTCCCCGACGGTTCGCTTGAAATTCGGGGGGCGATGCAATGCCCGTTTTATGTGCGCAAAGCGGTCACCACTATCACGGGGCTGCCCGAAAGCAAGGTGCGAGTGATTCAGTGCGCCACCGGCGGCGCGTTCGGCGGCAAGGAGGATGTGCCATCGCTTTTAGCCTGCCAGGTAGCTCTGCCGGCTTTGAAGCTGCAAAAACCGGTTAAACTGCTCTATGACCGGACCGAGGATATGATCTCCATGTCCAAACGCCACCCGGCTTGGATACGCTGCAAATCGGGAGCTTCCAAAGACGGCGTGTTGAGGGCGGCAGAGGTAGAGTATGTTATAGATGGCGGCGCGTATGCTACCTTATCGGCGGTCGTATTATTCCGGGGTACAGCTCATTCTATTGGACCTTATCGATGTGAGAATGTCGATGTTGATAGTTATGCCGTTGCCACCAACAAAGTCCCCTGCGGCGCGTTTCGCGGTTTCGGGTCGCCTCAGGTGCTTTTCGCGGCCGAGTCACAGATGGATCAACTGGCCGCCAGGCTAGGGCTTGATCCGGTCGAGTTTCGCAAACGAAACCTTCTGCGGGCCGGAGATGAAACGATCACCGGCCAAAAACTGAAAAGCAGTGTCGGCCTGCAACAAAGCCTGGATAAGGTCGTGCGGGTATCGGGCTGGACTCCCGACGCGAATAAGAATGAAAATATCGGCTTCGGCTTTTCAACGATTTATTACGGCGTCGGACTCGGAGCCGGCGGAAAACATCTGGCTCGCACAGGCGCCCGGGTGATAGTCCATGAAGACGGATCGGTGTTGTTCAGCGTAGGTACAACTGAAATCGGCCAGGGCATGATTACTGTCTTATCCCAAATCGCTGCCGAAGAGCTTGGCGTTCCATTTGAATGGGTCAGTATGATGCCGACCGATACGAGCCGGGTTCCTGATTCGGGACCAACTGTCGCCTCACGATCCACGACCATGTCGGGTAACGCGCTTAAGGATGCTTGTATTAAAATAAGAAATATCATCGATGAGGAAGCCGCCGAGATTCTCGATGACCAGAATGAAAATATAATAATCGATAATGGCACAGTATATGCGGGCAATAACGAAATCCCATTTGTAAAAGTTATTGAATCTTGCACGGCCAAGAGAAAATCCTTATCGGCGGAAGGCTGGCATATTGCGCCACCGACGAGTTTCGATAACGATACCGGCCAGGGAGACGCTTATGTGACTTATGCCTGGTCCGCCAATTTAGCCAAGGTGAAAGTCGATAAGCTTACCGGCGAAGTTATGGTGCTAAGGATTTGGTCAGCGCATGATGTGGGCAAGGCAATCAACCCATCCCTGGTGGAAGGCCAGATAGAGGGCGGAGTTCTGCAGGGACTCGGTTTCGCGCTTATGGAGGATATGGCCAACGATCCAACCGGCGCGATAATCAATCCCGAATTTTCAACATATATAATTCCCACCGCCGAAGATCAACCGGCGATCGTGCCATTGATTATCGAAGAGCCCTATCCGGATGGTCCATTCGGGGCCAAAGGTTTCGGCGAACAACCCTTGATGGGCATAGCGCCGGCTATTGCCAACGCCGTATTTGACGCTGTCGGCGCGCGGATAAAACAGTTACCGATTACGCCTGAGAAAGTATGGCGGGCTCTAAGGAAATCATGAGATTAAAATTCAAGCTCAACGGCCAGGATATCAATATTGATGCTGCGGGCGGTGAACGCCTGGTCGACCTGCTCCGGGAAAGATTCGATCTCGTCGGTACGAAAGAAGGTTGCGGTAAGGGCGAATGCGGCGCCTGCACGGTGCTTTTAGATGGTGAACCTATCTGCTCTTGCCTGATGTTGTCATCGCAGGTAATAGGCAGAGAAATTATAACAATTGAAGGATTAGCGGATAAAAAGGGACTTCACCCTGTGCAAAAAGCGTTTAGCGAAACCGGCGCGGTTCAATGCGGGTTCTGTTCACCCGGTTTGATTTTATCATCGGTGGCGCTTTTAAACGACAAGCCTAAGCCATCCCGCGAGGAGATAAAGAAAGCATTATCCGGCAATTTATGCAGGTGCACCGGTTACGAAAAAATATTCGAAGCGGTAGAGTCGGCATCGAAAATGACAACCAAGAGATCGAGAAAGCATGATTGAGACAGAAACAATCAATCCATCAACTTTAAAAGACGCTCTGGTATCAATCGCCGGTAGAAACGTGATGGCCATTGCCGGCGGTACGGACCTTCTGGTCCGATGGCATGATGTTCATGACCGGCCCGTGCCCAGGCTTCTGGTGCTTGACCGTATTAAACCGCTGCATAAGATAAATATTGGTAAAACCCATATAACACTGGGACCTCTCGTTACGTTTTCCGAAATAATCAGATCGGCTCAATTGCGAAAGTTGGCTCCTCAGTTAGCCGAGGCGGCCTCGATCGCCGGCTCTGTTCAAATCAGGAATCGGGCGACGATCGGCGGCAACATTGCTAACGGTTCGCCGGCTGGTGATCTGATTCCACCGCTCTATGTACTGGTCGCGAATTTGGAATTATCATCACAAAAGGGAAAACGAACGGTATCGATTGAAGAGTTTTTCAAAGGGCCGGGCGAAACTATACTAAAGCAAAATGAGTTGATCATCGCGATTAAATTTGAAAAGACATACAAGCATGGTTTTTTCCTGAGACTGGCTACCAGAAAGGCTCTTGCCATAAGCAAGGTTTCTGTGGCAGTCAATCTATCAATTAAGAAAAATATAATCGATGATATAAAAATCGCCCTGGGAGCGGTGGCGCCTACGGTGATTAGAGCCTATCATACGGAAAAATATCTGTTGGGCAATATATTAAATCAGGATAGTATCGCTGAGGCGGCTAAGATATTGATAAGCGAAGCCAGACCGATTGATGATATCAGATCGCTGGCTGATTACAGAAAGCAAATGGTTGGTGTTCTCCTGGAAAGAGGGCTTCGTGAAATAATTAAATCTCATTAAAGCGAATCTTGATGAATAATAGAAAAGAATACAAAGCAATCGGAAAAAGTGTCGATCGAGTCGACGCTTTTGATAAGGCGACCGGCCAAGCCAGGTACGGGGCCGATTACAGCCTGAACGGCCAGTTATTCGGCCACGTGAAATATACCGATCATCCTCATGCCGAAATTATAACGATCCATACCGAAAAAGCAAGATCGCTTTCCGGAGTCAGGGCGGTACTCACTCATGATGATATTCCCGGCAAGAAATCATTCGGCTCGGTGGTTCCCCATCAGATGGTACTATGTTCGGATAAAGTCAGATATACCGGTGATGTTGTGGCGATAGTCGCCGCTGAGACTCTCGAAATCGCTGAAAAAGCTTGTGAGCTAATAACCATAGATTATAAAACGCTTCCGATAGTTGATGATCCGAAAACAGCTCTGACCGTTGATTCCCCGCTTGTTTATCCTGACGGTAATCTTTGTAGGCGTCACAAGGTTAGAAAAGGCGACATATCGGAAGGATTCTCACAATCGGATGAGATAATCGAGCGCATATATACGACATCGAAAATAGAACACGCCTATATTGAACCCGAAGCGGTATTGGCCGAACCGGGAGAAAATGGCGGGATTACGATAATAGGTTCAGTCCAGAATCTTTATACGATCAGACGCGCGGTTGCCGGCGTTCTTGGTCTGCCGTTGAACAAGGTACGGATTAAGCAGGCAACTCTGGGCGGATCGTTTGGCGGTAAGGATGAAGCTATGGGCGCGCTTTGCTGCCGGGCCGCTATTCTGGCGCTATTCTCCGGCAAACCCGTAAAAATGGTCAACAGCCGTGAAAACTCAATGCGAGAATCATACAAACGTCATCCTTATCGTATGGAATATAAAATCGGCGCGAAAGTAAATGGCAAGCTGCAGGCAATCGAAGTTAAGATGTATGCCGATGCCGGAGCTTATGCCGCCATGTCGCCATTTGTCACCTGGAGATCGGTTGTTCACGCGACCGGCCCGTATGTTGTTACTAATGTCCAAACCGACGTTTACGCGGCTTATACCAATAATTGCTATACCGGGGCGATGCGAGGATTCGGTTCGCCGCAGGTTTGTTTCGCGATTGAATCATTGATGGATGAGTTAGCCGAAAAGCTTGGTCTGGACCCACTCGAATTCAGAATGATCAATATTTTGAAAGATGGTTCAACTACCGCCACGGGACAAATACTCAATCACAAGGTTGGCCTCGAACAGGCAATCCAAAATGTTACGAATAAGGCCGGTTTTAAAAACAAATGGCAGGCTAACCGGGCAATAAAATCGAGCGGGTCTATAAAATCGGGTATAGGTATCGCCTGCAGTTACAGGGGTATATCGTTGGGAGCCGAAGGGACAGACGCGGCAGGAGTGGTTATATCAATTCAAACAGATGGCTCAGTCATCGTATCGACGGGTTTGGTCGATATGGGCCAGGGCGCGGGTACGACAATATCGCTAATCGTGGCCGAGGAGCTTGGGATCTCTATCGATAAAATCAGATTTTTAAACGCCGACACTTCGCTTGTCCCGGATTCCGGTCCGACGGTGGCCTCCCGGACTACTTTTATGGCAGGCAACGCCGCCAGAAAAGGATGTTCGAAACTTCTCGAACGATTAAATCCAATAGCCGCAAATATTCTAAATTGTTCGGAACCATCATTAGTGTTTAAGGATAATCATATAATCAATGAAAAATCGGATAATAAGCTGGCTTTCGCCGATTTGACCGAAGCCTGTTTTCGCCAGGGTGTATCTCTAATTACTCACGGCTGGTATAAATCACCGGTGACGTCATGGGATGAGGAAACAGGCCAGGGAGACGCATATTTTACATACGTCTACGGCGCCAACCTGGCGGAAGTCGAGGTGGATACCAAAACAGGCAGAGTTAAAGTTAGGAACTTTGTAAGCTCTCACGATCTCGGTCGTGTTATTAATCGGGGTGGCGCGAAAGGCCAAATATACGGCGGAGTAGCTATGGGATTGGGCTATGCTCTGTTTGAAAGCTACACAGAGGAAGAGGGATTGCCGCGGCTTGAGAATTTCGATGAGTACCTGTTGCCCACCAGTTGCGATATACCTCCGGTGGATATTGTCTTTGTCGAAAATCCCGACGCGCTTGGACCTTACGGGGCGAAATCTCTGGGTGAGCCGGCCTGTGAAATCGCGGCGCCCGCGATAGCCAATGCTATAGCCAATGCTACCGGTATGAGAGTACGTAAGCTGCCGTTAACTCTTGAAAGAGTACTTCTGGGCAAGAATCTACATCGAAATGACGTTCGCGGTTCGGCTAAAGCGCAAGGTGAAAATAAATGATAAGCATAACCTCATACGACCGTCCGGAAACTCTGGAGAAGGCTTTGGAGCTATTAACTTCTCAAGAGTTCAGGATCCTGGCCGGCGGCACTGATATAATACCCCAGCTACGCCGGGGCGGCTCCGGGAAACTCCTTGATATAAAGCGACTGGGACTGGATTATATCAAATCTGAAGGCGATTATATTGAAATCGGAGCCGCGGCAACTCATACCGATCTTACATCCAATGAGATAATCGAGGAGAACTTACCAATACTCGCCACTGCCGCGGGATTGGTGGGATCAACTCAGATAAGAAACAGGGGAACGGTTGGCGGCAATATCACGAACGCCTCACCCTGCGCCGATACTGCGCCGGCGTTGTTGATTTATGACGCGGAATTACTATTGAAATCCATAAGCGGCGACAGGCAGGTTAAGCTGTCAGATTACATAATCGAACCATATACGACCTGCAAGCGTCCCGATGAGTTACTGCATTCGATTAAGTGCAGAAAAGCTGAAAGCGAATCAGGGTCTTCATATATCAAGCTGGGCCGCCGCCAGGCGGTTAATATATCAAGGATGACTCTGGCAGCGACAATCAGGCGAGATGAAAATGATACGATACAAGCGGCCCGTATCTCCGGAGGCTCGGTATTCCCTACGCCATCGAGGATGCCCGATGTGGAAAACATGCTCATCGGCGAAAAAGTGTCATCAAAATTATTTGAGGATGCTGGTAAATTCGCCGCCGAGTTGATGATAAAAGTAAGCGGTTACAGGTGGTCATCTCCGTATAAAGAGCCGGTTCTTTCAGGTCTGCTGGAAAGAGCCTTGATCCGGGCATCCGCGGGCGGAACGAAATAATTATGGAAATACATCAAGAAACAGATCGAGATATCTCCGTGAATGTGCGGTTTAGATTAAACGGGGTAGCATACTATAAGCCCGCCCCGGTAAATTGGACATTGCTCAGATTCCTTCGCGATGATCTGGGCGTCTATGGGACGAAGTGCGGCTGTGAGGTTGGAGAATGCGGAGCTTGCACCGTAATTATCAATGGCTTGGCGGTCAATTCGTGTCTGATAATGGCATCCCAAGTAGATGGCGCGGATATCTGGACAATCGAGGGAGTCGCTACGCCCGGGACAAACAGCCTTCACCCGGTACAGGAGGCATTTATTGAGCGCGACGCTATCCATTGCGGTTTTTGTACGCCGGGTACGATTATGTCGACTATCGCCTTGCTATTGAAAAACAAGCGTCCCGGTGATGATGAAATTAAGATCGCTTTGGCCGGCAACTTGTGTCGCTGCACCGGCTATATTCAAATTATCGAGGCCGTTAAAAAAGCGGCATCATCGATAAGCGCTAAGGACCTGGAGAAATTTATCCCCAAAAAACGTTGAGGGGGAGATTATGAGAAAGTTCTTTGAATTCGACAAGCTTGGCACGAATTATAAAAATGAGATTCTAGGCGGCGTTACCACTTTTTTCGCCATGGCCTATATCATCATAATTAATCCGGCGATTCTGGCCAACGGCGGTATCCCCAAGGAAGCCTCGGTAACAGCTACGATTATCGCCGCCGCCATCGGTACTTTAGTAATGGCATTCTATGCCAGGCGGCCTTTCGCGGTGGCTCCTTACATGGGAGAAAACGCCTTTATCGCTTATACAGTCTGCCTGGGCATGGGATATAAATGGGAAACGGCCCTGGGCGCCGTCTTTATCGGAGGTGTGATATTTATAATAATTACCGCCTTGAAAATCAGAAGCTGGATCGCCCGGGCGATCCCCGATAGTCTTAAGCGAAGTTTCGCCGCCGGTATCGGTTTTTTCATAATGTTCATAGGTCTTAATGAATCCGGTATAATCAGACTTGGAGTCGAGGGAGCCCCCGTTAAAGTAGGTCAGCTCTCAACCGCCGGACCGCTGTTGGCGATATTCTGCGTTATCCTCATTTCCATACTCATTATAAGGAAGATACCGGGATCATTATTGATAGGCCTTCTGGTAACAACGGTATTTTCCTATATTGCCGGAACGGCCACCTGGCCGACAGATTTAATCTCCGCCCCACCATCGCTATCCCCAATTTTATTTAAGCTGGATATCGCGGGAGCGCTTTCTATAGATTTCCTGCCCGTGATCCTGGTTGTTTTCATTCTCGATTTCGTAGATACTATGGGGACGTTAATTGGCGTATCTGCGAGAGCCGGGCTTCTGGATAAAAACAACAATCTGCCGGAAATCGAGAAGCCTATGATGGCGGATGCCATAGCGACGGTCGCCGGGGCGGCGGCTGGCACATCCACAACCGGTACATTCATAGAATCGGCCGCCGGAATAGAGGCCGGGGCTAAAAGCGGTTTCGCATCGCTGATAACAGCTGGTATGTTTCTGCTTTGTTTATTTTTCGCGCCGATTTTCGTGTCGGTTCCGGCGAGCGCCTATGGCGCGGCTTTGGTCGTAGTGGGCTTTTTGATGTTATCCCCTTTAAAAGAACTCCAGTTTGATGATTATACCGAATTGATTCCGGCGGCGGCTACTATCGCCCTGATGAGTTTTACGTTTAATCTCGGAATCGGGATGACGGCCGGTTTTATTCTCTATCCCCTGCTAAAACTATTTTCTGGCAGGACCAGGGAGTTGACCGCGGGGATCTGGATTCTTTTTGCTATTTCGGTCTTACTTTATATATTCTATCCTTATGGAAAAATCTGATAATCGGGAAGGCTTTTTTGACTAATCCAAAAATCGAAAATAAAGGAAAAAGCGTAAATCATCAATTTGATTATTTCAGGGCTTCGCTTGAAGCCGAAAGATGCTTAAGCTGCTATGATCCGCCCTGCCGGAAAAGTTGCCCGGCATCGATACCTATCCCCGACTTTATTCGTTCGATCAGAAGCGGCAATATACAATACGCGGCGAAGCTTATTCGGGAGGCCAATCCCCTGGCGGCCGTCTGCGGCACTGTCTGTCCCGAGGAGATATTCTGCCAGAACCGGTGCACGCGTAAATCAATCGATGAGCCTATCAAGATCAGGGAACTCCACAGTTACGCGACCCAATTCGAAGTAGAATACTCAATGATCGAATACCCGGTGGAATCAAGAATCGCTATTATCGGTTCGGGACCCGCCGGCCTAACTTGCGCGATTAAGCTGGCGGAAAAAGGATTAGGAGCCGTCATTTTTGAACAATCAGATCAACCCGGCGGCGTACCGGCATCCAGCATACCTCAATTCAGATTGTCGGATGATGTAATCAATAGCGATTTAGATTACGCTAAAGGACTTGGTGTCGAATTTAAACTTAGCGCAAAAATCGACAACCCTCAGGTTTTGCTCAATGATTATAACGCGGTTTTCATAGCCACAGGTCTTCCCCAAGGCAGAACGGTGAATATTCCGGGAGAAAACCTACCTGAAGTTATGACAGCATTGTCATTTCTTGAGGAAGCCCGATTAGGAAAATGTGAATTCTTGAAATCAAAGAAAGTGATCATAATCGGCGGAGGAAATGTATCTCTTGATGTAGCGGCGGCAGCGGCAAATGAAGGGGCATCGGAGGTACATCTGGTTTACCGCCGCGGCCCTATCGAGATGAAAGTGTGGAAATCGGAACTCGAAGAAGCCCAAAATCGAGGTGTGATAATCGATTTCCTGACATCACCGGTAGAATATAAAGCCGAATCCGGAAAACTCAGCTCGGTAACTTGTATCAGGACACAACTAACAGAAAAGCTCGATTCATCCGGAAGAAGAATACCTGAAACGATTCCGGGTACCGAGTTCTCCATACCCGCCGATCTGGCAATAACGGCGATTGGCTTAACATCCGATTACATGAAAGAAATAAAAGTTAATAGCGATTTATCGACGTCCGTCGCGGGAATATTCGCCGGCGGCGATTGGGCCAGAGGCGAAGGGACAATTGTCGAGTCGGTTCGAGACGGCAAGTTGGCTGCCGATTCAATTACAACTTATGTGAAGGATAAACAAAGATGATTTTAACATCCTCACGATTATACTCGGAATTTTTGGGCATTGAATTGGAGAATCCCTTTATCTTATCGGCCGCGCCATCAACAGATGAACTCGATATAGCCCGGGCCGGACTCGACGCCGGCTGGGCCGGATTGATTCTGAAAACCACATCGCTGGAAACCACCGTTGTCGATTTGGCTTATCCGATGATGAGTTCTTTTAATGATGGCGAAAATTTACTCGGTATGGGCAATATCGATTTGATCAGCGCCTATCATATCAATGAGGTCGCCAAGCGCGCGTCAATCTTGAAATCGGAGTTTCCTTACAAGATGATCGCTGCTTCGATAATGTCAGATTCCAAAGAAGGCTGGCAAACGCTTGTTAAGAAGCTTAAAGACGCTGGGATCGACCTGATCGAGTGCAGCTTCTCATGCCCCCAGGGTAATGTAGGTGAAGATCCCGGCAAGATGCTGGCCCAAAGTGAAAGCGCGACGGAAAAAGTCGCCACCTGGGTTAAGGAAGCCGCCGGTGATTTGCCAATACTGATCAAGATCACGCCCCAGGTAACAGACATCGTGGCAATTGCCAGAGCTATCCAGAGTTCCGGTTGTGATGGTATCACCGCTTCAAATTCGATACCGGCGTTAATGGGTATCGATATCGAATCCCTTACTCCAATTCCCAATGTTGGCGGACGCTCGACTTATTCGGGCTTGACCGGCGCCGCGATTAAACCGATAACACTTCGCACTATAGCCGAAATAGCCCGTAACTTACCCGGATTTATAATCTCGGGCAACGGCGGTATCACCGATTGGCGCGATTCCGTTGAGGCATTAGCCGTAGGCGCAGGAAATATCCAGATATGTACCGCTGTTATGCTTAATGGTTTCGGAATAATCGAAGACTTAACGTCGGGGCTGGATAATTATCTAAAGGAAAAGGGATTTAATTCAATAACTGAACTTGTCGGCGAAGCCTTGCCCATGTTGGTAAATCACGACGAATTACCCAGAGAAGAAGTCAGAAGTTTTGTCAATAATGACAGATGTATAGGTTGCGGCAAATGTTATATCGCGTGCCGTGACGGTGGACATCGGGCGATTTCATGGGATCACCAAAACCGTCTGCCTGAGGTATCCGTCGAAAAATGTGTAGGCTGCGGATTGTGCTTACTGGTTCAGCCGGTAGAGAATTGCCTGGAGTTGCGGAAAGTAAATTAAATGATCAAATTGAAAATCAGGGGGAAGGTATAAATGCCATCAAATCCATTTGCCCGTAGATCCACCAAATCTATTAAGGACTTAGTCGAGGTTTCCTCGGGGCGTAAACAAGCCGACCTTAGCATCGAAAATGCCAAAATCGTCAATGTTTATTCCGGTGAGATAATCGAGGGAAATATTGCGGTTTATCAGGATAGAATAGCCGGTGTCGGCCCCAGGTATAAAGCCGCCAAAAAAATAAATCTCAAGGGAAGATATATCGCGCCCGGTTTCATAGATGGTCATTTTCATATAGAATCATCACTGGTTACGATTCCCGAGCTGGCCCGGGTCAT
Organism: Candidatus Zixiibacteriota bacterium; assembly: GCA_024231855.1. Classification (GTDB taxonomy): domain Bacteria; phylum Zixibacteria; class MSB-5A5; order UBA10806; family 4484-95; genus JAAEQD01. The sequence goes on from JAAEQD010000345.1 coordinate 159,355, forward strand.
CGTTCCTCGCGGAACAACATCCGTAATCGCCGATCCCCATGAAATTACGAATGTTTTAGGCTATGACGGTATCCGTTTTATGCTGGAATCATCCAAGCATAATCCGCTAAACGTCTTTTTCACTCTTCCCTCATGCGTACCGGCCACCGATCTGGAAACATCCGGTTCATCAATGAGGGCTTTCGACATTTACCCGTTTTTCAGAGAGAAATGGGTCGTTGGTTTGGGTGAGGTAATGAATTACCCCGGTGTTCTCGGCGGTGATGATGATGTAATCGAAAAGATCGCTATAACCGAAGGCAAAAGAATAGACGGGCATGCCCCCGGTGTTACCGGCAAGGACCTGGCCGCCTATATATCAACCGGGATTGCCTCCGATCACGAATCAACCACACCCGAAGAGGCCCGGGAAAAGCTTCGCCTGGGAATGTATGTCATGATTCGGGAGGGTTCCGCCGCGAAAAATCTGGAAAGCCTTCTACCTCTGGTCAACCAGACGAACAAGAGTCGCTTTTTATTCGTCACCGATGATCATAACCCATCGGATATATTGGCATCCGGCCATATAGATGGCGTAATAAGGAAAGCCATAAAACTCGGTATGGATCCGATTACGGCAATCCAACTGGCAACCTTAAATGCCGCCGAGTATTTCGGATTGAAAGATATCGGGGCAATCGCACCTGGGATGCTGGCCGATTTGGTCATTTTCGATAATTTAAAGCAAATGAATGTAACCGAAGTATTTAAAAGCGGCGCCCAGGTCGGTAAAAGAAATAAGCCAATATACGAAGACGTACCTCGCCCCAATCCGATTATCAGGAGCACGGTTAATATCAAGTGGTTGGAAGGCGATGAGTTTCATATTCCCGCCGAGGGTGGCCGATGCCGGGTAATAGGAATCGTGCCCAATCAAATCGTGACCGATCATAAAATACTAAAACCGAAGTTGAATGGCCGAGAGGTTATAGCCGATACGAAGCGCGACATATTGAAGGTTTATGTACTTGAAAGACATACAGCATCGGGCAGGATCGGTAAAGGATTGGTGCAGGGACTTGGAATTAAAAAAGGCGCGGTTGCCACATCGATTGCTCACGATTCGCACAATATCATAGCTGCGGGATGTGACGATCAGGATATATTTAAAGCGGTTACCCATATTAATAAAATAGGCGGCGGGATGGTGGCCGTGGCCGATGGCGAAATCCTGGCTGATGTTAAATTGCCTATCGCCGGTTTGATGTCGGATAGGCCGATGAAAGACGTAGCCGATGATATGGGCAAATTAACAAAAGTAATTCATGATCTCGGCTCGAAGCTCGAGGAACCTGTAATGACTTTGAGTTTCCTGGCTCTACCTGTTATCCCTGAACTAAAATTAACGGACCATGGCTTAATCGATGTGAAACATTTCAAGCCGGTTAACCTGTTTACTAAATAGTATGTCGAAAACGATTTTTACAGGGCCAATAATTTTCACCAACGCAAAAGAGAATCCGATCCTTAATTCGGGGGCGGTTCTCATTGATGATGGTGAAATTTTAGCCGTGGGTAAGTTGAGTGAGATTCAACGAATAAATCCGGATGCAACCGTAGAGAATTTGGGTGATGGTTTGCTCACACCCGGACTTGTAAACTTGCATCATCATCTCTATTCCTCTCTGGCCAGGGGCTGGAATCCGAGTGGCAATCCGCCGGAGAATTTCCCCGAAGTCCTCGAAAGAATCTGGTGGAAACTGGATAAAGCTCTTCAAATGGAAGATATTCACTACTCGGCTATAGTCGGTCTTGGCGAGTCAATCAGATCAGGGGTAACCGCGGTAATCGATCATCATGCGAGCTATGGAACGATTACCGGATCACTCGACGCTATAGCCGAAGCGTATCAGATTGTCGGCCAGAAGGGATCAATTTGTTTCGAGCTTTCCGATAGAGCAGGCTTTAACGCTTTCGATTCGGGCCTAAACGAAACTATTAACGCCTTTAAAAAATGGCCTGGTATAAGCAAAAATAATCGGCTTTCCGCCATGATCGGATTGCATGCCTCTATGACCTTATCAGATGATAGTCTGGGAAAGATCGCAGATACTTTTAAAGACCATGACGCGGGCTATCATTTTCACCTGGCCGAGGATAAATCCGATCAGGATAATTGCCGGGCTAAATACAAAATGAGAATTACCGAGCGATTCGCTGAATACGGCATATTGGGTGACAGAAGCCTGGCTGTTCATGGAGTTCATCTGGACGAAACTGAGGTAAAATTACTGGCAGGTTCGGCAACTAACCTGGCGATTTGTGCTCGCTCCAATCAGAACAACGCGGTTGGTTTTCCGGAATGGTGGAAATACGCCGGAGTCAATATAGGTTTGGGTACCGATGGGATTGGCTCGGATATTATTTCAGAAGCTAAATCGACTTTGTACGCGTCGCGCCATGTTCGTAAAAGTCCAAATTTCGGATTTGGTGAAATCGGCGAACTTTTGCTTGAAAGCAATCCCGAGATATTCGGCAAAATAACCGGGCATCGAGTCGGCAGGCTGGCGACCGGGTACCCGGCTGATATGGTTCTTTGGCGGTACAACTCTCCCACGCCAATCAGCTCCGAAAACATATGGGGACATTATCTATATGGTTTATATAACCATCAAGCCGATAGTGTCTGGGTAAACGGCGAGAATGTTTTATCCGAGGGTCAATTCAGCCGGTTTGATTATAATGAAACACTCGTCAAAGCAAGGATTCTCGCGCAAAAACTCTGGGAGCGAATTTGAAGTACGTCCTGAAATGTATTACCTGCGCTCGGGAGTTCGAGTCCAATCCAAAGGCATCAACCTGCCCAGATTGCGGGGCTTTTAAGGGAACTCTGGACGTAATATATCCTATTGAGGACATCAGAAAAGATGCCGGCGATGAATTGGCTTTTCGAAGAAATGTATCAGTTTTTAGATCGTTTTTACCGATCTTGCCTTTAGCCGATATATTTGACCTGCCGCCGATAATTGTCGGTGACACGCCGATATTCCAATCCCCGGCTTTATCTCAATTGACCGGAATAGAAAACCTCTGGATAAAAGACGACGGCAGGAATCCATCCGCTTCTTTAAAAGACAGGGCTTCGGCTATAGCAATCGCGATGGCAACCGAAGCAGGCGCCTCAATTATAGCTACAGCCTCTACAGGCAACGCCGCGTCATCGCTGGCGACTTTGGCCGCTTCGGTTTCCATGAAAGCGGTACTTTTCGTGCCCAGAGATATTCCACAACCAAAACTCGCCCAGCTATTGATTCACGGGGCGCATGTTCTGAAATTAGATTGCGACTACGATAGTGCTTTCGATCTCTGTCAAACCGCCTGCGAAAAATTCGGCTGGTACAATCGCAATTCGGCAGTTAACCCGTTCACCGGCGAGGGCAAGAAGACGGCTGCCCTGGAAATAGCCCGTGATCTGGGCGGCGCTCCTGACACGGTAGTATGTCCGGTTGGGGATGGCTGTATCATAGGCGGGTTGTATAAAGGTTTCAGCGATCTTAAGGAACTTGGCTTGACAGACAAAATGCCCAGGCTTTATGGAATACAAGCGGAAGGCGCAAGCCCGGTAGTCAAGGCTTTCCAGGACAACGATGAAATCAAACCCACCGAGGCTAAGACTATGGCCGATTCGATTTCAGTTGGTTATCCAAGGGACGGTGTTAAAGCTTTGAGGGCCGTTAAAAAATCCGATGGGGCGATGATCGCGGTTAGCGATGATGAAATTATGGAAGCGCAAAAAATTCTGGCAGCCAAAGGCGGGATATTCGCCGAACCGGCGGCATCAGCCGCGATGGCAGGGATGATTCGATTACTTAAGAAAGAAGATATTGAACCGCAAGAGAAAGTGGTTTTGTTGATTACGGGCCATGGCCTGAAGGATATAGAGGCCGCTTTCAGAAATATCCAAACCGATTTAGAAATTATCAAGCCCAATATCAAATCAGTAGAGAACAAAATCAAGCAAGTTTTGAAGACTGAGTTATAAAGGAGAAATAATGGCAATTTCATGGGATAGCAATAAAAATATCTCAAACCACATATTCGATACTATTGGCAGGACACCTCTGGTTCGTTTAAATAAAATCCCAACTGAAGCGGGCGTTGAATGCGAAATCCTGGGCAAAATCGAATACTTCTCACCCTCGGGAAGTTTGAAGGATCGAATCTATTTAAACATGTTTAACCTGGCTGAAAAGCGCGGCGAGTTAAAATCGGGAATGACAGTGCTGGAATGCTCCACCGGCAACGCGGGCATAGGTTGTTCGTTCGTGGCGGCTGCCAAAGGTTACCCTTGCATAATAGTGATGCCGGAGGGCATGTCTGAAGAGCGAAAGATGCTCGATATAGCTTATGGCTCACAGATGGTATATACGCCCGGCGGCGAGAGCGATGTCGATCTGGCGCTGGAGAAACTGGCCGAAATACAAGCAAAGGATCCCGATAAATACTGGGTACCGGCTCAATTCGATAATCCCGATAACATCGATGCTCATTACCAGACTACCGGGCCTGAGATATGGGAACAAACTCAGGGTAAATTGGACGCCTTCATAGCAACGCAAGGTACAGGCGGCACAATTACAGGTGTGGGAAAATATTTTCTAGAACATAAAAGCCAGACCAAACTCTACGCGATCGAGCCGGCCGAATGCCCGCTTTTAGCCAAACGTGAATGGGGTCCGCATGGAATCGAAGGCATAGGCGATGGGTTCGTACCAATCAATCTCGATGTATCATTGCTTCATGGCATTATAACCACAACCACCGAAGAGGCGATTGAAATGGCAAAAGCTATGGCCTCCAGGGAAGGGATTTTTTGCGGTATCTCCTCGGGTTCGAATGTGGCCGCGGCAATCAAGCTGGCACGGAAACACCCGGAGCTTAAGCGAATCGTCACTATGATCAACGATACCGGCCAGAGGTATTTCTCCACTCCTTTATGCGGTGTTGAGAAAGAAGTTGAGATACCCGAACGAGATCATCCTATGGATAAAAGGACTAAAGAGGAACTCGATAAGTATCAGCCAAACTGGGAAATAATAGAATGAGTAAATCCCATCCATCGATAATCATGCAGAAGGCGGAAGAGTATCGCGATTACTCGGCTAATGTTCTGTCGAGCCTGATAAAAATCCCATCGGTATCCGGTAATGAGGAAAAAATCGTTAGGTTTTTGGAGAAGGAGTTCAAAAAATGCGGCGCGGATGATGTTCAAATCGATGATTTCGGGAATATTATCGCTCGGCTGGGAAACACCGGGACGGTGGTTGCTTACGATGCCCATATTGACACAGTCGATATTGGGGAGGAAAAGCAATGGGATACTGATCCGTTTTCGGGCGAAATAAAAGACGAAAAGGTTTACGGTCGAGGCGCCTCGGATCAGAAGGCCGGCATGGCATCAATGCTTACTGCCTTGAAAATTCTGGCCGAGATGAAGAAGCCACTGCCCTTTACGGCGTATTTCGTTGGCTCGGTTTTAGAAGAAGACTGCGACGGCCTCTGCTGGCAATATATCGTCAAAGAGAACAAGCTGCGTCCGGATTTGGTGATTATCACGGAACCGACCGATGGCAAGATCAATCGCGGACAGCGCGGCAGAATGGAGATAGAAGTAGTCGTGGAAGGCGTTTCCTGTCATGGATCGGCGCCCGAGCGGGGCGATAACGCGATTTATAAAATCGCCCCGATAATTACAGCTCTGGAAAAGCTCAATGACGTTTTACCAATCGATCCGTTTTTGGGTAAGGGAACGTTGGCCGCCTCTCGCCTTCGTTCGAACTCGCCGTCACTCTGCGCCGTGGCCGATAAGGCGGCGATCTATATCGATAGACGTCTCACCTGGGGCGAATCGCCCGAGCAGGCGGTGAAGCAACTTGAATCATTGCCTGAGATCAAAGCCGCAAACGCGTCGGTTCAGATTCCAATTTATGAAAGACCATCATGGCGAGGTTTGGTTTACCCTACGCCCAAGAAATATCCAACCTGGATCATGGCCGAGGATCATCAATTTCTGAAAAATGCCGTTAAATATTTCGAATCGCTGTTTAAATCCAAACCTGTAGTCGATAAATGGACTTTTTCGACAAATGGTGTGGCCAGCATGGGTATGTTCGATATCCCGACATTCGGGTTTGGTCCGGGCATGGAGAAAATGGCGCACGCCCCGAACGAATACGCGGCTATAGATGATCTATGTAGATGCGCCGCGTTTTATGCCGGTTTTCCCTGGGAGATTGTAAGTCGGGAGTAATTATATGAAATCTATTCTGATTCGTCTTTTAAAATTCTTCTTTGGCTGGCTATCAATTCGGCCGCGATCGCTACGGCGATTTCGTATGGGCCCTCCGCGCCGATATCCAGACCTATAGGAGCATGGACTTTTTCGAGAAGCGATTCTTTAACACCTGATTTTGCCAGTTCCTCGAAAGTTTTTTTCACTTTCCTCGTCGAACCAATCATTCCGAGATAAGCGCAATCATGCTTTAAAACATACGTCAGCACCTGCAGATCACATTTATGACCGTGCGTGACTATGACAATATAGCTATTCTTATCGATTGAAGGCAGCTCACTGGAAAAATTTTCATCGGTTAAAACAGTTTCAATTGACGGTTTATAATTATCCAGTACTTCCTGACGATCATCTACAACAATCATATTAAAAGCCAAATCATCAGCGATTTTAGCCAATGCCCGGCCGATATGACCGCCCCCGAAAATGATGAGTTTATCCGGGGCACGAAACAGTTCCATAAAAACCTCAGCTTCTCCCCCACAAGCCATCCCCGTGGCATCGGGGCTCGAATCATTCAGTTTGTAGGATTTTAAAAGATGTTGATTATTATCCCTTATCATAGCCAGGCATTCCTTGGCTACAAGGTGTTCGAGTGTTCCACCGCCGATTGTACCGGAGATCGAACCATCGGGATAAACCAACATTTTAGCGCCCATATCTCTGGGCGTTGATCCGACTGTTTTAACGACCATAGCCAGTACGAATGCTTTACCGGTTATTTGGTTTTCTGATATTTCTTTAAATAAATCCATCGTATCGGCCTATTCATTATAGTTATTATAAATCTAATAAATTATCATAAGTTTCGCAAATAATATGTGATTATATGGTTTTGCTCATAACCGGAGCATTCCACCTGGCAGCCAATATGCCAAAAACATCCTTGACGAGAGCAAGGGCAAAGGATATAATTACATGATAATTGTAAGGATCTTATTATCTGAGGTTGAATTACGTTCAGGGATAAATGATGAAAATAGCTATCGGCGCCGATCACGGCGGTTTCGGACTTAAGGAAGAGCTTAAAAAGTATATATCCGAAAAGAATATATCGGTTGAGGATTGCGGCACATATTCGACTGAATCGGTGGACTACCCCAAATACGCCTATGCCGTCGCCAAACAGGTTAGTGATGGTAATTGCTGCCGAGGGATAATAATCGATGGAGCGGGAATTGGCTCCTGCATGGCCGCTAATAAGGTTCAGGGTGTAAGGGCGGCGCTCTGCTACGATTTATCATCGGCCAGGAACAGTCGCGAGCATAACGACGCCAATGTGCTGTCACTCGGCGCCGGTTTGATCGGCGCTGGACTGGCCAAACAGATTGTCGATACCTGGCTTTCGACGGATTGCACGGTTGATCGCCATAAGAAACGAGTGGCGATGATAAATGATATCGAAAAAGGCCACCCGCCTAATCCGCCCGCTATGCCATGCGAATCGACAGATGCCGGCGAAATCGCGCCGGAAGACCTTCGCAAAATCGCCGACCGGATACAATCGCTAATCGGCGGCACCTGCCAGACTGTCGATGACAATATCGTTTGCTCAGATGGCAATACATTGATCATTCACTATGGGCATTCCACCAATATCGATCCCGAATCAGTTAAGAAGATAATCGAGGCCGGAGCCGGTCGAATCGGCTATACGCCGAACGGTAAGGATGTACCATCGGATGTAGCCCAATATATCGACCATACTATACTTAGCCCGCAAGCCACATCCGACGATATAAAGAAACTCTGTGAGGAAGCCAAAACGTATAATTTTGCCTCGGTTTGTGTCAATCCCTGTAATGTTAAGCTTTGCTCTCAGCTTCTCAGGGGTACGCCTGTAAAGGTATGTTCGGTTGTCGGTTTTCCATTCGGGGCAAACGCCCCCGAAATCAAAGGTATGGAAACCCGCCGCGCCATTCGCGACGGCGCTAAAGAGATCGATATGGTGATCAACGTGGGAGCTTTGAAAAACGGCGATGATGATCTTGTACTGAAAGATATCAGGGCCGTCACCGATGCCTGCCGGGATGGTAGCGCTCATTCGAAAGTAATAATCGAAGCCGCCATGCTGGATGATGATGAGAAGATACGAGCTTGCCGATTAGCCAAGAAAGCCTGCGCGGATTTCGTGAAAACATCTACAGGCTACGGTCCGGGCGGCGCCACAGTTCACGATATAATGTTAATGAGCGAAGTAGTTAAGGGCGCCAGGATGGGTGTTAAGGCGGCCGGCGGTATCCGAAATTTCGCCGATGCCAAAAAGATGATCGAGGCCGGGGCGACCAGGATCGGCGCCTCAGCCGGCGTAAAAATCAGCCAGGAGGCCAAGCAAATCACGATCTCAGACTGATAATAATCGATTAGCGCTAAATATAGAATCAAGGAGGGAGCCTTGCCCGAAATACGAACATATGTGTTTTTAGACAGCATACAACCTCAGTATGCCGCATTTTTAGGAACTATAGCTCAGGGATTCCTGCCGGTGGCTGGAATGGCTTCTCTTTACGTGGAAATATCTCCGGGAATCGAAATAAACAGGGTTACGGACATAGCTTTAAAATCGACAAATGTCACGCCCGGTATGCAGATCGTGGAAAGATTATACGGACTTTTAGAAATCCATTCGGAATCTCAGGCCGATGTTCGCCAGGCGGGTCAGGCGATTCTCGATGCCCTCGAGTTGAAAGAGGAGGATCGCTGGAAACCCCGAGTACTTTCAAGCCAGGTAATTCGGCGGCTGGATGACCATCAAACCCAATTGATAAACAGAATGCGGCATGGCAACATGATTATCGCCGGCCAAACAATGTACGTTATGGAGATCGAGCCGGCAGCCTACGCGGCCCTGGCGGCCAATGAGGCCGAGAAAGCGGCGGATATCAATATCCTCGAGGTTCGCGCTTTCGGGTCATTCGGAAGAGTATACCTTGGCGGCGAGGAACGCGATATCGAGGTCGGTTACCGGGCCGCGGTCCAGGCTATAGAGGGTATTACTGGAAGAACGAAAGGCAAATAATCCGGGATTCGATGAATGTAATAAACGGTCGACTGGCTGTTTACCGGGTTGGTGGAATGAATACAGATAATTTAAATATTTAATGGAGGTCACTCCTATGGCAGAAGCACTAGGAATGTTAGAATGTCGGAGCTTCCCGGCAATGGTAGAAGCGGCTGACGCGATGGTTAAGGCCGCCAAGGTCGAATTGGTCAGTTATGAAAAAACCGGCGGCGGCTATGTAACTGCCGTTATTCGCGGTGATGTCGCGGCGGTTAAGGCTGCTTGCGATGCCGGGCATGCCGGCGCTTCGAAAGTCGGCGAAATCGTTGCGATGCACATTATCGCGCGTCCCCATTCCAATGTTGACGCGGTTATTCCGCTGGGTCGCGGCGCTGATTACGAAGAGGCCGAACCGACCAAGACAGGCAAAAAGTAAATTTAATTGACCACTAATAGCCGCCGAAAACTCGCGGGAATACCCCGTTATTACGGCAGTAAATTAGCTGTCAATAAGCGAAAGAAATCCAATGTTACTGGCAAAGGTTCTGGGAACCGTTGTTTCCACTCGTAAGGAGCAGAGCCTGGATGGCTTGAAATTGTTGCTTCTGCGACAGGTAGATATCGACGGCAAAGCCGATGGCGGGATTGTTGTGGCCGCCGATGTTGTTGGCGCCGGAGTTGGCGAATATGTGCTCTATGCCACCGGCTCATCGGCCCGTCAGACCGTAGTTACTGACAATCGCCCATGCGACGCGGTGGTAATGGCAATAGTCGACAATTGGGAAGTTGAAGGCAATATCAAATATCTTAAAAACGCAACGGAACCGAATGTAGCGGAGATTTAATCTGCTTTGAATCTCCTCAGGATTAAGTATAGTTATTATGGCTAATCTCAGTGATAAGCAAATAGAAGCGATTGCCCGGCAAATCGCCCAAAGTCTGCCAAATTCGAAAGATAACGGATCATCATCTTCAACCGGCGGGCTGATGGCGATGAATGAGGGCATTTTTCAGGATATTGATTCCGCCGTCGGGGCGGCCAGGATCGCCCAGAAAGATCTGAGCGATCTGCCTTTAAATAAACGGGATGAGATTATCGCGGCTATCAGAAAATCGATGCTCGATAACGCGCAGCTTCTGGCTGAGATGGCTCATTCGGAAACCGGGCTTGGGCGCACCGAAGATAAAGTCAGGAAAAACCGCCTGGTCGCGGAGAAAACGCCGGGTACCGAGGATTTGTACCCAACCGCTCGTACCGGCGATAGAGGTCTATCGCTTTTTGAGCTTGCTCCCTATGGCGTGATTGGCGCGATCACCCCGATTACCAATCCAACCTCAACGATTATCTGCAATAGTATCGGCATGGTCGCCGCCGGCAACAGCGCAGTATTCAACGTTCATCCGGGCGCCAAAAAGGTCTCGATTCACAATATTACTTTGCTTAATAAGGCTATTATATCAGCGGGCGGGCCGGCCAATCTGGTGACAACCGTTCTCGAACCGACAATCGCAACGGCCCAGGAGTTGATGAAACATCCAGGAATTAGATTATTAGTAGTCACGGGTGGCGAAGCCGTTGTTGAGGTTGCCATGAAAAGCGGTAAACGCGCGATCTGCGCCGGACCGGGTAATCCCCCGGTAGTTGTCGATGAAACGGCGGATATCACCAAAGCGGCTAAAGATATTGTCAATGGCGGATCAATGGATAATAATATTATCTGCGTCGATGAGAAGACGATTTTCGTGGAAGAATCGGTGGCCATAGATCTTATGCGGGCCATGGCCAAGAGTAACGCGCTAATTCTCAACTCATCGCAATCGGCCCAAATTGAGCGCTTGATATTCGAAAAAACTTTCGGTCAGGGTAAGCCTGCCTATGTAAATAAATCTCTAATCGGCAAGAATGCCTCCCATATTCTTTCCAAGATCGGCGTTAACGCTGATGATAATATCAAACTGGCGGTTATGGAAGTTGATAAAAACCATCCACTGGTTATCACAGAGCAAATGATGCCGGTGATGCCGCTTGTCAAGGTAAAATCCGCGGATGAAGGAATTGACCTGGCCAAATGGAGTGAACGGGGCTTCCGTCACACGGCCTCAATGCATTCGAAAAATATAACGAATCTGTCGCGGATGGCGCGGGAAATGGACTGTTCGATTTTCGTTAAAAACGGCCCCAATTACGCCGGACTTGGCTATGGCGGCGAGGGCCATTGCTCATTCTCGATAGCCTCCCCCACCGGCGAAGGTCTGACCCGGCCACGCTCTTTTTCTCGTGAGAGAAGATGTGTGCTGGTCGATCACTTCAGGATAGTATAATTTATGCGATTATTAAATAATGATAAATCAACCAGTGATGGCAATCGTTATCCGGCCATCGCGTTGATAGAATTCGACAGTATCGCCGCGGGTATCACCGCCGGCGACGCAATGATGAAAAAGGCTCCCCTGGCTCTGCTTAAAGCGGGCACTGTTCAGCCGGGGAAATATTTGGTACTTATCGGCGGTGAGGTCGCTCCGGTAGAGGAATCATATCATGAAGGCCTCAATATCCGACCAGAATCGGTTGTCGATCAGGTTATTCTGCCCGAAATTCACAACCAGGTGCATGATGCTATCTTTGGCAAAAAAATTACAGCACAATTGGATGCTCTGGCGATAATTGAAACTTCAACGGTAGCGGCCAATATTGATGCCGCCGATGCGGCGGTTAAGGGCGCTGAGGTCACTATTATGGAGATTCGTCTGGCTGATGGCCTGGGCGGTAAATCATTTTCGATATTCGGCGGTAAGGTTGAGGATGTTCAAGCCGCGGTGGAAATCGGCGTCAATCGAATTCAAGACAAAGATATCACGGTTCATACAACCGTAATTCCGAGAATCGATGAGCAGATGGCGTCAGAAGTTAATCAGGCCAGTCACTTTTTTGAAATTAACGATAATAGAAACTCAGGGGAATAGTCCTTGCATCTGGGAAAAGTAATAGGGACGGTAGTCGCAACAGAAAAATATGACGGCCTTCAAGGTGTCAAATTTCTTATAGTCCAACCCCTCGATAAAAACCAGGAACCCAAAGGCAAACCTTTCGTCGCGGGCGATGCTATAGCTATGGCCGGTCCGGATGAGTTGATATATTACGAATCAAGCCGGGAGGCGGCGCTGGCTATGCCGGTGACATTCGTACCGGTGGATCACGCCATAATCGGCATAGTGGACGGAGTTGATATCGAGCCCGAGGAGGACCGGTGATAATCGGCAAAGTCTGCGGTACAGTCCATTCGACTATTAATCATCCATTCTATGACAAGCGCAAACTCCTGGTGGTAGATAAAATAGCTCCGCCGGGAATCAAGGCCGAGGGCTATCTAATCGCGGTAGATTCGGTGGACGCCGGGATCGGTGAGACTGTGTTAGTCGTTGATGAAGGCAATGGCGCCAGACAGATAGTTAATGACCCGGACGCTCCGATTCGCTCAATAATCGTCGGCATAATCGATGATATAGTAATTGAGCAAATCGATTAATACTCCATTTTTTGCATATTTTTATTGTTTACGTATTTATGTCAAGCGATTTCAGGGCAAGCACACTATAGTATACTGTGTATACATCCATAATATTTATCTCATATTTTTATAATTAATCGCTTGACATAATTGAGATTTAGTCTCATTAAAAAGATGTGGAAACTAACAACTGTATACAGTTGGCGGACCAATCATGTTCTACTGTATACACAGATTTATTGCTGATATAGCAATAAATCATTCAACAGAATCTGGGGGAATGAGAAATGAACAAGAATACGGATAATGACTCAGAATTATTTTTCTGGATCAAGAGCGGTGAGGAAAAGAATCATTATCGTATACCCAGTATACAATCCAGAAAACCAAAGACTCCTCCTCGGAAAATGAAAATGAAGAAACCAAAAAACGATACTGATTCGGCAAGAGCCGGATTAAAACCAGGCTGGATTCGGGCCACGATCATTGTCAGAGAGGAAAATCTCAAAAAAGTTAAAGCATTAGCTTATTGGGAGCGCAAGGATATCAAGCAGATTATAGATGAAGCCTTGAATTCTCATTTCAAAGATCGGGAAATACAGCCAATCCCCGAAAAACAATAATTTCGACGAGTAATCTCCAAGCGCCAGGATTGTTGCGCCGAGAATAGCTTGCCATTTAAAACCTTTTAATATATGATAAATTCCTATAAGAGTTTTACATAGCTAACTTGAACGGGGTGTGTATGAAACGTTATGTAAATAATCCCATTATTGCTCGTGAGGACGTACCCGAAATTAAGCCCCAATTAGTCGATGTAACCTCTGTATTTAATCCGGGGGCGATTAAATATAGGGACGAATTCCTGCTGATGCTTCGGGTCCAGAATCGGGGCCGGGAAACCTATCTACTTACGGCACAAAGCGATAACGGTATTGGTTTCGCTTTAAGCAAGACAATTGTTGAGTTTTCGGGCCTGGAGGATGTTTCAGAGACGATTTATCATATATATGATCCTCGGCTGACAGCTATTGATGATACATATTATATAATGTTTGCCATGGATATGGATTCCGGCTGCAATCTGGGCCTGGCCAGGACAACCGATTTTAAGAGTTATCGGTTTATGGGGATCATCGCATCGGGTGATATCCGGAATGGTGTACTTTTTCCGGAAAAAATAAATGACAAATATATACGTCTGGATCGGCCGAATAATAAGCCCTTGGCCGGAGGATCGACATCCGGTTCCTCGATATATCTCAGTGAATCGGATGATCTGATCAATTGGCGTACGGTTTGCCCGTTGATGAGCGGACGGCCGCATTTCTGGGACGAGCTTATCGGATCAGGCCCGCCGCCGATCAAGACCAGGGAGGGATGGCTGCATATTTATCATGGAATCGCCACTCACTTCGGCAGTACAAACATCTACCAGGCCGGCGTAGTGCTTTTGGATCTGGATAATCCCGAAAAAATTATCGCCCGCGGCAAATATAATATTCTAGAACCTCGTGAGCCTTATGAATTAGTCGGCCAGGTGCCCAATGTGGTTTTCCCCAGCGGCATGATAGTTAAAGACCTGGAACCGGATGGCACGGCCAAATCGGATAGTGAACTGTTTCTATACTATGGCGCGGCTGATACATCTGTAGGCCTGGCGATTGCCACAGTGAGTGAATTAATCGATGCCTGCCATGAGGGGAACGAAAGTGACCGCGAGTAACATCACTTATCCTAAAAAGCTTTATGTAATCCATCATTCCCACACCGATATAGGCTATACGGAACTGCAGAATACAATCGAACGCTGGCACGCGGATTTCATCCGTCAGGCTATGGCGATAACCGGAAAATGTCAGTCTGACCCAAAAATTAAGAGTCAATTCAAATGGAATTGTGAATCATTTTGGGCAGTGGAGAAGTTTATCGAACAGGCATCGCCGGAAGAAATCTCTCGGCTTAAAAACTTATTAAGATCTGGAAATATCGGGCTTTCGGGAAGCTATCTTAATCTTAGTGAACTCCTGGATTACGATACGCTATATAAAACGATTAAACGTGCCGCGGACTTCGGCGACTCTATCGGGCTTCCGGTTGATTCGGCTATGACCGCCGATATTAATGGCTACAGTTGGGGTTTCTCGCAAGCGTTGCATGACAATGGAGTTAAAAATCTTTTCACATGCATACATACGCATCACGGTATGTTCCCTCTGGGTAAACGTCATGCGCCGTTTTGGTGGGAAACACCCAAAGGGAACACTATCCTGGTATGGAATGGTGAACATTATCATTACGGCAATGAACTCGGCCTGGTACCCGCCGCGGTATCATCTTATATAATCAAAGATGAGTGCGACGCGGATATGATATACAACGATCATTGGTCGGTTGCCAAAATCCGAATCCCGAGATTATTCGAAAACCTGGCGAAGGCCGGCTACCCATATGGCTTCGTGCCGGTAATGGCATCGGGTCTGCGATCGGACAACGCGCCGCCAAACGCCCGGATAATCGATTTTATCGAGAGATGGAATCGCGAATTCGGCGATCGTTATCAAGTCGAGATGATTACCTTGAGCGAGTACTTCACGATATTAAGAAAGCAACCGGTCGATATCCCCACTTATCGGGGCGATTGGCCCGATTGGTGGTCCGATGGTACTGCATCGCAGCCGAAATTCACCAAAATTTTCCGTCAAGCCCAACGGAATCTTCGCTATTATAATTATCTGCTGAAAAATTATCCCGATCTGCTGAGGCAAAACACCAATCAAGTTGAATATGCTTTGGCCCTTTACTCCGAGCATACATTCGGTCATGCCGGTTCGATGCAACAGCCCTGGAATTTCCTGCATCACAACATCGAATCGCGAAAGCAGGCTTACGCAGTCACCGCATACGAGGAATCCCGGCGGCTTCTCGATGATTCATTTGGCACGCTTGGCGAAACCGATCTAAAAACGGATATACCGCTTTGCTACAAAATCATTAATCCTCTTGATAGAGATGTTCGGGGAATCGCCCGGCTGATAGTCAAGGATTTCGAATATTATGAGTTGAAGCTGGATAAAGGCGCTGAGGTTCGTTCCAAGGATTCAGATATTTCACTCGCTTATCAAACCGCACCTACCGAAATGGGGCTCGCCTATTGCACTTATGTAGAGTTAAGCGCGGGCGAGGAAATAATTCTGGAAATCCTGCCAGTTCAATCATTAGCATCGGCCGAAGGCTATAGACCAAACAAATCAACCAATGATTCGGTATCAATTGAAACGCCGTTTACAAAAATTGATTGGAGAATCGGCCAGGGAATAATCTCCTGGTATGATAAAATATCAAAGCGCGAACTAATTCGAGAAAATAGCGGTCATGCTCCTTTCACACCGGTATATGAGATTACGCCCGTTGATGATATCTCGCGGATATGCGCCGTGCGCGGCGAAATGGGCCTGAACAGAAAAGGCCGCGATGTTCGAAGGTCATTCGGCCGTCTTGTCGATGTCCAATCAATTGAAAAGGGTGATACACTTATTAGAGCTATACTTAATTATTCAATAGAAGGGATGAGTAATTATCAGGTAGACCTGAAGGCTTATGCTAATGAACCGCGTGTTGATATCGCGGTTAGGTTTAACAAGCATAATAACTGGGAACCGGAAAATGTTTACCTGGCGCTGCCTTTCACGACAGGCGATGACAAACCTGAATTATGGCTCGAAAAATCGGGCGCAATAATCCGGCCGCGTATAGATCAGCTTCCGGAGACATTAATCGATTACTATAGCATACAGGAGGGGCTGGCCGTGGTTTCAGAAAATCATGGTTTAACAATCGCGACGCCTGATACCAATTTGATACAGCTTGGAGATTTGGAATATGGTACGAGGAAACTTCACGATCCCGATAATCCCAATCCCGACAACGCGCATTTGTATGTTTGGCTGATGACTAATTACTGGGAGACCAATTTTGCCGCTGGCCTGGGTGGTTTCTTTGAATTTCGTTTTTCAATAGTGTCCGATAGCAATCTCAATGATGCTAAAAAGGCTATTCAACTCTGCCGCGATATTAATAGCGGCATCCAATGTTTCAGACTTGGTAAACCATAACACAATAAGTGATGGTATTAAAGGATAAAGCAACACACCCCGCCCTTCGGGCACCTCTCTCAAGAGGGGAATTAAGATGGATCATTCAAGGAAATTCTATGCAGCAAAAGTCCCCTCTTGAGATGGGATTTAGGGGTGTGTTTAAATTGTAAAACTATGCTAAAGCTTCTAAAATCAAACTAAAATAAACGGAGTAACTACCCATGCGAATATTATTTAAATCACTCATACTGATAGCCTGCTTATTAAATACCGGTTGTAATAACCATGAGTCAGGTGCCACAAACAAAACTTCCGGCACTTCCGTTGATTCGTTCCCGGTCCCAATAATCGAATTTACCCCGAAACAATATGTCTGCTATAAAACGGATGAAACGATTAAGATAGATGGTCGGTTGAATGAAGTGAGTTGGTCCAAAACGAACTGGACCGGTCCGTTTGTCGATATCGAAGGTGATTCCAAACCGATGCCGAGATTTATGACACGCGCGAAAATGCTCTGGGATGATGATTATTTCTATTTTGCCGCCTATCTCGAAGAACCCGATATCTGGGCCAAATTAACGGGCAGGGACGCGGTCATATTTTACGATAATGATTTTGAGGTGTTCATCGATCCTGACGGCGATACGCATGAGTATTACGAACTGGAGGTAAACGCGTTTTCCACCGAGTGGGATTTGTTCCTGGTGAAACCTTATCGAGACGGCGGGCCGGCAATTCATTCCTGGGACATTCAAGGACTTAAAACGGCCGTCCATATCGATGGTACGATTAACAGTCCGGGAGATATCGATAAAGGCTGGAGCGTGGAGATCGCCATGCCCTGGACCGTGTTAAGAGAATGCGCCCACAAAAACGCGCCGCCGTCGGATGGCGACCAATGGCGGGTCAATTTTTCCAGAGTCGAATGGCAAACGGAAATTCTAAACGGAGATTATGCTAAAATTACCGATCCCAATACCGGAGAATCATTACCCGAGGATAATTGGGTTTGGTCGCCGCAGGGACTTATCAATATGCATTACCCTGAAATGTGGGGTTATGTGCAATTCTCCGATAAGGCGGTCGGCGGCCGGGATACCCAATTTAAGCTACGTTCTGAAGAGCAGGCTAAATGGGCAATGCGCATGTTATATTATGCCCAGCGAAATTATCATAATGAACACGGTAAATCTGCTAGAAGTTATTGCGAATTAAATATTGATATCGACTCCGTGGATGGCTATAATTGGCCGCCAGAAATCATGGTTACCTCATCGTTATTTGAAGCCAATTTGAAGGGTTTGAATAATCAAGCAGATTTGTATATTTCTCAAGATGGTCATACATGGACAAGTGATAAATGAAGCTCATATAAATCAGTGGTCTATAATGCTTCAATGCAAAAATAATCGTTTTTCATTTTGATATGAACCTTCAGATTATTATTATTATCAGATGATTCTATTAGCTCGCTCAATGAAAGGTTTGAAATGAATTTATCCTCGCTCGATTGGACGATAGTCTTTACCGTATTGGCATTGATGATCTATTCGGTTACCGCCAGCAAGAAGCTGATGCGAAGCGTAGCCGATTTCCTGGCGGCCGGAAGATCGGCCGGGCGTTATGTTGTAAGTATCGCCAGCGGCGTGGCCGGATTGGGGGCTATCACCATTGTCGGAAACCTGGAGATGAACCTGGTGGCGGGTTTCTCGATGGCCTGGTGGGGTATGACAATGGGACTCGTAATCCTGGTAATAACCGTTTCCGGTTGGGTGATTTACCGATTCCGCCAGACCCGATCACTGACGTTGGCCCAGTATTTCGAAGCCCGGTACAGTCGTAGATTCAGGATATTTACGGGTATAATCGCCTTTTTCTCGGGGCTTATCAATTTCGGTATATTTCCGGCGGTTGGCGCGCGATTCTTTATCTATTTTTGTGGGCTGCCCCATTCGGTCAATTTACTCGGACTGGAGATAGCCTCATTTCCGATTGTCATGATAATTTTGTTATCGATATCGCTTTATTTCGTTTTCTCAGGCGGACAGATAGCCGTGATAATCGCCGATTTTTTCCAGGGTATATTCGTGAATATCGTTTTCGTCATAATGATAGTTTACCTGTTCGTGTCATTCGATTGGCTGCATATTTACGAGGCCTTATCATCGGCGCCGCAGGAAGCGTCGCTTATTAATCCTTTTCACACCAGCCAGGTGGAGGATTTCAATTTCTGGTATTTCCTCGTGGGTATTTTCGGGGTTATGTACAGCGCGATGTCCTGGCAGGGTACGCAAGGTTACAATGCCTCGGCAAAAAACGCGCATGAAGCTAAAATGGGAGGAGTCCTTGCCGGTTGGCGTGGAATGCCGCAGACTTTAATGTTTATGTTCACACCGATCATCGCCTACACGCTTCTAAACCACCCGGATTTTACATACATCGCCAATCAGGTCGGCGCAGCCATTTCAGGGGTCGAATCCGAAGCGGTCAAGAGCCAGTTGAAAGTCCCGCTTGTGCTTTCCTATATTCTCCCTCGGGGCTTGATCGGCGCGTTTGTCGCGGTTATGGTAGCGGCATTTATCAGTACCCACGATTCTTATCTTCATTCCTGGGGAAGCATTCTCGTTCAGGATGTGATAATGCCCATGAGAAAGAAGCCATTCACCCGGGAACAACATCTTAAAGCCTTACGATACGCGATAACTTTCGTCGCGATTTTCATCTTTTTCTTCAGCCTGGTATTCAAGCAAAGCGAATATATATTCCTTTTCTTCGCGATCACCGGCGCTATTTTCGCCGGCGGCTCGGGAGCGGTTATTATCGGCGGCCTTTATTGGAAACGCGGCACAACCGCCGCCGCCTGGGCGGCCATGCTAACCGGATCATCTATCGCGGTTGGAGGTATAATAATCCACCAAATTGAAGCCGATTTCTTCATCAACGGGCAGATGTTCTGGATGATCGGTATGTTCGGTAGTTCGGTAATCTATATTGTCGTATCGTTACTAAGTAAGAAGAAATCGTTTAATTTAGATAAGCTGCTTCATCGAGGTAAATACGTAATCAAAGATGAATCCAAAATCGTTACGGCCATACCCGAACGGGGCTGGAAGATGCTTGGCATGGGCAAGGAATTCACCAAAGGCGATAAATTAATTTACATAGTTAATTATATCTGGACCGGGGGCTGGACGATTGTTTTTGTATGGGGGACGATTTACAATCTGACTCATGAGGTTTCCGATCAATCCTGGATGCAATTCTGGTCTATCTTCATTAAAATTCATGTGGCGCTGGCGATCATCTCCATAATCTGGTTCACTATCGGCGGCATTATCGATTTAAGGAAGATGATTCACAGATTGAAAACAATGAAACGTGATGATAAAGATGATGGCTTTGTTATCGCTGATGATGTTTAATCAATCAGATTGGAATCGAAATGAAACAACAGATTAGAAGAGTTGAAAGATTTATAGATCGAATTACTGATAAAATCCTTGGCGAAAAGACGGTTCTGGATGCCTCGTTCTCCCGGTCGAAAACTCCGGTACCTTTCAATAATCGATTAGACCAATCATATATACCAATTCAGGAGGGAGAAATCTGGGGTGCAAGCTGGGAAAGCGCCTGGTTTCATCTTGAAGGTGTAATCCCCGAGCAATGGCGAGATCAAAAAATAGTAGCTCATCTGGATTTCTCCGGCGAAGGTCTTGTCTGCCGGAGCAATGGCGAGTTAATTCAAGGTATTACCAACGGCTCCGTTTTTAAGGAGGATTTCAGTCGGGATCTCGTACCGCTTATCGATAAGTGTCAAGGCGGCGAGCAAATCGAATTGTGGGTGGAAACAGCGGCTAACAGTCTGTTTGGAGTTTTCACCGAGCCCGATCCCAAGATAGGCTCACCCAACCGCTACGGTCATTATGACGCTAAAGTCAATTCGATGAAGCTGGCTGTTTTCGATACGGATTTATGGAAGCTGTGGCTTGATTTCAAGATAGTTCTGGGGCTCATAAAAACATTGCCGGAAAATAGCGTTCGTCGCTTACGACTTCTAGGACGCGCCGGTGAAGCTATCGATACGTACGCCGAAAATCGAGATAACCTCGAAAAGTGCCGGCAAATATTGCTGGCCGAATCGAAAAAACCCGCGTCCACTTCTGATTTGACTGTATTGGCTGTAGGGCACGCGCATATCGACACGGCCTGGCTCTGGCCGGTTAAGGAAACAATACGGAAGTGCGCCCGAACTTTTGCCAGCCAATTATCGCTAATCGAGAAG
Organism: Candidatus Zixiibacteriota bacterium; assembly: GCA_024231855.1. Taxonomy (GTDB): domain Bacteria; phylum Zixibacteria; class MSB-5A5; order UBA10806; family 4484-95; genus JAAEQD01. Next base: position 180,578 of record JAAEQD010000345.1, read on the forward strand.
TACCCCGATTACGTTTTTGGAGCATCCCAGCCACAACATTACGCGTTTATTAAAAAGCACTACCCCGACCTTTACGCGAAAATAAGAAAGGCTGTAAAGGCCGGCAGAATTGAACCGCAAGGCGGCATGTGGGTCGAATCGGACTGTAATTTACCTGGCGGCGAATCGCTTATCCGCCAAATACTTCACGGCAAGAATTTTTTCAAAGATGAGTTCGGTATTGAAGTAAATAATCTCTGGCTACCCGACGCTTTCGGTTACTCGGCGGCATTGCCGCAGATCATGAAAAAATCCGATATAGATTATTTCCTGTCTCAAAAGTTATCCTGGAACCAAACCAACGATTTTCCCTACCACACGTTTAAATGGCGAGGCATCGACGGCACCGAGGTTTTGGCTCATTTTCCTCCGGAAAATACGTATAACAGTCAATTGGGTACCGATTTCCTGGTGCCGGCACAAACGAATTTCAAGGAAAGAGACTACCTGGATGAGTTCATTAGCCTGTTCGGAGTTGGCGATGGCGGCGGCGGTCCGAAAGAGGAGAATATTGAGCTTGGTGTAAGAATGGCCGATCTGGAGGGATCTCCAAAAGTCAGATTCGGCAAAGCTTCGGACTTTTTCGATCGATTGAAAAAATATACAGATCTTCTACCAACCTGGGTAGGGGAATTATACCTGGAACTTCATCGCGGGACTTTTACCAGCCAGGCATCTGTAAAGAAAGCCAACCGTCAACTTGAACATAGATTAAAGGCGGTAGAGTTTATCTGGTCATGTTTACCGTTGGAGCAGTATCCCGCCGAACGATTGGATTCAATCTGGAAAAACGTGTTGATGAATCAATTTCATGATATTCTGCCGGGATCGAGTATTACCGAAGTTTATAAAGTTACTCATGCCGAACATGAGGAAGCGTTAAGGCAATGTGATTCGCTTTTATCTGCGGCCGCCAACGAATTGTTCACTAAAGATAATCAATCACTGGTATTGTTCAATAGCCTGCATTATCGATACAATGAGCCTGTCGAATTGCCCGATACATGGCGGGATAGCGGCATAGCCGATGATGAAGGCAATTCGCTTCCGCTTCAGGTTCTCGATGGCAGACTATACACCAATATTTCGATAGAGCCATACTCATTTAAAACAATCAAAAAAACAGATTCAAAACCAGCTATTCTAGATAGATTAAACAATTTGATACTTGAAAACGATATCGTTCGCTATGAATTCGCTCAAGACGGCACGATAATTGACGCCCGGGATAAGCTGGAAAAGCGAGCCATACTGGAAGACGGTAGAGCCGGTAATATATTTACTTTATACGACGACCATCCCAATGACTGGGACGCCTGGGATATCGACATCACTTACGAAAAAAGCATTTTAGAAAATGCCAGGACAGTGAAAACCGAGCCGCTTGCCGGAGGTCCAATTATTCAAGGAATTCGTTTTACCTTAGGCATAGGTAATTCAAAGATAAAACAGGATGTGCGCCTGGCTCAAAATAGTAAGCGCCTGGATTTCGTAACAACTGTCGATTGGCAGGAAAAACACAAGATGCTTAGAGTTGCCTTTCCGGTAAATGTTCAGGCCGATCAGGCGAGTTACGATATACAGTATGGTTTTCTGAAACGCAACACACACAGAAATACTTCATGGGATGAAGCCAAATTCGAGGTAGTCGGCCATCGCTATGTTGATTTATCTAATAATAATTTTGGCGTGGCTCTGCTCAACGACTGTAAATACGGCCATAAAGTTCATAAAAGCGTGCTTGATCTTAACCTGCTGCGCTCGCCGACATATCCCGACCCGGATGCCGATCAGGGACGTCATCATTTTACTTATAGCCTTCTCCCCCATTCGGGCGATCTGATTCATTCTGATGTTATAGCCAATGCCGCTCACCTGAATCAGGGTATATTGATTTTCGAAGGCTATAAAACGAAAAATAAAACCCTACCCTGCTACCTGACCGGCAACGGCCTGTCTTTAGAAGTAATTAAAAGAGCCGAGAAAGAAGACTGTCTCATCTTACGAATAGTGGAGACAAAAGGCCGGGCTTCAACAGGAATCCTTACAGTTGAAGGCTCCCGAAAATTACTGATCGAAACGAATCTCATGGAATGGGATGATGCTAAAGAACTAATTTACGATAAGCCAATTAAGATTTCTCTTAAACCTTTCGAAATAAGAACGTATAAATTGAAAGGATAAATCATGACTGCCATAGTTAGAACATCAATTGGAATTTTCATGATTGGATTATTTATTTTATGGGCGTTTACCTACACATCAGCCAGTGAATCCATGCGTGAAAGAAGCCGCGCCGATGTAGTGATATTCGATCAAAATACAATTCATTTCGATCCCAATGAACCATCTAAATACGCAACGGATACGGTTTTGGCCGAAGATAACGGACGGATTATAATTACGGAAATGAATTTGCCCGAACATGAAGGCCCGGTAAAGATCATCGCTCATCTCGCTATACATCCAATACCTAAGGATGAAATCTCTATGCATGATCCCTGGGATAGGGCCGGTAACATCAGATTATGTGTTGAGGGAACGGCCGATATTGAAGTAATCAAATTTATCACCGCTTATGGCGGATTCACCGAATATGAAGTTGATGTTTCCCATCTTGATAACCTTTTAAAAGGACCCTGTACTTTTAGGGCATTTATCGATACCTGGTCTACTCCTGGCTGGAAAATCGATTTTGAATTGAGCTACGAATGGCCCCAAACGGATATTAATCCGATTTGGGCTACGGGCATTTTATATAAGGACTCATTCAACAAAAAGGATATAGGCGATAAGGGTGTTGAGGTCACAATTGAGATTCCAAAAGAGATCAAGCGGGTAAAGATGAATTATCTCGTATCGGGACATTGCACGGATGGTACCGATGCCGATGAATTCGTCAGTAAAGACAATGTGATTTATGTGGATGATATTGCGGTTTTCAGATATAAGCCCTGGCGGGATGATTGCCGCCGGTTCCGTGAGGTTAATCCATATACTCGCCGCTGGTCGGATGGTTACTGGTCATCCGATTACAGCCGCAGCGGTTGGTGTCCCGGCGACATGGTGAAGCCGCTTCAACTCGATTTAACGGACCATCTAGCACCCGGTAAACATAAAATACGTTTCGTTATCGAAGATATAAGGCCGGAGGATGAAAACGGTCATTTCGGTTATTGGCGCGTCTCTAGTTATCTGCTGGGATGGACGAAAAAATAATGAATCGATAAAATACTTACCGAATAATAAATCCGTTCCGCAGAGGATCATCCGGATCGATCATGAATTCATGTCGGCCAGTTATATACGCCCGGCCTTCCACTTCGGGAATAATCGCTTTATAAGGACCGAACTCGGTTTCCCCAACAACGCGGCCGGTGAACTTACTGCCAATAATACTCTCTATCGCAATTGACTCGCCTATACTCACTTCACCCCGGGCATGATAGATAGCCAGGCGGCCGCTGACCCCGGTCCCGGTCGGGCTTCTGTCTACTTCGCCCTCGGCAAAGACACACACGTTCCGACTGTCGGCATCCTCGGTGACGGGAGGACCAATAAAGATGGTTCCATAAAGGAAATTCAAATCTTTTTCAAAGGGATGGATAATCTTCCGGCTTTTCATGATTGCCCGCTTGATCAGCATACCTTTTTCGATTAACCTGGTTTGGTTATCCGGTGCGCAGCTTAATCCGACATCCGCGGCCTGGACATAAGCATAAAACGCGCCCCCGTACGCCAGGTCATAATGTATCTTACCAAGATCGGGCACCTCGATAGTTTCATCAAGAGCGACTACAAATGACGGAACATTACGGAAATAAACGCTGGTAACCTTTCTGTTTTCAATCCGGGCATAAGCTGTCACTAATCCGGCCGGTGTATCAATTCTGACTGTTGTCTCAGGTTCCTTTATTTCCATCATACCGGTGTCCAAAACGACTTTGGCAATTGCAATGATGCCATGACCGCACATGCTGCTGTAACCTTCGTTATGCATAAATAAAATTCCGATATCAGCCTGCTCGGTTACCGCCGGTGTAATCAGACAACCATACATATCCGCATGACCGCGCGGTTCCCACATAAGCGCTGTCCTGATATAATCAAGATGTTGTTTCGCGTATTTACGACGGGCCAGGATTGTTTCGCCCGGTAAATCGGGATAGCCGCTTATAATGATTCTTAAGGGTTCCCCCTCGGCGTGGGCATCTATAGTGTTTACTTGCAGCCAGTTTGAAGGTGGTGTCCAGCGTTTAATTGAGTTTCGAAAGTCTTTCATCTATGTAAATCACTAATGCGTAAATTCATCAACGATTTTTCGTATCGCGGTAATATGCTCCGGCGTTGTGCCGCAACAACCGCCGACAATGTTGACACCTGTTTTCAACATCTCCCGGCAGTTTCCGGCCATAAATTCGGGCGATTCGGAATAGACAACCATATCGTCCTGCAGTTTCGGTAGTCCGGCATTCGATTGAATTATCAACGGTTGGTCCGTTTGCCTTCTGAATTCCGCCGCTATTTTCACCATGTTTTCTATACCATTACCGCAATTCGATCCTATTATATTTGCTCCGGCTTCGATTAACTCACCAGCCGCCTGTTCGATACTTACGCCCATAATCGTGAAAAAACCTCTGGGCGTGGGATCAAATGTCATAGTCGCGCACATAGGAATATCTGACGAGATTGACCGAGCGGCTTTTATCGCCAGTTTTGCTTCATTCAAATCGGTCATGGTCTCGATACAGATCATATCGATTCCTTCACTGATAAGCGCGGCCATCTGCCTTTCGAATCCTTTTAACACTTCAGCCGTATCGGTATCGCCGTACGGTTTTAGAAGTTTACCGCAGGGGCCGCAGGATGCCGATAAATACGCCTTATCGCCGATCGCCTTACGTACCGCTTGAATGGCGGCGATGTTAATCTGATCAGTTTGATCCTCCAGAGAATACTGGGCCAATTTCAAAGGAGACGCGCCAAAGGTATTAGTTTGGATAATATCGGCGCCGGCCTGAAAATACAACATGGCTATCTCTTCGAGTATTTCAGGACGTTCGAGATTAACGCGCTCAGGACAATCGCCGGACTGGACTCCCCTCTCAAACAACATCGTCCCCATCGCGCCATCGGAAACCAGCACTTCGTGGTTATTCAATCTCTCAAGCAAACGATCCACTCTAGCCGACTCCCAGGAATTCTTTGGCCCTCTCAACGGCATTTACCCCATCAAAGCAATAAGCATCAGCGCCAATCTCTCCCGCGTAATCAGATGACAACGGCGCTCCGCCTATCATAAACTTGATTTTACCATATAAACCGCGCTCTTTCGCCAACTCGATCGTTTTCTTCATGGTCGGCATGGTGGTAGTCAGAAGTGCCGACATACCGATCAACCCGGCGCCGGACTCCTCGGCGGTTTCGATAAATTTTTGGGCCGGGACGTTGTTGCCGAGATCAATCACCTCGAAACCTGCTCCCTTAAGCATTATCCCCACCAGGTTTTTACCGATATCATGCAGATCACCATAAACGGAACCGATTACCACTTTGCCGATTGTCGGGATACCTTCCTTGATCATCAAAGGTTTCAATAAATCCATCCCGGCATACATCGCTTTGGCGGCCAGAAGGACATCCGGCAGAAATATTTCATGCTTTTTGAACTTCTCGCCAATTATAGCCATACCCGAAAGTAATCCATCATCAAGGATTGCTTTGGGCTCAATATTGCTCACTATAGCTTGCTCGGTAAATTCCGCTACTTTTGAAGTATCGCCTTTTTGCAGGCTCGCGGAAATATCATCTAGTATTCCCATTCTATTCTCCTGTATTGGTTCTATTGATTAATATTCTCATTTAATCTGTCCCAGCACGAAAGAGTTTCGCAGTCGCGGCAAAACGAAAACGTTGTATCGAAATCAAATATATCCATGGCGCCCGAGATAAGAACGCCACTGATGGATTTGAGTGGATTCATCAAATAGCTCTCGCCAAGTTCAATTCCGATTTCCTCGGGTTTGAGAAATCCAAACAGTTTTTTCTGGGCGCTTATGTGCCAGCCGCAATATCCGGGACTGTATCTTATAACAGCTGAATTCAGATCTAATCTGTTATCATCCTTTAAGTATTTTCTATAATGATCTTCCAATAATTGCGCGGCCATCTCGGTACCTTCTGAGGCGGCCGAATCGAGCATGGCCCCCAAGGCGAAATCGTTAGTGTCGAATAGCCGTGTAATTTCGGCGCAGATATCGTCGCCGATTGTCACGGCAAACAGGGCGAGATCGGATGATGAGGTATAGATATTATAGAGAGGTGTTTCCGGCTCGTTATGTCCTTCGCCAAAATAGATTGATTCGAAATCGGCAATTGATATTACAATCCTGACACCACGCGGTTTGGCGAATTCTTTATATAACGATATCGCGTCCCGGGCTAGATCGATAATCCTTTTATCAGGTGTGATGCCATCAGGAATACCCTGCCCTTTGAGAACGGCATCAACCGGTGGTAACGTAGCATCAAGAGGGATATCAATTATTTCGCGCATTAACTGGTCTCCGGAAGTTTCTCCATGCCGTAACGTTTTGCCTCGGCAGTCATCAACTTCGTCAGTTCGGCCTTCATATCGTCGGCAATACCGGTTGGCTTATAGTCATCGATAAACTTTTCGACCTCTTTATTTGCCCTCTGCCTGAGTGTCAGGCTGCCTTCCTCCTGCCATCTGGATCTGTTGGCCCGATCTATAACCGGCCCCGGGAAATAAACTTCCTCTTTCAGGTATTTGCGGGTATGATCTGAAATCAACAGATGTCCATCTCTTAACAATTCCTCGAAGTGGGGTAGTGACGGAAAATCTTCCTTGGGTTCGATACCCTTGATCATTCGCTTTGTCATGCCGCATATTTCGTTATCGAGAACAAGCTTCTCTAAGCTGAAGCAACTTTCGAAATCAAGCATACCCGGCCCGGAGACATTGTTGATCCCGGCCAGCGCGGCAAGTGTCGCGCCCATGGATGTTTCCAGGCCCGCCTGCGCGTCCAGCATCTTGGCATCGCTTAAACCGATATACGCCTGCGTGGGCAAGCCGAAATACTTGCCGATCTCGTTGTAGGCGCAGTCGATCATCATCGTGCCGATAGCCCCCATCGGCGTCGTCTCGTACCTGATATCGAATACCGCCGGCGAACCGCCGTAAAGAATCGGCGCGCCCGGATTCGATAACTGGCTAATCACCAGGCCGCTTAAGGTTTCGGCCGTATGCTCAACCAGCGATCCCACCAGTGTGACCGGCGACATGAACCCGGTAAGCGGCATCGATATGAATTCGACCGGTATCATATATTTGGCGCAATCGACTACGTTCTGGGAGGTGACATCGCTCCATTTGATCGGCGAAGTCGGGCAAGCTGAAAAAACGGTCAGCGGTTTGGCGGCCAACTCCTCTTTCGATCCGCGAACGGCAAGCTGGAAATCTTTCATGATCTCGAACGCCTCGATAGTGAACGTCCCGGTAACCACCGGCTTCTCGCAGTACATCAGGCTGAGATACAACCTGTAGCTGTCGGAAATCCTCTCATGCACATCCGATGGTATCATGCATGTCGATTGAGACGAGATGTTGTTCATCTGTCCCATCAGCTTGGCATACCTGACATAATCGGCTGTTTTGGGTGGATGTATCTTACCGGTTTCGTTATCGAGCATATTGATCGCCGCCGAGCCGGGCGTGAAATTGACATTGAATCCCGATAGATCAACCGCCTCGTTGCCCGAACAATCGTAGAGCTTGAATGAGCCGGGGGCGCTTTTCAGGCTTTTATCGATTATATCCTGGGTGAAGTTAGCGTAGTTTGTGCTATTGTCGATTCTCGCGCCATGATCGGCAAGCATCGACAGGACGGTATCGTTATGTATCTCCACGCCGAGCTTGCAGAGAAGTTCCCGGGCTTCGGATACGATTTGTTCGATAAGTGAATCGCTGAGAAATCTAAGTGATGGTCTCACCGTGCGTCTCCTTTCGCATGTAGGTTCAACTGTAATTATAAGTATTACGCGGGGCAATGTTAAGCGATATTTTCGGTTATAGGCGGACATTATTGGCCGGGGTGACCATTTATTCATGTTGTTCTGGTTCAATGAGAAATATTATACTTGCATTTTTAGTTATTTATTCTATCTTAATAACGGATAACCTTATCCGCTTGATATAGCTATTGATTATTTTCCATCTGTGGCGGATTTATACTGGATTTTACAATGGGGCTAAAATGTGACAACCGAAGAGTTATTAGGAATTATTAATAATTCGGTGAAGGATAGATTGACCAGTCTTGATCTTTCACGCGGATATATAAAAGAAATCCCGCCTGAGATCGGGCAACTTAAGAGACTTATAAAGCTTGATCTGAATAGAAATGAATTAAGTACTCTACCCGCAGAGATAAGTCAACTAACTAAACTTGAGATGCTTAACCTTGACGATAACCAATTAACATCGCTTCCTCCGGAAATCGGGCAATTAGCCCGCCTGGCAGAGTTAAAGCTTAACAGAAATAATTTAAGCACTCTGCCACCCGAAATTGGTCACCTGGCCAAACTTGCGACGCTTGACCTTGACGATAACCGATTAACATCGCTTCCTCCGGAAATCGGGCAATTGACCCGCCTGGTAGAGTTAAAGCTTTACAGAAATAGTATAAGCATGCTGCCTGCCGAGATCGGGAAGTTGAGTAGCTTGATATTGCTTGATCTTTATAGAAATCAGTTGAGGTCTCTACCTACCGAAATTGGTCAATTAACCAAATTGACAGCGCTTTATCTGCAAGGCAATCAATTAACGTCGCTTCCGCCGGAAATTGGGCAATTGAAGATATTGAAAAAACTTAAGCTTGACTATAATAAATTAAACGGCTTACCTGTCGAGATATGTAAGCTGATGAATCTGATTGAACTTGACCTTAGCGTAAATCAATTAGACAATCTGCCGGCCGAGATCGGTCAACTGAAAAGCTTAACAAGGCTTAACCTCGGCGTAAATCGATTAAGTACTTTACCGGCGGAGATTGCTTTACTTAATAGACTAATCGAGCTTTCTCTAAACGGAAATCAATTAAGCACTCTTCCCGCCGAGATCGGCAAGCTGAAAAGCTTAGCAGAACTTGACCTTGGCGCGAATCAATTCAACAAGCTACCGGTCGAGATTGTTCTATTGAAACACCTGTCGGAGCTTAACCTTGACTATAATCAATTAACCACTCTGCCGGCCGAGATCAGTCAGATGAAGAGTTTGGAAAATCTTAACCTCAATCGAAATCAGTTAAGTACTCTACCAGCCGAGATAGGCCAACTGAAGAGTCTGACAATTTTAAATCTAAACGGAAATCAATTAGAGACATTGCCAGCCGAGATAGGTCAACTGAAGAACCTGACTTTGCTTACAATTTATAGGAATCAATTAAGCTCTCTACCTGCCGAAATCGGTCAACTTGAAAGCCTGGAAAAGCTTGACCTTGAAGGAAATCGAATAAGCTCTCTGCCTGCCAAATTCGGTCAATTGAAGAATCTGGAAGTGGTTGATCTTCGCGATAATCGGTTAAGTACTCTGCCCGCCGAAATCAATGAACTACCTGAATCGATGATGCTTGGCCTTTCCGGCAATCCTATATTAGATGTCCTGCCGCAAGAAGTTGTTAAACAAGGCGCAAAAGCTATCATCGAACATTGCAAAGAAAAGCAAAAAGAAAATCAAAATTTACAAGTATTTCTATCATATGCCAGGGAAGATAAAGAGGAAGTAAGGAAACTGTATCAAAAATTGAGCGAATTAAAATATTCGGCTTGGATGGATAAGGAGAATTTGCTCGGCGGGCAAGATTGGAAGCATGAAATTAAAAAGGCAGTCGAGAATAGCCATATAGTAATAGTATGTCTTTCCAATAATTCAGTATCTAAGGAAGGTTTTTTCCAGAAAGAAATCAAGTTCGCATTAGATGTAGCAGATGAAAAGCCCGAAAGTATAATTTATATTGTTCCGTTAAAATTAGAGGAATGCGAAATACCTGATCGTTTAACCGACTGGCATTGCATTGATCTGTTTAACGGAAAAGGATTCAATGAATTGATTAAAGCGTTTGAATTTAGAAAAGAAAAACTGAAGAAATAGCTAGAAGTTTATATTTAAGGCCCCGTTAATAATAATTTGCAAAGTCATAAAGTCATTAATCCCCAATCATTCCCATTGCCATCCCCACCAAAAACCCACTATATTCCCCAAAACGTAAAACCTGGAAATTAGATGCACTGGCTAACAATACTAATAATCGCCCTGGGGCTGGCTATGGATGCTTTTGCGGTTTCGATAGCGGTTGGCTCCCGGCTTAGAAGTCTCAGCTTTCGGCCTCTGTTTCGGCTGTCTTTTCATTTCGGGCTGTTTCAGTTCATGATGCCCGTAATCGGCTGGTATCTCGGTAGCCGGATCGAACATCTGATGAAGGATTACGATCATTGGATCGCGTTCGGCCTCCTCTTTATAATCGGCGCCAAGATGATATATGAGTCGATAGCCAAAAGCGATGACGATAAACGACTCAACGACCCGACCCGAAAATGGTCTCTGATAATCCTGTCAGTCGCCACCAGTATCGATGCTTTAGCCGTTGGTCTGAGTATTGCCTTACTGGGTATCGAGGTTTGGTCGGCCAGTATCATTATCGGGATTGTCGCCTGTGTGATGACCGCAATCGGCATGGTTTTCGGCAGAAAACTCGGCGCGATATTCGGCAAACGGATGGAGTTTATCGGCGGCATCATTTTGATTGGAATCGGCATCAAAATAGTAATCGAACATACGATGTGATAAGATGACAAACGGTAAACGCCATATTAACAAGAACGCAACCGCCTGGATCATGATGGTTTCGGCGCTGGCCGTTCATGTATTCGATGAAGCGGTCACCGGCTTTTTGTCCTTTTACAATCCATTGGTCCTTGATCTAAAACAAAATCTCGGCTTTTTCCCGATGCCGACATTTACTTTCCCGATCTGGCTGGGCGGTTTGATTGCTGTCATTATGTTATGTTTCCTGCTCACTCCCCTGGTCAAAATAGGCGGCAGATTTATCCGTGTGTTTGCTATCGCGTTGAGTACTATTATGATAGCCAACGGGCTGGGACATATGCTGGGATCGGTTTATTTCGGCAAGTTATTGCCCGGCTTCTGGAGTTCGCCCTTATTGCTGGCATCGGCGATTTACATGGCTATTCGCGGATTAAAGAGTTTTAAGAAGTTTCTCGATTATAAAACATAACAATTCTCAGGATTAAACCATTTACCGGAGAGGTAGGGATTCTCCGACAGTTGTTTTAGCTAAGTTCATATATCATAATGAAGTAGGATGTAAGCAATTAACATATAACGATTTAGGTTCTGTGCCCATTTGTGTTAGTTTTTATCTGTTTGTGCCTGTTTTTACTCTAATTGGTCACAATATGGGCACAAACCTATTTGGAGAGGTTATGTAGAACTAATTCAGATGGCAAAAAACCAAAATCTTATCCGGCATTATTAGCTCTTCCTCTATACATTGCCTGCATTCGTTTGTATATAATAAATCCAAGATAATCAAGCTGAATAACTAATGACTCGATCATTTCCATTACTTGTTTATGCTCTCTGTCACCGGTTCGAATCACCTTCGGAATCCCCTTTAAAGAGTCTACTGATGCAATCGGAGAGGCTTGAGCTTGTATGGCAAGTATGTTTAATGGGTTGAAATGCGTATCTGGATGAATTATAGTAGCTCCTGAAAATAACCGCTTCATCTACGCTAATACAAAGCCGTTTTTTGGATTAGCTTGACTGCGTATAGTCAAAACCTAGAGGTTTTGGGACACTAGCACTTCTTGTAAGTGTTAATCTTTGGGCTTTATTGAAACAAAGATATTAGTTGACATTATAATAAATAGGCCTATATTATCAGTAGAGGTTCTACTTTGAGTTTTGCAGCATTGAATGGGGCAAATATCTTGAGAGTCTATAGAATATCCTTCTCTCTCTTATTTATAATCCTATCTGGCTATTTCCTGCCTGTATTTGCCGGTTGGTCGGAAAGCGTACGGCTGACATACCGAGGTCATGAGATCAGTCCACAAGTTATTGCACGTAATGATACAGTTCATGTAGTCTGGAACTGGGGTGATAATTATACTTCTTACATTCGCAGTACCGACGGCGGTGAGACATGGGATAGCTTAATCAATCTTTCGGAGGAAGGGCATTATACTGTATACCCGGATATTTCGATTGGCGATAATGGGCTGTTAGTTACCTGGCAAAACAGAAATATTTTCTATACAATTGGCTATTCAACTTCCGAGGATGGTTCAACCTGGTCATCGCCCGAATATTTATACACAGAAAATTTAAATGATGTATATATGCCAGCATCGACTGTGAAGGGTGATTCAATATTTATAACCAATTATTCTCTAGAGGATGATTCCACGGGAAACAATCCTTTAAGATTTTTATCTTCATACGATTACGGCGAAACCTGGAATGATGAAATTACAATATGCTATCCATATTCGACCCAACAGGAATTTTTACTCAGCTATTGTAATGGCGTTTTATTGGTGGTGAAATCCGGTTTTGTCGACAGTCTTCATTCAGGCTATCATGTTGTGGGCTATAGAAGCGAGGATGCCGGACAAACCTGGACAGACATGATTTGGATATCGCCAGAACACGAACCATCTGCCCAGTCGCCATGCCTTTCCTGCAATGATGAAACGGGCCAGTTTGCGGTTGGGTATATGGATTACAGATTTCAAGAGTATTCATTTCACGGCGATATATTTGTTTCGATTTCAGACGATGGCGGACAAACCTGGCCATATGAGGTACGAGCTAGCACTCAACCTACAGCTACATGGTCATCGGTGGAATCTTATGGTGATACCCTATTGACTATCTGGTCTGATAGACGATTCAATGATGAGGGAGATCGCCAGATAATTTTTAATAGGAGCAATAATTCAGGTGAAACCTGGGAAGGTGAGCAGAGGTTGACTTATACAACTGGTCTCTCCACCGAACCCTGGGTGACCGCCGGAGCAGATAAAATCCATGTAGTCTGGAGGGAACACTTAATAGATGAAGGCAATGAGATTTTCTATAAAAATTATACCCCTGATTCAACCGTAATCGTTGAAGAACAGGTGTTAATCCCCGAAACAATAGATTTAACCACATATCCAAATCCCTTTAATTCTTCACTATTAATCAAAATTAATTCACAACAACCCGGAAGAATTCAAATCTTTGATATACTTGGACGAGTTATTAACGAATTCGAGTATGTCAAAGGAATTAATCTGATTAATTGGGATGCCCGCGATAGAACAGGCAATCGTATTTCATCAGGCGTATTTTTCATTAAAACGAAAGGAGGTGACTCGCAGATAATAAGGAAAATAATACATCTTCGTTGATGACAAAATTATACAAGGAATTAATGGAACAAAGATATTGGTTGACATTATAATAATTAGGCCTATATTAACAGTAGTGGTTCTACAATGATCAGTACGGTTCTGAATGGGGTAAATATCTTGGGAAGTAAATTAATACACTTATCTCTCTTAATTATATTTACCCTTGGCTATTCTCTGCCTGTATTTGCCGGTTGGTCGGAAAGCGTTCGGCTAACTTACCGAGGTCATGAAATTAGCCCACAGATTGTAGCCCGTAATGACACTGTTCATGTGGTCTGGCACTGGGGTGATAATTATACTTCATATATGCGTAGTGCGGACGGGGGCGTGACTTGGGATAGCTTAATAAATCTTTCGGAAGAGGGCCATTATACAAGTTATCCTGATTTATCGATTGGTGATAATGGGTTATTGATTACCTGGCAAAATAGAGATATTTTCTATACAATTGGGTATTCCAAATCTGAAAATGGCACAACTTGGTCTTCTCCCGAATACTTATACACGGATATTTTTAATGATGTATACAAACCAGCATCGGCCGTGAAAGGTGATACAATCTTCATAACTAATTTTTCTCTAGAGGATGATTCAACCGGTATGAATCCATTGAGATTCTTTTCCTCATATGATTATGGTGAAACCTGGAATGATGAAGTCACAATATGCTATCCACATTCAACGCAACAGGAATTCTTACTGAATTATTGTAATGGCGTTTTGATGGCGGTGAAGTCTGGCTACGTAGATAGTCTTCATGCTGGTTATCATATTGTAGGTTTTCGAAGCGAGGATACGGGTCAGACCTGGTCGGATATGATTTGGATATCGCCTGAGGATGAACTGCTATCACAAGCTCCCTGCCTCGCCTGCAATGAGGAAACTGGTAAGATTGCCGTTGGCTATACTGATCATCGATATCAACAACACGCTTTTCATGGTGATATTTTCATTTCAATCTCTGACGATGGCGGGCAAACATGGCCAAACGAGGTACAAGCCTCATATGATCATACTGGATGGCTACCGCACATTGATTTTATTGGTGATACTTTATTGGCAATTTGGTCAGACATGAAATTTATAGATGAGGGTGACCATGAGGTATTTTTTAACAGAAGCAATGATCTAGGAATAACTTGGGAAGGAGAATCGAGGTTGACAAACGCTTTGGGGGATTCATATGATCCATGGCTTACATACAGTAGCGGTAAAATTCATGTTGTTTGGTGGGATCATGCAAACGAGCCGGGACATGATTTGTACTATAAAGTTCATACTCCCGATTCAACTTTTATTTATGAAGAACATATAAATATCCCCGAAACAATAGATTTAACTACACATCCCAACCCCTTTAACTCTTCACTAACAATCAACATCAATTCACATCAACCCGGCAGTGTCCAAATCTTCGATCTACTCGGGCGGATGATAAATGAGTTTGAGTATAGCAAAGGTGCTAATCTGATTAATTGGGATGCCCGCGATAGAACAGGCAATCGTATTTCATCAGGCGTATTTTTCATTAAAACGAAAGGAGGTGACGCGCGGGTAATAAGGGAAATAATACATCTACGTTGATGACAATATTATACAAGGCTTTATTGGAATAAAGATATTAGTTGACATTATAATAATTAGGCCTATATTAACATTAGTGGTTCTACAATGAGTAGTGCAAATTCGAATGGGGCAAATATCTTAAGGATTGGTAAATTTTTCCTCGCTTTCTTAATTATAATCCTATCTGGCTATTTCCTGCCTATATTTGCCGGTTGGTCGGAAAGCGTTCGGCTGACTTACCGAGGTCATGAAATTCACCCGCAAGTTATCGCCCGCAATGATACTGTTCATGTGGTCTGGTATTGGGGTGATAATTATACTTCATATATGCGAAGTACAGACGGCGATGAAACATGGGACAGTTTAATTAATCTTTCGGATGAAGGGCATTATACTGTCTACCCTGATTTATCGATTGGCGAAAATGGTTTATTCGTTACCTGGCAGAATAGAGATATTTTTTATACAATTGGATACTCTACTTCCATTGATGGTTCAACCTGGTCATCGCCAGAATACATATACACTGACAATCTAAATGATGTGTATAAACCTGCCTCTACAGTTAAAGGAGATTCAATATTCATCACATATTTTTCATTAGAGGATGACTCTACAGGCATGAATCCGATTAGATATTTTAGTTCCTACAACGATGGCTTATCATGGAGCGATGAAATAACTGTCGGGTACCCATTAGGTTCACCACAAGATATCCTACTAAAGTATTGCCATGGAGTATTGCTTCTAACCTGGTCGGGTGTTGTAGATTCTGCACATGCAAATCAATATCACGTTGTTGGTTACCGCAGTGATGACGCAGGGCAAACATGGTCAGATCTTATCTGGATATCGCCTGATCATTGGCATACCGCTCAGTCGCCCTGTCTTTCCTGTAACGATGAAACCGGCCAATTTGCGGTTGGCTATATGGATTACAGGTATCAGGAATACTCATTCCACGGTGATGTTTTCATTTCGATTTCAGATGATGGCGGACGTACATGGCCAAGTGAGGTACAAGCGAGTACGCAACCTACGGCAAGGATGCCGGCCATTGAATTCTACAGTGATACCCTCTTGGCTACCTGGTCAGATAGACGATTTAACGATGAGGGAGATCGCCAGATAATTATTAATAGGAGCAATAATTCAGGCGCAACCTGGGGAGGTGAGCAGAGGTTGACTTATACAACTGGTCTTTCCACTGAATCCTGGGTGTCCGCCGGAGCAGACAAAATCCATTTAGTTTGGCGGGAAGATTTAATAGACGAAGGCAATGATATTTTCTATAAAAGTTATACTCCTGATTCAACTGTAATAGTTGAAGGGCAGGTAGATATCCCCGAAACGATAGATTTAACTACATACCCTAACCCCTTTAATTCCTCACTTACAATCAACATCAATTCACAACAATCAGGCAAAGTTCAGATCTATGATATGCTCGGAAGGATTATTAACGAATTTGAGTATGTCAAAGGAATTAATCTGATTAATTGGAATGCGCACGATATATCAGGCAATCGAATCACATCGGGTGTGTATTTCATTAAAACGAAAGGAGGTGACTCGCAGATAATTAAGAAAATAATACTTCTACGTTGATGACAGTATCATACAAGGAGGAATCGTGAAACTGCTGAAAATTATTCTCAGCTTGATATTACTTATGTCGGCAGTAACTATGGCCCAGACTAACCAATGGGAGTCAATGGATGGGCCATATTTTGTTTATGATGTTACTGATATTTCCTTAGGGTGGCAAGGTGATGATTGTAGAGCTTACGCTGTAGGTTCTGATTTTGATAATCGGTATATTTATAGATACGATGGCTCAACGCCCATAACTGAATGGCCAGGGAGATTCGAAATTCCAGATGTGAAATATGTGGATGCTAGTCGTCAAAATGGTGACGTAGCATACGCGACAGTTCCTGAAGGTATAGGTACTAATGAGGGTGTTCATATTACTGAGGATGGTGGTGTTGTTTGGAATTATGATCCAAACCGTCAACCCGGCAATAAGAAATTCACGTGTATCGAAACGCATCCAACAAATTCGGATATTTGCTTTACTACCGCCGAATATAATAATGCCTTGGAAACGATTTGGCGAACAGTCGATGCTGGTGAGGATTGGGAGTACATAGGCGAATTTTCCGGTTTTGAATATAGAGAAACCGTGTTCTTCATTCGTATAGATCCCCGAAGTCTAAATGACATAGAAAATACAACTATTTATGTTAGCACTGAACATGAGGGCATGTTCAGAAATACTACCGGCGGTGCTGATGGCGATTGGGAGCAATTGGATATTTATGGAAACGGTTCAACCTACACTGTCGTTGATCTTACATTCAAGGTAATAGATGAACAAAATCAAATGATGTATGCCTTGACCGGCGCCTGGGAACCGAATCATGAGCCCCCCTATGAAGATATATTCACTTATGCTGTTTGGAGTTCCTCTAATGGCGAATCATGGACAAGAGATCGGGACTTTGATAACGCTTTTGCTACTTACTATCAGTTATATGATTACACGGATGAAAAATTCAATAAAATACTGGCTTGCGAAGATCCCAACGGCGGTACCGGGCTTTGGGTTGTTTCGGATTCGACCGTTTTTGTATATATTAATGACATTCATCAAGAATGGCAATACACAATTACAGGTTATGGGCCAAATCTATGCGCTGAAATTGACGCTACCCAACACATACCGGGGGCAAACATTTATGTAGGTAGTCAAATTAGTATAAGAAATATGTATTATACTGATAATAGCCATTCCTATTCAATTTCCAGATTAGATGTTTCGGCAGGTATGAATATGTCGGATGTGGTATCTCTAGATTGGGTGCAGCATTGTCAGCCGGGGAATGATTTTTCAATTGGATTGATGGCTTTGAATAAAGCGGGTGGATATGTCAGTCAAAACGACAAAATTATTAATCCCACACCTGATATTGGCCAAGAGTGGGCAACGAGATATTCATTGGTGAATGCTGCAGGTAATAGCGATGTGCAGGGAAAGAAACTGGATGCTTACCTTACGAAAAATCATCCAGCCACCGATATGTTAGCACGGTATGTTGCCGTTGGCGAGGATGAATCCGGTTACTATATCTATGATCATGACAATTTAATTTCTTTAGGTGATTGGGATATAAATTCCATTAATGCCGTAAGGGGGGCGTATTCACATAATTCCCAATATTATCCACCTTTCAGGCCTCTTATTGGAGCGGTAGTGAATGATAACGAGAATACCGTCTTTAATATAAGTTACGGTCATAGTATTGGATATCTTTACCGAAATTATTATTATACATCATCGCCACGCATCAACGATATTATTTACGATATTCGCGACTACAATCCACAATACTTTGTTTGCGGCAGTAGGAATTCCGATGAAGAAGATATTGTTTTTTATGCGGATTATCCAACATCGCTAAACTCTGGCCTGGATGGTGTCACCGATGCTTACGCGATTCTTAAATCTTTAGAAGAGAGTGGACCATATTATTCCTTGCCTCATCTTTATTTAGGTACAGAAGATGGAATTTACAAGAATAATTTTGACTATACAAACTCTACTCCCTGGTATAGTGTTAATAATGGAATAGGCTCAGGAATTGCAATTCATGATTTGGTGAATTACAATCATATTGTGGCAAATTCACCCTATACATTTACTAAACCTGACTCAATAGTACAATACGCTTTGGGACATGATTTGTCCGGAGACCCTTATGTATATGTCAGCCCCGATAGCGGAAGATCTTGGATTGAATTTGGCGGTTACTTCAGAACAATGGGGATGGAAATCAATGATCTGACCACCTATTCGGATCTCAGGTGTGGTTCAGAACTTGATCAACCTTATTTCCTTGGCGCTGCGACGAATTACGGTGTGTACAAATATCAATATAACGTTTTCTCCGGCCATATAGCTTCAAACCAGCAATGGGGCCCCGGGCTTGTAATTGTCAATGGCGACATCACCGTTGATGAAGGTGTGACATTGAACATCGCTTCACCTTGCACGGTCATGGTAACCTATAGCTTTGATAGACTCGCCAGTGGTGAACATCCTAGTCTATCTGCGATCAATGTGGCGGGAACGTTAACATCCGATGGACCTGTACTATTTACATCATCGCGGATTCCCGATGCTAACACCGCCGATTGGCGGGGCATTGTTGTCTTAAAAGGCGCTATAGTCGATCTTGATGGCTGTACGATTGACTATGCTATGGAAGCTATTAACGCGGATAAAAACTCTGAGGTCACTTTAATCGGCTGTACAATTCAGAACTCAAAATATTCCGGCGTAACCTGTTATCGTCCGAAGAACGTTATAATCGAAGATTCTTACTTCTTTGATAATTACCAATACGCTATAAATGTAATTAACGCCGAACTGACAGCTTCATTCGAGGGCAACACTATCGGCGGGGATCATCTGTATGGCATTAAATACTACGGTGATTCAGCCTTAAGAGCCAGGCCCATCTTTGACGACAATGATCTTACGACCGAGAATCCTAAACCGTTTGCCGGGATTTACGTAAATAAGGATGAATCCGGCGATAAGCCCATACCGGAAATTTCGAATACTTATGTAAGATGGTTCGGAGTTGGCATACATATGTACAATACCTATGATGGCTCTATCGTTGGCCCCGGGATTGTCTGCGACCGGAATCGGAAATGCGGTATCAATTTGGATCATTGCACAGTTGATATAATCGGCAAGAAAGATAATCGCAACAGTTTCAGCGGCAGCTACGAGGGAATGTACGCCATCAAGCTATATGGCAAAGTCAGATGTACCGAGTTTTCAGCGAATGAATATAACGGCGCGACCACTGATAATGGTGATATAGATTTTGGCCACGGCTTGTTAACTGATCCCGGCTTAAACTCATTTCATCACAATCAGTATTACAATCTTTGCGCGTACAATGAGGATCAAGTATACGCGCAAGGTAATTGGTGGGGCACGACTGATCCCCAGGAAATCCGAGAGAGTGTTTCCCACAATGTAATTTGGGATCCATTCTTAACTGAACCTATACTGGGTAAAATTGTCGCTACCGATCCATCAATTCCGGAGAGATTCGAGTTAGTTGGCGCTTACCCCAATCCATTCAATGCTACTACGGTAATTGAATTCGCGGTCCCAAATCAGACAAGAGTAGAAATTCGCGTTTTCAACATTCTGGGTCAATCAATTCGCAAGCTTCATGACCGGGAAGCGGAACCCGGCGTGCACTCGGTGGTTTGGGATGGTAAAAATGACAATGGCAATGAGGTTTCCAGCGGTGTATATTTTTATTCTCTTCAGACTTCAAGTGACTTCATGACCAAGAAACTTACTCTGTTGAAATAGATTTATAGTATTTATAGAAAGGAGAATAAATATGTCAGCATATAGGAAATTGACGGGAATAGCGATCAGTTTGCTGCTTTTGGTAATAGCATCGCCGGCCTGGGGACTGGATTCGTTATTTGTGGATATCGAAAACGCGAACGTAATCAGAAATCCCGATAATAACAATGATTCGAGGTTGATACTTCGGTTTGATATGCCCGAGTTATTGGATACAAACAAACACGTAACTCACGCCGAATTACGATTCAGAATAGATCCGAATAGGCAAATCGATCACCCTCCAAGATTCATCTTATATCCAATTACCTTGGATTGGGATATTCAGGATGCCGACTGGGATTCCCCCTGGCAAGAAGCGGGAGGGGATTATGTTGATTCGTTAAGCGCGATGGTTCATTTAGATTTGGATGAAATAACTGACATGACAATACAGATTTCACATCTGGTTCAATCGTTCATTCGTAATGATTTGCCCAACAATGGATTTATAGTATGTCAGCAGGGCCCGGAGACGGCCCCATTTGATCTCGTTGCCATTGATGATGATAATAATTTAGCTCAATTGGCAATTTATTATTCCACTCTGCAACCTGACGAATAAGAATGTCTCTTTACAAATTCGACACAGCCCGGTTATCAGATTGGGCTGTACCCGGCAGGGCTTATAAATTACCAAACCGGAGCGGATCAAATCCCTTATGGGCGGCGACGGCAGTAGTTATGATATCGCTGTCGGGGAAATATAGTTTCATAGTTTAATACTGAGTTACATGCTTTAATAACGACAAGCCGGCAAAGGAGGGAAAACCAAACATATTGAGTATATTGAGGTGTTTTATAATCTACAGAAAAGACATCCAGCTTCAGTTTATTAATCGCCCGTTGACTTTGACAGTCAAGTAGATCACATTAATAATGTGTCCGCAAAAACGGGCTAAGATCAGGAGAGCTTATATGTGCAAAAAGAGTATTCGCCGCGTGACCGCAAACGGCAGTATGCATGAGAAAATTCTTTATAAAGGGGAGCACATAATCTTAAAGCCTTTAATATTAATGTTATTTTTGTTTGCCTGTTTCAATCTGCTTGTCCCTTCGGGGATTATGGCGGATGAAACAGATAATACCGGTATTGGTTTATATAAAGATGGAGAAAAAGTTGCTGACTTTGAGGACATTGTAAAGTCCTCCATTTTAAATAATCGTAATGATGGGGCTGCCAATTTGACGCCAATGGCCAAGGAGTATCTCGAATACGTGAAGAAAAGTGATGACTATTATCGGCATCCATCGGTTATTTTCTACAATCTGGTTAAGCGCTGTAAAAACCTTATCAACACGGTTCATTCCGATAATTTAGATGTTGACTCGCCCGAAGCCGCTATGCTAAACAACCTCATAACGAGAGTCATGGATTCTCATGACTCTATGCTGGAGGAAAACCGGCAGGCGAAAAATGAGATGAGTGGAAGCGGAATGCCGGCAGACGAGATTCAAAAACAAAACGCTGATATGGAGGAATTCGAGGCAAGGACAGCAGAGCTGATCGGATTGCTCGAATCCTGTCAGTTTTCAGTGGAACAAAAAGACTATACGACGTTTAATAACAGTATAACGGCTTTGCAAACACATTTTGATGAAATGGACGCTGAAAGAATAAAGCGTCAGGAGGTTATTTCATTTACTCCGCCCAAGCCATCGGTTACCGAATATAAGGACTTGCCGAGAATGAAAGGTGAAAGACCCAAACTTGTATATACAGCCGCTGAATATCATGGCAGCGATAACCTTCGTGATGATCCTGATCCGATATATCTGGACGAGACCATTGAAATTCAGTTCACGGACGATATCGTTGCCCTGGCGGCCGAATTGAATCATTCACCGGTGGAGATTTATCAATACGTGAGAAACAATTTCGACTTCGAGATATATTACGGTTCACGTAAAGGCGCTCAGCAAACCCTTGACGATCAAGCGGGTAATGACTACGATCTGGCATCGCTATTAATCGCTTTACTCAGGAGTTCAGGAATTTATGCCCGGTATAATATCGCTGAAGCGGTAATACCGGATGACCGTCTGTGCAACTGGTTGGGCGTTGATGACCCTGTTAAAGCAGAGGAACTTTTAGTTGTTGCGGGATTTGCTGCAGATTTGAATGACAATCTTATGACTCTAAGTCTGGTATATGTGGAAGCTAACGTTCCTGATGTTAACTATCGTGGGGCTGGAAATGATTCGAACGTCAAGAACTGGATACCCCTCGATCCCTCTTTCAAGCAATATCAATATAGCTCCGCCATAAACCTGCTAGACGAACTTACTGAGGCGTTTGATGCGGAGGTGTTTATCAGAGAATATTATACCGCCGTCCCCAGTATAACAGAAACACCATTGGAATGGTTCCAGCAAGCGATGATAGATTCATTAGCTGACTATCATCCGGACGCTGTTTATGACGATTTTATTCGTACCATCACAGTTATTGAGGAACCCGATGAAATATTACCGGGTACCTTGCCATATAGCGTTAATCTATATGGTGACCACTTTGCGGCAATCCCTGATGATGATAGGTACAAAATAACCTTCAAGGTAACGAGGGGAGCCTTAACTTATATATCATACACTACCAGTCTTCCGGAGATTGCCGGGAAACAAATCACAGTGTCACACGTAGGGGCTTATGTTGATATAGATCGATATGGAGGAATATATAGCGTTCCTCCCGGGGTGCTCCGAACACTCTGGTTAAAGCCTGTGCTTAAAATCGATGGCTGCGAGGTTTCCGTGGCATCATCATCGTACCTTGTGGCTACGGCAATTACAGTTAGTGTTGAGTTTGATCCGCCTGGTGAAAATACTCCCGTGCAACCAGAAGTCGAGACTCTGACTAAAGGCGGTGATTATGTGGGTATTGGTATTAATACAGGTGATACTTTTCCGGTTCAATTTGATGCCCAGGAAAATTCGTGCTATGAGGCCTATGCTGGTCAATTGCTATATAAAACCGCTAAGAGTTATTTAAATTCAACGAAAGTTCACGAGAATACATTTAGGGAAATACTTCATACTAAATCTTCCAGCGATGTTTCGGTAGCGTTTGTATTTAACGACATTGGTGAAGTGCGTGAGGAAAACTGGCCTTATGATTTGATTGAAATTAAATGGGGCGGCTTTATTATTGATAGCAAAGGCGGCGCGGAAATTCATGTCTCAACGGATTTGGAATGCCTGGATTATACAGAGGAATATATCAGGCTTTCCGGGGCCGATGGTTCGATAGGCGAAAATCGCGTTTTCGAAGACTATTTAGGTGTTGATGCTGTTTCGGCTATTAAGATTCTTCAGGAAACTTATGAAAATTACTTGCCGGTTTGTGATGTAGATGATGACCTTGACGATGAATGTCCAGGATGGAGAGAATTCTGTCCGGACAACTATGAAGATCAGATAATTTTACTTCTCGATGATTACTTGGAAAGTGAATACTATACTGTTACAATGCCTAAACACTGGACTACTTATGGCGAGGCATGGGAAGGCTACGGAATGATTATTATGCACAATCCATCCGGCAAGGCTCGATATGTACTTATCGGTCACATTGATCATGATGCTGGTGGAGGCGCGCTTTACTATGCCGATGGTGGGGCTACGACATGGCTCGGTCAATGGCAAATAGATGCCTTTCCGGATGCACATTGTGTTGGAATACCGGAGGGAATCTTAGTCGATCCATATGTACCCGGCGATTTATACTGTCCTGCAAGCACGGATTATTTAACTTTCATTGTACCTACAATTACTCATTATAGCCTTCCGCCCACGTGCGAAGATTTAGGGTCTGAAGGGATGGCAGTCATACTTCCTTGGACGCTTGAACATATAGTTAATACCTGGGGTCCGGGTGAATATACTTTTACTGCAAGTATAGGTATTGGGGAATGTCCGTTATGCAATTCAGCGTCCAGGTCAATAGGGATTGTGAATGTGGAAATCGAGCAGGAGGACGTTGGCAATTGCGTTACCGAAAATTCAGCATGGCTGGATATTAGCGCTATTGAGAGCTATTCACCTGGCGGCTATACATGGTATAGTACACCTCCGGGTATATCCGGAGAAGGAGACGCTATCGAATATGATCCAAGTAGCTTACCACTGGGTGAGTATACGGTTAGAGCTGAATCGAATGATCATCCGGAATGTTATGATGAGATTACGGTTGCCATACTTGAAGTCGACAAGATTCAGTACGAATACCCTGCTGGAACATGGAATGATATCAGTGAAACATCTCCTCTGTATGTGCTACAAGGAAGCATGGTTAACTTCAAAGCGGTCCCTGAACCCGAAGTACCCTGGCCCGATGATATGCCGCATTGGGGAGGGTCATCCGGCGCGAACGGAACCGGTGAAATAATAGCCGTTACTTTTAACTTTACTTCCTCGTCGCTTACCGATTACAAAACCGTTACTGCTATGTGCGAAGACGACGGTACCCCTATTATTACGCAGGTTACAACCAATGCTATTGTATATAATATAAACGAATCTCTTTCTTTAGTACCGGATGACAACTTTACCGGTAGAAGCCAAGATGAGTATGGCCTTGAGGAGACGGTGCATCTGGATTTCGTTACCGTTCCAGCAGGCGTGACGGCTAGCCAAGCCGGTGATTTAAGGTGGTCAAAGCACAGCGGGGTTGGAAATGTTACTAATATTACTAATGCTGGCACCGCGGACTACGACGCAATGCATATAGCGGATGATGTTACATTCCGTCTAACTGTCCAATCCGGTCCCTCGAGCGGGCACTACAAAGAGTATGACAGAACAGTCATTGCACCAAACGGAACTCGGATGACTCGTGCTTCGGGCAATGTTTGGCATATTTATGGGCATGCGAGCGCTGGCATTGCACTTGATTATTGGCTCGATCCAACCCATGTCTCATTCGGCAATCTCACATTCGGTGAAGGTAGTTGCCCAGCTGTCGGGGCTACAGGGATATACATAACAGTTCCCCCAGGGAACCATGCACAGAACTTTTTTGGCGGGATTTTAGGAGGTAATATCACGACGGGATGCAGAGTCGATTTCCCGGATGGTCCCAAAACGGATTACTTACCTTGGGATCCCGGTGGAACATACACATGGAATATACCTACACAGTATATAGATGATACCGCTTCAAGGCATACATTTGGAGCAAATCAAATTCATACTCCAGTCATCCAGCCTAATGGAACAACAACAATGAACAAAGGCGGACAATCTGGAACCGCAGCGGTCAACGATCCGTCATCCGGCTGGTAAACGACGGAATAACGATAAAAGGAAACCGAATAAATTGAACAAAGAAAGGATGACGTAGAATGTCAATAAGAAAACTAGCGGCTAGTTCCATAATAATTATACTTATTCTGTTTAGCTATACTTTAGCGTTTAGCGGAAATACTGAAGCTACACCGGAGGAAAAGCAGGAATATGAACGGGACTACAATCGAGTGGCTGACCTGAGGGCTTCTTTAGAACAAAGCGATGCGAGAGATATGGATGCTTATGAAGCGTTAGCCGATGACATCGATCAGAAGTGGCGAGGGCGCCATAAGGAATATCAGGCACGCTTGATGTTGGAAATCTGTCGACCCCTGAGTTCCGGTATCTTCAGGGAAGACAGGCAATATGAGCTCGCGAGAGAATACGCGCTCTCTGCTCTCGATGAACCGGATAACATTCCGCTTATACTGGAGCTGGAATTAATGGGTCATGTGATTACATTTATTATTGGTCGCGGAGCCCCAAGCGGAGATGACTTTGCCGAAAAAAGATCAAAGGATACGGGCGCGCGACTACATGCCTGGAAACGATTGTTAGAGGCTATAGACCCGAACAGGGATCCCGACGAGGTCATATGGGGTGGAAATGTTCCGCCGCCGGCTGCCACGGGTCTTTCGCCCGGAGTTGATCCTGCAGCCATCCAGGACGCGGAACTGCGAACTGAGTATGAGAAGGCAATAAGGATTAATAAACAGAAGGTGCAAAAACGCCATGAACAGAATCAGTATCACAAATGGCTAAAAAGGTTTCCAACACGCTCTGAAAGTTACATTATTCGAGCTTACTCCCATCCACCATACGCAACCGAGGAACTCAGAAATATGCTTGATAACCAGCTTCCCGATCAGGAAGCAAAGGCTCGGATTATCGAAGCCGTAGAAAAGAACATTCAAGAATCTCAGGAAGGAATGCGTTAAATTATCAAATCGTAGACAATGAAAAATGATTTAACTTATAGTTAAAACTGTGAGGTTAAAATGATTAAAAATTCAAAATTGATGACAACTGTGCTGATCTTAATATTCGGCATAATTGCCATCTCCCCGGCTCAGGCCGATATAAACGATATTATCAATGCTGGTATCGGCTATCTTGAGGCCAACCAGGATGCGGAATCAGACCTTTGGGGGACGGATAAAGAAACGCCCTACCGCGATGGAGCGGTGGTCGTCGACGTTCTGGCCAGAATTAAGCCAACTTCTGAAAATATCGAGAGCGGCTTTCAAGCTGTGTACTCGATGTCGACTATTTCGACCGATTATCTTGCCCGTAAAATAATAGCCCAGGCATCGGTCAACGATGGCTTCGTGACTCCGGACCTGGTAACCAGCCTGGTAGATATGCAAAACACAGACGGCGGCTGGGGATATCAGAAGCATTATGTCAGCAATGTACTTGAAACAGCTTTGGCAATCAAAGCCCTAGTGGCCGCTTCATATGTCGATCCCGATCCGTCAGTTCTCACTCCAGCCGGTACCTTCCTGGCCAATAGTCAAAACAATCCCCCGCCCCTCGGGGATTACGGCTGGGGATTTGTTTCAGGCAGTGTTAGTCGAGTGCTTTATACGGCTCACGCGGTTACCGCGCTTTCAGCGCTGCAGGACAACTATACCGGTTATGATTTTTCCGATCAAATAGATGATGCTTTTGTCTGGCTGGATGAAGTACAACTAAACGACGACGGTTTTGGCAGCGATGGAACCAGCAATGCCTATGAAACCGGATTGGCGATTGCCGCGATGATTGCTTTTGATCCCGCGGCACAGAACATCGCCGATGCCTGGGGTTATCTCGAAAGCACCCAGGATCCGACAGATGGTAGTTGGGATGATGACGCTTACAGCACAGCTATGGCAATTGATGGATTAAACTGTATTGATCCCACCAATTTCTTTTACGCGTACCTCCCCGGTGACGCCAACATGTACAACGGCGATTGGCCGCCAATGGTGCTTGGTGGCGATGTAACTTACCTCATGAATTTTTTCCGGGGATTGCCAACTAGCCCGTCCTGCTTGTTAGACGGATATTATTGCTCCGCGGATGCCAACGGCGATTGTATGGTGATTGGCAGCGACATTACCCGTTTAATAAATTATTTCAGGGGCTATAATATTATCGAATGGTGTTCCACTTACGAACCTGCCTGGCTGCCGCCGCCGGCTGATCCACCATCAGGTGACGCGCCGGAAGGCTGGCCGAACTGTGATACGCCATCGGTAACGAGTAAATCCTTACCCACCGAAATCGGCAAATAATACATCACAATCTGATAAGTTAAACACAAAAGGCAGGTCTCTCAGGAGACCTGCCTTTTATTCTTAACTGATAAATATTAACTACACTACCGTCCGGTATTTCTCTAAATGAATAGAGAAATAGACACTAATCGATATAGAGATACAATATAATAGGGGGATTTTAAGCTGCCCGTTTTTTAGAAACTTACCTTTAAAACAACTTAGTTTAAAGCTGTAATTCTATGCAGATAATTAGGATAGATGATAATGGTTGTCCTAAAACCAGTAGGTTTGGGGACATTTACATTCCAGATGTTTTAATTGACAATCCAAATATTATAAGCAATCTTGCCGATAATCATTAAAAGCTTGGCGACAGTCTGGCCTGGCCAGTTATAGAAACTGCTTAAATACGCCATGACTTATGATGGTGAAACTTTAGAGGTAAATTATGTCAATGAATGATCAGGGCGATAAAATTCAGGAAAAATCCAGAATACTTATATTCAGTTCAAGTCTGGATTTCCAAGAATTGCTGACCGATATATTTCCTAAACACAATTTAGAGTTCATTGCTGAACCTAAATATTTAGCCAATTCAGATTACTTGCATCGAATTTTCACGACTAATCCATATGAAATACTAATATTATCTAATTTTGAAATACCAATTGACATAGTAAAACAACATATTTTCCTAATCCCACAGAATGGGAAATTCGAAGTACTGTTGATATCAGGCTTAATCGATGAGGAGATTCGCGATCTTTGTAATAGCAGAGGTATTAATACTCTATCATTACCGTTCAAAGCTGATGCTCTAAAAGCGATTATATCCGACTTATACCAGTAACAATAGCTTACACGACTCCCTATTTATTAAGCGCTTTTTCCCACTGGATATCACCAGACTACGCTGCAGGCTGATGATTATTACTCCGGTATGTATTTTCATAAGCTACAGTCTGATGGTTACGCAGATACAAAGAAGATGCCGCTGATTAAATAACATCGCAGATATAACTTAAAAAATTCACAAGCAAGAGATGGGATTGGACGGTCTGCGGATCGCCTTTTTTCTAAATCAATTATAAATTAAATATTTGTTTACGTATGCTCTGGGAAGTATATTAAAAAGAAAAATATTTAAACGGAATCAGCCCATGAAAACAACCCCTAACCATAATAATGCACTGAAGGTCTCAAAAGATGAGGCCTTATCAGGATTATATAATTGCATAAAAGAAGGCCTGATCTCTCGTTACATTAATGTTCCTGCTGATGAATCTATAAAAACACAAGAATTAAGAAAATGGCTTGATGGTGCAATAGACACATTAGGGAAAATATATAGTGAGTCTTGGTATCTTAAGAAATTCAATGATTCGTCAATGAAAGCATATTCCTGTGACGTGGAGCAGATTGATTATGAGTCATTATCTAAATTAATACCCGATAAAATAATCTGGCTAATTGAAAGATATCGCTTCCTGAAATATTATGGAGACTTATCCGAGCTAATAGGATCGGAGTCTTTTAATTGCCGACAAAAAGAAAAGCTAATTAGATATCTACCACGTGGTTTTTTCCATCCTACCCCAGATTATGAAGGATATTATCTGCACTTATTTGACCCCATGTTAAATGATGATAGAGATATAGACGAACGGATTAGCGATATAATCGATGATATTCCAACGCCTGGGTTTAGGCATTATAGTGAAATTCCAACTTCAGAATTCGCAGAACAACGATTTGATAATTATTACGAGAGAACAAAGAATATTGCTAATGATGTTGAAAACTACATTCAACAAAGTTATAATATAATGGTTTCATCTTTAGAGGGTTTTTAAGTTGCTCCACAACTCTTGAAAGGTCTAACAGCGGAACAAGAAGCAGTTATAAAGGAATATTCGCATAGCAGTCCTAACTTAGCCAAATTGAAACTTATGAAAATTCCATATGTATTTTGCACTGATCTGAATGGAATTATTGCGGGGATATTTGATCCCGTTTTTGAATGGGATAAGATTTTTAATCATGTTGATAAAATGAAGAAGCGGATCGATGCTATTATAAAACTTTTGGCTAAAGAATTGCGATTACGGAAAAACCAGCAAGACGAAAAAATATGCTTCTATAGCGCAAAAGAACGGCTTGCGGATGCTGTCAGCCAAAGAATATCTACAGTTGAATTGTTATAAAAATGGGAAAAGTTAAAACCTGGAATCGATAAAACTCAAGTTCGAATATCATTAGAAAACTTAAAAGGCCGGTACATTAGGAGTTTGCCGGGTATTGTTTTTGAATATCGCAAAGATAAATTGGAGGACAAATTTAAGTGGATGCAACACCGCATTGATGAAACGGAAGGCAAAGGAGGATTTTATCTTGAGGGTGATGAACCGAAACCCAATTTTGATAAAGATGCTTTCTTAAAAGAGGCTGTAAGCCAATATCCGTTATTTATTTTTAGTAAAGAAACTCCTCTGTATGATTCTGTATTTAATCAAACATTAATAAGAATCGATGAAATCGATAAAGATTTACTCTCATATATTTATGATACTGTTGTGGATCTTCCGAAATCTTATTTGGATTTTTTAGAGAATAAATCTATCTTAAACCTTAAACCTGAATTGGAAAGCGATATTAGACAGGAGCTCTCGGAAGTCGCTGCAATGGATGAACTCATCATTCAGTTTAATCAGTATAATCAAAATCAAACTATAACGAATTTGCATAATGTAATTAATCCTGAGGGACCAGGGACCAATCAAAAAGAAACTAGAACGTCAGAGAAAAAAAATCAACACTGAGTAGCAGGCCTAAGGGGTGGAATGAAGTTAAGATTGTTATTGAGCCTGACCTTGTTAATATCAAAATATATGTAAAAAAGACATTAATAGCTGAGGATCATTATACGGCTTTAGGTCTTCCTATGGCCGCCAAAGGTTCAAAAAGGGAATATGGCGTATTATGGGATTTATTTCTATAGGTGGCTTTTAATCCTAAGGAAGAAACTGCATTATCGAAATTGAACGTAAAAAGAAAAGTCTCTCATGAAAGAGATTTAAACCGTGTAGTTACCGATTATTCACAAGAGCGTAATACAAAACTGATATCATATATTTCGCGCATAAGATCGACCCTAAAGGATTACTTCAGTTTAACTGGTGATCCGATTAGCACTACGGACGAGAATGTGAAATCCGCCTATAGTTTCTATTTTAAAGTCGAATTTGATAAAGGGTACAGGGATCAATTGATTTGATTTGTTACGCGTAACAAGGATTTTAGGCATAACAGGAATTCTATCGGCTAGAATAATTATTTAATTTAAAAAGATTAGAATACGTTATACCTCAATAATTTAAGGTTATGAGCAATATTATAATTACTATAGTTTTGTCCCCAAATTAAGCCATAATAGGCATTTTATTGCCCGATTTGTTACGCGTAACAGCCATAAGTAGCGACATTATAAAGCTCCCAACCTCTTTAAGGGCATGGAAGAAAATCCGCGGTATTTGGCCGGTATGTTTCAGGGGTTGGACGACCGGCCATATTTATCAGGAGCTTAGAGTGAAACGAAATCGAAACAATGAACTTTTAGCCCCAGAGATGCCTTCTACTGTAATGGGTGATGATGTATCATGAAAATGGATGGTTTTCTTCTATTACTCAACAAAGTTAGGACGGCGGGCAAGGATCAATACATGGCGCTTTGCCCCAGCCATAATGATCACACCGCGAGCTTAAGTATAAAATCGGTTAACAGCAAAATACTATTACATTGTCATGCCGGGTGTGCCGCGATTGACATTGCATCTGATTTAAGGCTGACAATGGCCGATCTTAACCTTAACGGGAGTAATACCACGCCGGGGTTTAGGCAAATTGAGGCTGTTTACCGTTATACTGACGCCAACGGCAAGCCTTTCGAAGTGGTTAGAACCAATCCAAAGGGATTCTACCAGCGCCAGCCAGACGGCAACGGTGGCTATATCATTAACCTTAAAGGTATAGTTCTAACGCTTTACCACCAGGATAAGGTGAAGCTGGCCATAGGAAACGCCACACCCGTCATTTTTGTAGAGGGCGAAAAAGACGCTGACAGGTTATGGAGTCTGGAGATGGTAGCGACAACTAATCCTATGGGAGCAGGCAAATGGCGGAATAGCTATACTGAGGTTCTCCAAGGTGCCGACTTGATCGTTATCGCCGATAAGGACAGCCCAGGGCGTGACCACGCTAATCGTGTAGCAAATTCATGCTATAGCAGGGCTGCCAGAATCCGTATCCTTGAGTTGCCAGGCGGAGGTAAAGACGTGAGTGATTGGTTAAACAACGGGAGAAATAGAGAGTCTCTTAAACGCCTAATTACGGAAGCCCCAGAATGGAAACCATCACGAGATAATAAGGCTGTTGGCCTGGTATGCATGGCGGACGTGGAAGCTGAAGAAGTTGATTGGTTATGGTTTCCCTACATTCCCAAGGGTAAGTTGACATTATTAGAAGGTGATCCCGGCGTGGGCAAATCTTGGGTAAGTTTAGCCATTGCGACTGCCGTATCTCTTGGTAAAGGGCTGTATGGCATGGTGGCGGATGAACCAGCGAAAGTTGTAATAGCATCGACGGAGGATGGCCATGGGGATACCATAAGGCCTCGATTAGACAGCATGGCGGCTAATGTTAAACAGATTTACGCTATATAGAATCCCCTCGACTTTGGCAACGGGGGCCTTGACGATCTGACGACGCATATTGAGCAAGAAAACCCGGCGTTGGTGATAATTGACCCTTTAGTGGCCTATATTGGAGCAGGTG
Organism: Candidatus Zixiibacteriota bacterium; assembly: GCA_024231855.1. Classification (GTDB taxonomy): domain Bacteria; phylum Zixibacteria; class MSB-5A5; order UBA10806; family 4484-95; genus JAAEQD01. Next base: position 213,512 of record JAAEQD010000345.1, read on the forward strand.
TTGACATTCATAGGGCAAATGAGACCAGGGCGATAATGGCGAAATTAGCGGATATGGCAGATAATCATCGTGTGGCTATTTTGGCTATCCGCCACCTTACCAAAGGTGGTAAGCTGAAAGCAATATATCGGGGCATAGGTAGTATTGACCTGACAGCCGCTTGCCGCTCGGTGCTTATGGTCGGTTTTGACCCTGACAATCCCCAAGACCGGGGTATAGTACAAATTAAATCTAATTTAGCGCCTATGGGCGAGGCTATCGGCTATCAGTTGCGTGACAGCAGTTTTTTCTGGACCGGCGAATCGGACTTAACCTGCGAGCGTATGCTATCGGCAGAAGATAGCGGAAGCAAATCTGCCCTAAGCGAAGCAGTTGATTTTCTCAAGAGTGAGCTGGCCGATGGGCCGCGTGAAACCTCACAGATTTGGAAAGACGCGATAGATGCGGACTTAGCTAAAGCAACAGTTAAGAGAGCTAAATCCCAAATAGGGATTATAACCCGGCGTCAAGGTGAAGCTGGCAAGAAAGGCGGAGGTAAATTTATTTGGCAACTGCCTAAAGATGATTTAGGGGATCAAGCGGCTCATAATAAAGAATTTGATACCCTAAATAATCCCGATATCAAGCATGACCGCTTTCCAAAACCAAAAGATCATCATGATTTCGACCCCCAGATGAGAGTATCCTCAATGTGCAGAAAGAGTTGCGGCAATTGCCAGAAGCTTTAAAAAAACCGATTGAATATAAGGAAATTGGCAATTCTAATAAAAAAAGTCTTAAAAACGATCATTTATCAAAACCAAATGATCCCCTAAATGATTATGAAGCAGCTCTTGGTATGCCAATAGCGACAGCTATCGAGATTTGGCACTCGCGGGGTGCGCCAGAGATTCAATTGGGCCCGGGCGAGAAATGCAATGGCCTTGAAAAGCTACTGAGCAGGCCGGATGTGAGGCCTGCCTATTTGAAAGCTATAGCGGATTGGCTGAAGCAGTCCCACCACGGACGTTTTCTCGCTGGTAATCCCCCACCCTATAAGTCAGGTTGATTGTTATGGCAGTAAAGACTAAAAGAAAATGCAAAACCAAGGGCTGTAAGGCTCACCCGTTGCGAAATGGTGATCATTGCTATCAACACGATCCAGAACGTACCCAGGAACGCCAGAAAGCGCGCTCACAAGGCGGTAAGACTACCATGACTCCAAAGACTCTGGCAAACGCCAAATACAAGCTGGATACGATCACCGAGGTCAAAAAGATGCTGGGCGATATTACCAATGCTTCACTGCGAGGTGATATTGATATTAGCCGCACCCAGACAGCCGGCTATCTGGCCTCGTTGATAATATCGTGCATTAAAGATCACGATCTTGAGAAGCGTATGGAGCAAATCGAGGAAATTTTAAAAAGTAAAGCCGGTAATTAATTATGGCGGTTTTAAACAGAAGACTAAAAGCTGCTGAAAGCAAGGTAACTACACCTAACGATCTGGAAGAAAGATTTATCAATGAGTGGATAGAATGGTACACAACCGGCGATGCATCATTAATGGTAACTCCCCGTCCACCCAGAAAGTCATTGATATATTATTACCACGTTGTCAAAAAGAGAATGAAACAACAGGGCTTGGAAATGCATCCCGACCTTAGAGAAAAGCTCGATAGAGAAATTCAGGAGTCATTGTCTGGTGAAAGTAAAGCGGTGAATCATGCAGGGTAGTTTAAAATCCAGGGTAAGAAAAGCAGGGCAATCATTTACACAATATGCGAGCGCCCGGAATTACATCGATGCCATGAAACACTGGCTGTCCGGTCTCGACAAAGGAGAGTCTTTTAACGCTCTGCCATCGCCGGATAAGGTTGGCGCGCCTGTTAATAGCCATGAAATCTATGTAATGGCCAACTCTCAGCTTGAGAGTGAAGCCAGGCTTAAAGGCGATATATTTGTATCTAAAGCTGATTTTGCAATTGAGGCCAGGCGGCGATTAGAAAGCGAGGCTGAAAATGTCGAATCTCAATAATCGATTGAAAAAGATAGAAACTTGGCCTGGCATGAAAGAAGAGCACATTTGTAAAATATTTGTCAGGATGGCTCCGGGGGAAAAGTCTGAAGAAGAGATAAAATTCTTCAGAGATCATCAAACGGATTTGGATAAATGCAATATTATGATTATCACCTGGCATGATCCTAATGCAATAAATGTTGGAGATTAAAATGAGTTATCTAGCAAATAGATTAGGCAAAATCGAAGATCGACTGAGCATCAAGAAAAGAAAGAAGGTGTTCTTCTGGCGTAATGAACCGAGTGTGCCAGGCGAAAGGGAAAAAAGCCTTCAGGAGGAATACACCTGATCTTGAGAACTATGATATTTATGTCTACTGTTTCGGAAGGAAAAACCTGAACATAAATCCAGCAGCTCAAGGGCGTAAATAGGTATTTAAGGAATAACTAAAACGGAATGAATCACTAATCATGGAAAAGCTGCTAACAGTAGAACAAATAGCTGAACATCTGCAGATGAAACCGTCTACTATCTACCAGTGGACGCATCAGGGATTCATTCCGTATATCAAGTTGGGTAATAGGGTAAGGTTTAAAGTGTCGCATGTTGAGAAATGGTTAGAGAGTAGAACTAATAATGGCAGGTCGTGTAAGAAAGTCAGTGTGATATGAGCTTATTTAGAAGGAATCCAATCATCATTAAAGATGTCAAAGCATCTATTTTCAAATCAATCAAAATCCAATTTATTCACAGCATCAGCTAAATGATCGGGGGCAAGGTGAGAGTAGATCATGGTAGTTTAAATATCAGAATGCGCCATGAGCTTCTGGACGGTTGGTAGGTCAACACCACTCATCACCAAATGGCTAGCGTAAGTATGTCTAAGTGAGTGTAGTTTGGTAAGCCCCTCGATCTTGGCTTTCTGAGCTATTCTGATGAGCTGTCTACGCAGCTTCTCCTTTATCTTGCTGCCATCCTCTGAAGGGAAAACAAAACTGCTCTTTAGCCCCTTACTATTCTGTTCCCGAAGCTTCTTAAGTAAGTTATAAGTTCCCTGATTCATCGGAATCTCTCGTTCGCCGGTTTTGGGATTCCAGAATTCTTTTCGTTGAATCCTAATCTTCTTTCGCCTGAAATCGATATCTGACCATTCCAGATTCTCAAGCTCTGCCTTCCTCATGCCAGTATTTAAGAAAACATAATATATAGCCTTTAAATCATCCGGCGAATTATCAAGAAGAAGCCTGCATTCCTCTTTAGTCAAGAATCTCGGCTTCTTGGAATCATTCACCTTGAGTTTGATTATGCCCTTGGCAGGATTATCTTTCAGATAGCCCCATTTGATGGCCATGTTGAAGATCGTCCTTAGCGTCCCAACCTCAAAGTTTATCGTATGCGCTCTGGCTCCCTTGCGTGTATGTTCTGTTATCTTCTCATCAGATTCAATTGGATCGCCATTCGGATTGACCCATTCACCTTTACGGAACACCTTGTACTCGTCAATTTCTTTAGCTTTGACCTGTGAAAGCAATATAACCTCTGGCTTGAGCTTTAGATACCTGTTGAAGTGATCAATAACCGCCCTATAGCGTTTGAAAGTTGCTGCTGAATGATTGGCTTCGGAGTATTCAAAGAACTTGTCCAGAAACTTCTGAATCTGGATGTCGTTTTGGGCAAAGCCAAACTCATCCCTGGCTATTTTCACCTCCGCGTCTTTCAAGGCCAGTTCAGCAACCTTTTTAGATGACCCAACCCTTTTGCGAATCCGCTTGCCACCCGCCCGTACATCGATATACCAAGTCTTTTCTCTCTTATATATGGTACCCATAATAAAGGCTCCTTTCTATGGTCACAATATGGTCACATGCTTTATTTACCCCTAATATGCAATATCGTAACTTATTGTTAAGTAGATTATTAGAAAAGTGAAGAAAAAAGATACGGAGAGACGGGGATTCGAACCCTGGATGGAGTTTCCCCCATAACTGCTTATCAGGCAGCTGTAAGGTTTCTGGAAGCATGCGGTACACAACAACTTACGATAACGCCAAAACATAGTATGTCGATATTATGTCACGAACTAGTCCAGTTAATCCTAATTAATCGCGTATTGTTCATATAAAAAGGCGGCTAAAAACCGCCTTTCGCTTTTTCTATTTGCTTTCAAGTTTTACTTCCTTGCGCCTGGCGGCATAACCCTCCCAATCATCGCTTCCTCTATATGATGTCGTATCTTCGTCCAGGCATTACTTTTCTTCTTATAGGGTTTTTTATGTTTCAGCTTCAAAACCATTTGCAGGAATTTGTTATGCCAAAAATATCAACATATCTCTCACAAATTACACCGTGTATTGTGCGCTTCTATGCACCCATGCGTAAAACTGCCCACTAACAAGTTATTTCCGCATTGGAACGGCAATAATACCACCAATTGACTATCAAGCAACTGAGATAGTAGGCGGCGAAGCCATATAAGGCATACTCGGGAGTACCCGCCTTAATCTGTGTGGCAAAGATCTTCGGAATTAGGAACGCACCATAAGCTGCTACGGCTGATGTCCATCCCAGCACCGGTCCGGCCTGTTCTTTGGGGAAAATAATGGCGATCATACGGAAGGTTGATCCATTTCCTATTCCGGTAGTCGCGAATAGAACAATAAACAACAGCAAAAAAGGCCAGAAGTATTGTTCAGGTGTTGGCGAAACATTCGCCAGGCTTATTACATAGCCGCAGGCAACGGCCGCGCCGATCATGATGATCGTATCCCAATGGGTCACCCTGGCTCCGCCCAACTTATCCGACAACCAACCTCCGACCGGTCGTATGGCAGCTCCCATAGCCGCCCCTAAAAAGGCGAATTTGAGAATGTCAGGCGCGTTCGGATTAACAATTGATTCCGCCAGCAGTTGGCCGGCTTCATCGACGCGTATATATCCAAAAACATCTTTCAATAATTTTGGAAAAGCGTTGGCGTACCCTATGAACGATCCGAAAGTCATTACATATAGCCAGGTCATCACCCAGTTGTGTTTATTTTTAAATATCTCAAATTGACCTATTAGATTCTCCTTAGTATCTTTAGGAGTAAGAAACCGCATTAAAACCAAGGAGCAAATTATTGCAATGACCAGAACAAAGAAAATTTTCAAAAGTTCTGGAAAGCCACCCCACGGTATTACCAGAAAGAAAATAGCGATAGCCGAACCGCCATAACCAAGCAGCTCCAGCCATAAGTATTTTCCAATTGCTTTAGGGGTTGGGCCGCACTTATGCTGTGGAAGGTTATTCATAAAAAGGAAGGCAAGCAAACCAAAGAATGCCAATATTGGAACCCAGATCAAGCCGGCGTTGTGAATCCAAATCGAGTTATCTCGGAGGATATGAGATTCTCCTCCGAACAATCCAACAGTTATAATTAGCGGAATTACAAACTGCATTACCGCTACCCCAAGGTTGCCGATACCGGCATTCAGCCCGAGAGTAAGACCCTGCATTCTTTTTGGAAAAAAGAAACTAATATTGGACATCGATGACGCGAACGCGCCGCCGCCTATACCGGATAAAGCTGCCAGAACAATAAAGGTTATAAAACTTGTATCGGGGTTCCGCAGGGCAAGGCCGGTTCCGAGAGCCGGAAGAATCAACAGCAACGTAGTCATAAATTTGACATTTCTCCCACCGCAAATGGCAACCATAAACGAATTGGGAATTCGCGTAGTGGCTCCTGCAAGTCCGGCAACGGCCGGAAGAGTGTATAATAGCGCCTTATAGGCATTACCTTCCAGAGGAACGCCATCATTACCGAAAACGAAGTTGAAGAGACTCGGGTTGGTATCGTGCAATCCCTGAATCAATCCTACAATAACACCCCAATAGATCCAGACGGCAAAACCAAGAAGCAGGTTTGGGATAGAAATCCAAAGATTTCGCATGGCAGTTTTCTTGCCCGTTTCATCCCAGAACTGTTGATCTTCTACTTCCCATTTATCCAGTTTTTTCATCGTTGTCCTCCAACAAATCTACCCATAAAAAGAGGTCGATTATTTTCCATTTTTCCTGACGGTTTCAAATTGTGTAGCTATTTCAGGCATCTCTTTGCGCAACATGCGTTGAATAACAGCATGCATCCACCATAAGCATACTCCGGTTAGAATCGCGAAGAACATCCAACAGGTAGTCCATAGCCCGGTTCCCTCCAGCAAGTACCCAAAAAGTATCGGGCAGAAAAATCCACCCAGGCCTCCAAGAACACCGACTATACCTCCGACAACCCCGACATCTCTGGGGAAATAATCGGGGATATGTTTATAGACGGCTGCCTTGCCGATACCCATCATAAACCCGACCACAAAAACCAGCCCGGTGAACACCCATATATTTGCCTGGAAATAGATATGTGTAACTCCTCTTGCCAGCAATTGCTTCTTCTGAACCGTATCTCCGGCTTTAACCACAGGTTCCTGCCACCACCTGCTTGTAGGCCAGACAAGAGTTCCCTTTTCCCTTTGTTCATCAGTTAGAGTCTGACCGTTGATTGATTTTAGCTCGTAACGGACGCTGTCCACAACAACCTCGTAATCGGTCACTGAAACGACCATACCGGCGCGTGTGCTCATTATGCCCTTACCCGGTGACTCAATATCCATGCGGGGTACAACCAAAAACACGCAACATATCAAACAACACCCGAGAACAATGTACATAACTCGACGGGCGCCCCATTTATCGGATAAATAGCCGCCCAGAGCGCGTACCAGCCCCGATGGCAAACTGAATATGGCTGCCATCAAGCCCGCGGAAGCAACCGACATCGTGTATACATTCACATAGTATGGGATAAGCCATTGGGCCAGGGCGACAAATCCACCAAATACCAGAAAGTAGTATATCCCAAATCGCCATACGCGCAAATGCTTGAGCGGTTCAAGGCGCTGCATGAAACTATTGATATGTGAATTATCGGTAATCTTAGTGTGAGTCAAAAACCAGAAGATAAGCGCCATAACAACCAGACCACAAGCATACAGTTTGGGCATTGCGCGCCAGGCATCCAGGTTGTTTCCATTATCCGTTAACCATCTTAATATAATCGGAGCGCCCATGCTGGTCAATGCCGCACCCGCGTTCCCAGCACCGAAAATCCCCAGCGCCGTACCTTGTCGCTCCTTTTTGAACCAGACCGAAGTATAAGCTATACCCACCGCGAATGAAGTTCCGGCGATCCCAAAGCCCAAACTGGCTGTGAAAAAAGTCCAAAAACTGGAAGCCTGACTTAATAGATACATCGGAAGGGCGGAAAGAAGCATTACTGCCGTATAGACAATGCGACCGCCATATTTGTCGGTGAGAATTCCAACGGGCAGACGAAACAATGAGCCGGTGAGAACCGGAATGCCGATGAGCCAACCCATCTGTACCTTATCCCAGGCATAGACATTATTATCAACGAGGAAGGTTACCAGCACACCGTTCACCATCCAGCAGGCGAAACAAACCGTGAAGGCAAGTGTGTTGAGAGTTAGAACTGATATTGCTTTACTTTTGTCTGACATACATATCTTAAACTTACTTTAATGTGATTATTTTTATTTGGGAATACTTTTATGGTCGCGATACCAGCGAACAATCTGGGTTCGTCTCCATAGATAAGGATTTGGCACGACTAAGATGTGCACCAATCGGGTGAACGGGAAAAAGCCGGTCATCACAAAGGTATTGATTACATGCAACTTGACCATCAACGGCATCCCGGTAATATAGGCCATATCTGGATTCATTTTTATCAGCGACCAAAGATAGGGAACCATCGATGCGGCATACCATGAAGAACCCCATCTATGAGCGATGGCGATATAGATACCGCTAACGACCTGAAATATGAGCATGAATAGTAGAATCCAGTCGATTCCGCTGGTGACCCTGTTGATCTTGGAAAATTTTCGTCTTCTGACTACAAGATTGAACAAGCCTGCCAGGGTAAGGATGGCAAATATCAGGGCTGAAATCTCCAGAATATACAAGCGCCAGGGAACGCTATTCCAGGCCAATAGTTGTCTCGGAAGAAGAAAAGCAATCAGGTGACCTGTAAGAATCGTCAGAATCCCGTAATGAAAAGGTACCATTCCCCAAAAATGAAGTTGGTTTTCGAGAAACTGAGAAGAGAGGCTGGAGTATGAGAAGGCTTGCGAACGATAGCGTTGTATGGTTACAAGAAAAAAGACAAAGATCGATACATATGGTAAAACTCCAAAGAGCACTAGTTCAGAATTTGCAAATAGATTATCCATGATTCTTTCCTTGTTCCGGCAGATTGTACCGGGTAATAAGTTCGTCACGTATCCCATCTAGGACGGCCGCGTATTGATTCTCTTTCTCTTTGAATCCGGCTAGCATCTTCTGTATCGCGGGCATAACAATCAGGGTCGCGAAATCTTTGGCTTCCCGATCACCCATCATACCCAGAGCGGCCAGAACATGAGCCAGATGATCAGGTAATTCCGTTGATTCAGCCAGATTTAATTGCCGCAACGTTTGTCGCATCCTGACTATAAACATCCCACGCTCGTATCTCTCGCCAAACAGATGCCAACCCACTTCTAGGGCGCGTTCTTTATTGAATTCAAATGTTTGAGTGTAATATTCCTGCATGTCCTCAATTGAGGACTCCCGGACGTATCGGGCAAATCCCTTGATAGGTTCAACTGCGGTAGAACCGGAAGCTTTCAGAATATTGGCACACTCATTGATGGAATCCTGAAGATTGTCATCTGGATAGATCAAGAGATTAGCAAGGGCGCCATAGACGTTGCTTTGTGGCATTCTCAAGTTCCTCTCCTCGGACCGGTGATGAATCCAAATCCTGTTTCCTTCTTGCATTCCATCGGGTCCTGCAATTCCTCGATCGCCTGCTCTCGATATGCGGGGGGAATAACAAATCGTTCATTGGCTGTGCACAGGGAGGTCAGACGGTAAATCTCCTCGGCCTCCTCACGAGTGCACTCAGCCTCTCTCAACATCTTATCCACGGTTTCCGTCTCCACATCGCCTACAGTCAAAGCGCGACGATACCAGCGCACTGCCTTCTGTTTCCTAAGAGAATAGGCGACTTTGCCGGGCTGCCCGGCGCCAAGAAGGTTGCCGAGAAATTGAAGAGGAATTCGAGACTCATTAACATCGTGAAACAAATCATCGCTCACGCTATTTAACTTGTCGTTCTTATCCGCGGCGATAACCGGAGAAAGCGGTGGAACGTAAAAAAGCATTGGCATGGTTCGGAATTCAAGATGCGGCGGCAGGGCAAGTTTCCAGATCTTTACAAACTTGTATACCGGGGAAGCCTGTGCTGCTTCGATGATGGAATCCTGCATGCCGGCTCTTTGGGCGGCCTCGATAACTATTGGACTTGTTGGATCGAGAATGAGCGATCTCTGACCTTCAATAAGTTTTTCCCGCGGTAGACTTGCCACTTCCTCAATTCGGTCGGCATCATAGAGCAATACACCAAGATATCGAATGCGACCAACACACGAATGAAAGCAGGCCGGAGCCTGACCTGTTTCCACGCGCGGATAGCAGAGGAGACACTTCTCGGATTTTCCCGTGGACCAATTAAAATAAGTCTTCTTGTACGGACAGGCGGCGATACATGATCGCCAGGCTCGACACCGATTCTGATCAATAAGAACAATGCCATCCTCGCCGCGTTTGTAAATAGCTCCCGAAGGACAAGCCGCCACACAGGCCGGATTAAGGCAATGGTTGCAAATGCGCGGTAAATAGAAAAAGACTAATTGCTGGACGGCAAAAAGCTGCCTTTTTTGCTGCTCTGTCAGACCATCCAGATTCGGATCATTTTCGGCGTAGAGAGGTGATCCACCGAGGTCATCATCCCAATTGGGTCCGGACTCAACATCGATATGTTTTCCCGTAACCATGGAAATTGGCCTGGCAGTCGGTTGATCATCCCCTGCCGGAGCGTTGAATAAATTTTGATAGTCGTATGTCCATGGTTCATAATATTCATCCATGCTGGGAAGACTGGGATTATGGAAAATATTCGGAATGATACGACCCTTGCCGGTTGATTTCAGGCGTATGCCCTTACCCTTCTTTTCCCAACCACCTTTGTATTTGCTTTGGTCTTCCCACTTTGAGGGATAGCCGGTTCCCGGTTTGGTTTCGACATTGTTAAACCACATGTATTCGGTGCCCTCTCGATCAGTCCAAATGTTTTTACAGGCAATACTACAGGTATGGCACCCTATACATTTATCGAGGTGAAACATCATTGCTATTTGAGAACGTACGTTCATGCTAAAAGCTCCTTTTGAATCACCACGTCAATATTGGCAATTTGCGGACTATGATATGAGTGTCACGATTACACCCGATCGGTCCCCAATAGTTAAAATGGTAAGTGAACTGGCCATAGCCGCCTGCCATAAAATTTGGCTTAAGCCTAGTACGTGTGAGGCTATTATGTCCACCCGCACGGCGATTTTTTCGGAGAGGTGACTTTGGCACTGAATAAGTTCGCTCGGGCGAGTGATACTGGATACATACTCCCGGCGGAATCCTGGCGCTGACAACCGCCCGGGTTACGACGACACCATGATCATTATGCACTTCAACCCAATCGTTATCTGAAATATCAATGTCCGTAGCATCTTTATCATTTATCCACAGCGGCTCCACTCCGCGTGATAGAGTCGTCATCCGCTGGTTATCTCCATAAGTGGAATGAATATGCCACTTGCCATGGGGAGTAAGGTAGTTTAGCGTTTTTGAGGCTCCCGCTTCTTTACTGAACCGCATGTCGGAATACTCGGTCGGCAACGGTTTGGGTTTGTATGTTGGCAGATGTTCGCCGAACTGAAGATACAGGGGATGGTCCAGATAGAAGTGCTGACGTCCAGTTAGAGTTCGCCAGGGAACAAGCGCTTCCACGTTATAAGTAAACGATGAATAAGGGCGACCGTTGGCGATAAGACCGGACCACATGGGGCTGTTAACAAATCGTTGGGGTCCTTTCTGTAACCCATCGTATGTGGCCTTAACAGATCGATACTTTTCGACCAGATGAGCCAGAGGGAGACCAACCTTTTCTTCCATATTTTTATATGATCTGTACGAAAGCTCACCATTTGTCACCGTCGCAAATTCCAGGATGATATTGCAGACGTCAGCATCTTCTTTTAAAGATAAATAAGTTTCCTGATTCCAATTCTCCGTAGGCAGTCGTTTGGTCGCTTCCTCATATACATCGTCGACGTCATAATGGGTCCCATGCGCACCAAGTCCATTTTTCCGAACCATCGGCCCGAAAGATATAAACTTACGATATAAATCCTTATAATCACGCTGCACGATTTTGAGGTTGGGCATAGTCTTACCGGGAATAGGATCAACTTCGCCCTTTTTCCAATCTTTTAATTCGGGCTGGGCGATTTCGGCGGGCGTATCGTGAGCCAAGGGGGTGGCAACAATATCCTCGACCGGTTCAGGAAAATGTTTTTCGGAAAGTTCAGAGAACTTTTTTGCTATCTCGCGAAATATCTGCCAATCGCTTTTTGATTCCCAGCAGGGTGGAACGGCTTCAGACAAAGGATGAATAAAACTGTGCATATCAGTCGAATTCAAATCCGCTTTTTCGTACCAGGTCGCGGCCGGCAGAATAATATCGGAATAAAGCGCGGAAGTATCCATACGGAAATTTAGATCTACGACAAGATCCATCTTTCCCTGCGGCGCTTTCTTATGCCATTGGATTTCCCTGACTGAGTCCTCGGCTAGATCCTCAGCGATAGTATTGGTATGGGTCCCAAGATAGTGTTTTAGAAAATACTCATGACCTTTGGAGCTGGACATAAGGGCATTGCCGCGCCAGATGTACCATACACGTGGCCAATTTTCCTGAGCATCCGGATCTTCAATGGAAAATTTTAGATCTCCCGACTGGAGTTGCGAGACAACTCTACCGATGATTTCGTCTGGTGTTCCGGCTCCTGTCGCCTTGGCTTCGTCCACGACATCCAGCGGGTTTTTATTGAATTGCGGATAGAAGGGCAGCCACCCTGACCTTACCGCGCGCGACTGCACATCCATTGTGTGCCCCTTAGCCAGAGTTCCCGGTGGCTGATTTTTCGGTACTGTGTGATAATCGGTAAATTCTTTTTCGTAGCGCCACTGATCCGAATGGACATAATGCCAACTGGGAGCATTCTGAAGGCGTGATGGAGGATACCAGTCCTTTGCCAGTGCGATGCTGGACCATGACTCTCCCGGCGCCAGCTTTTCCTGCCCCACGTAATGAGCCAAACCGCCGCCATTCACCCCCACGCAACCACAAAACATCAACGCGTGAATGCCGGCGCGGTACATCAAATTGGCGTGATACCAGTGGTTGATACCGGCGCCAATAATTATCGTACACTTTCCATTGGTCTTTTCCGCGGTATTGGCCCACTCGCGAGCAAATCGGATGACCATATCACGGCTCATTCCGGTATATTTTTCCGACCAGGCCGGCGTGTAAGGAGCATCATCATCATAGGAGTTTGGGTAGGCACCTTCAAGCCCGCGTGGTACGCCATATTGTGCCATTAAAAGGTCATAGGCCGTGGTCACGAGAACCGATTGCCCCGATGTCGTCGTGATTCGTTTTGCCGGCACTCCGCGAGTTACCTCTTCGCCCTTACCGAAATCATCAAAGCTAAGCTGCACTACCTCATCACAGGAATCAATGAAAGATAGCATGGGATCGATTTCGCTACTGTTAAGGCCATCCTTGAGGGTGAGATTCCATTTGCCCTTTTCCTTGCCCCAGCGGAAGCCAACACTGCCCATCGGCATTTTTGGTTTATTTTCAGTGGAATCCCACATAAGAAACTTCCACTCGCCGGTTTCAATATCCTTGTACTGTTCGAGTCGATTAGCGCGCAACAGCTGACCCGGGCGGAACGTATTTGCTTCGGCAGTTTCGTTTATTTCAACAAGATACGATGCATCGGTATACTTTTTGGTGTAGTCAATGAAGTAAGGCGTTTTGCGTTCGTGATGGAACTCTTTCAGTATCACATGGTTGACAGCCATCCACCAGGCTCCATCCTGTCCGGCGTTAAGCGAAACCCATTCATCGGCGTATTTTGCCACCTGATTGAAATCTGGCGCAAAAACCCACATTTTTGTTCCATTATGGCGCGCTTCCGCCGCAAAGTGACAATCCGGAGTTCGGGTCATGTTGAGATTAGATCCCATAACGGCCAGAAGCTTAGCATTATACCAGTCAGCTGATTCCTGGACATCCGTTTGTTCACCCCATGTTTCCGGAGAGGCAGTTGGCAAGTCGCAATACCAATCGTAGAAAGACAATGAGATGCCGCCCATTAGCTGAAGCATACGAGCTCCGGAGGCATAGCTGATCATTGACATCGCGGGTATAGGCGAGAAGCCCGCAATACGGTCAGGACCGTGTTTTTTGATGGTATAAATATTCGCCGCTGCCATGATTTCCAGAACAGTATCCCAATTGGTGCGCCGAAGCCCGCCTTTGCCTCTGGCTTTTTGCCATAGAGAACGTTTCTCCGAATCTTCCACCATTGATTTCCAGGCTTCAACCGGATCCTCATTTTCATCGCGCGCTTTACGCCAAATGTCTAGTAGAGTTCCCCGAATATAAGGATACTTAACGCGTAATGGACTATATAAATACCAGGAATACGATATTCCGCGTTGACAACCCCGGGGTTCATATGGGGGAATGCCTTCTTCTAATTCAGGGTAGTCAAGCTGCTGCATCTCCCAGGTCACGATCCCCTCTTTGATGAAAATCTGCCAGCTACATCCGCCGGTGCAGTTTACGCCATGTGTGCTTCGCACGACCTTATCGTGTTGCCAGCGATTGCGATAAAACTCTTCCCAGCTTCTTAACTTCGGGTCGATCTCATCTTTAATCCATTGAGTTGGTCTATTCTTGTTCAAGATTCACCTCGGTTTTTATATGCTTTGATAAGTGGTCGCCTAACAGCTCTGAATCGAAATGCCCAGATTCTACCAAAGGCTATCATAAACATAACACCACCTGCCAATCCGCAGAAAATTAGAATGATCCAGAGAAAAGTGGAATCAAGGTCGTACTCCGCCTGCCCAGTGGTCGATTCAAAAAACATCGCCAGATATTTTATCTCGTTTTGTTCAAGCTGATGTTGTTTGAACACGGAACGCATGGTCGGAGTTGGGGGCGCCGACAGCCAGGCAGAAATAGCCGTGCGACCATTCAGTCGATCAAAAACTCCTGTAAGATCGGGTCCTAGTTGTCCACCCAAACTGCTACCAACGGCATTTACACTGTGGCAGGAGATGCAGTAAGGACCGTCGTTGGTCAGTTTCGTTTTTCCTAAGAATAATTCCAGTCCACGGGCAGCGTTGTCGGCGCTAAATGGTTCGAGTGCCGCCGGAGTTCCGGCGAATTGCGATGAATCAAGTTTTGATTCGGCTTCAATTAAATCGAGCAGCGCTACCGCCAACTCACGAGTTATCCCGGGAGCATTGGTCATGATGGCGCCGTTGGCTTCCGCCTTCAGTTTTACAGCATATGGATCTTGCGCGTCCAACATCGCTTTGGGATCAAGAATAAATCGCACTAACCAGTCGCGTTCTTGTCTCTGCTGAACATTCTGGAGATCCGGCCCAACCAATCTGCCCCCACCAATCCAGTGACAACTAGAGCAATTCTGTTTAAAGAATTTATCGATCTCCTGACTTCGTGCCTGTGGGACCAGTATCAAGGCAATAATGGCAGAACTTAATAGAAGTGTTCGAAAAGCGCCATTGCCGGATAATATGAGCTTATTCAATAACTGATCCGTTGCAACAAGCAAGGGATTATTTTTAAATAGCGATAACATCACTTATACCTCTCCGTCGTGAATATCTAACAATGCCGTCGCGCCGCCAAAGATTAAGGTAAATTTGATTTTTATCAATTTATTGGACAATGCCATTTTCACTGACTCCCTGAATTATCCGCCTGAGCGGCGATTAACTCCATAGCTCGACTAATTGGAATCCGATAAACAGCATTTGCCGAATCCACTACTCCGTAGGAGGTCAATAGCGAATCTTCTCTGGCCAGCGTCAGACGTAGCATCACCGGCTGTTCAATTCGCATCTGTCCACGCAAAACCTCTTCGCGAGAAGCAATGTTGTACTCGTTGAGTATGATAAAAACAACAACCAGAAACACCACCGACATAAATGTGGCTATTACCAACCATGTCAGATTAAGGTTTTCTTTACCTTCAATGTTTTTGTAGGTCATTTGCTCATCCTCGCTACATATTCTGAAACTGTATCGACGTTTCCAGGGTCGGATCGCTAACCGGAACAACCGGATGAGACACATATTTGTTCCAGAAAAACCAGACGAAAATACCGCCGATACCTATCATGGTTGTCAGATCCATCCATGAGTACTGGGGACCATGCTTATGCAAAGTCGGAAAAATCAGCCAGTACAGGTCAACCCATCTCATCAATAAAAGCCATGCCGCCGCAAATCCCAATACAACCAGATTTCGCTTAGCGGCGCGGGTGATCAGCGCTATAAACGGAATTACGAAATGTCCGAAAATGATAACTAGTGTAATTGGCCGCCAATCACTGTACCAACGATGATAGAACCAGACCGTTTCCTCCGGGATATTGGCATACCAGATTAAGAAGTATTGCGAGAACGCCATATAAGCCCAGAAAATGAGAAAGGCGAACAGAAGTTTTCCCAAATCATGATAATGTTCTAATGTCACTTGCTCACGGAGGATCGATTGGCGCCGCTGGTACAGTCCGGTCAGAGTCATGAATGAAAGAAATGCCAGAAAACCTCCAGTGAAGATATAGACCCCGAAAATAGTAGAGTACCAATGCGCGTCCAGCGACATAAGCCAGTCAAAGGCGGCAAACGATATAGTTACTGCAAACAGGATCATTCCCGGAGCGCTTATTTTCTTGAATTTCATGCTCAAAGCAGCCGAATGGTCGGCATCTTGTTTCAACGATGTTCGATGCAATGTCTTCGCCAGTATAATCCATATGACAAAATATACGACTGATCGAATTACGAAAAAGCCTGGATTAAGATAACCGGCTTTACCTTGGAGTATATCGTCGTTGGCGACAACATCAGCATGGCTCCAATGATACATGTCATGCATCCCTAGAAGTATAGGGATAATAAAGATGGACATTATAGGCAGTGTGGCCATAGCGCTTTCCGACCATCGGCGCAAAACAGTACTCCACTCTGCGCTGACAAGATGATGCAGCATGGTGAAAAACAATCCGCCCAATCCAATAGACAGCCAAAAAGTGAACGCCACCAAGTAGGAGTGAAAGAATTGTCTGGAGTCTACAAAATATCCGGCGGCGGAGGCGGCCAATCCCAGCAGCCCAATGACCAGCGCTACAGAGCCTAATCTGCCGCTATCTATCAATCTATATGTTTGTGAATCCAGTTTCATCCTATTTGTTTTGCTCCGCTTCATTTAGAATTTCAAGTGGAATATCATCTATCGATGCGTTTTGACTGAGTTGCAATGCCCTTACGTAAGCCACAATCGCCCATCGATCCTCTACCCTCACCTGGTAACGATATGGTGACATATTGCCCTTTCCTTGGGAGATCACATCAAAAATATGTCCATCTTCAACAGCGCGCAGCCGCTCATCGTGGAAAGAGGGCGGCGGTAGCATACCCCGTTTCGAAACCATTCCTTGTCCATCACCAATCCGGCCATGACAAGGGGAACAGAAAATATCGTATCGATTTTGGCCGCGCTTCAGTATTTCTAAAGTTGCCGGAATTGGAGATTCCCTGACCGGCTTACCTTGAGAATCTTTGCCATTAAAGTATGGGGTATCCAGGTGCAATTGTCCCTGAGCTACTGTTCCTTCCGGTGGCTGGCGCATGGCCATACGATCGGCAAAAAACTCACCGGCTTCCTGGGCTTTATATTTAGGTTGTTCATCCATATTGGAGATAAGATGCACCGGAGGTTGCTCCGACGGGCGACCGCGATTACAACTCACAATCGCCATCAGTAAGCAAATAACTACAAATGCCAGTCTGAGGCCATTAAATCCGCAATTTGCCATCAATAGTCTCATTGATCCTCAACAACCTCCACTCTGACTGCTCCGATCGATTTTAGAAATTCTGTCGTTTTATCTTTTTCAAAAGCCGGGTCATCGGCTTCGATACTTACAAAAAATCCACCATCAGTGACGCGGTCAAACTCTTTGGAGCTGAAAAGCGGATGATGCAATCGCGGCAGTCGATTGAAAACCAACATACCAACAGTTGCTGTTATCGCGGCGGCCAATATCGCGATAGCAAAAATCGGCGGTACAAATGCCTGAAAGCTGAATAACTCTTTCCCGGAGATCACCAGGGGATAGTCCACGGCGCTGACCCACCAGATGAATAGGGTAATTCCAATCAGTCCAACAGTACTGGCGATACCTACCCAATAGCCCAAAGGCGAACGTCCCAGTCCCATGGCCTTATCCATGCCGTGTACCGGAAACGGCGAATGACAATCGTATTTGTTGTAGCCCGCCTCACGTACTCTTTCCGCAGCCCGCACTAACGTTTCGGCGCCCGAGAACTCAGCCAGTACGCCAAATATATTTTGACTTGCTTTAGACATGTGTTCCTTCTTTATGAAGCGGACGAGCTTGTGGTAGTGTTCCTTTTACCTCGGCTATTGCCACTATTGGCAGAAACCGCAAGAACAGCAGGAACATACTAAAGAATAATCCGAATGATCCAATCAATAATCCGACATCATGCCAGGTCGGGCTGTAATAATCCCAGGCCGACGGCAGGAAATCCCTCGCCAGGGTAACGACGATCACGAACCTTTCGAACCACATGCCAATATTTATAAGAATTGACGCGATAAACATGACGACTAAATGATTTCGCAGCTTCTTAAACCAGAATATTTGGGGGACGATAACGTTGCAAGAGATCATTATCCAATAAGCCCAGGCATATGGACCGATGGCACGATTTACAAAAGCAAAATGTTCATACATGTTTCCGCTATACCATGACATAAAAAATTCAATGCCATAAGCATAGCCAACCATCATTCCCGTGACCAGCATTATCATATTCATCCGTTCGAGAACTTTCGCTGTTATGATATGTTGTAGTTTAAGGGCGTATCTGGCAATAAGAGAAAGAGCCATCACCATAGCAAAGCCGGAAAAGATCGCTCCGGCCACGAAGTAAGGAGGAAAAATCGTCGTATGCCAGCCCGGAATCTGGGCAGTCGCGAAGTCGGTGGCGACAATACTGTGTACCGAGAGCACCAAAGGGGTCGACACACCGGCCAGAACCAGATATGCCAGTTCATAATGTCGCCATTGACGATTTCCGCCCCGCCAGCCAATTGAAAAAGTTCCATATAGAATTTTGCGTATTCTGCTTTTTGCCCGATCACGCAGAGTGGCCAGATCGGGTATTAATCCAACATACCAGAAGAGAAACGAGCAAATAAAGTAAGTTCCTACCGCGAAGGAATCCCATAATAAAGGGCTCCGGAAATTAGGCCACATAAACATCTGATTTGGAATCGGCATTGTCCAGTAAATAAACCAAACGCGACCGACATGGATAGTTGGGAAGATCAAGGCGCAGATTACGGCAAAGATGGTCATGCCCTCGGCGAAGCGATTGATTGCCGTTCGCCATTTCTGCCGTAGAAGGAAAAGAATCGCGGATATCAGCGTTCCGGCGTGGCCAATCCCTACCCAAAATACGAAGTTTACAATGGCGAATCCCCAGCCTACTGGATTCTGTAATCCCCAGATGCCGGTACCTTCATAAAAGAGATATCCGATAAGAGCAAAAAATCCTAGAGCGAGTGTTGCCGAAATACTAAATAAAACTTTCCAAGCCCGCGGTGTTTTGGCCTCGGTGATACGACTGACCGACTCGGTGACAGATTCGTATGTTAGATTCTCGGTCACCACTCCTTCAGCGATTTGTTGTTGTGCCGCTATACTCAAGAGTGCATCTCCGGATTTGGATTTCGTAGTTTACCAAGGTAAGAAGTACGTGGCTTAATATTCAATTCCGCCAACAAATTATATTCTCGATTTTGCTTCTTTATTTCAACTACCCGACTGACCGGATCATTTATATTACCAAATATTATAGCATCAGTCGGGCAAGCTTGTTGGCAGGCGGTTACAATCTCACCATCATTAACCTGACGACCTTCAAGTTTCGCCTGCTTTTTGCCGAAATTTATTCGCTGCACGCAATAAGTACACTTCTCCATAACGCCGCGCGAACGTACGGTTACTTCAGGATTCTGAGCCATCTTGAATACTTCGGGGATATCCTTAGTCAAATCAAAGAAGTTGAACCGCCTAACTTTATAGGGGCAGTTGTTGGCGCAATATCGCGTCCCAATACACCGATTGTACACCATCGAATTAAGACCTTGCTTGTCATGAACGGTTGCCGCTACCGGGCAGACCTGTTCGCATGGGGCATTCTCACAATGGTGACAGGCGACCGGCTGATGTACAATCCGGGGATCCTCGACATTGCCCTCGAAATAACGGTCAATCCTTATCCAGTGCATTTCGCGTCCCTTGCGGGTTTCCTCTTTGCCAACAATCGGAATGTTGTTTTCACTCTGACAAGCAATAGTACATACACTGCAGCCGATGCATTTCGTCAAATCAATGGCCATTCCCCATTGGTAACCTTCATCGTATTTACGCTCCTCCCACAGTGAATACAGAGGTGGATGTTCCACCGCTTCTTTAGCGAACTCGGGGTGATCGCGATATTCTGCCAGTGACGCCTCCCTGATTAGCGGGCGACCTTCCATACTGCCATGATCCTGAACGTTGGCAAGCTGATAAGTTTGTCCGATAGGTGACATGGATATACCATAATCATGATATAGCGCGGACGATAATCTGAGTCTGTATGTATTAGAACCTATTCCATCACCAACACGACCGGCATTAGTACGACCGTAGCCCAGGGAAACTCCGATCACATGATCAGCCTGACCGGGCAAAATCCAGACCGGTACTGTTTGCTCATTATTCTTGTAGGTCAATTTGACCAAATCTTCATTTTTGACACCAAATTGACGGGCGGTTGTCGGGCTTACCGTTGCCACATTGTCCCAGGTGAGTTTGGTAATAGGATCAGGCAACTCCTGTAACCAGCCATTATTAGCGTTGCGACCATCAAATAAGGTATTGCAAGGATGGAAGACTATCCGTAGGATTTCAGAGTCGTTGTTTTTTTCAGGCGCTTCCGCTATAACGTTAATTCGCCGAGTGTCAACATGAGGCGACACTTTCCTGAAACCGGTATCGGACACAATTCCATCATGGAGAGATTGCATCCACCGATTTTCGAATGATGAGCCCCAAAGTGTTTGCCAGGTTTCGCGAACTACGTCGTAGCCCCGTTTATTTTTCCCCGATGCCATTAATGAAACCACTTCTACATCCGTTTTGCCGCCGAACAATGGTTCAATAAGCGGTTGAATCATTCCAATCGTGCCATCGATAGCCCGCGTGTCGCCCCAGCTTTCAAGAAAGTGATTTCGAGGAATATGCCAGGTAGTCTCAGAGGATGTCTCATCAACATGCGAACTCAAATGAATAGATATCTCAATCTTTTTTAGAGCGGACCTAAACTCAAGATCAACGGGGGCATTGTATACGGGATTACCACCGAGAATCAAAAGGGTTGAGACGGTACCTTGATGTATTTGCCGGGTGAGTCTCGTCAATTCCACCGTGCTGGGATAGACAGTATCAGTTGGTTCGACAAAGTTTATTGTTTTTCCGAAATTACCGAGTGCATCATTGAGATGCATTGCCAGGGCATGCACTTTCTGCGATTGACTGCGCCCGGCTACAATTAAAGAACGACCCCTGGTCCTAACCAAATCCTTCGCCAGGACAGAAGCCCATTTCTGATATTTCTCAGGCAGGGAATCCGACCCGATGCCTATCTTACTATTTATATCCAAACCATGATTCCGCAATTGAGCAGCAACCGCGTTTGCCATGACTGAAATCATATCATTGGACAATGCCAAGCGGTGGTCGGCTGTTGCACCAGTGAGACTATAGAGGCTCTCCACTATGTATAGGCGGTTCATGGAGTCTCGCACAGATGCGATATTGCGTCCGTCGGCGAAACCGGCCGCCGCACGGGTGCTCTCGCTTTCTCCCAGCAATAAGTCAGCATCAAGCGAGAATATGACCTCGGCTTCGTCATAATTGTATAACGGCCGATACTGTTTGCCGGTAACTAACTCAACTCCCTTTAACAGGTTTTCATCATTGATCGGCTCCCAAGCCACCCAGTTCGCCCTTGGAAATTTCTGCTCGAATTGACTTTTTAGTCGCATCAAAGTAGGCGAGGAAAACGGCTCGGAAAGTACAGCCAGACCTTCGCCATCATTCGCGGCATATTTCGCGAACTGATCAAGATAAAAAGAATTGAAATCTTCCCATTCTTTGCGATGGCTTTTATAAAGCACCGATTTAGATCGATCGGGATCATAAAGATCAAGGATAGCGGCCTGCATTTGCAGATTCGATTTGCCACGCGTGGAAGGATGGCGAATGTTACCCTCAATCTTGGTCGGTCGCCCTTCATGGCTCTCGACCAGCAAACCGTATGCTGAATTACCGAAAGGCATTGTCGTCGCATAGTACAAAGGCATGCCGGGAGTTATTTCTTCTGGCGGTTTGACATAAGGGATTATCTTTTCAACGGGACGACGGCATCCGGCCAATCCGGCGAAAGCCATTGATGCTCCCATTACCCTTAGAAAACTTCGACGCGACCACCTTCCCCCATTATCTGATGAATCCGAAGGGAATTCACGCTCGAGCCATAGGCGAAACTCCGGTGAATCGATACGTTCCTCCAGGCTTCGCCAGTATTCTTTTCCTGCTTGGGGCAGCTTATTTCTCAAAAGTGACACCCCGTACAGTCTTGAGTAGGCGATAATGAACGCTCTTTCATGATTTTTGCCGCGATATCGGTCTGATATATAGGCGGTTTCCAATCCATATTCGTTACTTCATCAGCTGGTTGCAGGTGCATTTCGGGATGGCGATGGCAATCAAGACACCAACCCATACTAAGAGGTTCCTGTTGAGTTACTACCGCCATCTGATCAATTCGACCATGGCAGCTTTTACATCCGACACTAGCATTGACATGTATACTGTGATCGAAGTAAGCGTAGTCCGGTAAATTGTGCACCCGAACCCATTCTATTGGCTGACCAAGCTCCCAACTTTCCCGGACCGGAAAAAGGTTGTCATTTTTGGCGCCAACCAAAGTGTGACAATTCATACAGATTTGAGTCGGAGGAAGTCCAGCTACAGCCGAGGTTTCAACGGATAAATGGCAGTAACGACAGTCAATTCCCAGATCACCGGCGTGCAATTTGTGGCTATAAGCAACCGGCTGCCGGGGACGGTAGCCGACGTCAGTATTTCGTGGTGATCCCAGGTACCAGAAACCCGCCACTACGGCGCTACCACTGAATACAGCAAGAATTAGTAGGGCAAGAGGTAATTTGTTAGTCCATTTGGGAAATATCTGCGGCAATTCTTCTCCCTGGTTCGTACGGATATTCGCCCACAGGTATTTGAAAAATAATTAGAGTGTTCAAGCCAAAATGAGCGGGCTAATCACTATTGTGATATTTTATTATCTTTATATATTAATGGATTTTATGGGTCCGTCAAGCTTTTTGTTGAAGATTCCATATATTTTCAACTTATTTTTGAGACATTTTTTTTTCAAATTGCGATTAGGTAGGAGTGTATCCCGTCATAGCCTACCGTGCCAAAATGGCATTTGAATTAAGAGACGGTTTTGGTTAGCTAGAATTAAAGGAAGGAGCCGGCCATAGCTAAAAACAAGAATTATAATCCGGAGTCGGTAGTACGGGAGATTCGGCGCAAGACCTGGAAGAAGTATTCCTCCGAAGAGACGATTCGGAAAGTATTGGAGGGGTTGAAGGGTAAGGAGAGTATCGCCGCGATCTGTCGGCGAGAAGGGATTGTCCCGAACCTGTATACTATCGTTGGACTAAGGATTTTTTGGAGGCGGGCAAAAAGAGATTACAGGGTGATACTGTCAGAGAGGCTAACAGTGTTGGAGTATCTGGGATTAAGCTGGAGAACGATCAGTTAAAGCAGCTGGTGGCTGAATTCTCATTGAATAGCCGGGTGCTTAAAAAAGTTTGAATGGCTTGGGATCCGGCTTGGGCGATGAATGAGTCAATCAAGAACCATAGCTTGAGGCAAACATTTTGTAGCGCAATGATAAATAACTCAGTTGACATCCATACTATTAAAGAACTAATGGATCATTCAAGCGTGAAGGTCACAGAGATCTATTCGCATCATTCACCATAGTACAAAATAAAAGCCGTCGATAAGCTCTCATATTAGCCGCGAAATGCAAATGTAAGGCATAGCTTACCATGTCAATTTTATGTCATCAGAGCGGCTTTTTATCCCATATAATCCCAACTTAGCAATTTCGACAAAATTATAACGATTCTAATCGTGTATATAAGCCATTTGTACGCATGAAGTTACCCGGAGAGGCAGGGATTCGAACCCTGGATGGAGTTTCCCCCATAACTGCTTAGCAGGCAGCTGCCTTCAGCCGCTCGGCCACCTCTCCAGTGACCACCATTATAATAATTTCGATACGCTGGCACAATTGTTTTTTTAAATATACATTAGGGCTTCAGGATAAACCTGTTGTTCGATGATTATTCTCTTTACTAAATATAATTACTTATATTACATGGAGTTACAGATGGGATACAATAGAAATACCGAGATTTAAGCCTGATTTTAGTAGAGTGATATAATCTTTATATGTAGTAATGAGGAGTTGAAATCTGCGGTATATCGGTAAAAATCCACTCTGGCTGATATTTTAATCGATTCACCCGAATAATTCAATTGGATTATCGTATAGATCGGGAATATAAAACGGGGTGCTCAGGCCAAAGCTCCATCTTGGATTCAATGTTGATGAAATTTGTCGATCATTGAACTTTTATTTGACTGGATTTCCTCTTAATAGTTGTTGACGTTCTAAAGCGGCGTGTTCTATAAACAGACTGAGTATAAACCGGTAAAGCTCGTGAATAATTAACCAGGGCTAGAGTGAAAATGTTCAAATTATTCAAAGCGCCAATCTTAGTCCAGGATAAGATCTTTCCAGGAGGCAATGGATGAAAATCTGGCTTAAGATAATGATTATTTCCATAGTTTTTCTTACATCCGCGGCTCCCTTCGCGCAGGCTCAGTTCGATTGGAATGCCATCCTTAATTTCATGGCCTACCCTTCTCCTTACATTGGCGAATGGGAATACGATCCGTCCATCGCCAACCTGACTATTTATAATAATTCTGGTGAAGAGGAAACGGTTATAGTCTATCTAACGGTCAGCCGTCAGGGAGGCGGCTTAATCGGTACGATAAACAGTCAACCGCTTATTATCTCTCCCAGTCCGCCGCCGATGCAGTTTAACTCGGATGAATTCATCGATTGGGAATCGGCGGATTATGATAAAAGTATCGAGACTATCATAATTCGCACCGGCAGGCTTCCCGAGGGAGACTATGTCGGTTGCATACGAATCGAGGATACGCGCGGATCGATACTCCTGGATAATGTTTGCGCTTATTTTTCGATTGTCTATCCGGCTCCACCGTCTCTTCTAATGCCGATGCATGAAGATACCCTGGTGATACCATCGCCGGCTTTCCAATGGACACCCTCGATACATCCACCTCAATACCAGATTCACTATTCGCTGAAAATAGCTGAAATTCTACATGGTCAAACCCCGGCAAGAGCGCTGTTGTCGAATATTCCGCATTATGAAAACCAAGATATTATGCTGACAATGCATCAATATCCAATAAACGGTCTGCCATTCGAGCCCGCCAAAGATTATGCCTGGCAGGTTCAGGCTCTCGACCAATATGGTTATCCCTGCTTTGCTAATGATGGCAAAAGCGAGATATTCACTTTTGCCTATGGGGATACACTTCCCAGCGAACCGGAGGAACCATCTATCAGGTTTGTTTCCGGTTTTTTGCGCGATTTAATGACCAACCGGCCGGTAGATAACGCGCGGATTGTCTACCATGATATCGATGAGAGTTTTGAGGGCGATACACTGGTTTATATCGAAAGTTCTAAAAGCAAGCAGACGAAAACCAATCGCGAAGGATATTTCGAAATTCCGGGTGTCCGAGATTCATCATACTTCAGTTTGCGCGCCGAAAAAGAGGGCTATATTCCCAGCCTTGAATACAGCACGATGCAATACTGGGCCGGAGATGTATATGAATTCGGTTTGATAATAACCGCTGATTCCGCCGATATAGGCGGTCGTATCGAACAAGTACATTATGGCGCACCCATACCTGAATTATTATTCGAACTATGGCAGAATGTTGCTTTTGGCGCTGAAAGCGATCCCGGTGATGACCGTATACCGAGGTTGATAACATCGGCGCGAACCGATACAGACGGTAATTTCACGATTGAGAACATTCCGGGCGGCGATGGTTATTTCATTAAAACCGGCGGTAAGATTTATCATGAATATACATCAGATGAATTTTCCGTTGTAGGCGGGCCACCAAACGATTTAGGTACATTCTATCTTACGCCCAAGTTCGGTAAGATTGGCGGCGATATTAAAGATGAGGAAGGTAACCTGATCGTTGGGGCAAGAGTATACCTTTATCCCGACAGTGGTTTCACATTCGTAAAAGATCCGACTGAACCGGGTGCTCCTGAAAGGCCGGAAAGTCAGTCGCTTTTCGGACCCGATACGACAGATTTTTCCGGGCATTATAATTTTGAACAGGTAATTCTGAATGATCCCGAGCAGGTTATGGATCGATATGTTGTATGGGTTGAAGCCAACGGCTATTATAATGATTATCTACCCGCCCGTATCACCGAATTCGAACAGGAGCTTATTCTGGATTTCGAGCTGCGGCCCGTGCTCGGTATGATCTATGGTACTGTCACCAGCTCTATCGATGGCAGTCCTGTCGGCGACACGAGAGTTGAGCTTTTGGCATTTAATCCCGAAGGTGAAAGCGAAGGCGGCCAAACCAACATAATAGCTATGACCGCTTATGCCAATCCTGATGGTTCATACTCATTGCCTGATATCGAAGCCGGTATTTACAGAAGTCTGCGTTTTACCAAAGTCGGTTTCGAGGACCTCGTAATCGAATTACCCGGCGAGATTACCAACGGCATGAGAATTCAACAGGACGCGATTCTCCAGAGGCCGACTGGTGTTGTCGCTGGAACGGTAGTGGATGACGAAGGTATGGCGCTGTTCGGAGCATATGTACAATCACCTGACGCGCCTCATATATCCGAGTATACCTCAGCCGATGGATCATTTCTGATCACCAACGCGCCGGGCGGTGAATTAAGTCTGGAATTTTCGTTGCCGGGCTTTTCCGATGCTGTCGAAACCCTGGACGTATCAGTTGAAGATACCAATTATGTCGAAGTGACAATGGCCGGATACCGGGGCAGCATCACGATAATCGTCGAGGATTCGCTGACTAACAATCCTATCCCACAAGCCACGGTTATGCTTCAAGGCGAAGAGGAAGCAACTACCGATAATACCGGATCGGCCATATTCGACAGGGTCCCGGTCGGCTCGAAGACTCTTAGAATCGTCCCGCCATCCGGAGAATCTGATACGCTGGATTATCGGGAGCGATCTACTAATATCGATATCGCGGATGGCCCCAACCCATCATTGACAATCAAGCTTGTTCGGGCAGGCAGAATATCGGGGACCGTTGTTCTGGCCGGTACCGGATCGCCGATATCCGGCGTCAGGGTGGAAATCGATGGCGTTCCCGGAATCACCGATACCACCGACAGCGCCGGGCGATATGTACTTAGAAATGTCCCAGCCGGCGAAAACCTGACAATATCCGCCGGTAAAATCGGTTATCAAAGCGCGTATGTTGATGACATCATTATCACCGAGGGACAGCATCTTCAAAATGTTGATATAGAATTAGAGGAATCTCCGATTTTCGCGATATACGGATTCCCCATGGAAGTATTTCTTATCGAAAATTTACCCAATGGCAATAAGAAGATTGCCGGCGCAATTGTGGATGTGCCGTCGAATCCGGCGCTGGAGTTAAGCGATCCGGGATTCAGATTCTATTTTGATAGCCTAATCGTCGATCCCAATTACCAACCTGTCTCTGATGAGTTATCGCTTATTGTTTCAGAGGCTCCGGTTAAGCTGTTCGGTCAGCTTGATGCCACAATGAAAGACACTACCGGCGCGATGCTTAAAGCGAGATGGCTGGATTCGTTGATGACCGGTGAAATACGCGGCGATATCGTTTTAGATAATGATATCCCGCTCTGGATACCGGGTTCGGATTGGTCGGATGAGAAAATACCTAGAGATGAGGCTCCCGCTTTCTGGTCGCTGGTTGAATTTCCCGAACTGGCCGGGTCAGCTTTCGGTATGGCGGCAACACAGAATACGGTAAGTGCCACATTCTGGGGATTCTCGATATCGGTAGATTACGCTCAAACCAGGCTCGATTCGAGCGGATTGCATTACTACGGCGCTCTGGGATTTGAGCAACTGCAGGTTGAAATTGGCATCGAAGATTTGAATATTCGTAAGAACCTCGATACAGACAGGCTGGAATTCGTGGGGGTCACCGTTAGTACCGATCCGCCGGTTCAGATTCCAATGGGCTTATTTACAGTAGTGGATAGCTCAGCTACCTGGAACGAGGCCGGTTTCAGAACCGATGGAGCTATCATCGTCACATCGCTGGAACGGGAGTTCGGCTTTAATAACCTGCGAATATCACCTGACGGCGATTTCCTTAGCCTGATTTTTACCGCCGATGCCGAATCAGGCGCAATCAGCGTGCTAACCGCGGAGTTTACTATTCTGGAGATCGGATTCGGAACGGATGAAGCATCCCAGGAAAAATTCTTCCAGTTCTCCGGCGCGTTAAGCCTTCCGAGGTTGGGCGAACCCGTTGAATTCCAGAACCTCAGATTCACGGAGTCAGGTGTTTTCACCGGCGTAATACAATTCAACCAGGAAAAGACTATCGCCGGCATAGTAACGCTTCAACTTCAGGCGATAGAATTTAACGAGGATGATCGAGGGCGATTTATTTTCGTTATGGGCGGTATCGCGTTTGATATTCCCAATTTGCATGTTCAGGTGGGCAATCTGCGTTTTTATGAAGACGGCAGTTTTAATATAGAGCAAATAGAGATAAGTTTTACCGCCGGGCCAGCTCAAGTTGCGGTCTCGGTGGAATGGGCCGATGATGTATTCTCGGGAAGCGGCAGCCTGGCCGTTCAGCCGGCGTTCAGCGCCTCCGCCGAGTTCCGTTATGGAGGACTGGATGATTGGTGGATCAAGCTCACGGCAAATGCTAATATACCAATCGGCTATATCACAATCGTAAGTGTTTCCGGCGAAATCGGCTATCAGGAGGGAACCTGGATATTTGGAATCGGCGGGGGTTTCACCGCCGGGCGATTGGAAAAAGCCCTGGTGTTGGATTTATACGTGAGAGTATTGGCTACCCCCGATGGTCCGATTATCAACGGCAGCGCCGAGGTTATTGCTATGTCCGGCCTGGAAATCGGTACAGCGACCGTATGCCTTGATTTCGCTCATGATCGATTTACCGGCAATATAATGTTCGGCTTTGAAAAATCAGGCGTGGAGGTTACGGCTCAGATCGATATAGATATTCAGGTGAACGAATATTGGTTTGTCGGCGCCGCCGTGACTATCGATTTTTTCAGCCTGGCCAGCCTCAACGCGGATCTGGCAGTAGCGAACAATTATACCGATTGGATGCATTCGTTGCCCGTCGCTTATCATCCCGATAATCAACCTATCAATGGTTTCCATGTTGATGTAGTATTTCATCAGGGTATTGATGGCTGGTGCTGGAGTTTGAGCGTCGACACCTGGGCTTACTTACTATTTGATTGGAATGGTGATATGGCCGCCGGTATGAAATTCACTATCGATGCCTGGGTTGATTTGTGGATAGTCGGCGGTTCGGCTTATGTGAATCTCGAAGCGGCCATGCAATCAGTTAATGATTGCCTGAGCGTTACTGCCGGGGCGGATGTCCAATTAAAACTTTGGATTGGCTGCTGTGGCAGAGGAAGCGGTTGCTGGCGGCCATGCTGGGCCTGGATATTCCCCTGTGGATTCACGGCCTGCTTCAATCTGTCTGTTGATGTTGATTATAACTGTAATTCCGGTTGGGATTACGCCTTAGATTGGTAATAATTGTTTTAAATACGGGAGATACGCGATGATTGAGAAAACCGGTTTTTATATAACGTTGCTGTTAATGACATTATTTCTGGCGCAATCAGGTTACGCCCAGAATGCGGAATTCGGTGTGCAGGCTGTATCCGGGCCGGATGGTGTTGTGCTCATGATCGGCAAAGACATGCTCAATCCGAATACGGTATCCCAACATGACGGCTGGGCCGGTTATAATATCTATAAACGCGAGGCGGGGAAAACCGAATTTAAGAAGATCAACTCAACGCCCATTGCCCGGGTAAATACGCTGGCCGATCTGGAGAAAGAACTCGATCTGTACCTGGAAAGCGGAGTAAGATTATTGAAGCTTTCCGGCAAAGACGAGCTCTGGCAGATGATAGAAAATGAGGATGAAAGAATTTATTTACTTGTAATGCTTAATCTAACGCTTATGAAAGCGTTGGGCCTGGCTTACCTCGATACGGATGTGGAAAAAAGCAAAAAGTACACGTACGCCGTTACCAGGGTAAAGATATCCGGAGAAGAGTCTGAGCAATCAATGGTTTCAGAAGTTACTTTTGGCGTACCTCCATATGAGTTGAAAGGGCCGCTTAAAGTAACCGGCGAGGCGAATAATAATGAATTGAGATTGGATTGGGAAGTCAATGTGGCCGATACCGGTGTGATTTCATATTCTGTTTATCGCGGTGATCAACCGATTGGGCCATTCAAGCGACTCAATAAAAATCCGATTATGATATTTTACCAACCCGAAAGCGGTGAAATCCCACGAGGGGCTTTCACCGATACAACCGCGCAAAATGGGCGAACTTATCATTACGCGGTGGTCAGCGTCGATATAATCGGCAACGAAAGCCCCAAAGAGCCGGTCCTGACATTTCAGCCCAAAGACGATAAAGCGCCGTCAATACCGCGCAACGTGGCCGCTCAATCAGCGGATGTGGGCATTACCGTAACTTGGGAAATCAGATCAAAAGACGATCTGGCCGGTTTCAATATCTACCGAAGTTTGAATCCCGATAGCCAATTTTTCAAAATAAACGATATTCTTTCGCCGCCTGATTCGGGGTATTACAAGGATATTAGCGCTCTGCCCAATATCCAGTACTACTATCGGGTAACCGCCCTTGATCGAGCCGGCAATGAATCGGTCCAATCGCCGACAGGTTTTTCAGTATTCGAGAACCGCCGCCAGCCCCTACCTCCCGGAGGCATAACCGCCAAGGGAACAGACGATGGCATTTTAGTAAAATGGCGGGATAACAGCGAATATGACCTTAGAGGCTACTATCTGTTTCGGGCCGATAAAATTGACGGCAAGCCGGTGCAGGTTTCACCTCTATTATCGAAAGATACTACGGCTTTTCATGATAAGGATACTCATTTATCACCTAAAGGATCATACTGGTATTACCTAACCGCGGTCAATTTCACCGGCATATCAAGCGAATATTCGGAGGGCGTGGCCGCTACTCCGGCAATCATTATCGAACCCGAACCACCATTGTCGTTTTTCGGCTATCAGGATGTTATCGGCAATCGCCTGTTCTGGAATCAACCGATGGACAATACCGTGAACGGCTATAATATCTATCGCGCTATCGAATCAGACAGTTTGATTTGGGAGAAAATACTCGAGCAACCGATATTTCGGAATATTCTCAAATATACCGATACTACCGCCGCGATAGGCACGGAGTATCTTTATCATATCAAATCAGTAAATGAAAAAAATGTTGAAGGAAAACCATCGCACTCGATCAAGCTGAATAGATTCACGCCGCCACCACTTCCCCCCGGTAATGTGATAGTCACGAAAATCGAAAACGGTTTGAAGGTTTCATGGGATCCAACGTTGGAATCAAAGGTGAAGGGTTATTTTGTCTACCGTCGCGCCGCCGGGGATACCGCGATACGCTTGATGAACGAATCACTACCTGTTACTGATTTTGAATTTCAAGATTTAACAATAAAGTCAGGAACCAGATATTTCTACTCCGTCTC
>JAAEQD010000346.1 GCA_024231855.1 Candidatus Zixiibacteriota bacterium
CTTCTCCACCAGAGAAGGACTAATTGAACGACCCTATTATGTCTTCCGCCAGGGAGAAGAGAAGTCAATTAAAAAACAGCTAGCCGATATAAATGATGATAAATGAACCCAAAATCGTCGGGCCACTTCTCTTCATCCGCCCTGCCCTATCAGTCAAAAATATGGGGATCAATTATGCCAGCTCGCGTCGCTTCCGCCTGGGAAAAAAATTGCATAATTAATCTCAGATCCTTAAAAGCTCGACGCGATGTCCGAAACTCATTGTCAGCCAGTCTGTTAGTTAGTCTTCAAAAATCATGTCGATCAACCCGCCTAAGCAAATCGACTATTTTGCTATGAGAAACTCATTTATCGATGCATACGCCGACGCTTTGCATGCGATTTTCGTGAAGGACAAAATATTTCACGAGGCCGTCAATGACCCGATTCAGTTCGGGTACTACCGTACGATGACCGATACGGTGTTCAATAAAGTCGAAAGGGCGGACGTATTGAAAAAATGGGAGCTGCTATTCGAAATATGAACGGGCCACCGAATGAACGAGGGCGACCTATTCGTGATTCTAATCGGTGGCGATCCATTCCAGCTAGTGCGAACTTTGTGGAAAGGAGACGTAGAAATCGCATTGGGAATGACTCGCCCCATTGCGCCGGTGGTGGCGATGGTGGTATGCATCCCGTCCGATATGTGGCCC
>JAAEQD010000347.1 GCA_024231855.1 Candidatus Zixiibacteriota bacterium
AAGCTGGAGGTGCTTATGAAATTTAGAATTGCAATGGCAATGATGTTAGCTATTATTGTTCTCTGTGCTACAGTACAAGCAGGAGGACGCACAAAAGCTATTAATCCCCCGAATGATGACAACCCTAATTACACGATTCCCCATAGTATCGGGCGCGGGATCACCGATGATATAGCCGATTCACCGGGTGATACTCTCGGTACAACCTACTATGAATATCAATCGAACGGTAATGTAGGCAATAAAGTCGCGAAAGATGAATTAGGGGGGTACCATTTCTGCTGGATGAATGGTGTCGGTTCTGTTTCCGGAAACAGGCATGTTTCATACAATTTTATCGATGAAAACGGCAATAGGGGATTTGGAAATGTCGGTACCTATGTTAACCTGAACGAAGGTGCAGGATATACTAACCTTGATGTATTCTCAGATTCGAGAGCAGCCGTAGCTTTTCATAACGCGAATAATTACGTTTCGACATTGGGTACTGATGTCGGAAGAGGATTCGGGTTATTCACTTTACACGACATCCCGGATGTTTTCCCTGGATCCGACGATGGTTACTGGCCATATTGTACTATTGACAATCAGGACAGAATCCATGTAACATGCAAGATAAATGGGGAACCGTCCATAGCTCTGTATACCCGCTCAGATGATTTGGGTCAGAACTGGACGAATACTGCCGTGATTGATACGCTCGGTCAGGTCGGCACACAGCCGGTTTCATCGTTTGTCTCTGATAAGGTTGCGATTCTATATCTTAAAGGAATACCGGGAGATGAATTCGGAACTGTCGGAG
>JAAEQD010000348.1 GCA_024231855.1 Candidatus Zixiibacteriota bacterium
AAAGAGGGCATCGCTATGTTCGTAGTTATTTCAAAAGTATCATCTTCATTTTGTTTTGATATTCGTTAACTTTAAGCTGATAGAAATATAAACGATTCGCGACTGTTTGGCCATTATTATTTGTCCCATCCCAGGAGATTTGATGATAACCGGCCGGCTTGATTTCAGCGGTTAGAGTTTTAACTTTTTGTCCTAAAATGTTATAGATTGTGATCCGGACCGGGCTGTCCGTCGGAATTCCAAACCTGATGGTCGTGATCGTATTAAAAGGATTCGGGTAATTCTGCTGCAGATTAATATTGGCCGGAATTAATACGCCGGTCGTAAATTGATTCACCCGGCTGATCTCCTGACAATTA
The DNA here is from genome assembly GCA_024231855.1 of Candidatus Zixiibacteriota bacterium. Taxonomy (GTDB): domain Bacteria; phylum Zixibacteria; class MSB-5A5; order UBA10806; family 4484-95; genus JAAEQD01. The sequence continues at coordinate 360 of JAAEQD010000348.1, forward strand.
TCGCCGGCACTGGCTGTAATTCTCCAGTAGTAATCACTCAAAGGTTCTAATTCCAGGTCCAATGTTAGGGAGGTATCAGCCGTCGTTCGCGATTCGATCGGCAGATTAAAATCATTGTCTAAAGCGATTTCGAGCAGGCAACTGATTGCATTATCATTGTTCTTAGCGGGCATGCTCCAGGTAAAAGTCGGGGACAGGTCAACTTTCCGGGAATTATGGGCCGGATTTTGGAGGAAAATTGTTTCAGGCAGATCGTCATTTGGACCTCCCGGGGTGCCATAAAAAGGTGAGGCAGCCCAATTACAGGCTATGTTATTATCGAAAGCCGTATGCTTCAACTCAAGTGTGGCACCATTGCCGTCGGCTTCTACCGGCCAGGGTTCTCGATCATCATAAGACAGGGAATCGACAAGATGTCCGGCTGCATCGTATAAGCGGATCTGTTCTCCGCTGCCACTCAAACCGAAATCAAAATTACCGAGGCTATTATCGACTAAGGGAAAAAAGGAACTGAACCGGGATATATTCCGGCAGAGGACCAGGTAATCATTGGCCGCGATCAGGCTCGAGTCCGGGAAAATAAATATATGCTCATCGTCCTCATCTTGAAACGACCAACCACTTAAGTTCAGGGTCAGATCTTGTCGATTGTAAAATTCGATCCAGTCTTCGGGATTAAAATCATTGGCCGAGTTGTAGTTTATCTCATTGATGATAATGAAGTTAAATGATGTTAAATCGTAATAAATCGCGCCCATATCAGCCCTGGTGCCGTCGGGGTCTAAGGGACTATTTGGGCTGCCGGCATTTATGCAGGGCGAATCGGTCCGGAGGGAAAAATTTCGATCTGCGGCGGAAAAAAATTTCGGATTGGCGCTTAAATTTCCTTCTCCGGCCAACAATTCGGTATCGCAAAGTGAAAAGGAAATATTTGCATTCGATCCGTCATCGATTGAAATGGCGGATGTGCTTGAATTTGAAATGATTGTATCGATAATGTTCAGGCTGGCCCCGCCCAAACCGCTATTTTCCTCGAGACAGACCATGGAAACATCATTCCCATAAAAGGTGTTGCGACTTAAATCCGCCCCGGAGCCATCTTTGGCTAATATTCCGACTGAAGACCCGGCCATAACATTTCTGTCGATGATAGCCGTCGAAGCTCCGGCCAGGACAATAGCGGCTTCCCGGCAATCATAAATCGTGTTGCCTGAAATTCGAATATCGGAACTCTGCCCGCTGATTATTAATCCGTAGCTAAGGGAATCAAAGATCAGGTTGTCCCGGATGATGCCGTTTTCGACACTATCGAAGTGAATTGCCGCCTCCTGAACAAGATCGACAAAAGTGCAGGCCCTAACGCTGATATTTCCCGATCGAGCATACAAGCTGTTCCGGCAATCTTCAAAAATGACCTGATCTAAAGCTAAGGCTGATTGAAAGGCGGAAATTGCTGCCGGATAGAGGCTGGAATCACTTCCGGTCGAGGCACTTTCGATTTTGGTATGGAGGATAGTAGATGGCCCGGAAGTTTGCTCGAGGCAGAGCGC
>JAAEQD010000349.1 GCA_024231855.1 Candidatus Zixiibacteriota bacterium
AGAGCTTTCATTGCTCGAATTGTCATCCCAGGAAATTTCAATATCGGACGAGCCGTCTGCCCATGCCGTGGTCACATTAGTGGGAGCGTCCGGTCTTGACATCGCAAAATTGACACTAATATATCGGGTCTGAGCGGGATCAATACTAATATCCTCTTCGAAGTAACTGTAAAGCTCATCATGGTATTGATCTTCAGCGGCAACATAAATTGAACGTCCGGTTCCCGAAGGTATTTCATCGAGGTTACCGGAATTCCGGCTGGCTTCAAATTGCCAGGCCATATCCGGAAAATCGGAACCGCTGACTGTTACCGATATGTATACTACACCCGTAGGGGCATCATTTGGTTTCGATAAATCAGGAGGATTATTCTTATCAGACAGCTTGCCCGAATTATCTGTATCCTCAGGCCAGGTTGCGGTTATCTCTATACTCCCGGTGTTGCGGTATTGGAGCAAATCCTTCCTGCTGCAGGAGAGAAATAACAGAGCGAATATTAGAACCGCTACTGTAAGATAAATCAGTCGGATTGCTCGCTGTTTTATTTTAGTTGTCGCCATCATTATCTTCTCCAATTAATTACGATTGATCCGTTTCCTGTAGCAGGTCCGTCGTTTTTATCGCCGCTGCTTGAAGAAAGAGCTACTGCTGCTCCTCCTCCTGCTCCGGCAACCAATACCCAAAAATACCATTTACTGAAAATACTTCCGCCGCCTTTTTTCTCTTGACCCATTGTCAAATCAGCATTTTGGTTGATATTTCTGCGCTGTTCGGCGGCCTGTCTTTCAGCATCAGCAAGAGAAGTTTTACTATCTTCGGGGGATAACTCCGCATATTCTAATTCATCACCAGCTAATTCCCCTGCGGCATATGAAAGATGAGGGCTCAAAATCTCATCGATACTGCAATTAGGGCAATCCCTGATTACGGTTTTTTCTATACGGCCGGAACCGATATCAATCATCCTCAGCGTAACCGTCCATGTATTACCGATTTTACCAACCGAT
>JAAEQD010000350.1 GCA_024231855.1 Candidatus Zixiibacteriota bacterium
CCCGGGAGGAAATTGAAAATTCAGGAGCGCGCGATCTGGTCGATGTTTTACGTTTAATACCCGGGTTTGAACCTTTAGCTGACATCGGCGGAGCCATCAGTCTCGGCAGCCGCGGTATTAATGCTACCGAAGGCAAAGTATTGCTGCTTGTCGATGACCAGGAATTTAACGAGATGTTTTTTGGAATAGTTTATTTTGGCAATCAGTATTCGCTCGATCAAATTGATAGAATTGAGGTTATTCGAGGTCCCGGTTCCGCAAAATATGGCGGTCATGCCGGTTTGGCAGTTATAAAAATCAAAACAAAAGGTCCCGAGCTTAATGGGCTCCAGACATCGTTTTTGCATGGCCAGCAGGACGGATTAAACTCCCGTAACTATCTTAACATTACTTTCGGCAATAGATATGATGACCTCGGCCTATCTATATCCAGTTCGATTAAAGCCGGTGACGGCACCAGTAATCGTGACTATGTCGATTTGTATGGCGACAGTTATTCATTACAAGACAGGTCGGATTACGATCAAATCGATTTTAATCTTGGACTGGAATATAAAGCTTTCGATTTACGTTTTATCATCGACCGCTATAATTATTACAATAAAA
>JAAEQD010000351.1 GCA_024231855.1 Candidatus Zixiibacteriota bacterium
CTCCCATTCCTACTTCAACAACAGCATTTTCTTCGTCTCGCTATAATCACCGGCTTGCAATTTATAGAAATACATCCCCGATGAGAAACCATCAGCCTGCCAGACGGCCTGATGGTAGCCCGCCAGCTGTTGCCTATCTACAAGCGAAGCCACCTTACGGCCGAGGATATCGTAGATTTCGATTGTGACATGCGCTTGACGCGGCAGTTCGTATTTGATCGAGGTGGCGGCGTTAAACGGGTTGGGGTAGTTTTTGGCAAGAAGCGTTGTTTTGGGGACAGCTACAATAGATTCATTAATATCAACAGCTAATTCACCGCCGCTATAAGCTCCCATATCGCTTCTTTCACTACCTAAGCCCCAATCGCAATTCAGTATTGTATCTAAAATTCCGGGATAGCCCATATCGATACAGGGCGAATCGTATGGATCGCCGCATTCGATGGCCATGAGACGGAAGTCGCCGTTATCGGGATCACGGAATAACGGATCAATATCAATATTGCCTTCGCCGGGCCAACCGCCGTTGATATCGGAAAAAGTAACTATAATTTCTGAAGAATAGCTATACCCCAACTCCGGTGCCGAGGGGGCTGAATTGTCCCAGAATATATCGTTTCGTGCGATTAGCCCAGAATAATAATAGCAATATGCTCCACCTCCTGATAAACCTGCCGAATTACCATGGATTATATTATTAACGCTATATGGATGACTGGCTAGATCAACGTGATAGCATCCGCCCATGTCGGTAGCTGAATTATAAGCAAGAACGTTACCGCAGATCGTTGGATTAGAGTTATTGTCGCAAACGATTCCGCCGCCGTAAGCGGCCTCATTATGTATAATGACATTAGATTCAATTACGGGATTACAGCAAAATAAGTGAATAGCTCCGCCTCTTCCCGGATAATTCAACGATAAACAACGATTTGCCGAAATCATGTTGCTAGCAATCTCAGGATTGCAATACCACCAGCAGGAGATTCCAGCCGCGTGCAATCGCACTATATTATCATGAATATAGTTATCGCTAATGATAGGATCACATTCATAGTAAAGATGTATGGCTCCGCCTTCGGTAGCAATATTGGAGTAGATATTATTTTCTGTTACGGTCGGATTGGAATAATCCTCAAGGTGAATGCCGCCGCCGAGGTAGCCCGAATCCTGATAGATTTCATTATAGCTGATCAATCCGTTTGATTCTGAAAAATAAATTCCACCGCCGTTTCCATGAGCTCTATTGTCAACGATGATGTTATGGTTTATATTTGCATTGGATTGATGCATATGTATTCCGCCGCCGGATCCACTAAAATTTGTGCCTGCCAGATTGCTGGAGATCAGGTTGCCGGCAACGACCACATCCGAATTCCTGCAGGCGATTGCTCCGCCATTGCCGAAAGAGGTATTATCCATAATCATGTTATCGATAATGCGGGGATGCGAATCGATACAATAAATCCCCGCCCCAGGATATCGTGATAAGTTGTCTCGAATATAGTTATTTCTAATAGTCGGCCCGGCCCCTTCGCATCTAATACCGGCCGCCCAGATAGATTCTGTACTCCGGATAGTAAAACCGGTAATAATGGCCGTACTATCCTCACCGTTTTCGAAAAATACTGCCGCGTAATTAGAATCACAATTTATTATAGTTGATTCAATATGCGATGTATCCTCGGTGGATAAATACATCGAACCGACTGTGATATTGCGCCCGCCAAAGTTGATATTCTCAACATACATCCCCGGCTGAACCAGCACCGTGTCGCCATCGGTGGAGGAGTCGATGCCCGCCTGGATCGTGGCGTAGTCATCGGGGATGTTTATGATGGTGGCCGAAGCGGTTACGGCTAGTAGTATAATAATTAAGATGGTCAGAAATTTCATGCTATGCTCCCATTCCTACTTCAACAACAGCATTTTCTTCGTCTCGCTATAATCACCGGCTTGCAATTTATAGAAATACATCCCCGATGAGAAACCATC
>JAAEQD010000352.1 GCA_024231855.1 Candidatus Zixiibacteriota bacterium
CAAGTCGGGGCGAGAATGGCACTTGTTCGCATTGGCAACAGGGTATAATTTAATGGCACCCTCTATCCCACGCGCATCAATCGGTGTTTGGAGGAGAGGCGGTCATGCCCATCAGCTGTCTTATCCCTGAACGAATCCGGTTGGCGAGGGCAATCTACATGTGCATCTGCGGCGGCGAGGGTGGGCTGGGCTGTCGCATAATATATGATATGCCAGTATAGGCGGCGAGGAATTTTTTATTTATTCTTTTGATTAGGCTCAGACAAAACAGTAATAATTTATTGATCGATTTCAGATCAATTCATCGATAATTTTGATAAAACGCGATAATTTCATGATCAGCATCAGTGCATCTTTCAGGGAACCTAACCGATTCATACGTAGGTTAATCGAAAAGTGGTTAGTGGGTGGGTGGGACATTTCTTCCTGAAAAAATCGATTGGTTGTTTAGTGACCACTCTACGCGTCAACTATTACATCTATGAATAACCAAAAGCCTTTCCTTCACCAATTTTTGTGTTATTCATCCTGGTCATGTGCTAACTTTC
>JAAEQD010000353.1 GCA_024231855.1 Candidatus Zixiibacteriota bacterium
CGTTGAAACTATCGGGGATCCGGCATCAAACTTCCATTGCAGTTTGCCACTCTTTACATCAATAGCATACAGATTCTTATCAGTTGAGCCAATATAAGCCGTATCTTCAAAAATAACAGGGCTTGAAATAACAGATTTGCCGGTTCGCAGTTGCCAAACCGAGTAGCCGGTTTTGGCGTCAAGACCATACACATTCCAATCGGAGGAGCCAATGACAATAATATCCTCGTAAAGCGCCGGGCTGGAAGTAATGTTTCGATTGGCTCTAAATTTCCAACTGGCTGTTCCTTTTGACATGTCTATGGCATAAACATGTCCATCTTCTGAACCGATATAAACCATGTCATTGCCAAGCTTGGGGCTGGAGCGAATGGCATCGAGGGCCTCGAATCGCCAAATAATCCGCCCGGTTTGAGCATTAAGGGCATACAGTCGATGGTCGTCGGAGCCAAAAAAGGCGTGATCAAATTCTACAACCGCCGATGAGCGGATACGTCCTTCGGTGGGGCAAGTCC
>JAAEQD010000354.1 GCA_024231855.1 Candidatus Zixiibacteriota bacterium
GGCGAGCCGGGAGATGAAAGGGTGCTGACATATTGGGATCTTTACCGTAAAGTCAACAAGTTCGCCAATGCTCTGAAGAAACTTGGATTAAAAAAGGGTGACCGGGTTGCTATTTATCTACCAATGATTCCCGAATTAGCGATAAGTATGCTCGCTTGTGCAAGGTTGGGACTTGTACACACGGTGATATTCGCAGGTTTTTCCGCCGATTCAATCCGTGACAGAATTCTTGATTGCCAGGCCAACCTCGTCATCACTGCCGATGGTTCATGGCGCAGGGGGAATATACTGCCGCTTAAAAACATTGTTGACGAAGCGATCGCTGATTGCAAGTGCGTAAAAGATGTAGTTATAATCAGACGGTCAAGCAGCGATACGTTTCCATGTCATATAAAAGAGGGACGCGATCACTGGTACCACCGTATTACCGATGGGACATCAATAGACTGTCCCGCGGAGGAAATTGACAGCGAAGATCTACTTTTTCTCCTTTATACCAGCGGGACAACCGGAATGCCGAAAGGGATAATACACACTACCGGCGGATATATGGTTTATACATATTTAACAATGAAATATATATTCGATATCAAGCCGGAGGATGTATTCTGGTGTTCTGCCGATATCGGCTGGGTAAC
>JAAEQD010000355.1 GCA_024231855.1 Candidatus Zixiibacteriota bacterium
AAAAGAACTAACCAATTTTAATATTTCCGTAGCTTTAACCGATGCTTTCATGCGAGCCGTTGCAGAAGATGGCTTTTATGAATTGATCGATCCCAGAACCGAAGCAGTTATGGTTCGAGATGGCAAAACAGCGGAATTAAAAGCCCGTGATGTTATGGAGAAGATTGTAAATCATGCTCATCAAACTGGCGAGCCGGGGGTGATGTTTATTGACCGGATGAATGATGGTAATCCTGTTAGTCAGGTTGGGCTTTATGAATCAACCAATCCTTGTGGCGAGCAACCATTGCTTCCATATGAAAGCTGTAATCTTGGGTCAATCAATTTAAGCAAGATGGTCAAAGCAGTTGTTGATCTTGAATCTCGTGAACTTTCCCGATATGAGATCGACTGGGAAAAGCTTGATGAAACAGTCACGCATTGTGTTCATTTCCTTGATAATGTTATCGAGGCCAATCGTTATCCACTTCCAGAGATCGATTTTAATACCAAACAAAATCGCAAAATCGGATTGGGTGTTATGGGCTGGGCTGACCTATTGGTTTTATTGGGAATTCCATACGATTCGGATGAGGCTCTGCAATTAGCCGA
>JAAEQD010000356.1 GCA_024231855.1 Candidatus Zixiibacteriota bacterium
CAATTACCAGCGAAGGTAGTGAATTGACCTCCGAAACCGGAGCCTGTTTATCGATAGTTCGTAGTAACGGCTCGTATTCCGGGCACAGCTCCCAGGGATCAGAATCGAATTTTACCGCCGCCCTATTGGTGATTTCGGTTTCGTTTAGGATAGGTTGATATGTCCTGGCGCCATAACAAACGAAGCCTTCACCCTCAGGCGGGGTATTATTATCCGGCAACGCTATTGAAGTGAATGTCCAGGTTAAGACAGCTTTGGCATAATCTATATGCGTGCTGCAAACCAATGAATGGCTTACCGGACCCAGCACCAATGTGCTCAGGTCGATGTCCTCATCAAGCGTATCGGTAACTACTATATCGGCTACAGTTGCCGCGCCTCCTGTCTCATTTTCGAAGAAAACATTGTAAGCCAACTGTTTGCCATCGGCGATAAATTTCCTTGTGCCATATCCGGCGGGGCTGGCTAATTTGTCGAACGCGTCCCAGCTGCTAACCACCTCGGCGCTATACGAAACGTAATTGTTTAGAAGATATGGATCAGGGCTGTCAGTCGTTATTAGGGCGGTAGCTTCCAGCATTGTCCCAACCGACACACCGCCCGGTACGTTAAAAGCAACCCACAATTCTTCCGTTGTGCCCGGGGCAACACCGCCCAGCGTCCATGTCACCGCGCCGGCACTATAGCTACCGGCCGGATCGGATGACAGGTAAGTTACCTCGCCCGGTAAGTCCAACACGACGACCACATTAGCGGCTGCTGTTGATCCTTCATTACGATATTGGCAGCTGTAGAAACCATCGAGACCAGGACGGTAGAATCCATCTGAAAACAGCGAAATCGCCACATCAAATGGTTTTTCATCCAGAGTCGCGTTCCGCGTGGTTACCTGTTCAGGAAGTACCTCTACATTGTAGAAATAGGCATCCTCATAGCCTGCCTTTGAAATCTTTAGATCGTAATACCCGGTTGGTAAATCAGCTAGTTCATATTCACCGGCTACATCGGTCAAATCGTGATATGGATCGGAAACAGTTGACACTAGGGCGCCCTCAATCGGAGCCCTTCCATCATTGACAATGCCGGCAATTGATCCGATATCTTCAACGAGTAGTATATCACGGGTTACAATCTGGTTATAAAACACCTGGACGTTATTGATCGACTGCGTAACATAACCATCCTTCGATACCTCAATATCGTAAAATCCGGCTTGGAGATGAGTCAACTGATAGAAGCCGAGTACGTTCGTAGTATCTCGATCAACTTCACCACCATCCAGCAGTCTTATTAGCACTCCATCAAGAAGCGTTGAACCGTCGGTTTTAGTTACGATTCCCTCCAATACCGCCAGCAAATCCATGGTAACATCGACTGATGTCGTTTCGGCGGAGTTCACCACGATCGAGCCTACCGTCTTTTGATTGTAATCGGCATGAGTCAGAGTTATCGAATAAGTGCCGGGATTAATCGATCCAATGAAAAACTCGCCGGCCGGGTTCGTATAATCATTCATTCCCTGGCCGTTTAGTACAACATTGACATTATTAATCGGCGCGTTCCAGAAGTCCTCGACCACACCATCAATCGCGCCCAGATACGGCATCTCAACATTAAGCTGAGTCGTATCCCCCGATAAAACCGAAACACCGTATCTTGTCTGGTTGAAATAATCGGGGTGAGTAAAGGTAACTGTATAATCATCAACATCTAGTTGACCGAATAAATATTCACCGTTCTCATCGGTTAATTCGGACTGCCCGGTACCTAAAACCGTGACCAGCACGCCCTCGATAAATTCGAGATCCGGATTAATCACAACGCCGTCTAAAGCCCCATACTCCGTCATGGTGACATTCAAATAGGTCGTCTGGTTCGGGTAAACTCTGACATCATCGAAAGTTTGATCTTCGGCTCCCGGATATGAAAAACGAAGATCGTAGTAACCCGGGAGAAGGTCATTTAATAGATATACGCCGCTTGAATTTGAATAATCATCCCTTGTTCCACCGATAATTTCGGCATACACGTTCTCCAACGGTTGGGCGTTTTGATTGGTTACCGTACCCGTTATATCATCACCCGGGAAATACAATGGGCTGAAATGCTCGGTAACGGGATAATTATTATCGCCCGTAGTATCGCTGGATATCGACGGTCCCTGAAATGGATCGATGCCCTTGCCGATGCCATGAACCATATGTCCCATATTCGAAACATCATTGGCCGTTTTCATAACGAATTTAATAATCTGAGTAGGAGTTTCAAGATGCAGATAGGGATTAGTCGCGTCAGGGGTAATTCTGGCCCAGCCTAAAAATGCCTGGCTTGACCAACCCTCGGGATTAGGAGGCGATCCATATACTCCCTGGAATTCCGGAAACTGCCAATCCGATAATGGATAATAAAACTCACCCTCCGTAGCAGAAAGTAAGCTATCTATATATTGATCTTCCGCCCCCAGGCTTAACAAGAGAAAGCCTAAGGTGATATCCGATCGGGTTTGTATGTAGGCGTTAATATCGAACCGTTCGCCCAGACCTAGCTCCATAGGCGAACTATTGAGATTACCGTACCAGACGATAACCTCATCCATGGAATCATCGCGCATCATGACATTTAAAGTCGTGGTTTCTCCAGATACGACCGTTACTCCGGTAACAACGGTATCTCGATAACCGTTCAAGATGAAACAAACATCATTCGCGCCAACATCAACACCTTCAAGAAGGTACTCCCCGCTGCTGTTTGAATTATCAGTAATGTTGGTTTTATTCACGAACACGTAAACATTATTGATAAAACCGGAAGACTCGTTAGTGATTGCGCCGGCAATCGAGCCGGGAATTTCGGTTATCATATCTCCCAGAATTGACTTATTGTCATCTTCCAGGGATAGAGCGATTTTTGAAGGAGTAGTGTCTTCGGATAAATCTAAAAAGCCTTCATCAATATTTTGTTTTCCACCGCTTTGGAATTCATCTCCGGCAAATGTACTGAAAGCGAATATTAATACAAATAACCAGATTAAATATTGCCTCGACATGCTGTACCCTCCGTGACACTTTGGGTTAAGATAATTATATTTGAACTGCCCGGCCACAAATGCCGGCTTAAATGAGAAGCCATAAACGATATGTAGGTATAGGCGATCGTAATTCAAGCTAGAATAACTGACAAGGGATCATTCCATATGATTTCAGACCTCCTTCGCCCCCTGGCTGGAAAAGAACGAAAGTACAATGCTCGATTTACTATAGTGCAGATGCGGGGTCTTTACACTTGCTCAATTTAAATATATGCAAATATACCAAAGTCTGTCAAGGAATATTTTATCCAGTATAGAGAAATTGCGGTTTTTCAATCACCGGCACAAGCTACAGATACAGAATAGATTAGTTCGATAAATCCCTTAGCTCAAACCCAATCGATGGTCGATTTTTAGTTTCGTTATTGCCAGAAGCTCGCCTGTTTCTACTCTGACAAGCTTCAGAAATAGCTCAAAATCGTCTTCTTTTTTAAACAAATTACCGACCAATAAAACATGCGCCCCGGTCAACTCGCCTACCTTAACCGTAAATGAATCACTGATAACCCCCGATAGCTGCAGCTTCCATTCTTCCATGATTTTCTGCAACTCGGTACGATCCGCCAGCGTAAACGAATTATTGTTGCCAATCGATAATGTCAATTGATCGGTAAAGTATTCCGAATCCAGCTCCAGTGACACGTCCTTCGGCGAGATAGGCAGTACGGCCAGGGCGGTCGCGCTGTCAATTCTAATACTTGAGTAATCAACCAATTGCGAAAGCGCCCGGTCAAATAGCTTTATTATCGTATCTTCGCTTTCCTCGTCGTCGATTTTGGTGGCGACAAAATATTCATCATCGTCAGGCAGACTGATATCTATCATATGCGAAAGCTCTTCTTTCGCGAATTGAATAATTATCGCCTCTAATTTATCGGTCTGATAGTTGGAGCCGGTATGATGGCTGACGCTTCCAGGCAATCCCCCTTCGCTTTCACCTTCTTCGCCATAGGTTAAAAATATATATTTGGCGTAAGTAAGTTGCGAAATCTGGCGCAATATATACTCGCCATTTATGTTCAGCCCGCCGGTGCCGACACTGAATAGCTTAATCCCGGCTTCTTTCGCGTCCCTGGCCGCGTCGACATACGTATACTCCTGGCCATAATCCAGATGAGGCGGCGCGTCGGTTATAATAAAGCCAAGCCGAATACCATCCGGATTCCACTGGATTTCGTTCAGCGAAACTTCAAGTGCCGACTGGAGATCTTCCGGCCCGTCCCCACCGCCGCCGGCTGATACTTTCTCAAGTTCAGTCTGAAAATGTTCCACATCGGCGGTAAGAGGTACAACCTTTGTTATATATTGATCAGTTCTATCCTTGTAAAGCACCAGGCCGAAACGCACTATCACTTCAGAACCCAACGAAGTCAAGTTCAGGTGGATCAAATCGATTGTCGCTTTCAACCTTTGTATCTCTTCGCTCATACTGCCGGTGGTATCGAGAATAAACAATATATCCAATGGGACTTCACCGAACTCGCCTCTATCGATCTGTATTGGCAAGTCGTAATTCCTCATGCTCTGCCGCTCTATTGATTTTTCTTCGCTGATTTGTCGATAATCGTATTTCACCTTATATGAACGAATATCCTCTTCATACATCGATGGGAAAAAGAAAAATGATCCATCCGGATAGGTTTTGCCTCGGGTGATCAAGGTATTATCGGCGTATACGGATATTTCCGCGTTGGGGATTGATTTCCCAACTTGATCCTGAAGCTTGAAAACAATGCGCTCATTTACATTTATAGATTCATGTCGGGCCCGCGCTTTGTATTCATCAAGGAAATTGATGAAGTAATTGTATTGTTTATTATCATCGGCGAACCCGGCTTTCAGTCCGGATTCGCTCGGCGCCCGGCGAGGAGTTTTTGGTTTGGGTTTCCTTTTCACTTCCTTGTCCTTAAAATCGGTTGGCGTTTTTACTATTCCCGAAACCGTCGTAGAAGATTCCGATAACTCCTCATCGCTGATTCTTGCTCTCGTGTATGTTTCATGTTTTTCAATAACTGGTCTTTCCGCCGAAACCACGATTCTGCCCATATCAATCGAAGCAGTTTCCAACTTGAATTCTAGAACCGTTTCGGATTCCGCGACTACTTCAACGTCTTTAATCTCCATAGGGCTGTATCCAATAAGGTTGGCTACAACAGTATGCTTACCAATGGGAACTTCAAGAATAGAAAATTCTCCCTGAATATTTGTAGACGCGCCAATCGATGTGCCTTTCACAACTAAATTCGCGCCCGGCAATGGCTCTTCGGTTTTCTTATCATATACATGACCGGTAATCGTGCCGGTATCACCTGCTTGCCCTATTGAAGCCCCGATCAGTAGTAATATTACGATTAGATTTTTCATATCATCTCCCTTTGATTTCACTGAAATATCGAGTTTTCACAAATTTAAATTTTGACATCTCTTCCTATCCCTAAATTAAAATATTTCTCTCAACATGTATATATGATGATATCTAATCGGTCAAGCAAAATGGTGAATATGCTATCCATTTAACTCAAAGTTGACCAGATATCGAATTATATAAGATAAGCCCGGGGTGTCGTCCAAATTTGCTCAATCATAATTACTGCTAATAATTATTCTACGATTAAAGGAAGTCGAAGTTCGTTTATCCCTCTTGATGTGCCAACCGGCAAGTATGCTATATACGGTTGTAGTTTTCGTTTTGACAGTATAATTATAGGCTATATTATATTGTGGATATATTTATCAGAATAAAGCTTGACATCGTATCAACAAGATGCTAAATTAATATCAGATCATACAACGATTGGTTATACACCTACAAAAACAGTAGCATTATTAATTTATCATCTTTGTTCTTCTTAGGCTCGTCATTAAATGGCGTTTTTAACGCTTTTAACGAAGGAGGGCTTATTGAAAATATTTTGAGTGAAGCAAGGTAAGATGTTTTATAAACCTGAACTTATAGGAAATCAGGGAAAAGGTTTAAGTTAAGGCAAAACGTAAACTACTTGCTTTGGAGAATATATGAAAAAAAATATAGTTCTAATCACTGCTTTTATTCTGGCAGCGACTTTGATTTTTGCCTGGTCCGATCAACCCACAATTACCAAAACTCACGTGATGACCGATATTTCGGTCGATCAACAAGTTATTAAAGAGGTTACACCGAATGTGAACTCTTATTCCCGTGAATTGGGAAGCAATGAGGTTCCTTTCATGGTCGATCGCAAAGACTCCAAGAAAGAAGTCGCCGAGGAAGTCGAGATCAGCCAGGAGATGAGCCGCTTGGAAGTTCATCAAGCTAATCTGATCGCTCTGAAGGCTGCCGGTGAACCGATCCCGATTGTGGTCATGGAGGATACCTGTTCAGGAGATTCGATTCAGATCGAGATTCTGACGGATTCCTATTATTCGGAAACCACTTGGGAACTCTATGATCAAATTGGACCCACATTAATCGCTTCAGGCGCTCCAACTGCCGCCAGCACTGTCCATAACTGGCAGGTTTGCGTTGAAGTTGACCAGTGCTACGATTTCTATGTATACGATTCTTATGGCGACGGCATCTATGCGCCCGGTTATTGCGATGTATCTTTGAATGGTGCTCTGATCTGGCATTTCGCGCAAGAATGGACTACTGTTGCAACGGGCGAACTCGGCGGCGGCTGTGCCGCTCCTGAGGGCGCTTGCTGTGTGGCTGAAGTCTGTGTTGCCACCAACACTGAAGCCGAATGTGATGGCCTCGGTGGTAGCTGGCATATTGGCGAAACCTGTCCGGAATACTGGTGCGAAGATGACTGGAACTGTACCGATAATCCGCCCACCGATAAAGATCCCGGTGGCGATATCGATACACCTTCCGAGCCATTAAATGACTCGCTCTCAGGCGCTGCGCCGGCTTTTGTCGAGCACGCTTATTGCGGAACCTTGGCGCCTCCAGTCGATCCTGATGACTACTATGTAGTCACTCTACCGGCCGGTCCCGATCCGTTCTACTGCCTGCATGTCAGGGTGTTTGCCGATGATACACCTCATCAGTATGCCTATGGATTGGGCTTGGATACCAAGCTGTACATCTACGACGACGACAGCCTCAATACACAATTATACTATCAGGACGACAACAACGGCACCTTCCCGGATGCCGAACACTACGACTCCCAATACGATTGCACCAATCCCGATAACTGTTATCCTGCTGGAAAGACTCTTTATATCAGAGTATCCGGTTTCTCTTCTGTCGATCCTGTCCCGTACTTACTCATTATCAACGCTATTCCTTGCGAAGGCGATCCCTTAGGACGCTGTTGCTATGGTGATCCTTATGCTCCTACCTGCACCGACGAGACAGAAGGTGACTGTGATGCCTTAACAGGCACCTGGGACTTCGGCTTGAACTGTGTTGATGATCCTTGTGTGGCTTTACCGGCCAATGATGAATGTGCCGACGCTCAGGTTATTACTGAAGTTACTGATTACACATTCACTACTGTCGGAGCTACCACCGATGGTATTAACAACTACGCCAATCAGAATGTCTGGTTCTGTTATACTCCA
>JAAEQD010000357.1 GCA_024231855.1 Candidatus Zixiibacteriota bacterium
GACCAGCACCCGGCTTAAAATATCACGCCCAAACTCATCTGCGCCGAATGGATACGTTGCCGATGGCGGATGAAACCGGTCCTCGGCATGCATTTCCAGCGGATCATACGGGGCCAGAATTGGCGCAAAAAGGGCTATCAAGCCCATGACAAGAATAATAATAAGGCCCACCATGCCCGAACGATGGCGCAATAAGGCATAAATCGCCATTAAGAACAGGCTCTCCGGTTGATTAGATTGTTTAGATGCTTTAACTATATGTTGCTTGTTCGACTCTGAGTTTTTTGTTGACAAAACGCTTCCCTCTAACCATTACTCATATCGAATTCGTGGATCAATATAGCCGTAGGCTAAATCCGTTATCAAATTGACAAACAAAAAGGCAAGCACAATAAACATTACGCTGGCCTGTAGTATTGAATAATCTCGCCAGCCAATAGCCTGTATGGTCAGCCGCCCCACGCCGGGCCAGGCAAAGATTGATTCTATAATGATAGCCCCGCTGAGAAGATCGCCAATTTGCAGTCCAAATACCGTTATGACCGGAATAAGAGAGTTACGCAGCACATGGCGAAGCACCACCAACTGTTCTTTTAAGCCTTTCGCTCGCGCCGTGCGAGTATAATCCTGGTCCAATATGTCCAGCATTGAAGAACGCAGATAGCGGGTTAATTTGGCCGCCATGGCGATGCCCAGCACCAGGGCCGGCATAATCAGCGATTTAAGATGTTCCAGCGGCTGCTCACTGAACTCGGGGCGGCCCGATGGGGGTAGAATTTTGAGATGTAAGCTAAACAGTAGAATAAAAAGGATAGCCAGCCAAAATCCCGGCACGGCAAAAGACAGCGCCGAAAACAGGGTGCTGCTGAAATCAATAACGCTTCCTGGCCGGAGCGCGGCAATAATGCCCAGTGGTAAGGCTATCACGGCCCCGACAATAGCGGCCGCGATGGCTAACTCAATGGTAGCCGGAATCCGCTGCTTAAGCAACTCATTTACGGGGAATCCATTGATGATCGAGTGCCCCAAGTTGCCGCTAAAAACATTTCCTAACCAGATAAAGTATTGAATCCATAACGGCCTATCAAGCCCGTATTGGTGGCGAAGAGCGGCTACTTGCTCTTCTGTAGCATTTGTGCCGGCCATAATTTCTGCCGGATCACCGGGAATAAGATGGATGATTAAAAACACAACGATGGATACAATAAACAGGACCGGAATCATATGCATCAATCGTCTAAGGGTGTATTTACCCATTTGGGCTTAGTTCCCTCGCGTAAATAATAGGTTTATATAGGAATATTACTTAACCGATTATGCGTAATCAAGCCCGCGACGTAACATAATGACGTATTGCGTATTGCGTACTGCGTACTGCGTATTAATTCACTGCTCGATGTCTTTACGCAATACGCAGTACGCAGTACGCAGTAAATTAGATTACTGGAAAAGCCGGGAAAGCCCCCTTTGTTTTAACAGGGGGATGAAAGAC
>JAAEQD010000358.1 GCA_024231855.1 Candidatus Zixiibacteriota bacterium
AACAAGAACTTAAATACAAGGACGTAATTTGGGATTTTTTGATTTTGTCTCCAACGACATAGGGATTGACCTGGGCACCGCAAACACGCTGGTATTTGTTCGAGGTCAGGGAATTGTTTTAAATGAACCGTCGGTTGTGGCGGTTGAAAAGGCTTCTGGTAAAATTCTCGCGGTCGGTTCGGCCGCAAAAGAGATGCTTGGGCGAACACCTGGCGAGATATCGGCTATCAGACCTCTCAAAGACGGGGTAATTGCCGACTTTGAAATATCTGAAAAACTTCTCTCAGATTTTATACGCCGTGTTATTCGGCATAAATATTTGATTAAGCCAAGAATTGTTATTTCGGTTCCATCCGGCATCACTGAAGTTGAAAAACGTGCTGTTCGTGACTCTGCAGAAAATGCCGGAGCCCGCGAAGTTTATTTGTTATCCGAACCGATGGCGGCCGCTATTGGAGTCGGATTACCAGTTGATCAGCCGTCAGGTATCATGGTTATTGATATTGGTGGTGGAACCTCGGAGATCGCGGTTATTGCTCTTAATGGTATTGTTCATCATACATCAGTGCGTATTGCCGGCGATGAGCTCAATGATGCGATTGTGATGTATCTCAAGAAGAATTATAATCT
>JAAEQD010000359.1 GCA_024231855.1 Candidatus Zixiibacteriota bacterium
GTATGGCAAACGCTTACGAACAAAAAGGCGACAAGAAAAGGGCGAAGGAATTCTACGAGAGGGCGGCGAAATTCAACGGGATTAATAGTCTCTCTTACGCTTACATCAGAGCAAACGCTTACCAAAAAATAAGTAAGATGTAAATGTAAAGAGGATGGGAGCGGTGCGTGCCGCTCCCGTTTTTTTATTTCAATACCAAATAATAATTAGGGTAGCGGAGGGCTCGTCCTTCGGATTGTGATTACCCTCACCCGTCCCGTCAAACCGGGACACCTTCTCCCATTCAGTGGGAGAAGGTGTCAGGCGAAGCCGGACGGATGAGGGAAATTGGCGCAGGGTGCGGCGACCCTGCGTCACTTTCCATAGATTGCTGCAATCTTGCAGACCTCCACGAATCTATAAGCCATCAGGATTTGTTATTGACACCCTGCCTTATTTTGTATTAATATAGAAATCTCATGATTATACTCGATTCGAAATATGTAATGTTATAGATAAGGCGGCAAAAGTATGGCAGATACTCGAGAACGATGGTCCGGGAGGACGGCATTTCTATTAGCAACAATAGGTTCGGCGGTGGGACTGGGCAATATCTGGAGGTTT
The DNA here is from genome assembly GCA_024231855.1 of Candidatus Zixiibacteriota bacterium. GTDB lineage: Bacteria > Zixibacteria > MSB-5A5 > UBA10806 > 4484-95 > JAAEQD01. Next base: position 604 of record JAAEQD010000359.1, read on the forward strand.
CCGTATATTGCTTTCAAAAACGGCGGAGGGGCGTTTCTTATCCCCTACTTCATAGCTTTGCTAACTGCAGGAATCCCGCTATTGATATTGGAAACCGGAATCGGGCAGAAACTACAGGGTTCGGCGGCGGCTTCGTTTAAAAAAGTCCATCGCGATATGGAATGGCTGGGATGGTTGGCGTTGTTGGTAGGGATGATAATCTCGACTTACTACGCAGTTGTAATCGCATGGTGCTGGAACTACGCTTATCATTCGTTTTCATTGGCATGGGTATCGACCGGAGCCAGTGAATTTTTCAACAACGAAGTTCTGGAGATTTCTTCGGGACCCGAAGAACTCGGTGGAATCTTATGGTGGGTGTTAGGCGGTCTGGTTCTTACATGGGGCGCTACATGGACAATTATCAGCCGCGGCGTTAAATGGCTGGGGCGTTATAATCAGATAATGATACCTATAGCTTTGGGAATGCTATTATTACTGCTGTTCCGGGGAATAACGCTTGAGGGCGCAACAATCGGCCTAAAACAGTTTCTAACTCCCGATATCAGTAAACTTCTCGATCCCAATGTCTGGTTAGCGGCCTATTCCCAGATATTTTATACACTGTCGTTGGGATTCGGTATACTGATTACATATGCTTCGTACCGCGATCATGACGCTGATGTTACCAACAATGCTTTCATCACCGGTATGTCCAACTCAACAGTAGAGTTTATCGCCGGTATCACGGTTTTCTCAACTGTCGGTTTCTTGGCGGCGCAGGTGGGTGCTTCGGTAGATCAGATTTCCGCCCAATACACCCTTGACGGACCGGGATTGGCATTTAAGACCTATCCTGCCGCAATCGCTAAA
>JAAEQD010000360.1 GCA_024231855.1 Candidatus Zixiibacteriota bacterium
AGTCTCATTCAGATACGCTCTTCTCAGCAATTTGATATAATCCGCCGCGGTCGAGAGATTGCCGGCATCAAGGCCGGTGGGATCGGTGAAATGAGTCTGGTCCATTCCTAATTTCCCGGCCAGATCGTTCATGCGTCCGATAAATTCTCTATTGCCCAGACCGGTCGATCTGGCCAACGCCCTCATGGCGGCGTTATCGGAACACATCAGCGAAAGATGTAAGCAATCCGATAATTCGATCGTCTCACCGGGATAGAGTTTCGACCGACTGACACCGGGAAAATCCGAATCGATAATTGTCACGGTACCCGACAAATCAGGTTTCGTCTCGAAAAACACCAGCGCGGTGGCCAGCTTGGTCAGGCTGGCGATCGGCATCTGAGTATCCTTGTTTTTGGAAAAATATATCTCACCGGATTCGGCATCAACCGCCAGGGCAGCCCTGGCCCTGATATTCATGCTGCCGGGCATGATCTTTTCATAGATCGAGCCAAATAGGCTATCGCCGTCATCCAGCCAGTAGCCTTTGCCGGCGGATGTCGTTGATATATAATGGGAATAGGAGGCAGAGACCACCCAGATTAATATCCCATAAATGAGTAATCTGATAAATTTACTTTTCATAGCTCCAGTTGAAGCATCTCCTTCATAAGTTGCGCGCTTCGTACTGCTTGCCCGTGATGGCAGTTATTGAAAAACAGGTATATCTTATCCGTGTCCTGCTTCAATTTCATGATCTTTTTAACCCAATCGGCAAGTTCTTCCTTTTTATAATCATAATTATAACGATCGCTGCCTTTGCGCGGCCGCCACCAATCTATCATATTACGGCCATGAAACCGCACATAACCTATCGATGTCGTGGCTTTCGCGATTGGTGGATACATCCGCTGAAGCTGAGGTTCATCCACGCAGCAGAAACCTATGTAGTTATCTTTCAATGAAGCATAAACCTCCGGTTTGTCCCAGCTATCGTGACGGAACTCCGCGAACAATGGTTGATCTCCGAAATAATCCTTACCATCCAGAAGGTATTGTAGATTGTTAGGCGAAAACTTGAACGACCAGGGAAACTGCGCCAACAAGCCTTTCAGCATCCCGCTTTCAGCCATCGGCTTTATCGCCTCGTTAAATTGAGTGGACGGCTCCTTGAGGTCTTTTCGATCATGGGTGAACGACCTGTGTGTCTTGACGATAAACTCGAAATCCTCCTTCACTTTGTTAACCATATGATAAAACACCGCCGGATGGGGAATCCTGTAGTACGTTGAATTTATCTCTACCGTGTTAAAACGATCCTTGTAGTAATCGAGCATCTTCCCTTTCTCGATTTTCTCAGGATAGAACGGTCCCACCCAGTCCTTGAACGAATAGCCGGAGGTACCGATTAGGATTTCTGATTCTGCCATAACATTCTCACTTTATTAAACGTGATATCGGGTGTCCTTACCCGATATCTATTCTCACCTGTAACTGACAGATAAACTTATAACAAGACTGTAAAAAGGTAAATCGAAAAATTAGATGTTTTCAGCGTAGGTCGGCGTTCCACCTGAGCGATAGCGAAAGGTGTAATCCGACAATGCCAGAATTTCGATATCAATCCATAACCGTAGTCGTATCGGCCTCGTCTATTACCGCTTCACCGGCCACTATCTCCACACGCGTCACCATATCCGCCGCCACCCTGGCCTTAACGGCGTACTTCCGGCCGGCCTGCTCAGTCCATAACAGGTATTCCCCGGCCGGCACATCGGCAATAACGAAATTCTCCTCATAGGCCGGGCTGGGATTAACTTTATCGCGATAGCATTCGGCAAACGAGAACGGCGATTCTGTCGGCACCGGCTTTTCCACGCCATACACCCGGGCGCCGGCGATTCTGTTTCCGGTACTGTCGGCTACCGTTCCCACAATCGTGCCGCAGCCGGGAAGCGGTTTCTGCCACAGTTCATTGTTGACAGTCTGATTCGGCACATTCGAATCCTTGGCGATAGATAACGACACCTCGAAATGAAGATGTTCATTGGTGACATTGCCTTTCTTGCCGATCGTACCGATTGTATCACCCTGTTTCACCCTCTGCCCTACGGCGCAATGGATTTCATTCATGTGATGATAATGAGCGTAAACGAAAAAGTATTCGAAGCCGGTATGGCATCTTAAAACGGTATGGCCTATTTTCTTGTTGGTGTAAACGATAACCCCGTCATCCACCGCCTGAAGTTCTACGCCTTCCGGATCATTATATTCGCAACCCTGGTGCTGACGGAAACTGCCGCCCATAGTCGCGCCGTAAAGATAGGTTTGATCGCGCTGATTATTTTCCTCCGGGCCGACCGGCCGTATCATCCATTGATGAATCGGTTTTTCGGACCTGTCAAAAGTGGCCGATGGCTCAGGATAATGGTTAAGCGGTGGAATCTGTTCCACCATCTTATATAAGCCGTAGTTAGTACCGGCATAAATATTGCCATCCGAAGCCTGGGCCAGGCAATTGATGTTGTCACCATAAAACCCTGATGTCTTACCGAACGTTTTGAAAGATTGCCCCATATTATCCGAACAGGCGACGCCTTTATATGTAGCCACCCAAATTTTATTATCGCGATCAATCAGGATATCATGCACATAAGGTGATGGCAATCCGCGCGATATATTAGTCCAACTATCGCCGTTGTCTGTCGAATAGAAAAGGCCGTCATCACAGCCGGCATACCAGGTATTCTTTTTTGCCGCTACCGCCCTGACTTTGCAGTCCGGTAGTCTATCTATTGTAAACATCCCCGTCGGAGAAAAATTGCGCCAGCTTTGACCTTTGTCATTGGATACCGAGAATCCATGTAATGACCCGATATAGATATCATCGCCACCGATTTGCATGTCGTAGATATACTGCGATGCCAGCCCCTGGCTTTCATCTATAGTCTTATAGGGTCGAGCGAGGTAATCATAATCAGGATCGATATCTGTTTTAAAATATACTATCCCATCGGCAGAAGGAATGTACTTCACCCCACCCTCGATAAACGCGCCTACGGAATACAGGTATTCGATACCAAAAAAGTTATAGCCGAGACGTTTCCAGGTCGCGCCGCCGTCGTTAGAGATATTCAAACCATCGCCCAACATTGCCAAAACGATATAATCATCGTCCCAATCGCCGCTCAGAACGTAATTCCATGACAAACCCGTATTATCTTCCTTATCGTTGGATTCGAAAATCTTCCAGGTACTGCCGTTATCTTTGGAAAACAACGCGCCCTTGCCGAATGTCCCTACCAATACTTCATCGTCTTTAACTACGACGTTCAATATATGCGATTCGGTGGTATTCTCGCCGAGATCAACTCGTTGCCAGTACTTCATCATATCTTTCTTTCCACAGCCAACAAATAATAAAAACGCCGCCATCGTGATTATATATTTATACATTCAGCACCTCGTGATTAGTTTATTATGTGTAACCAATCCCGTAGAAGGAAAGTTACACGTCCGATAAGGAGGGAGACACGGGCCATAACGGTAAACCCGAATGTTGCCCCGAAAAATATCATCAAAAAGTAGATACCGACTTTGGACAGTCCGCCGAAAACGCCCTCATGTTTCTTGGAGAAAAAGAAATAAAACAGCGTTGTAATCAAACCGACCAGGACTATGATAGCGTTAAGCCCGTCGCCAAATGAGGCGATCTGGGCGAACGGCGAAATAGTCGCTTTCATCTGAGCCAGGATATATGACTGCATATTAGCCGGGATTGAAACGCCCGCCCCAAAACCGATATACAAAGCCAACGCCGGACGGGAAAGCCAGGCGTGCTTCTTGGAGAAGCGGGTAAACATCAACAGGCCGAGGGCGACGGGAATTATCACTAGAAGTCTCTTATGCACAAACAACGGATCGAGCACTTTCGGCACGACCGTATCCATATAAGCGATAACTATCAGGAAACCAACCGACATGCCCACCAGAAGATGTTCGGCGAACTTATAGAATGGATTATCGCGATAGAGAAATGAGTATATCGATAATGTCAGAAAAGCGGCAATCCAGATTCCGAATGTCTCCATCAAAATTCTCCGCTCTGTCTTCTTATCATAAAATATCCGATATTGCCTAAAATTACGAATAATACGATTATCATATGGGCTATACTCTGCGAGCTCATACCGGCTGAGGCATCCCCAATCTGGTCGATTAATTGCTCGTACTCGGCGGCGCCCTTAAGCCCGGGAACCATACCTATAATCTGTTTTTCCTGCAAAAATGGATAGTAGGTGGTAGCCATAACCGCTGTCAATGCCGGTACGACAGCCTGCTGATAGCGGGCGTTGGCGTAGTTGATCCAGTATGATGGAGTATCATCATCGGTAACCGATACGACCAGTCCAATATCGCGATAATTGCGGGTTTTTTGCATAAGTGGAATATCCTCAAGCGGCTTCCCTCGATAATCTTTCGGATAAACCCGCGCGATATTTTCTCCCATGCCGAGTACAGCCGAGGTTATTTCGGGACGGTAGCCGAGGAAAACGAAATCTTCACCCTCGACCAGTCCGAACTTGGCGCCATTTACCTGAAACGCCTTATTGCCGATAGTCGCGCCCTCGGGCCTAAACGCGGTACCGATCACCTTAATCTTACTGGAGAAAACATGATGAAGTAACGCTTTGGCCATCGGGGCCATCTCCGGAAGAGTGGCCGCGTCATGATCGAATGAGAATAGTATCACCGATCCTTCCGGTAATTCTTCGATAAAATCATAAGTCGCCTGGACTTCATTGGTAACCGTGTTAGGCAGGGTAAAATTGAATATAAGCGGCAGAGCAACACCTAAAAAGATCAAGACGAATACGATTCGCCGGTCTACTGTCGATATTCTCTCCCAGATACTCATCTTAACTTCGTCCCAAATATGTTCGCTCCACACCGAGTATCACCCTCAAAGAAGTCGCGATAGTCCCCAGACCGATCCCTACGAAAATACCGCGTCTGGCGGTCATTGATGGTACGGTCAAAATCCAGTTGGCAATTTTTGGGAAGTAAGGCGAAATAAGTTCGCCCATGGGTACCCGGCCGATCATTACCAGTATGGCCGCGAATAAAAGAAGTGAGGCTTCGAAATTCCTTATTTTAAAACCCCGATAAGCAGCGGAAGCGACGAAAAACGCCAGAAGTGAAAACACGGTCGCCTGCATAGGCGCCTGCATATAATCAAACATCCAGGTAAATGCCGTGCCCTCTCCCCGGCCCCAGAATAGGCCGCTGAAAGCCATGACTGCTACACCTACCAGGGTAACGATATTATAACCATACCCGGGAACCTTCCGCGAAATCTTCTCGGCATGATACTTGACCATACCTACGACGCCGACTAAAAGCGTAAAAATAAATATCGTCTGCGTCCAGTCAACCGCGGTTTCATAAGCATTGGTCCAGGCCGGGATAAAAAACTGTACCAGCATGAACGCGCCGAAACCAAAACATAATAATATCGGAATCTGTCTTCTCATTTTACTGTATACTCAACCAATCCAGGACATTGTGATTACCGAAAATAATCATCAATATTCCTATAATCATCAAAGTAATAATTATCAATTTCGTATAATCCGATCCTTTCAGGCTGCCCAAAACCTGCGGATCCTGTGACAGGTACCCCGAAGCGGCGAATAACTCTTCACCGATTAGCACATAATCGCAGGCTACTACAAAGAATGACATCTGTATGGAGGAGTCAGTACCTGCGATCTGTATTGCGCCTATCGAATTGCCGGTTTCCGCCAAAATCAACGATTCAGCCTCAAAAGTCCCGAAAAAGAGGTTAGTAGCCGGTTTCTCGCGGAGCATTATACCATCAACAGCGGCGGCGTAGCCGAACTGCGAATCAGTCACGAAGAATATATTATCCGGGTTGTAATTATCGGGATGCCCGGCCCGCATATAGCCCTCGTAGGCTACCTCCTGGGCCACGGCCATAGTCACCGGATCGTTATTCGGGAATATAAACGGCGTATTATATTCGGCCACTTTCTCGATTACCGAGCCCAGAATATTCATGCTGGCAATAGTCGCGGGCCGTTCCATCTTACCGCGACCCGATGAATATAGAATCGGCTTGCCCATTTCGGTGGCCCGGCCGATTGCCTCATCCACCGCCCCCAGGCCGGCAATCGGACGCATATATAGCTGTCCGCCACGCTTGCCGATTAGGATAAACAGACCAACCAGGATACCGGTTATCAGTATTCCGATCAGCACATTGATCCGTCCTGAATGAAAGTAGTTTGGCCGGGGGCTGAATGGTCCTTCTACGGATGAGTATGATTCGCCGGTGTCGGTAGCTATTTTAATCCGATAATAGTAGTCACTGGTATGATCAAGCCCGCTATCGACCATGGTCCCGATATCATCCGCGAGCGGATCGACATCCTCAAACGGCCCCTCGGAAATTTCGGCACGCTGAAGGATATAACTGTAACCGAATTGGGTGATCCCCGAGGCCAGATTGGGTATTTTCCAATCAATTGCCAGCGATGTGCCGTTATCGTTGGGTTGGTCAGATACTTTAATATCGATGGCTGCATTGGCTGATGGGGATATAATGGCAATTAGAACGAAGATCAGTAAGTATTTTCTCAAAACCGTCATAATACGCGAATTTTAGGATAATATTAAATAACTGTCAAGTTTATTTAAACTCATAACATTTATAATGAAACGCGAAAATAAATGCTGAATTCAATTAATGGCTGATCGTCTCCATTTTATTCGGGATCGCGGATTCGTAAATATTTTTCAGATCAGCCACCGGACTAGCAATCAGGTCATTTATCACCAGGTCGGTTCCCCCGGTCGCGCCTATCACCTCAAGCGGTACTTTGTGCTTTCTGGATAATTTGCTGATGTCTTCAAATTTTGCCCGCTTATAGGATATAATTATCATAGGCCTCGATTCGCCGAATAATAAAGCGTCATCCCTTAAATCCGAATCGATCGAAATTTTCGCGCCGATATCGTATCCGAAACAACATTCGGCCAAAGCCACAGCCAGGCCGCCATCGGAAATGTCGTGGGCCGAATCGATCAGTTCGGCTTTCGTCAGATCGACCAATAAATCTATTGTGCTTCTTACTTTACCAAAAGATATTTCAGGAATAGCCCCGGCAACCGTATCACCAATGATTTTCAGGTATTCACTGGCGCCCAGTTCACCGGCATTTTCGCCCAGCAAGGCGATCTGATCACCGCCGTTTTTGAAAAATGATGTCAGACGCTTTTCGACATCCTCGATCACGCCAACCATGCCAATTACCGGCGATGGATAGACCGCGCTTCCCTTATGCTCATTATAAAAACTGACATTGCCGCCGGTTACCGGCGTATCAAGCGCCCGGCAAGCTTCACCCATACCACCAACCGCCTCGACGAAGGTATAATAAACTTCCGGATCATAAGGATTGCCGAAGTTCAGGCAATTGGTTATCGCCGCCGGTGACGCGCCTGAGCAAGCCACATTAAGGGCCGCCTCGCAAACGGCATGCCTGGCTCCCTGGCGGGGATTGAGATAAACCCAACGGCCATTGCAGTCCGTCGAGATCGCCAGTCCTTTTTTAGATTTCCTCACCCGAATCACCGCCGCGTCGCTGCCCGGCCCGACTGTTACCCCGGTTCTTACGGACGTATCGTATTGTTGATACACCCAGCGCTTGGAAGCGATATTAGGAGCGCCTAGCAGTTTATTCAAAGCATCGTTATAATCCGATGGCTCAACCAGTGATAGCGGATCAAAACTTGCCAGTTTATCGATATGATCGGGCTTGCTCTGTTCCCTCGTGTAGACCGGCGCTCCACCGCCTAAGACAAGGCAATCCGGGGGAATTTCGGCGCGGATTTTTCCGTTTGAATAAACGCGAAGAATATTATCGGAAATCACTTTGCCGATTACAACGGCGTGAAGTCCCCATTTCTCGAATATGTACTGTATTTCGTCTAACGTTTCCGGCTTTGCCACAACCAGCATTCGCTCCTGTGATTCAGAAAGCATGATCTCATACGGGGTCATTCTATCTTCCCGCACCGGTACCTTATCGATATCTATTTCCATACCGCAGCCGCCACGTTCGGACATCTCCGTTGTTGAACAGGTGATCCCGGCCGCACCCATATCCTGGATACCAACCGCCAGCTCTTTCTTGATTATCTCAAGAGTCGCTTCAAGCAGAAGTTTTTCGGTGAATGGATCACCGATCTGTACTGCCGGACGTTTAGCCGCTGACTCCTCGGACAGTTCCTCCGAAGCAAAAGTTGCCCCGTGTATGCCATCACGGCCGGTACTGGCTCCGACAATTAATACGGGATTACTCTCCCCTTCGGCCGTAGCCGATAACAGTTCGGAGGTCCTGGCGATACCTAAAGCCATCACATTAACCAACGGGTTACCGGTATATGCCGGTTCGAAAACGACCTCTCCTCCGATATCAGGCACCCCGAAACAATTACCGTAATCGCCCGCGCCTCGCACAACGCCATCGAATATGTAGCGTACATGCGGTATATCCAGCGAACCGAACCTGAGCGAATTGAAAGTCGCTTCGGGACGGGCGCCCATGGTGAAAATGTCTCGGAGAATCCCGCCTATTCCGGTAGCCGCCCCCTGATAGGGTTCGATTGCCGATGGATGATTGTGTGATTCTATCTTAAATACGCAAGCCAACCCATCGCCGATATCGACAGCGCCGGCATTCTCCTCGCCGGCTTCAGTCAGAAGTTTACTGCCGGATCGCGGCAGGGTCTTAAGTTGCGCAATAGAGTTTTTATATGAGCAGTGTTCCGACCACATAACCGAAAAAATGCCGAGTTCTGTATAAGACGGTTTTCGTCCCAGGATTTCCAGAATTCTGGCATATTCTTCATCGTTCAGGCCGTGTTCCTTAACCAGATCCGGCGTTACTTCCGGTTCTTTCATAATCGCTCCTTTCATAAGCCAATAAGTATAAAGTTTAACGAGAGGCTTGTCAAATTATTATAGGATCAAACGAATAGAATTTTGTAAGATGAATATTGACTTGATTTTAAGCGGCGGTTTCGGCATTGGGCCGCGGCTCAATCAAACCTGTAATCCTTATGAGGTAAATTGGGATCGACATTATCGTAATAGAGATCAAAACCCAAATCTTCAAAGATTACCTCAAATTCCGTATAAACCTTTTCGACAATTCGTTTCAAGCTCGCCAGATCGGTATAAGAGCCGGATTCCATCATTTCTATCAATTCATCAAACGTTCCCGGCCTTAGTTTAAATCCTTTGGCTTGCGAAATATATGTGGAGTAAGTCACATAGGGTGTCTGATTTAGAAATGATACTTCCTTCAACATCTGCAAAAACATGTCAAACACTAAAAGCGATATCCCCTCACTATTATTTTGGGCGATTGCATTTAAAACTTTGCAGGTGGCCTCCTGTACCTCATACCAGAGGCGGGCGGCCCGAATCAGGCATTTGTCCTTTAAGTCTTTGGGTATGTAATCATTTATTTCTTTGATCAGTTCTTCATTAATTATCGCCTTTTGAATATCCGAGCCGGCAATATACCAGTCGCCGGTTACTTCATGAGTATTTTTGATTTCCTCTTCTTTGGTCGTCCACTCGAGTTCGACCAGCAAACCATCCCGGATTTTACTCATTCCTTTAGGCTCGTTACCTTCGGGCATTTTCTTTAGATACGCCACAAGCTCCAAATCGGAATAATCGGCGTCATCACCACGGGCAAATGATGCCAGCGATGCCAGCGCGATCATATTATCGCCAAACTTCTTCTTAATCAGAGGAATCATCTCCTCGATAACTTTCTGTCTGTCCTCGTGGGTATATTTTCTGACACCTTTCATCTCTGTCGCCTTTATTATTTGATTAATCAGCCAAACGCACAAACTCAACGGTATTTGAAATCATTATTGCATAAACAGCCGGATGATTCCATAAAAAAAAGGCAAGCCCGCGAGCCTGCCTTTCAGTAAAATCTATCGAATATATTTTATTTCATCAATACCATTCGCTTACTGATACTTTGGCTATTCGAAGTCAAGCGATAGAAATAAACGCCCGATGAAACCGTCCTACCATCCGAATCCGAACCATCCCAGAGCACCTGATGGTTACCGGGTTGCTGATTACCATTTACCAGGTTCCTTATCTTTTGACCCAACAGATCGTATATCGCCAGTTCGACTTGACCCTCCTCGGTGGTGGAATATCTTATTTCGGTGCCGGCATTGAATGGATTGGGATAATTCTGGTCTAAAGAGAATGAAGTCGGCAATTTGCCATCCTCTTCTATGGAGGTTGGGAAATCTGTCAATTTTATTTTAGCGGCTTGAAGGATATCACGAGTGGCATACGCTTGAACGAATACCACGATTTCGCAATTTTCCTCGACTAATTGCTCGGCGCAAATAATCGGCTCGGTATGTTCGACCACTTCACCTTCTTCTTCCATGTAAATCCTTGTCCCTAAACCGTAGGGGAACATTTTCCTCATTGTCTGGTGATGCCAGTTGCCGCCGTTAGGAGCCGGCCAGTAAATCTCTGATTCGGTTAAAGCGATCTTCAGGAAGAGTCCCTCATAAGCAATATCGTCGGTCGCGGTAACGGTTACATCCAGGGTCCCTTCACGGGTGGAAGGATTATATTCTCCTCCTAATACGATATCCAGAGGCGCGTCTACGCCATACCTGTTTTGTATGGTAGGCCAATAGCCGCTCGAACCGCCGGGATCAACCGTTCCATCTACATAGGCCTGGGGAATGGCGTTTACGAAATAATAGCCTTTCCTATTGCCGTTATCGGATGGATTGTACAGGTAGAAAGGATCATTGGGCGATGGCCAATCTACATGGTAGCGAATACAGGCAAAATGATCAGGGTAGTTTTCTGTTAACTGATCTAAGACCAGATCAGCGCTGTAGCAGTAACTTCACGATGTGTTAGTGAACGACTCAAAAACCACCAATCTTTGACCGGCAGTGGCGGAATCGGAAATCACCAATATAGCCGCAATCGCAAAAATAACACTCATTATCGTCTTGTTCATTATCTAACCTCCTTAAATACCAAGCAGTTAAACCTAATCAGATGTAACTTCAATATATCATTTATTACAAAATTGTCAATAATTAAGTTACCTGAATAAAAAAGGCGGCCAGATGACCGCCTTTAAAATATCAAAAACTCTGTTATTTCAGAAGCATCATTTGCCTGGTCAGGCTCTGGTTTTCAGTAATCAGTCGATAGAAATAAACACCGGAGGAAACAACCTTACCATCGTTGCCTGTACCATCCCAAATTACCTGATGGTTACCGGCTTGTTGAAGGCCATTGAATACTTCAGCGACCTTGCGGCCGGTGATATCGTAAACCATCAATTCAACAGGTCCATCATCAACCAGCGAGTAACTAATCGTGGTTTTGGCATTAAATGGATTGGGATAATTCTGGGCCAGTTGATAAGAAGTCGGAATTTCAGCGAATTCATCATCAATTGATGTTTGGATGTCAAATAGAGCGACCTTGGCGGCCTGCAGAACTTCATAATTCGAATCATCAGATTGAACCCAAACGACCAAATAACAGAAATCTAAATCAAGCGGGCTGGGCGCCGAGAAATCTTGAGTAAATTCCACTGTTTCGCCTTGAGAAATAGTGAGATGATTACCGGTAGCATTCGGGATCATATCCCTCATAGTATAATTATGCCACATAGTACCATTGGCGGCCTGGTAATAAAGGCTATCTTCGCAAAGAGCAATCCTGACTTTCAAACCACTCTGAGTAATAGCGTCTTCGGCATAAATTGTTATATCCAGTTCGCCGGCCCGGGTGTCTTCATCGAATGAACCACCCAGGGTAATAACGAGCGGTGATTCAATATTTCTTCTCGATTGAACCCAGCTTCCCCAGGAATTATAAGTATAACCGCGATACACGCCATCAATATAACCATAAGGCGTATAACGATATCCGTCCGGATGCGTAGGATAGTAGTTAACTCTGGCGGCGTTTTCGGATGTGTTATAAACGTAAAAAGGATCACTGGATGACGGCCACCAGGCATGATAGGTTACAGCTACAAAGTCGTCAGGGTAGTTTACTACGAGCTGATCTAAGACCAGATCAGCGGCGTGACAGCCACCTCACGAGGTGTTGGTTTGATTCTCCAACAAAACCAGCCTTTCGGCGGCTTGCGACGATACCGCCATAGCCAATAATAATAGGACTATAGCAGCGAAAACACTTTTGCCATTTTTCATGAGCATTCCTCCTGATTTTTTACGATTTTATCTTTAATTAATTATAACCTAAAATACTATTTTTGCAAGCAAAAACTGTGCAAGTGTTGCCAACATGCACCATTATTCCTATTCCTCACATATAGTTATATCGTTTTTTGGCATTATTATTCCCTAAAAATGTTTAACTTTTCGAAAAAAAAGCGACCAACTGGCCGCCTTTAAAATATACCCAAAACAGTCCTGATTATTTCAGCAGAACCATTCGTTTGGTGGTACTGTTGCCCGCCATCGTCAGTTTGTAGAAATAAACACCCGTGGCAGCGCTGGTGCCATTAGCGTCGTTCCCATTCCAGATGATTTCATGATTACCGGCAGATTGAACGCCGTTAACCAGGTCGATCACCTTGCGACCCGATATATCGTAAATCGCAAGCTGGACTTCCCCGGCATTCTTCAGCGAATAGCTGATTGCCGTACCGGCGTTAAACGGATTGGGGTAATTCTGAGTTAAAGAAAATGAAGTTGGTAAATTGGTATCCTCGTCAATGGAGGAGAGAAAAGTCACAGGGATTTTGGCGGCTTGATAGATCTCTTTGTTGTACTCGTTCTGAACGAACACCACCAATTCGCAATTCTCCGCAACCAATGCGGATGGACATGAAAATGCCTGGGAAAAATCGACGGTTTCACCGGTTGTTATTTCAAGGGGAGCGCCGGCGTGGCTGGGAATCATATCTCTCATCGTTTGATGATGCCAGACAGCGCCATTGGGAGCAGGATAATACAAATCCGATTCGGTAAGCACTATCCTGACTACGAGATCATCCCATGATGCGTCATCAGTGGCCGTTATCGAAACATCGAGTGTTCCCGCGTAAGTATCACCATTAAATAAACCGCTCAGATTGATTTCCAGAGGAGATTCCATATAATAGCGATTCCTCATTATGTTCATATACCCTGAACTGTTCCCGCCGGTGATGAACCCATCAACCTTATAGGTAGGCACACCGGTGAAGCCATAGTAATTTTTCCTGGCAACGTTTTCATTGGTGTTATACTGATAGTAGGGATCGCTTGAGCTCGGCCACCATACATGGTACCTGATAAAGACAGCTGTATCCGCTACCGATTCCATTAGCTGATCTAAGACCAGATCAGACGCGTAACAGTAACTTCACGATGTGTTGGTAAACATCTCCCCCAACACCAGTCTTTCGGTGGCATTGGCCGATATCGCCATAACAGCCACTATCAAAACGGCGGCGAGAATTAATCCTTTACCTTTTTTCATGGTTTACCTCCTGGTAAGTTTCAGTTATTTCTAATACTTATAAAATCCAGATTAAAATTTATTCCAATTTAAAATAAATATCTCCCCGCTATAGCCGGCTGATTAGCGTAGCCCTGAATCCTTCAAATGTGTCATGATAGACACAGACTCCGCCGGAACAGACCAGGCCTCCGCGTTGGCCTCCGTAAAACAATACCAGGTCATGGTTTCCGAAAGTGTAAGTTGCCTCGGCGAATATCATTCTGTCGGGATCATGAGACTGCTCGTTATCCGACCAACTTCCACCCAGAGTAAACCTTAAGTATGGAGCTTTCGAAAAAGTAAGGCTGATATTCTTTTCAGAATAATCTGTAGAATCAGCGAATAAATCCAAAGTATCGGCAATTGAAGGCAAATCATAGTTAATAATAAACGCATCGAGAGTTAAGAGATGGAAATCATCAAGTTCGTAATCTATTTCAATCATTGGCTTCAACTCATTTCGATAATAATGCGTCGGTTGCCCCTGAAAGTTATTCGCGGTCCAGGAATAATCGATCTTATCGAGATTTACAAAGAACGTATTATTACCGAAGTAATTTCCTCTTATTTCCGCGAATTGCTCAGTAAATTTCATAGACAATGTATCACGCGCTATGGATTTGGAATAATCGAATTCAATACTCCAGTATTCGTTGGCCGAGAATGTAAGATTGCCTCGATACCCGCGTTCGCCGTTGATGTGCTGAAATGAATTAAAGGCTTCGGTTTGAAGTAAACGGTCCTGCCTGTTTGCCGCTGGTGGAGTATTAAGGTAACCCAATTCGGGATATATCAGGAAAATGTAATTCTTGTACTCTAAAAACAGGGAAACATTGGAATAATAAGCCATAATGTTAGCGTATGTGCCATCACCGCTAAGGTTCTTGCTTAAAGCCGGGTCGAATATATCCTCATACCGGTATTTTTTCTGGGCATATTCAATATACGCTTCTCCATAATCGTGTAAAAATCTGGCATTCACCTGGCTAAGATTGGTCCGCGTATTTTCGGTGAAACTAACGTATGCTCCGCCCAAATGGAACATCTTTAACGGTTTTATCTTGGCCCTGGCCCCGCGAACAATCGGCAAAGCAAAACCGCCGCCGGAATTGGATGTAGCCGATAGCACATTAAAATCGATAAATTTATGACGCCAATCGATTTGCAGACCATCAAGGACCAAATCTACTCCAACTTCATCATCTCGGAAAGTATTGAGTGCCAGGCCTCTGTCATAAACCTGGTAGAAATTGCCCGCGTGAATTGTAAATCCTTTATTTTCCCAGCCAAAATAACGTTGGGTGAGTCCATTAGATGTGAAATTAAAACCCGACTCTTCCATGACATGTTTGGCTTCAAACCAGGCCCCCGTATAAAACTCGCCCATATAAAAATCGAATTGAAAGCGAGTCGCCGCCGAATCAGTTTTGGTCGAATCGAAATGGTAATAACGCGCGTAATTAGCCGCCGACATATACCAATCATCGCCCTGGCCAAATGCGCTTGAGCAAATAGCAAAGGCGATAAAAAGCACCGTAAGGAAACAAATACTTCTATTTCGCATAGCGCTTACTGCTTGGTTTCTTCTTTATCTTCTTCAGAAGTTTTCTTCGCTGCTTCTCCTTCTTCAGGATTTTCTTTTTCAGCGGGCATCAGGAACGGTTCCATCTTTTCACCCAGCATTTTTTCCAAACCCGGCACGTATCCTCTCACCGTATGAACTATATTGCCGTCATTATCGACCAAGAATCCCATTGGGATGGCTCGGCACTTATATTTCCTGCTGGATACTTCCTTGTTGGTGTCGAGCAGGATTGAGAAATTCATCTGCCTGTCTTTTACCATAGATTTTACTTTGCCGACACTTCTTGAACCATCGGTGGAAATCCCCAGAAGTTTGAAGCCGCGGTCCTTATATTCATCGTAGAGCTTGATCAAAGACGGGATCTCTTTTTTGCATGGTCCGCACCAGGTAGCCCAGAAATTGATATAAACCGGACCTTCACCGGTAATTTCCGATAACGTAACATAATTGCCATCTAAATCGGGAAGGGTAAAATCGGGCGCCTTTTGCCCGTTTTTGAATTGGCCAAACGCCACCGCGCTTAAAATTAAAACAATAACGAGCGAGCTTACTAATGTCTTCTTCACGTTTTACTCCTATTTAAGATAAGTCATTTTTCCTGTTAAGATTTCATCGCCAACAATTAACCTATAGTAATACAAACCGCTGACCAGATTGTCATTGTTCCAGTCATCCAATAGTAAATGATTCTGCCCGCCTTTTATCAAAACATCAACTTTATTCACTCTCTTGCCCAGGATATCATAGATATCCACCTCGGCGTTGCCGGAGTAAGATTCAGGCGCTTCGAAAGATATTATGGTACTGCCGTTGAATGGATTGGGATAATTGCCGTGAAGTTTAAAATCATCCGGCAGATTACCTGAAATCTCATCGATTGAAGTGGTTGTATCCAATTCGGCGCTATAGTCGAAATTCGATGATGGTCCGCCTACCAGGCAAGGAATAATCGCTACCCCGACATAGTTTTCGAAATTCGGAATCAGGATTTCGCCCTCGTCATAATTATTAAGCGATATAAAATCGAATACGTGCTGATTGGTGCCGGTTGATTTCACTACCGGGACTATCCACTCGCCACTATCCCCGCCATCGAATGTTATACGGAGGTTGCCCGTATTGCCGGCTCTGGCGAATAACACATAATTACAGCCAAAAAGCTCAGGCTGCATCCAACTGGTATTATCGCCGGTCGGGTACGAAGTGTGAGTCCTCATAATCCTGACCGATGAGTAAGCCGAACCTTCCTCGTAATGCTCACCGTCATTGCGCGTTCCTGTAAGGTAATTCCAGGTGGCGAAAGTTGAATAGTCATCGATAATCCCGGAGGCGTATTCATCCAGTACCGCCAGAACGGCATTGAGAGCGTTGGTATAAATTGTCCACTCCCAGATCGTCTTGATCAACTCGTGGCCATATCTTTCCTGAAGATACGTCGGCCAGACAAACGCTCCGTATTCGAAACCGCCATTGGATGTATGGATGGATTTATGAGGATTATTAAAGAAACTGGACATGTAATAGTAATTATCATTGATATCATCCCACATCATATCTTCCATCCAGGTTGCGCAATTTTCCATGAACCATCCGCCGGCACTGGCATTGTAGGCAAATTGAACCGCGTGGAAAAACTCGTGAGCCGAAGTAACCTTCATCGGCAGAGTCCTATCTGGATAGCCGAAACCGTTATAGGCCGGATCGACATAGATATACGAGGTCATATCATTGTTACGCCCGGGCCGCTGATTTGTTTGGCTCTCCGGCCAGGTCACGCCATAGGCGCCCGAATAGCGATGCATATAAACATCATAGAGATCGGTGCCGCCGCCGTTGCCGCCATCGAATGGCGGTGTATCATAACCTAAAGTATCGGATTGATAATACCAGGAACGTTCGAAATATTCGGCGGTTCGGTTAACAAAATCCGGTACGCCGTCGGCCGGATCAATATCGACAGTGGCCTGGTAAACTACATGAGTTCCAGAGGTATCATAATGAATCCGAAAATGCCCCTCGGGCGTATTATATTGGTTTTGTTTGTTGACTCTCGTAAGAACCAGATCATGCTGATTGACTATTTCCGGCACGATTTTGCCATCGACCGTCATGATATCCAAAATCATCGATGTCGCGTCCCGCATGGGTTTATCGATTTGATATCTGGGTGGAAGATTCTGGGGATTAATCAGTAACGTAAGAGCCAATTCAATCTTCTGGTCGCTATCGATTAAACCATCCTTATAATCCTGAAGAATCGCAGGCCAACCCTTCAAGCCCGGCTGATTGTCCGCGCTTACCGGCGCGACCAGGAAAATTACCAATAAAATCAACATCAAATACCGCATGGTAAATCCTTTCTGCTTTTTGTACTAATTTATTATAATTATGTAAATTGTCAATAACTTTGTCGTCAACAAGTAATACATAATTTACATTTTAAACGTCATATTCTAACTCTGCAAATCATATTACTATATAAATAAACATGTTATACTCTGCTCAGGTTCTGCCTAATCGTTTTAAGATGGATTAATTGATCGATCAATAATAATTATTGGCGGATTCTAATTAAGATTCGCTCAGAATGTTGATTATTCCTCTTATTGATATTTGTGCTGAGGAAACAGATATAAGCGGGAATATCTGGGCCAAGTAAACATTACTTTATCAATGTCATTGCTTTCTTTTCCGCTAACCCATCTGAGATGAACTTATAATAATATATCCCCGAAGTAAAATCGTCTGCGGACCAGATTATCTGATGATTGCCCGCTGCTTGGTTTTGACGGGAGAATGATGATATTTCGCGGCCTAGAATATCGTAAATAACAATAGCCACATTTGACGCGCTCGGCAATTGGTATTCTATTATTGTCGATGAATTGAATGGATTAGGATAATTTCGCGATAGATCGTACTCCGCAGGTAATTCCGATAATGTATTGTTGATACCTGTCGGAGAAATACCCAGAATATAAAGAATATTCTGATCGACAAGATAGAGCTGGTCTTCCCAGACACTGATCGCGATCGCCGGGCTTTCGGTTTCGAATTGCCCCGTCAATATCGGCTCGGACGGCACTTCAACATTGAATACCAGAAGACCACCTTCGCCATCGGCGATAAAAACATATGGAAATATAAAATATACGTCAAGCGCCGTACCGGGCGTATCATATTGAGCCAGGAATTGCATATTGGCCGGATCATCGGTATTTACTATACATAAACCATTGGTACTATCGGCAATGAAAGCGAGATCGCTTTGCCCCGCAACCGACACGGCCGTGCCTTCGGTGTCATAACCGCCAACGAAAGTCAGATCGAAAGGATTCTCGCTGCCATAAAATCGAATTCCATATTCGCCATCGGCTACGTAAATCGAACCGCAGGGTCCGAATACCATTCCAGCATAACCGGGAGTATCGTCCGATGCCAGAAATTCGGGGTTTGTATAGTCTAAAATCATCCATGTACTGATCCCATTTTCACCTTTGGCGATAGTGACAACTCCACATGAGACAGTTATCACGTCCGCGAAGCCCGTAGTCGGAATAACGCTGAGCAATTCCGGTTCGAACGGCACATAAGCGTCTATTATTCGCACACCGGAATCGCCATCGGCTACAAACAATTCGGGATAATACATGAACAGTCCATTGGCATATCCGGGCGTATCGTATCTGGCGACAAACTCCGGCCTGGTGGGTTCTGATATATTAAACACCTCAACACCATATTCACCTTCGGCGATGTAAACATGATTCTCGTAAATATGAATATCCCTCGCTTCTCCCCCCAAAGGAGTGGATGAGAACAAAGTGATATCCTGCGCCAAACCCGGTAAAACAAGGACATTTAAAAGTATGAATATTCTAATCAGCACAACGTAGTTCAATTCTACAACTCCTGCACGTTTTATAAATCAACTTAATGGAAGTACGTGAGGTTCCGTTGATAATCCATTATACTTACAATATAATTATCTGTTATCTATTTCAGAAGCGTTATTTTTATATATTCACTGTGATCATCTACATCGAGCCTGCAAAAATAGATACCGGAACTAATACGCTCGGAATTCCATCTAACCTGATAATTTCCCGCCGGTCGGTATTCATCGAGAACAGACTCTATCTGCCTGCCCAGAATATCATAAATCTCAAGCCGGACATTCGATAGCCTGGTTAGTGAATAATAAATAGTCGTACTGGCATTGAAAGGATTTGGATAAGCCATATGCAATTGGCTTTTTCGCGGCATCACATCACCAGAATGGTCATCGATTGCCGTTGGATTAAGCTGCTTTCCCTCTACCCAGGTTATATCGAATAAATCCCCATCGTTGTCATTATCACTGCTATCGCCGATTACATCTCCATTACCCTCATCTATACGCCAATTACCGACCAAACCGACAGCATTACCATTAATATAGTTATTCATACCCGCTCGAATTTCAGTTTCAGACCGGACAATATTCCAGAGACGTACTTCATCGATAACACCGTCGAACGTATGGCTATTGCCAGAGTTATTGCCAATTATCAGATCAATGTCTAAATTATCCTGAATGCTTCCCGCGGATGGGATAGTTTGATCGATAGTTTGTTCATCGCCGTTAATATACAGCTTGACTTCCCCTACTCCGTCATAGGACGCGGCGACATGTTGCCAGGAATACAGATCGATAGAATTTACCGGTGTATAAATTAAACTGGTGCTTCCGCTTTCATTTACTAGCTGCAAAACGATACTATGATCGTTTATGCTGCCCGTTCTGAATAGAAAGAATGTAAATTTCTCCTTATCAACGATTTTACCGAATCCTTGATTAACGCTTTCGCCCCAGCTGTATGGTTGAATCCAGGCTTCGATCGTCAACGCGTTTGTTATGTTCAAAGTCTGTGACGCGGGACAAACGGCAAAACTGGTCTCGCCGTTGAATTCAATCGCGCTCTGACCGTTAAATACATGAATCAAATCCTCATAGGTTCGAGTCCTGGAGAGAGAATCGTTAAAAGCCTGAAGACTGACCGTGTAGTTTCCTGCCTCATCATATATCCATGTTGGGAATTGCTCGTAGGAATCTATCACATCATCATTGTCGAAATCCCAGGCCCAGGCGTTAACTTCGGGTGATGCCACGGTCATATCGGTGAATTGTACTTCAAACGGATAGTGGCCCGTTACCGGATCGGCGGAAAAATCCGGCGCCACAAAGACATCGCCCAGATTCTCATACCATTTCACTTCACCCGTTCCTTGATGGCTGCTTCCGGCAAGCAGATCCAGATCACCGTCGTTATTTAAATCGCTGATATACAGAGGCCATACCCTGTCGAAATTATCGACAGTGAATTTTACCCAGACAATCGGATCCTCGCCGTCGTTGCGCCACCATGATACTTCATCGGATGCCTGTCCCGTGCCGGCTATATCCATATCGCCGTCTGAATCGATATCCGCGGCCATCGCTACACAGGCGCCCATTACGGCTACACCAACCGTCTGCTTAACCCAGGTGACCGGATCACCGCCGTCATTACGCCACCAGGCAATCTGATTACCGAGATAGCCGGCGCCGACAATATCGATGTCATTATCATAGTCCATATCGATAGCCTGCACCCTGTGCGCTCCGCCGAAATTACCGTCTATAAGGTATTCAGTCCATTGAATTGGGTCGCCACCGTCATTGCGGTACCAGATCATATCATGGTCCTGGATTGACGCGCCGATAACATCCAGTAAGCTGTCGCCGTCGAGATCGGCTACGCGCACGGATTTAGCCATGCCGCAGTTATCATCGATAGTCAATTCGTTCCACACGATCGGATCGCCGCCTTCGTTGCGCCACCAGCTGATTCTATGTAAAATCGATGACGCCCCCAGAACATCGTTATCACCGTCATCATCGAGATCAATCGAGTACACTTCATGAGCGGCATTGTAACTGTTACTTATTGTGAATCTCATCCAAACAATTGGATCGCCGCCGTCATTGCGCCACCAGTAAATTTGAGAGCTTCCATAAGCGGTCGCAATGACATCCAGATCATCATCGCCATCCAGATCCTCAGCGTACGCTGAATGCGCTTCCAATACATTGTCGGCAATAACAAACTTCGTCCAGGTGATTGGCTCACCGCCGTCATTGCGCCACCAGACAACATTATTATCTTCCTGCACCGCACCCAACACATCCAAATCCCCATCGCCGTCCAGATCGGGGGCCTCGAGGCTGCATGTGCCATATGTTAAGCTATCTATAATATGCTCATCGAAATAGGTTTGCGCCAAACCAGGAACTGAAATTGTTAATACAACTAATATACTTGTTATAACGATTTTTAACTTTCTATTCATTGCTAAACCTTCTTAAATCTCTCCCTGATAACTCCCACATTATGCTGTTATTTAATTAAGGTAATGGCTTTGATTTCGGTATTATCACCCGCCTGGATTCTATAGAAGTATATACCCGAAGGCTGATCATTCGCGTTCCAGGTTAATGAATGCTCGCCCGCGCCTTGTTCCCCGGCTATTATCGATACTACTTTTTGTCCAAGCAGATCGAAAATATCGACAGCCACATTAGATTTAACCGGCAGGTAATATCGAATGGACGTAATAGCATTGAAAGGGTTTGGATAGTTTTGCGATAAAGTGATTTCCCTCGAGATGGATGAAATGTCATCTAATATATCAGTCATTTGATGATAATAGTAAGCCCCCAAATCGGAGATCGTGCCATCAGGGTCTAAAGGAGAATCGGGATCACCGGCATCGATACAGACTGAATTAGCCGTCAATTCGAAATCATTATTGGCCGCGTCGACAAATAACGGATCATCGCAGATATTGCCGTTAATCCCCAACTGATCTGCGATAGGTCCTATCCAGTCACCTCCGGCATTTCCATAGATATCAGAATATGTTATACCAACGGTAACATCACCCCTGACACTGATTGCTTCACCTTGCCCACTGAATGAAATAATTGTATTGGTAATTGTCACATCGCTGTCCCGAAGTTCCAGCCCGCCCCCCTCAGTGGCCAGATTGTGAGAGATAGTACAATTAGTGATTAAAACCAAAGAATTTGCTTCGGCGTATACTCCGCCGCCAGCCCCAATTGCTTCATTCCCCGCTACAACGCAATCAGAAATAGCGCCGATTGACCCATTATTGAAAAATAAGCCGCCGCCGAATTGGGCGCTGTTATCGATAAAGATACAATTGATTACAGCCGGCTCCCCTTCTCTGGCAGAAAAACCTCCGCCAACCAGGGCGTAATTATTAGTGAACCTGACATTGATTATAGTAGGCGATGACGAAACGCAGGAAACTCCTCCGCCCTCGCAGGAGGGTCAGGGGCCATCGGCCACGGCGTTAATTATAGTTAAATCGCGAAGAACCGATTCGTTACCCTCATCATGCTCGAAAAGAAAGCCGCGTTGTGATATGCCATCGAACTCACCATTAATATCAATTATGCAATTTTCAGCATTACCGCTCTGTGATTTAATGGTTATAGCCTTGCCGCGGTAATCTATATCTCGGTTACCCAAACCTGAAAATACGCCATCGGTCAGCTCTATAGTATCACCATCTACCGAACCTTGGACGGCGGTCTGAATATTCGGAAAATCGCCTGAGCTATCGGGACAAACTATGTAAACCGCGCTCATAACATCGTTTGAACCGACAATCATGAAAATTAATGACAGCACTGTACCAATAATTAATTGATTGGGATTAAACTTGAAACTATTCATTTTAACACAGCCATCTTCTTTGAAACCGGGTCGACTTTCCTGACTAAAACAATCTATTTAATTAAAACCATTTTCCTGGTGTCGATATAATCGCCACTCTTTAATTTATAAAAATATGATCCGGATGTCACGACTTTTCCGGATTCACTAATACCATTCCACTTCACGGTGTAACGCCCGCTTCCCAGGTAATCATCGACCAGTGTTTTCACTTTTCGGCCCCTAACATCGAAAACATCCAACCCCGCGTACCCTGGTTGGTTGAGTTCGAACTCGATAATGGTCGAGGCGTTGAAAGGATTGGGATAGTTTTGCGATAGACTGATAATATTTGGAAGTGTTTCGTCGTTATCATCCTCAATTCCGGTTAATTCACCATCGATTTTCAAAACCCAACAGTCGAACGAACCCGCGCCGAATGATGCGGTATAGCCGGCAACCATAAAGTCGCCATCATTGGTTCGATACATCGAACTGACGCCATCATCGTTGACTCCGCCATAAGTACGTGTCGACAGCAAACCGCCGTTTTCATCGGCTCGTACTAAATACACGTTACTGCGCCCATCACCGAATGAATTTGTGGTACCGGCGATCAAATAGCTGCCGTCACTTGCCTGGGAAATCGCGTAAGCGGAATCATCCTCAACGCCTCCGAATGGTCCTGTCCACCAGGCATTGCCATTCTCATCGGTTTTCATGATATAAATATCGCTTTGTACTTCGCCGCTATAAAGGAAAGTACCGGCAATTATAAAGCCACCGTCATCGGCCTGGGCAATCGACGAGGCAATACTTCGCGATCCCAGAAGATACGATTGATACCATAATACATCGCCGTCATCTGAGATTTTGGTCAAATAGCTTTCGAAGCCATTTCTGCCCGAGATAATAAAATTTCCATCGGTCGTCTCTATAAGGCAACTCGCCCAGGCTCCGAAATTACTCCCCGCGTATGTTCGGGACCACAGAGAATCACCGGATGAATCAGTTCTAATCAGCACGAAACGACCGTAAACAGGTCCAAACTGTATCGCGCTTCCGGCTATTAGATATCCGCCATCACCAAGTTCCAATATCGAACACGCGGATAGACCAAGATGGCTTTGTTCCCCCGGGGTATAAGTACGATCCCATTCGAGATGTCCCAAAGCATTGGTCTTTACCAGATATATCTCATTGATCGCTCGTCCGTACTGCTGTGAATTTCCGGCCATAATATATCCGCCATCGGATGCTTGTATGACCGAATGGGCGTCTTCATTCGAATCATTTCCGTAGGATTGGCTCCAGTCGATTTCACCATCGGCATCCGTCTTTATTAAATAAAAATCAGTTCCATCCCGATCTGCGGAATTACTGACTCCCGCGATAACCGAACCGCCATCGCTCGTCGGATAAATCGAGCGAGCCACCTCATCCCGGCTTCCCCCGTAAGTCCTCGTCCAAAGAGTATCCTGCGCCAATGCGGATGAAACCATCAGCGTTAGCAGGATTGCCGCTAAAGTATTAACTCTTTTCATAAAACACCTCACTTGTTGAATTCTTCACATAATTATTTTAACATTATCATCTTCCGAGTATAATGAGCATCATCCGCGGTCAATCGGGCGAAATAGACCCCGCTGGGAAGCCCGGAACCGTCGAACTCAATATTATAGACTCCATTCGCTTGCCAACCTGTCATCAGCCGCGAAATTATTCTGCCTTGAATATCGTAAACAACCAGTGATATATCACTGGATTCAGCTAACTTTAATGTCAATTTGGTGGAGGGATTAAACGGATTGGGATAATTTTGCATCAATTCGATAGTGCTAGGCAATGCTTTATCTTCCGATCCGGCAATCGAGGTAGGCATGGATAAAAATACCACTGTGTCATGATTCATCGCCGGTACAGCCAGTACATCATCTTGCTTATTGTAAAAGATATCCGCCGGCCCGCCGGGATGATAATAGACGAACTCGGGCGCTTCGCTAAACTCGCTATCGAAACGATAGATTGAATACGTTTGCCAGGTAGAAAAATAGACATTACCATCATTATCCTGGGTTATACCATCAAGATACTGGTAGCCTGAGTAGACGATATTGGAAATGATTGAATCTGCCAGGCTTACTTGTTGAATAGGCGACCACGGTGCGTAGGCCGCGACCAGAAGCCTGTTATTCACCTCATCGAAACAGATACCATTAGGCGGTAAACTGCCGCAGTCAACGAAAGTCGTATAGGATTGATCATCGATATCTATTCTATATATTTTGCTGGCATCGACATCCGTAACATACAGATTGCCTGAGGTATCGGAGGCGATATCATTGAGGTTATCCATACCCTCGATATTAACATGCATCACTAATTCGCCGGATGTCAGGTCGAAACCTTTCACACCCTGATTTATACAAGCTGCGTAAACCGTATTACCGGCAATGTGCAAACCGTTTCGACAATGCTGGTATTGAACAAAATAATCGTGGTCGCCGGCGCTGTCAATCTGGACGATATGGCCGGTATCGTAATTCGAGGCCAGGTAGCGGTCGTTTTGAATATCATAAACCACGCTTTCTGGACGATCCAGAAGATTTTGCGCGGAAGCGGATGAATTTCCGAAAATCGTTATAACAGTAAACAGGATTAATACTGGAATGATTCGGGCCAGACTACAACGATAAATTTGATTTGAAGGCAAGGATTTCAATCCCTTTGTCATGATAACTCCATACGGCAAGTGCATGTTTCATTCAGGCAAACAGCCGCTCATAAAGCTACTTGAAATCTATTAATAACTATAATATCTTACGGTTTGCTGATTTAGTATGAAAGTTCCGGCAACAACTGTACTAATTCAACATCCCGGAGCTTGCGCTTTACTCCGGGATGTCATCCTTAATATGGAGGGAAAAATGGAATATCATTACCTTCCTGATTGCTTCCAACACTCGACTGTTTACCTGGTCGATTCATCACCAGCAAAACGGGAACTCCTGTTAATCTACGTATACCTGGCGATATTGTTACATCAAATATTACCGGCATAACAATACCCTGGTAACACCAAAAACCTTATCTAACTTTTTCTCCCCGTTGTGAAAACAAAAGCCAAGTGGGCCTATTCGCAAGACCATAATCCCTGGTTGTGAGGATTATACAACTAAGCCGGGGATTTATTCCGCAATAATTATATTTTTTTTAAGGATGAAGACAAAAAAAGTAGCGGCCGGGCAAAGATATGATATCTCTGCCCGGCCTATGTCTTAATAATTCGCGCCGAATGAAAAATAATGTTCGGGATGGCCGGCTATGGTATCCAGATCGGTTTTCCAGGCCGAATCGTATCGCAATACGAATATGCCGAGGTTAATCTGGGCTGAAAATCCGACCCCGCTCTTAAGCGTACCCAGCTTAGGGAAACCAACCTGCTCATCGAATAACTTGAAATCATTGACGACATCGAAGGCGGCTCCCACATCCCAGAATATCGAACCTTTAACCTGAGCCAATGTCATCCCCAGCGGCCAGCGCATCTTAAAATAATCTATGAAAGGAAATCTGAGTTCCATATTCATCAACACATATTTTTCACCGGACACTTCGAAATAATTATAACCACGAAGAGGTACTACCAATTTATTTACGTAGATTTCCTTTTCGCTGTATACATCAATGGCTCTTTGACGGGGATCGATCCAATATGACGTTCCGCCTAGATTATACTTTCTGGCATCCTCGCCAAATGAAGCGCCGCTGGCGAACCTGAAAGCAAAATTATATTCGCGTCCAAAATGGAAATATTTGCGATAATCCATCTCAAATGAAGTATAAGCTAAACCTGAATTGACCGCCTTCAATGATTGCTCAACTGAAAACTTGTACCTCTGACCATAGACCGGACCGACAATCCCCCAAACAACGCCATCGGATATATATGATACGCTGCCTATAAATAAATTCGTTGTATTTTGGGTCGCCGGAATTTTGAACTCTTCGCGGTCTATAGTAACCTGCGATAAATTCAGATCAAGACGACTGAAACGAGAAAATGGGTAGCTGGCCGAACCGGCCACACCATAAACCCTGTCAGAGAAAAAATGTAAATTATAATCATTCCAATAAGTTCTCTTAAAATGAAATACTCCTAATGTGTAATCGAATCGTTTGGCCAGGTAATTATAGAATACCTGGACATTCGCTTGATCGAGAGAATTAAACATATCAGTCATGATCAGGAAATTATGATTGCCCATCATATCGGAGATAGAGATATAAGACTGGCCCCGCAAACCGTAGAAATTATCATAACTGAATCCGCCGGCAACCAACTCGGGCGAGAATTTGGGCGAATATCTCTTCTTCACGAAACTGCCGTCCGGCATCAAGTATTCAAGCGTATCTTCGGGTTCGGCCAGGGCCAGGTCGGTCACTTCATCTGGGTTTTCCTCCTGGCTATCAGTTCTTTCCTGGGCAACATCAAGACCCGCTTTAAAGATATACGCGGAGTAGTCGGCTTTCACTTGTTGTTTCGGTTGATCTTCCTCCTCCATCTCTACTATGGGTTCTTTTTCGGGATACAGACGACCGGTAACTTTAAATGTGGTTGGCTCTAATTCACCATCAACAATCGGCTTGATATCCTTAACGACCGCGACATCATAACCATAATAATTATATACACTTACCGCGATTTTATCGCCATCGGGCGACCAGGATGGTGAAAATACCCCGCTTATTACGTTAGTAACCGGGAAATCTTCGCCGGTTGTGAAATCACGAATATAAATGTTTGATATTCCATTTCGATAAGATGAGTAAGCCAGAAAATTACCATCGGGCGAATAATCGGGGCTCCAGCTCTTGGTATCATCATTAGTTATCGCCTGAATCTCTTTAGTATTAATATCATAGATAAAGACATTATAGGTACCGTATATAAATGAAGTGTCAGCCTCAGATTCGGATACCGGGCGGTCGGAAGCGAATGCTATCTTGGTTCCATCCGGCGAAAAATCAGGTTCTACATCATCATATTTATCGTGAAATAGACGGGTGAACTTGTCGGTATTCAAGTCGTAAATATATAGGTCGGAATAGCCATCCGTTCTACCGGTAACAACGACTTTGTCGTTTGTCGTCGACCAATTGGGGCTTTGAAGACCACTGATCCCCGACCTGAATTTTTTATAAATCTCCTTGGTATCGGCGTTGACGAAAAATAACGCGTCCTCGCCATGTGATTTAGAGACAAAAACAAGATTTTCACCATCAGGGGACCACGACATCCCGGAAAAATAAGAATGCAAGGATTCCAAATCACCCGATTTTTCGGCTGAGACAAGCTTATCAAGCTTGCTGCCATCGATAGCGGAAATAACAAAGATATCGGTGAATCGGTCGGAGAAACCGTCCTGCGGACTAGACCGATCTGAAGTGATAGCTATACGATCTTTTTTGGGCGACCAGATAGGGTTCATATTTATCATCGAGCCGTCTTTCTGATGATCGGTCATCATCTTACCGATCTCACCGGCAGTTTGTCTCTTGGTTAATTCCGGCCAGTATATTCGACGGAGTTCCCTTTGCCAATCTTTGGAAATTTTTTCCAAATCGGTCCCCAGGGCCGCATCAACGGCTCTATCAATCGTTAATAACACTTTGCCTTTGTTGTTAATCTCCGATATTTTTTGTTCGCCATAGGTTTCGGCGATATAAATTATCGCCGCGTGGCCTGCCTTATAGTTTAACAAGCCAAATAATGCTGGTAACGGCGGAAGATAGCCCTCGATAATAGCATCGCGGACATGCATGTCGGCATCGTAGGTCCAGCCTTTTCGAGAGGAATACTCGGCATAGCCTTCGGCCAGCCAAAGCGGCTGACTGAATAACGCCTGTTTGGATAACAATGAACCTATCGCGTTTTCATATAGTAAGTTAAAGCTTACGGCATGAGTTAATTCGTGATGGAGAACATGCCGGAAGTTTTCATAAGAGCCATCGAAAGGTACAACGACCCGGGTTTTGAAAACCTCGGTAAAACCGCCGACCCCTTCAGGCAATAAGCCCGGAGTGACATTGGTTTGCTGAAAATCGTTGGGCGAACTGTATAAAATCACAGGCACTCTTGATGTCAATTCATGATTAAGCTCATCGGCAACAGCATTATGTGAATTTTCAAGCACATCCGCCGTAAAATAAGCCAAAGAATCCTGACCTTTATCGAAATAGATATCAAAATTCTTCGTCTGAATATAATGCCACTCGTAGGCTTTATACTGAACCTTGTTCTGCCCAAAATACTCGACTTGAGCGCCGGCAGAAGCGGCCAAAAGCAATATAACCGCCAATAAAAACGCTATTTTATTCATATCTAACGACCTTTCTTCTATGTCCTTACGTTTATTAACAAGGCTCAAGGTTCTGTTGTTCCAAAGTATATATTACACTTGTTGTCTTTTTATATCGGCTCCTAATTCCTGAAGTTTTGCTTCTATTTTTTCATACCCTCTATCGATATGATAAATTCTTAGTATTTCTGACTTTCTACCGGCGGCCAGGGCGGCCACAACCAAACCGGCGCCGGCCCGTATATCAGAGGCCATTATCGATGTTCCTTTTAATTTTTTTACACCGGTGATAGCCGCTTCTTGACCGGCTATCTTAATATCCGCGCCAAGACGAGCCAACTCCATTACATGGGTAAACCTGTCTGTAAAGACCGTTTCCTGGATATGCGATATCCCCTCGGCGACACAACACATGGCCATAATAGATGCTTGTAGGTCGGTGGGAAAGCCCGGATAGGGAAATGTAGTCAGGTTGATAGCGCCCATTGACCCGGGCCGGCTGACTCTGATTCCGCTTTTATAAAATTTAAAATCCAGACCGGCATTCCTCAATTTGGCCACTACGATTCCCATATAGCTCTCGCATCTTGGCTTTACCATAATATCGCCGCCGGTGATTCCCGCGGCCATCATAAAAGTCCCGGCTTCCAGGCGGTCGGGCATCACACTATATTCGATCGGTTTCAGGCTTTTCACGCCCTCGATTTCGATAATCGTACTTCCCACGCCTGTGATTTTGGCCCCGGCGAGAATTAGAAACCGCGCTACATCGACAACCTCTGGATCGCAGGCGGCATTGATAATAGTAGTTTTACCTTTTGCCAGGCAAGCCGCCATCATCACGTTTTCAGTCCCGGTATGTGAGGGTTTATCGAAATGAATCACCGTGCCCCGCAGCGAACCGACTTTAGCGCTTACATACCCGCCTTCATCGACTATTTTCGCGCCCAGCGCGGCAAAGGCTTTCAAATGGTAATCGACCGGCCGCGGCCCCAACACGCATCCCCCGGGAAGAGATACCCTGGCTTTTTTCAATCGGGCCAGAAGCGGACCCATCACCAAAAACGAGGCTCTCATCTTGCGGACGAGATCATAAGGCGCCTCATGATTGTTGAGGTTTGAAGCATCCAGGCCAACTATATGCTCTTCTTTATCCCACACTGTTTTGACACCAAGATGCTTTAAAACGTTTAACACGGTACCGATATCGGCCAAATTTGGGACGTTTTTAACAACTGTTTCGCCCTTTTCGATCAATAGACCAGCTATCAGTATAGGCAATGCCGCGTTTTTGGAACCTGAAATATTAACGGTTCCCTGAAGTTTCCTTCCTCCACGTACAATAAATTTATCCATAACACTCCTGCTCCCGGTAATAGTTTATACGGCCCGAAACCATATTTTGATTCTAAAAACTTGCCACTTTCGGGCGCATAGATTATACTTCCGTTAGGGATGCGTGTCAAACAAACAACCTGGTGATTATGGAAAAAACCTCCGAACAAATTTCAATCTTTCAAAAAGGCAAACCGGTCTATTTCATTTCCGACGCTCATCTGTCGTTTGAAAACGGCCAGATCGAAGATAAGCTGGTTAATTTCTTAAATAGCATTATAGGAAAAGCCGGTTACCTGTATATACTCGGCGATCTTTTCGACTTCTGGCTGGAGTATAAGCACGTTGTGCCCTCAGCCTATCTGAAAACCCTGGCAGCCCTGCTAAAATTAAAGCAAGCAGGTGTCGAGATAGTATATCTGCCGGGTAATCATGATTTCTGGCTGGGCAATTATCTTCATAAGCAAGTGGGCATCACTCTGGCAGGCGATCAACTCGAAATCGACCATCACGGTAAGAAGATACATCTGTATCATGGCGATGGCCTGGCCTACGGTGATTATGGCTATAGATTACTAAAGAAGTTATTCCGCTTCAAGCCCAATATCTGGCTCTATAAACTAATGCCGGTAGATTGGGCATATCGATTGGCTCATCGCACATCGGGGGCTTCACGTGAATATACATCGAAAAAACCCAAAGATTTGCGGGGCTATTACGATTACGCCGCCGAGAAGATTAAATCGGGTTGCGATGCCGTAATAATGGGGCATACTCATGTTCCGGAGATAAAAAAGCTCGATAACGGATTGTATATCAACACCGGCGACTGGCTCGATCATTTCAGCTACGTGGTTTTGGAGAACGGCGAATTCAAATTGGAATATTATAAGGAGAAGGAGTAATTTAATGCCGTGCCTTGAGCTATCTATTCCGAGGCTGGATTTCGAAACAAAGCAGGCGCTGAACGCGAGATTAACCGAGGCGTTCGTGGATAATACGAGATTTGACGCCGACATATTCGGCATCCGATATCTTGAATATGATAAGGATCAGACATCCTCTGGCGGTAAAAAATGGTCCGGCGGCGATGAAAAGCCGTATATTCATTTCGTATTCTACGGTCCCCGTCTTACCCATAATGAAAAACAGAAACTGGTTAAAGCGTTTACCGAATCGTATACCGACTGTATAGGTAAATCGAACTGGCAGCCGGTTATATATATAATAGAACTACCTTACGATAATATCGGTGTTAAAGGAAGTCTTCTTTCGAAGGCAGATAAAGAGCGTGCAAAAACCGATTTTTATTATAAACTTCCAAAAGATTAATAGTCTACGTCCTCAATCAATATCCGATATTTTACATTAGGAGTTTATAACTGCCAGATGATGCAACATTTTCGCAAATCCTTATTGACAACCATCCTCCGGCCTAACTAATATAAATATGTTAGAATAAAATCTCAAAGAAGTGGTTTATCTTGAGTGATTAATAGTCGAATTGGAGGATAGTTTTTGGAAAATTCTGGCGTTCTCAAGCTTGGCTTTATGTCTATACTGTTAACTATTATTCTCTTAAATTGCTCTGGGCAAAATCCGGAACAACTGGTTGAGAAATATGAAACTTTGTATAACAGTCACGATGTTGAAAAGCTTATGAGCTTATACTCGGATGAAGCCGTTTTCGAAGTCGTTGGCCTGTTTAAGCTCTCTGACACGGAGAAAATAAGGGGTGTCGCGCAATACGATTCTGCCCTTGATCTCACTATGACGATCAGTGATATTAAAGTAAGAGGAGATACGGCATTTTTCAAGCTTCAGGAAAACAATGATTGGCTGCATGCGATGGAAATTGAAGCGGCATATTATGATCCAGCTTATATTGTATTTCGCAAGAATCTGGTATACCATATCAAAGCTGAAGCCTCGCCTGAAACAATGGAAGCTTTTAAGACCGCTATGGAAGGATTCTGGCCCTGGGCAAACGAGAACGCGGCGAATAGGCTGGCTGAGATGATACCCGACGGTGAATTCATATATAATGCTCAGAACGCTGTTAAAGTGGTGAAAATAATTAATGAGTATAAGGCATCAATGAAAAATAAGTAAAATAGTTATGTTTTTATACAACAATCTTGACTGACAACAGGAGGAATAAACATGCCATGTCTTGAGATAACTGCACCGAAATTAGATATCGAAACTAAGAAGACATTGTCTGGACGGTTGACCGAGGTGTTTGACAGAGACACTAAATTCGGCGGCGAAATATTCGGTATACATTATAATGAATATGAAGCCGGCAGCGCTTCCTCCGGCGGTGAAATGTGGGATGGTGAAACCGGTCGGCCATATCTTCATTTGTTACTCTATATCCCCCGGCTGCAGCGTTCCGAGAAACAAAAACTCGCCGTATCGCTCACAGATACTTTCACCGAATGCATGGGCAAACCTGATTGGAAACCGGTAATTCATATTTGTGAACATCCGTATGATAACGTAGTCGTGGACGGCAAACTTCTTTCCGATAGCTATGAATCATGTGCTAAAAGCGAATTCTATTACAAGTTGCCAAATGAATAATATTGGGCACGGAATTCGATCTCGATAATAAGTTTTCTTGTTTAAAACGGTCGCTGGACATAGATGCGGCAAAAGTTTAAAATAATGAGCTCAGGCCCGATCCGCTTGACATTACCATCGCCTATCTCCTAATATTTTGGCATGATAAAACGATTATTAATATTAGCAACTCTATTATTCGCCTGCGGCGGCGACCAGGTAAACAAAACAATCGAATTCTGGCAGTTCTGGACCGATCCCAAAGCCAGACCGGTCATCGAATCGGTTGTCGATCAATTCGAGAAAGAAAATCCCGGCTGGACAGTTAATGTCACCGATCTAACCTGGGCGGACGGGCACCAGAAAATAGTCGTAGCTTTCGGGGCCGATAATCCGCCCGATATTCTGGAACTCGGTTCGGACTGGATAGCCGAATTCGCGGCCGGCCACGCGTTGGCCAAAATCGAAATCGACACCTCGAAATTCATGCTTACCGAACCGGGCATATTTGAGGGCGATATCTACGCTCAGCCCTGGTTTTTAGCCTCAAGGATTCTTTATTTCAACAAGACGCTTCTGGAAAAGGCCAAGCTGGATATTCCTGTCGATTGGCAACAACTGCGTGAAGCTTGTTTAAGAATCGACGCCCTCAATGAGGAAATCTCCGGCTTTGGCGCCAACTCGGCGGAGCCCCATCGGCTCTATAAAAAATTCCTGCCGTTTGTCTGGAGCTCCGGCGGCGATATAATCGAGGATGGTAAAATCCTGATCGATACGCCGGAAGTGCTGCGAGCGTTAGAGTTTTATTCTGGATTAACCCGTTGCGCTCGAATAGAAACCCAGCGACACCTGGAGGATGCCTTTATCGAAGGCAATATCGGATTCCTTATATCCGGCGGTTGGTTTCATAAGCGATTGAAGCAAACTCCGCCGAACTTTGAATATCAACTTGTACAGATGATACCCGAGGAAAAAGCCGGTACTGGATGGTCATTTAGCGGCGGTGAGTATTTGGTGATTCCGTATAAATCCGAGAAGAAGCAAGCCGCCCTTAAATTGATGGAGATGATCACCCGTATCGATAATGTCAACGCTTTGTGTGACTCTGTCGGCTTCGGTTATCCACCTCATAAAGCCAATCCGGCGGATTCGTCATCATTACTGTTCAAGCAACTCATGAGCTCACGGTCGACACCCGTTCATCCACGCTGGATATATATCGAAACGATTATAGAGAACATGGTTGAGCAAGTCATGCTGGGAGAAATCAGCCCCCGGCAGGCGATCAAGGATGCTCAAACCAGCATAAATGAGACTTTAAATCGTTGAAAAGATTCAATACGGCTATCCTCATTTCGCCCTGGTTTCTGACCCTGTTGATATTCTGGGCATTCCCGGTTATTTATTCGTTTATACTGTCATTCACCGATTATTCGATCCTGGGCAAAACCTCATTCGTCGGATTAACAAATTTCGTCCGGCTTTTCAGTGATCCATCATTTTTGCTGGCCTTGAAAAACACGGCGTTTTTCGTATTCGGCACAATTCCTTTCACAACCGCTATAGCCCTGGTTCTGGCGGTCTTGATCGCGGAGAAAATTCCCGGTCATAAAATATTCCAGGCAGGCTATTTTATCCCATCGATTGCCTCGATGGTGGTAATCGCGCTGATATTCTCAAGCTTATACGCTCGTGGAGGTTACCTTCATTTACTGGGTGGTTTTATCGGTATCGATGTGCCCGAGAACGGCTACCTTTTCTCGACCAGTACGGCTTTACCGGCTATTATGGTGATGGATATATGGGTGGCAATCGGCTACTATGTACTTCTGTTTTTAGCAGGTATCAAGAGTATCCCCACCGAGATATTCGAGGCCGCCAAACTCGATGGCGCCGGTTTCTGGCGTCGGATATTCAGCGTGACCCTGCCTCAGATAACGCCGATTCTGTTGTTCATCCTGGTGATTAACACGATCAGGTCATTCCAGGTGTTTATCGAAATATACGTGATGACTAAAGGCGGTCCGCTGGGATCGACCTCGACGGTCGTTTATTTCGTATTTAATGAAGGACTGCAGAAATTCAATATGGGTTATGCATCTGCAGCGGCCTATATACTATTCCTCATAATCCTGCTGTTTTCGCTTCTGCAAATGAAACTGATCTCCCGCAAAGGCGGCACGGTATGAGAGGCAAATGCAATTATATCCGTCCGGAAGGAAGGAACGACATCCTGGCGTTGGTGACACCTTCCCCTTCCCCTGGATTCCCGATCAAGCCGGGAATGACAATGGCTTTGCCATTGTATTATGTTTTAACAGCGCAAAAAGCACTGTCATTCCCGCGAAAGCGGGAATCTATACGCTGCACTAAGGAAGTCCTTACCCTGCTACTACTATTCCGAGTTATCGGGTGGCCTCACACGACAACATTGATGCGCCAGGATAAGACCCCATGAAAACCAAAGCAATTAAAGTATCGCTTTCGATTACGCTGGCCATCGTCATGATTGGCATGATGTTTCCGCTAATCTACATGGTTGTAACATCGCTGAAGGATATCACCTCATTCAGCGGCGTGACCGGTATTTTTAAAGGCACGCTGACATTCGACAACTATATTGAGATGTTCTCCCGCGACGGGATCGCCCGGTTTTTTGTCAATAGCCTGATCGTCGCAATAATCGTGACGGTCGGCAATATCGTATTCTGCCTGATGAGCGGCTACGCGCTGGCCCGCCGGAAATTTATCGGCAACAAGATGTTGTTTATCGCCGCAACCGCTGTCTTGATGATACCGCAGCATGTGGTGATTATCCCGGTCTATATCCTGATTAGCAAGATCGGCATGCACAACACTTACTGGGCGCTGATCCTTCCCTGGCTGGTCAATCCATTGGGCATTTTCCTGATGAGGCAGTATATCGCCAATCTTCCCGAAGATTGCGAACAGGCCGCCCGTATAGACGGCGCCGGCGAGTTCACGATCCTCTTCCGAATCGTGATGCCTCTATGCAAACCGGCCCTGGCTGTTTTGGCGGTGCAGGTGTTCCTCACCAACTGGAACTCGTTTCTCTACCCGTTTATCCTGACCTCCTCCCCCGATCTATACACCCTCCCGGTCGGCCTGGCGATGATACAGGGCCTCCAGCAGATAAACCTCGGCCAACTGATGGCCGGCTCGACAATCGCGGCTTTACCGGTGATAATAGTATTCCTGTTCTTCCAGCGTCATATAACCGAGGGTATAACGGCAGGGGCGTTGAAAGGGTAGGGATCGGCTAGAACATCAAGGGCTTTTAAAATATTAGCAAATAAGGACAGCAAAATGGCAGTAATCCCTAAGAAAGTAAGAATAATTATAATTTCAATTATCGTTTGCATTGTTCTGTCTCCGTTTATTATTTCAGGTATTTTCTATTTGCATCATCAAATTACCTGTTTAACTATTGGCAACCCAAAAACTGTTGAATTTGCTAAATCGGAACTCCCCATTTATCATGATATCGCTGTTGATGATAACCAGAATATTCATCTTGTTTGGCAGAGCGATGACGAGGAAATACTGTACCAAAAAAGTATAGATCAAGGGAATACGTGGTCAACTCCGGTAGAATTATACACTGATCAACGTCTGGCAAGTTGGCCGATAGATGATAGAGACCATAGATGTCTTAATCCTCAAATAGTCTCAGCCGATAATGTCATTTCGGTCTTTTGGGGACAAGGCGGATTTTATCAAAGCGTAAGTCTTGATGGCGGTGATTCATGGGAATTAACCGACAATACATACGATGGCTTTGATTTTAATTTCGTTAATAGAAATCACTATATTTATCTGGTTTACGGTTATTCGGATGGGACTTACTTCACCACAAGCGAAGATTTCGGATTGCATTGGAAAATACCCCGGAGGATTGCACCCAGTCGATTTAGAGATTGTCTATTAAGAAAACCTTCAGTATCATTTAGCAATGGAAGTATTCATGTGCTTTGGGGGAAAGATCCGCGACTGTTTTATTGTTATAGTGATAATTCGGGTGAAAGTTGGGCGGATATTAAAGAAATCGATACAGACATAAAAGGCCCAAAATATAATCCTCATGCATTTTCTTGCTCTAAGATCGGAGCCTCTCGAGAGCAAATCGCAATAGCCCGTGATTATGTTGGCTTGGGAATTCGGTTAAGCGAAGACAAAGGAATTACATGGTCGCGGCCTAGAAAAACCTCAAAATCAAAACTAAGATCAATATCCATATACAATAATGATAATGATGACATTTATATATTTTGGATCGATCAGAGCAACCGGAATACTTCGTGGTGGGGCTATATTCCATTTCATTTCGTTTTAACTTGGGACAACGATCCTGACTGGCATAATAATGATCTATATTATGCTCGAATTAGAAATGGGGAAATTAATAGAACCGAAAGGTTGACTACTCCTCTTTCATATACTGAGACAGGGCTTTTAACATACTATCGGCCAAATACAATCGCCTGTGATCAACTCGGCGATAAAGTGGTAGTTTTCTGGAGCGGCAAGAGAAAGATTGATAAATATCCTGAAGAAACCGATATGCCATATGAGATATATTACAAATTTCTGGATTGATAAGAAGCGAGAGCAAAAATGAATTTTTACATCATAACCGGAGCATCAAAAGGACTGGGCGATGCGATTGCCCGGCAAGCCGAGAGCAAAGGCAAGCGTGTTTATTCGCTTTCCCGTTCAGAATCCCAAAATGGTATTTTCAAAAAATGTGATCTGTCTGATCCCCAAAACGCCGAAAACGTGATTAATGTTATTTTCGATGAAGTCAATCCGTCCGAATTTCAAATGATCGTATTGATAAACAATGTCGGGACATTGCATCCAATCAAAACGGCCGATAATATCGATTTCGAGGAAATAACCGCTAATCTCAACTCAAATCTATTATCCGCGATTGTGCTGTGTTCGTGCTTCATTAAGAGGTTGAGAGGTTTTCAGGGCGTGAAAAAAATCGTGAACATAACCTCCGGAGCCGCCAGGAAAGCTTATCATGGCTGGAGCCTTTATTGCGCGTCTAAAGCGGGGCTGGAACAGTTTTCACGATGCCTCGCGATTGAGCAATCTCGTGCGGATAATCCGGTTTCAATCGTAAATGTCGATCCTGTATTAATCGATACCGATATGCAAGCGCTCATTCGCAATTCAAATGAGAAGGATTTCCCCGACCTATCGAGATTCATCGAATATAAAAATCAGGGCAAACTGGCAGATCCGGAAACGATCGCTTCGCGGATATTGACGGGAACAGAATTGGATAAATTCTATTCGGGCGAAACTATTAAAGTTAATGATTATAAATGATCGGGTAAACGGCAATGAAAACGCTGCCATTGTGGGCGGCAGACGTCCCCGTCTGCACCATTATTCTCATCGCAGATAATCCAGAATCCCTTTGTAAATCGCCTTGGCGCACTTGCGTTGGAATTTGTCTGTTTTAAGTTTCGCTTCCTGCTCGGGGATCATCATGAAAGCGCACTCCACCAGCACCGCCGGGCATTCGGGAACTCGCGCCAGAGCCAGGTTGCCATAGTAGAGGCCATGATCGGGCAAGCCGGTTGCTTTCAGCAGGCGCTTATGTATCGCCTCGGCCAGCGGACGGGCCTGGTTGAAATAGTAATAACATGAGGTACCGTTATGCTCAAACGGGTTGACACCATCAGGCAAGGCGTTGTTGTGAACGCTGATCAGCAGATCGGCCTCCCAGCGTTTAGCCATATCGGTTCTATTGTACAGTCCCAGATCCTCATGTCCCATACGGGTCATGAGAACCTCGGCCCCTTTGCCAAGCAGTATCTTGCGCAATTCATGAGCTATCCAGAGATTGGCGTTTCTCTCAGTCAGGCCGGTCGGGCCGACTGCACCGTCGGCGTGCGAATGGCCCGGATCGATTGCGATACGCAAGCCCTTTACCGATGGCCCTAACCTTTTGGGTTTATTAAGCCGCTTTTTCAATTTTAAGATGAAATCGCCGCCTTCATAGCCAGCTTCATAGCCCCAATAATGATCTTCATACCATCGTATATTCAGGCGATACACATCATCCTGCGGCTGGCTCCACCAGATCGATTCGAGGTATTCACGCGAATCGTCGTTGAATCGAATCCAGTCGGTATCAGAGGTCAGGCCGTAAATATCGATAGTCATCAAATTACCGTTTGTATGTATCTCGTACGGCAACGCATCACCCAATGTCATAGTGACTTGAACATACTTCCCGAAATCATAGGCGGTGACAAAATAAACCTCGCCATTCGGTAAGGGCGTGCCGATATCTTCGAGCCTGGCATCGGCTTTGCGCACGAAACCCGAAACGCCATCGGCCAATTGGAGACGATAATAATCGGGTGTTTCGCCGGCATACCTGAATCTGACACCAGCCGGCTGATTTACCAGCTTATAACCTTTACCCGGGGCGGTCCTGATTACATGCGGCCGTCCGACCAGCCGCAATGTCCGGATCGGTAGATTATCGTGACGAATTACCTGATAATCCGTGGAATCTATCTCGAATTCGGTGCAAAGATACTCGCCGCTTGTATCGAAAGTATCCTCCTCATATAAATAATATAATCTCGATGAGTCCTGGATACCGTTTATCTCCAAATGCCCGATATAGGCAGCGTAATCATCATCATCCGATGATGAAACATCGCCGAAAACGCTATTTATGTTCCAGGGCTTAATATTCGGATACATTCGTGTCCAGACCGAATCATCGGCGAAACCGCAAAACAATTGGCCGCCGGGTTTAGCTTTAAGCGAGAATTCGAAAATCTCATCTTCTAAAAGCACGGTTCTGCCGGATGGCGAAATCGATGAACGGGAAACAATATCATCGGTACTGTCGGGCGATGGACCAACATATATATTGATTTTAGTAAACGCGTAATCGCCTTTTAAAACTGAAATTAGATCAAATTTAAAGTCGCCTCTTCTAATCGGCAGAAAAGCCAGAAAGCCGCCATCCTTGTGGATTTCAACTTGATAGCCGTTTATGGTTAAATCCGCCTCAGGATTTGTATTGCCGAATATGAAAGTTGAATCGACTGCCGCCATCTGTTGACCATCTTTGGGATAGACTACCTCAATATGATTTTGGGCGAACGCGGTTATACCCAGGGTAAACAAGCATATTACAACCCGAAATATCATCCCTTTTCCACTACACCGATTCCCGGTCGATCGGGATATTTAAGATAGCCGTTTTCGGCGCGCACTCCATCATAAGGATCGTCATCGATAAGCAGGTTACCGTCCAGGTCGATATAATCAACCAGTGGCGCCAACTGGGCTGCCGCCGATATCCCCACCGAGGTTTCGACCATGCAGCCAATCATTATCTGCATTTTCAAAGCCCTGGCAACGGCAATCATTTTGAATCCTTCGCGAATGCCGCCGGATTTTTGCAGCTTAATATTGATACCATCCACTTTATCATTATAAAGCGCGATACTTCCGGCATCCATTATCCCCTCATCGGCGATAATTGGCAGATTGGATTTCGATCTCAGGATTCGGAAACCTTCGTAATCGTGCCAATGAAGCGGCTGTTCGACGAACTCGATATCGTATCTTTCCAGATGTTTTATTTTTTGCACCGCCTCTTTCAATGTCCACCCGGCGTTGGCATCTACCCGGATTCGGGCATCGGTGGCCTCCCTGACCGCCGCCACCATATCGATATCGCCAGGCACACCGACTTTGATTTTGTAAATCTCGTAGCCCGGATTTTCCTCCGTTTGACGTTTCATATCATCGGGATCACTGATAGAGATCGTATAGGATGTCGGAATATCCTCTCTGGCCGTGATACCCAGCATTTTGTAGACTGGAATATTTAATTTCGTGCCGACCGCGTCATGAAGCGCGATATCGATAGCCGCCTTGGCGGCGGTATTGTAAGCCCTGAAATGATTTAGCCGATCGATAATATCTTCAAGCTTGAATACATCATCGCCAATCAAATCAGCGGCTTTTTCCACGAAATCACTAATCGTATCGATTGACTCGCCATAATAGGCGACAGGCGCGGCTTCGCCCAGGCCGCCTTCGATATTGACAATAACCTGATGTTTAACATCGGCCGCTCCATGCGCT
This sequence comes from Candidatus Zixiibacteriota bacterium, assembly GCA_024231855.1. Classification (GTDB taxonomy): domain Bacteria; phylum Zixibacteria; class MSB-5A5; order UBA10806; family 4484-95; genus JAAEQD01. Next base: position 41,371 of record JAAEQD010000360.1, read on the forward strand.
GTCCTGAATGTGTTCTTTAGATGAACCTTGACAACTTTATGTTCCAACATCGTTTAACTCACCGCCCTTTCCGTGATTTCAAATATTCTCTTATCCGCGTCGATAAAGGCTCTTAAGCCAAGGGGAATAGTTAATACATTCTTACCATGCCCGCAAGCCACATTAGTTAATATCGGCACTTTAAGGCTACCGAAATAGTCATTTAAAACCTGATCCAATGTTAAATTCCGCCTGATTCTGCCTGTAATGCCAACTTTGACCCATTCCCCGAAAATAAAACCTCTGGCTTTGGCAATATCGGTTGCTTCAAAAAGATGCGCCAGGTAACCGTCAATGCGGTAAGATTCCTCGTCGGTATCCTCTAAAAGGACTATTTTATTTTTAAATGACGGCATATATTCAGTACCGATCAATTTTGTTAAAAGCGAAATATTACCGCCGGTAAGCTTACCCGATGCCTGGCCGCCGCGATATTTTTTAAACTCGCCTAATCTTTTAGGATTGTGTACTCGCCCTAAAGGTTTACTCGAATTAAGCGCCTTTATCAGATTGTCGAGATTGAATTTATAATTTTTTCGGCGAAGATCGATCGATGGCATCGCGCCGTGGAATGTGACAAAGCCGGCTTTTAAAAACGCTTGATGGAGAACTGTTATATCGGAATAGCCAACGAAAATTTTCGGATTAGCTTTTATCAACTTCAAATCGAGATATTTCAAAATGCGCATGCAGCCAAATCCCCCTCGGGCGCATAGAATGGCTTTATATCGATTATCGGCAAACGCCTTCATCAAAGCCGCCGCACGGGATTTGTCATCGCCGGCCAGATAACCTCTTTTAATAGTGCATTGGGGGAAAACATGAACTTTATAACCGGCTTCCTCCAACCTTCTAACTCCCAATTCAAGAGCGGTTTGGGGAGCGGGGCTGGCAGGAGCCACCACGGCTATTGTATCGCCTTTTTTTAAGGCTTCAGGCTTGGCTATTCGGGCCATAAATGATAGGCTACCCCCTGATGACCGGTCCACACCGCGGTTAGCTCATCAATATCGTAGGTAACCATGCCCTCCTCGATATTATCGCCGGCTGGATCATTAACCAGCACGTTGCCGGCGTTATCAAACCCCCGAACCACTATTAGATGACCATCTGTTTGATTATAAGGAGCGCCGGAAAGCGTCTGGTCACCTTTTACAGCAATACTTATGACGACTGGTTTACCATTATTTAACTCATCCACAAGCTCACCAAAAGAATTATGTCTGCCTACCCATGATTTGCGCTTGCTTAGGATATAAGCGGCTTGAACATTATAAGGCCAGTTTCCATAAATATCATTATGAGGATCATAAACAAATTCAGAGACCATTATGGTCGGAAAATCGAAGCCTGAATAATTTAAAACCATTGATAGGCTGGTTGGGCTGCATGTTAAACCAGCGATTGAATCGGGCAACCAATGTTGAGATTTAAACGGCACCGCGAGTTTTATCGGCTCAATATCATTGACCGGCGGAGAGTGTTTATTGAATTCCTTGATATTCGCGTTAGTTTTCGTATAACATACTGAAATACGGTCAAGAATGCCTAATCTGGCCATGTCGGGGTACAAAACCGCCCTGAATTTATAGTATCGCATATGCTTTTTAAGCCTGATTATATCCTCATCAAGATAACCGATGTCCCGAATAGAATTCGGATAACTGGCGAAACCAACACTATCAGAATCAATGTCACCCCAAATTTGATAACCAAAATCATGCCATTGAGTATTATTAGGGCTTAATGATAAAACTATATAGATTCCACCCTGTTGAACGGGATCGGCAACATAATTCCACGAAATCAGGATCTCATCAAAGCCAAAGTTGGCTTGTATAGATGGTGATTCTAGTATTCCCGGATTATCCGAAGATATAATCCTAAAAATTGATTTATCTTTGCTTAAATTCAAATTATCAAACTCAAATCCCGCCCAGTCTTCCCCGGTGTCATAGAAATCCACATGATGTATCTTATATTCGCCGCTTAGCGCCTGACGGGCCAGCACCACCAGAGCCAGGCAGACCGCGAAAGCTAAAATGACTAATAGATATTTAAGTTTCAATTACTCTCCTGACCGTAATAAGACCCTCATCCAGATGTTTGAGATAGTTACCCTTGGCCGCATCGAAGCTGTTGATATAGACACCGTTGGTAAACGAGCTCGAATGGATATAGCTTTTATCGGAAATCGCGATAGCTACATGTCTCTCGAAAAACAATAAATCGCCCGGTTGAATTTGATCACGATCCACCTCTTTGCCGCAATTAATCTGATCCCCGGTATCTCGCGGTAAATCTATTCCGAAGAACTTGAAATTTACCTGCGCGAAACCCGAACAGTCGATTCCGAAAAAACTTTTTCCGCCCCAAAGGTAAGGCACACCGACGAAACGCCTGAGACAATCCATGAAAATCGGCATCGTATCTCGACTAAGTTTCGGTAAATGGCTGACTGGCACCAGGTCTTCGGCTACAAGATAAATTTCGCCGAATCGGGGCGTTTCGCAGACAATGAAGTTATTGGCCTGTCTTTTAACATTCACAACTGAGGTAAAGGGTATCATCGTCGCCGCCGGAGCGCGCTCATCGGCGCCTATATAAGCAACGGCAATTGATGCCGAAACAACCTGATCGGCATCTTCCTCCGGGCTACTCTCGGAGTAGAAACTGTTTTTTAAGTACCCTTCATAGTTATCGCCGAGGAGGCGTATACGAGAGTACTCTTCCCCGCTATCCAGAATTTCAACCGGCTCATTGAACAGAGCCTGGCTGATTCTTTCCGAATTGAATTTCGGTTCGGTCCATATATCGGCAACATTAGTATTGACTCTGTAAGACATCATCCTCCCTTATAAATCCTGGGCAATCTGTCGGACATACCGGAAATAAGTTCATATACAAAAGACCCGGCCAGATCCGCCAGATAATCCGCGTTTACATACCGGTCGCCAGACCCGCCTATTAAAACAACTTCATCTCCTACCGCAATATCGGGTACATCCGTAACATCAATCATCATGGCATCCATACAGATTTTTCCGACTACCGGCGCTTCCAGCCCATTAACCAGAACATGGCTTTTATTGGACAGCGTCCAGGGGTAGCCATCGGCATAACCAATACCAATAGTAGCCAGAATAATATCGCTGCGGGGAATAAATTTTCCGCCATAACCTACAGGTTTTCCCGCCGGCCAGTTTTTCAGTTGAATAATTCTGCTCTTGAGGCTCATCACCGGTTTAAAACCTGTACCAGGCCGGGCTTTCGGCGAAAAGCCGTACATCAGTAAGCCAACCCGCACGAGGTTGAATTTGCTGGTATGATGAAACAACAGTCCACTCGAATTTTCGATACTGGCGATATTGTCGATTTGCCAATCGGCAGTATCAACCATCTCGGTAAATTCCGCGAATTGATCGCGGGTAAAAGTATCATCGCCGTTTGAGGAGTCCGCCAGATTAGTGCAAATACCCAGAATATCCAATCCATCCATTTGCCGGGCAAGACCCAGCAAAGCCTTAAGTCCTGTTATATCAACGCCGTAACGCCCCATGCCTGTTTCAGCCTTGATAAATATCCTGGCTTTGGTCCCTATCGATATTGCGCCCCGGTTAAGGGCTTCGAGATAATCAGCGGAACCAACCGTGGCGATTAATCCTTTTTTAACCAGTTTGGCCGCCCGTTCGGGCAAATCAGGATACAGAATTACGATCGGCATTTTTATGCCCGTTTCCAGGAGCTTCTCGGCCTCCTCGATAAAGGCGACACCGAGGTAATCAGCTCCAAGCTTCTCGGCCTGCCTGCTAATTCTTACAATACCATGCCCATAGGCATTTGCCTTAACCACCGCCATTATGGCGTTATCCCGCCCGGCCAGTTTTTTTATGTGATTGAAATTATTGCTGAACGCGTCCAGGTCAATTTCAATATAAGATGGCCTGCCAGAATCTATGGTTTTATTTTCTGTAAATTCTTTAAATCTATTAGTTTTTGTTTTCGCCATAAATCTGTATAATTTTCCCTCTCGCGGATTAAATAATCCCTATTTCCTCTCACCAGCACCTCGGCTGATCTTAGGCGGCTGTTATAATTCGAGGCCATCGACTGACCATAAGCGCCGACAGTAAATAAACATAACAGATCGCCTTGATGCAAGGCCGATAATGCGGTTTTTTTGGAAAAAGTATCCGAGCTTTCGCAAATTGGTCCGACTACATCGTATTTTGTAGACCGCCCTCCGCGTAATAGCACGGGCTCTATTCGATGGTCAGCATCATAAAGAGCCGGTCTAATTAAATCATTCATACCGGCATCGACAATAGCAAACTTCCTCGAATACCCAGTCTTTAGATATATAACTTTAGTGACCAGAACACCGGCATTGCCAACCAATGATCGGCCCGGCTCGACTATGAATTCGACTCCGAGGCCCTTCATCTGAGGCACCAACGCCTTAATATAATCGGAGGGTCCGGGAAGCTTTTGATTTTTAGTAAAAGGCGCCGCCCAACCTCCTCCTAAGTCAATATGGCTTAAAACGATCCTTTGTTCCAATAATAATCTGAAAATGGCCTTTAATTTCCTGAAACCCTCCACGAAAGGCTTAACCGTTTGAATCTGAGAGCCTAAATGCATCGATATACCGACAGGCTTTAAACGATCGCTTTGAGATATGTATTTATAAATTTTAATAGCCCGGCCGGCGGGGATACCGAACTTCTCGGTTTTCAGTCCGGTGGCTATATATTTGTGAGTTATTGGGTTGACGTCCGGGTTTAACCTGAGCGATATCGGCGCGGTTTTACCGAGTCGAGTGGCTATTTTCTCGATAAGTTCAAGCTCGTTCTCCGATTCTACTCCAAAAAACTCAAGTCCACCTTTCAATGCTGCCTCGATTTCATCGGGCCTTTTGCCCGCGCCCGAGAAAATTACCCTTTTTATCCCGGCTTTGCGGGCCGCTTTGTACTCGCCCAATGAAACAACATCGCAACCACCGCCCAAATCCGCGATAACCTTCAATAGAGTCAAATTGGAATTGGCCTTGGCCGAAAAAAATATGCTGTGAGGGATATCGCCAAATGCCCGGGAGGCGATCTTATAATGGCGGACGAATGTTCTTAAACTGTAGACATACAACGGCGTTCCATAGCGCTCGGCTAATCTGGTCAATGATACCGATTCGCAAAATAATTTACCGCTTTTTCTCGTAAAATAATCCATCTAATAGTTCTCAATAACATGAACGCATAACTTATCCATCCAGTCATCTATCTCGTCTCTATTTGATGAATAATTATTAATCATTAAAGAAAATGCAACCAATTTGTCAGTTCTTGTCGTCAAGTAACCCGCGAAAGTCCTCGTATTGGCTATTGAACCTGTCTTGGTCCTCATCTGGCTCGCTTGGGGATGATCTACAAGCCGCCTTCGAACACTGCGGTCAACGCCCGGGATAGCCAGAGATTCATAGTAATCATCGAAATTTGGAGAATCCCGCATATAATCAAGCAATTTTACGATAGCAGATGGGCTGGCTAGGTTCATATGCGATAAGCCTGAGCCATCATGGTAGAAAACATCATTGTCTGATATGCCTATGGATTCCAGCCAATCCCGTATCAGGCGCGTCGACATCCTGAACGATCCTTCGCCGCATATCTCTGCCCCCAATGTTTTCAATGTTAGTTCGGCAAATAGATTTTGACTATTTTTATTTATAACGGCAATTACCTCGCTCATCGGCAGGGATCGCCAGTTAAAAAGCCTGGTCAGGTTTTTATATTGATACTTATCTAAAAGCTTGTCATTATCGATTTCTATAATTTTACCATTAAATTCAATCCCATCACTCCGTAAAATATCCTTGTAAATATTCGCGCAATAAAGATGTGGCTTATCTACAGATATATAATCGACCGTACCGTTTGTATCATCCAAAGCGATACCACCGAAAAACTCGACAATGTTCTTACCGGGATGACGATAAAAATCGAAAGTATTGATCAAGCCCGCCTTAATAGTCGAAGTATTATTAACAATATCAATATAATCAGTCTGAGGCATTATCTCCAACAGACAGGGATCTCCAATCTTTTTTGCCGGGTAAACACGCGTATCGACGCAGTTATCGTTGAAAGACAATGCCGAGACAGAACAGGCGTACCAGTAGGATAAATAGTCATGCGACCAGCCCGGCGCCAATTCGTCAGGTTCGAAAAAGCTGTTGTCGATCACCAGATCACCCTTGATTTTCTTGATACCCCGAGCCTTCAGGCTATCGACCCAACACGCGACAACCTCAGTTATAGATTCGCGGAAACGGCCGGATATTAACGGATCGCCGCCACCGGCGATAAGCAGATCGCCTTTCAGTTCGCCTTTCTTGGATATTTTACCATTGGTATAGAACGAGGTCTCAAACCGATAATCGGGACCCAGCATCTCCAACGCCGCGGCACTGGTAAATAGCTTCAGGTTCGAGGCCGTAGAAAATCTCAAATCCGGATTGAAAGCATAGATTGACGAATCGGATGAGAGGTCCTTGATTTCTATACCGATAAACGCGCCCTCCAAGGCATTATCCTTTATCAGATTGTCCAATGATGAATCAGCTAACGCGTTAGTTGATATACTTAACAAGATTAAAGCGAGTATTATTGTTAATTTTTTCATCTTCATTTAAAAAGCCCACCCACATGGAAGTGAGCGGGCTTTTAGTTTAATCAGCCAATTAAGCTATTGGCCAAATTCAGTCAGAATAGTCACGAATGTCTGTCGAATCCCATCAGGAGGCATGGAATAGGTATCGAAATTCAACATTGCCGATACCGGTTCACCACTCCAGGATGTAATGTGTCCAATTATGCTCTCATAGTATGGAGCAGCCGGAGCGGAACCATCTACCCAGAGTCCCCATCTGAAAATCGGTTCGGTCGTAACGGTAGCATCGTTTCTCAGGAATGTCATGCCGGAGCAATAGTCATCCTGATCACCCTGCTTGGCTACGTCGATTTTCATCGAATCCGGTAGATCGAGCGTTGTCTCAGAATCCTTCATAACCCAGGTGAGCCACCATTCGTTAAACCAGGTTTCTTCATAGGAAGTATCGGCCGTAACCGAATCGGGGGTAACTATAAGAGTATCGTGCGCCACATCATCGAGCCACCATGTTGTATCGACAACATCGATAATCAAGCTATCGGAAACACCGAGGTACTCCGATTCGAAAGCGTCAGATGCGGGCGGGTTGCTGTCGTACATGTAGCCCAATGTCTGGGTACCGGTCAACAGAAGCTTACCACCGCCATCCATGAATTCCTTCAGAACGCCGCCGCCTTCAGCTCCGATGTCATACCAAAGCCTGTAGTTGCCATCGGCAGTGCCAATCTCGGAATCGGCACACCAGACAATAACTTCGATTCCGGCCAGGTCGGCCAGCACGGGTACTCCTTGCACATCGTTGTCCCATTCGGCAAAGGCATAGCCTGCCAGAGCGTTGCGATAGAATTGCTTCTGATCGCGCTCCTTGGGCATATCGTTATTACCGTCGGCATCGGTGAACAGGTAATCGTCGATATAGAGAATCGTCGCGTCCTGA
>JAAEQD010000361.1 GCA_024231855.1 Candidatus Zixiibacteriota bacterium
GCGGACGGCGATAGGACTTTAAATATATCCGCCGATCTGGATGAGGATACGGCCGACGATTTGTGGTACTTGCATCGAAACGAAACCCTTCTAAATATATCATGCAAAGAGGGTTTTTTCGTTGGAGCGATATCTCAGATGGAAGATGACGGCGGGATAATATCATTGACTTTTTTGGTTAAGGAATAAATGACTGATTACGAATCAGATTTCACTGGCGGCCAAACCTACAGCGAGGGTAGGGCGTCCAGCGGTTATGAAGGCGACAGAGCCTTCGACAATAACTCTTCAACGCAATGGTATACCGGCCTTGGCGATTATGTCGGGACGTGGGTACAGGTAGAGCTGGGAGCTGCAAAAAAAGCAAGAAAATTACGAATACAGCCTTTCAATAATGCTGGTGACCATCCAACAGATTTTACATTAAAGGCATCTAATACGGGCTCATTTGGTGGTGAAGAAGTGACGCTCGTAAATGAAACGAGCCTTAGCTGGTCAAGTGATACATGGAAAGATTTCGAATTCGCAAACTCCACGCAATACACATATTACAGAATTCATGTTAGTGCATCCCCTGCCACAAATGGTCGCGTCCAGATGCGTGAAGTCGAGATGATGGAAGCAGATGAAATCGTCCCTTCCATGTCTCAAAGCATAGCGGTCACTGAGATTATACAGGCCGATATAGGACTCCGAGAGTTAGTGGATTCAGAGTCAATCGGCATTACAGAAAATATTCAGGTTGACCTTTTTTTTCCTTTTTTATATCCGAGCGGCGGCGACGATATCGGAGTCGATGAAGATATAACAGTTGAACTCGAAGAAATCATTGAAGCCACCACTTCCGATTTAACTGTAATCTCAGAGAGCTTATCGGTAGTATTGCACCATAATGCTGAATTAAATCAACCGATTGGCCTCGCCGAAAATATAAGAATAGCACTCGACATACCAACGGACTGGATTGCGCTCGCGAATGCCGGGCTCGCAATCGAGAGATATTGTTTCAC
>JAAEQD010000362.1 GCA_024231855.1 Candidatus Zixiibacteriota bacterium
GAAAAAAGCCGGACAGTATGGGATATAGTTCAGAACAAAGGGATAAAACTTGGGATGCTCAATATCGGCGGAGGTTTCCCCATCGAATACACTGATTCCACACCATCCATCGATAGAATCTCCTCCATAATAAAGAAAACACTGGAAAATGAATTACCCGATAATATTGATGTTTTTGTAGAGCCCGGCAGGGCGCTTGTAGGTGACTCCGGTATCATGGTAAGTACGGTCATCGCCAAGGCCAGACGCAACACCGAGAACTGGCTTTATATCGACGTTGGAGTTTTCAATGGTTTCATGGAAAGTATAGGCGGCATCCAATACTCGATAGTAACCGAAAAAGAAGGGCCCCTGCAAAACTGGGTATTAGCCGGCCCATCCTGCGATAGTATGGACGTCATTTCTAATGAGATCAAACTTCCTGATTTGGAAATAGGCGATGTTGTATACATACTGTCATCTGGTGCCTACACTACCGCATATGCCTCACGGTTCAATGGATTC
>JAAEQD010000363.1 GCA_024231855.1 Candidatus Zixiibacteriota bacterium
GCCGGGTCTGTTTGGAATCCGGGGTTTCCATACTGTAGAAATAAAGACCGCTGGAAACACTGCGCCCATGATTATCCGTGCCATCCCAGTTTTCCTCATACTTACCGGCCGGTCTCAACTCATCCACTAATGTTTTGACCATTTGACCGTTGACATTATAGACCTTGATCTTAACACCAACTGCTGTCGGCAAGGCGAAAGCAATGGTCGTGTTCGGATTAAACGGATTGGGATAGTTTTGGGCCAACTCAAATTGAGTGACCGTGGTTGCGCTTAATGATACGACCGAATAGAAAGATTCGCTAAATTGGCCGTTACCTTCCTCAAACATTGCTCCGATCTCTAATTCCTGACCGGCATGCCAGATTCGGAAACTAATCGGATTACCCTGACTAAACCCGGGCAAATTGTTATCCGGGCAAGATTGCCAGGCGCTGGTATAAAGCGGGAAACTACCCTGGACTACTACACTGCCCACGCATATCTCACCGTCATAGATGCCAATCTCGTCCCCAGCTTCGAGCGGCCGATTGTCCAATTTTGCCTCATTTATAATAATGGGTTGTAATGAGCCGGTTTGGATTGAAGTGAAGTGAACCGGTGTCTCCGGCCAATATGACATGCTGGCCGGTTCGGCGTAAGTGCAGTCGTAAGTAAAGGTCGTCGTTTCATCGAAGGTATGATAAACTTTATAGCCCTGACCGGGTTCCATGTTACCGATAGTATTTATATTGCGGCTGGGAATCCAATAGGTGCCGTTATTAGCATTTACTACGCCTAACATATTGTCGACCACAGCGGCAAAGACGTGTGCCACCGGAACCGGATCGGAACAAAGCGGGCC
>JAAEQD010000364.1 GCA_024231855.1 Candidatus Zixiibacteriota bacterium
AGACAGGAGGCGCGGCAACTGTAGCCGATATAGTAGTTACCGATACGCTTGATGAGGACATCGACCTGAGCACATTGGTCCTGGGTCCGGTAAGCCATTCATTGGTATGCAGCACACATATCGATTATGCCAAGGCTGTCTTAACCTGGACATTCACTTCAATAGCGTTGCCGGATAATAATACCCCGCCTGAGGGTGAAGGTTTCGTTTGTTATGGCGCCAGGACATATCAACCTATCCTAAACGAAACCGAAATTACTAATCGAGCTGCCGTTAAATTCGATTCTGATCCCTGGGAACTGTGCCCGGAATACGAGCCGTTACTCCGGACTATCGATAAACAGGCTCCGGTTTCGGAGGTCAATTCACTACCTTCGCTGGTAATTGGCGATACCGTGACTGTTTCCTGGACCAGAAGCGATTATACCGGTTCGGGAATCGACAAGGTTGAAATATATGTCTCCGAGGATAGCGGCCCGTATAGCTTATGGTATACCGCCGCATCATGGGAGACATCCGAGCAATTCCAGGGCGATTTCGACAAGTGCTACGAATTCTATTCGGTGGCAACCGATAATGTTGGTAATATAGAGGGAGTGCCTGGAAGCGCCGATGCCTCGACTTGCCTATTGTTGGGATATCTTTACCTTGCCGGTGATGCAAATATGGAAGTTGGAACATGGCCGCCACGAGTAATCGGTTCCGATGTGACTTACCTCGTTAACTATTTCAGAATGATGGCGCCCGGTTGTGAATTAGCCGGTTTCTACGCCTCGGCTGACGCTAACGGCGATTGCCTGGTAATCGGCAGCGATGTTACTTTCCTTGTGAATTATTTCAGGCAACTGGTCTCTCCAGTACGATATTGTGTCGATTATCGTCCCGCCTGGATGGTCGAAAATGATGCGCCGGAGGATCCTCCGGAGGGTTGGCCGGATTGCGGCTCAGAAGCGGCTGGCGTAATCACTCCACCTCTTGAGTAACGTTAGTCAATAAATGAACAGTAAGTCGATTGACAACTCAAAGGCGGCCTTTGGCCGCCTTTCCACCTCATAGGTAATTTTGAAAACTGGGGATTGAAGTGAAAACGAAAGTGATTTTCGCGTTAGTTACGGTGATTATATTAACTATATCGGCATCGGCGACGGTTATCAATGTTCCCACCGCGTTTAGTACGATTCAAGGCGCTATCGATGCCGCCGTAGACAGAGATACCGTGCTGGTCGCGCCGGGAGTATATCAGGAGCATATCGATTTCGATGGCAAGGAAATCGTCTTAATGAGCGAATCCGGCGCGGAAACGACGATAATCGAAAAATCATACAGAAATATACCAATCGTGAATTTCATTAACAATGAGAATCAAAATTCCGTATTAAAAGGTTTCACTATAAGAAACTCCAATAGATCGGGAATAATATGTATCGACTCCGATCCGCTAATTAGAGATTGTATTATAGAAAACAATATTAACAATAGTCACGACTATAACATACGGGGGGGCGGAATTGTGATCAGAAATGACGCTCGCCCGAAAATAATCGGGAATATTATCAGGAACAACTACGGTATACATGGAGGCGGTATCAATATAAGAAGTTGTGACATAAATTATCCGACGTTTATAGATTCCAATTATATCTATGGCAACACAGCTGCAAACAATGGTGCCGGATTCCATGCGTATTTGAGTTGGTATGTATTCAGTCATAATGTTGTCTATGACAATCAAGCCGGTATAACCGGCGGGGGTTTGCGAATTGACGCCTACGGCGGCGTTATTGAAAACAATACTATTTGTAGTAATACCGCTGCCTTGTACGCGGGAGGAGTATTCTGCGAGGGTGAAGCAGCAGGTAATTATATCAGAAATAATATCATTTACGACAATTCATTGTATGGACTTCAAGTTTACTCCGGGAGCAATTACCATCTCCTGTATAATTGCTTCTATGATAATGGAAGCGGGCCGCATATAGGCAACGCGATTGAAGAAGCTAATATATATTTAAACCCGTTGTTTGTAGATATCCTGGTTAATGATTATCGCCTTTACGCGAGTTCTCCCTGTATTGACGCCGGCGATCCATCATCGCCTTTAGATTCAAATGGGACGATAGCCGATATAGGAGCTTTGGAGCCGCTGGCGTACGACGGTTACGGAGCAATTTCCGGCACGGTTACCGATGAATATAGCAATCCAATCGAAGGGGTGAATGTCGGTGTAGTTAGCTATGGAGGTTCGGATATATCAAATGAAAACGGTGTGTATTATATTGATAATCTGAATGCTCCTAATCTATATAGCGTATTTTTAAATCATATTGACTTCAAAGATACAATTCTTGCCGGTATTCCGGTTTCCGGTGATGAAACTACAGCCAGGAATATGACGCTTGAACGACTAGGCGCTTTCACCGGACTCGTTACCGATATAGATTATCAACCACTCGAGGGAATTTTAGTTACGTCGGTAAGAGGAGGATCAGTTACCGGTATTGATACAACGGATAATAGCGGCGAATACAGAATCGGCTACCTGGAATCCGGTTATCATTGGGCTACATTTTCATCCGATTTATATGAAGACATTGGCAATACATATTTAAATATAACTCCAGGCGATACGTTATCGCTGGATGTCACGATGCTAAGGACCGGGTCTATTAAGGGGACCATTATAGGTGATTATAATGAGCCGGTTTTACATGCCGAAATTCGATTAAACGATGACGCCGGGTCGCACGGTGTTACCGATAGTTACGGGAGATATCAAATCGATGGTATAGTTGAAGGCGTTTACGATATGGAATTCAGGCAATATGGTTACCTCGATACTATAATATCCAATGTCGAATTGGCTGGGCATTCAATGGCATTGATGAATGTTGTTTTATCGCCCTTACCGAATTGCAGCGCTACTCTCTGGCTTGGCAATGTCGATGGTTCCTCGGTTAACGCTCCGATAGGCGGCAGCCTGGAATTCGATGTTTACGCCAGCACCGCGGATTCGATTTATATTAGTGAAGTAAGTATACCTCTGGGAGCTGACGAACGATATTTCGTTGACTTCAATCGAATGGACGGACAAGTACATTACCCGCTTACCGAGTGGCCAATGCTGCTATTTGCGGAAACCGTGGGTTCGCCCCCTAATTTTGATGGTTGGGTCAGCGAGAGGGCTTATGGTTGGGCTGATAGACACGGAGAGGATCGCGGTCCCTGGCTTCACAGCGATACACCGGTGAAAATAATAACATTCGTATTAGATACTCAGAACGATCCTTCATTAATAGGCGATACGCTTAAGTGTGTTGGCCTTGGGGAGGGTTACTTTCCGACGTTTTATTTAGATGATACTTTGGGTGTTGTGATCCCCGAAGCGTTTGATGTGAACGTTTCCCCGATCGCCTTTGGATTGGCTACTGACTTCGCGGTGCTGACCGGCGGTATAGCCAATCCTGAGATGAATCCTGTCGAAGGTGTCGAAATATCCATAGTCGATAAATTTATTTCGACTTTTTCCGATTCAAATGGTGTTTTTGGTTTTGACAGGCTGATTCCGGGTGATTATGTTTTCGAATTACATCATCCTCACTATATTGACTCGGTGATTCCCGGCGTAAATCTGCCTCGCGGCGACTCGATCAATTGGGACATAACGCTTGGCCACCTTGGCGCAATAGCCGGCGTGGTAGTCGATACCGGAGCGCGGCCGATTGATGATGTCTATATCGAAGTAGTTGGGCATTCGGAGATCAATGATTTCACCGAAGCCGATGGAATCTATAAACTTGATTATCTGGATTTGGCTGAATATCAGGTCTCGTTTTCTCATCCGTATTACAGCGATACCGTAATAGGCAGCATTTCCGCCACCAGCGGCGATACGACGATTATCGATATGATAATGAGTCCATTTCCATTCGATATTTATCTCTGGTTTGGCGGCGAATTTTCCGGTGGTGCATGGCAGGATATAATAACTATCGCGCCGGGCGAATCGTTTGATGTCGATGTCTGGTTGAATTGCCGGGCTGATATACATGTTGCCGATTTGTTATGTGTGATAGGGGCTAACACAAATTATTGCGCCGGGATAGAGCAATCCGAATGTTCGGCATACTATCCGCTTACCGAATGGGATGAAGCTGTCTTTGAAAACCCGGCGACCTACGATGATTTTCACAGCCTGTCGTTGTCCGGGCAGGCGAGAACGGGACCGGATGAAAATCCATGGCTGCATTACGAGATTCCGGGCAAGATTTTAACTTTTGTAGTCCGATCGGAAAACGACCTGGACCTGATCGGCCTAACTTTAGATGATGCCTTGATGCAGGGAGATGATCCGATCAAGGGAGGACATTCTGCCGAAGATACTTTAAGTACGGCCTGTACAATTCGGCATAGATATGCCAGAATGAGTTTTTGCGAGCCTGATTTCGCCTACCTGCCGGGAGATGTGAATATGTTCAACGGCTCATGGCCGCCGTCGATAATCGGTGGGGATGTGACATACCTGGTGAATTATTTCCGGGGAGTGATATCGTCGTCACCCTGCAACCTGGTCGGTTTCTGGGCCTCGGCTGATGCCAACGGCGATTGCGGCGTTATCGGCAGCGATGTGACCAAACTGGTCAGCTATTTCAGGGGCCAGGCCGAATTGGCCTGGTGTCCCGATTATATGCCGCTGTGGCCGGCCCCATCCGAGTTGCCGGCCGAAGCGCCGGAAGGCTGGCCGAATTGCGATGAGTTTGATTTATCCGGCCAAAAGGCGGCACCGTCAAAGCTTGAGTAAGCTTCATTTCAAAATTTAAATAGTATTGAAACTACTTATAAGCGAATTAGTATAAATGGAGGTTCTATTAGTTTTTGCTGAAATTCCGCGAGAGGAACTGCATCTCGTAGGTGTTTCAAGCAGGATAAGGACTTGAATGATAGGATTAAATCATCCTAAAGATTATCAGGAAAGGGACGATTCCGGTTCTCGTTTTTTCTTATATCTCTATGATTATAATCCTGTTACAAAAGCCGACAAAAAAGTATATAGGAGCTAATATCAGATCTATCGTATATTAGAGAGAAAATTATGGATGTTATTTCTAAACGGATCGCAAA
>JAAEQD010000365.1 GCA_024231855.1 Candidatus Zixiibacteriota bacterium
CATCCCGCGCCGAAACCCATCATCTTGGGGCGGGGATCGTTGATGATGGGTTTCGGCGCGGTTAAATCGTGCCGGCAGCCTGCTATCGGGGCGCGCCTCTGCCCATCCTGCGGCCCTGAATCTGAATTCAGCAGCAGTTTTGTCTGAATTCGTGGTGAAATCAATGCATAACAAGACGCTGAACCCGACGGCTCGCAAGCTCGCCGCGGGTTAGCTTCATCGTTGGGACGATTGATGTGCGATGTTAGGTGTCAATTAGAAAACACCGTTTAGTGTGTACTTATGAAGAAAAGAATTTACACAGATACATCCGTAATAGGTGGTTGCTTAGATATTGAATTTGAAGATGGGTCTAATAAACTATTAGATGAGTTTATTACTGGCAGAAGCATATTAATAATTTCTGATTTAATGATGTATGAATTAGAAAATGCACCTAAGCCAGTTGGACTAAACCGCTAGCGCGGTAGGATCTGTCACCCCATTCTCCCATCTATATTTTTTGCAAACTGACAGAATTTATGTCATCCTTAAGTTTTATCCAAACTTAAGGAAAAAGATCATGACCGAGCCGCCGC
>JAAEQD010000366.1 GCA_024231855.1 Candidatus Zixiibacteriota bacterium
ATGACGCATCAACCTGGTTTGATTTGGATAAAATATCCTATGGTCATTGTGCAAATGGGCGGTTATACTGTTCACCAAAATTTAAATCATCAAAGCATGATATTAATAGAAATTTCCGTCTGACGCATATGGAAGAAACCAAACAATGTACTTATCACAATCCTTTCCTTTCATTTCCGCCGGATTCTATGGCCGAATACGTTTACGATTCGATAGGTGATACAATTCTGGTTCTTATTGATGGTGAAAAAATAATCACGACGATAGAGAGTATTGGCTGGTTAGGGGCTGCATTGGATAGCGGAATAAAGCTTCTGCTTGATCCGATCAACGAGACTTCGCCTCCAAAGTATTCGACTTTCATTGCTCTAAGTGATTCGTTGATACACTATCCGGGAATTGTAGAAAAATTCGAATTAATTGACGATCCTGATTTTGAAATAATATCCATGGCGGAATCATTACAGGTAATACACAAAGAAGCTTTTGTCAGATTTGATAGCTTGAGGTTTGATAAGAAAAAATCCGAGAGGGATGAAATTGGAAACGAAAAAACTATCGAATATCGCCTGAACATTCTCAACTCTCGCGGTTATCCCTTCTTTGGATCCGTAAAAACAAGGTATTTTACGAAAATCAATCCAAAAGATACAATACTCTGTTACATATTCGCTTATCCAAGTGAAAACAAGTGCTGGCGTTCCGCCTACAATCTGATTCGAACTGATACCATTTGGAAAGTTCGAACGCTGCTTGAACCCGGCGCAGGCAGTTTCGCAATGACTTTTAAGTGCGTTATTGATTTAAACAATGATAACATAGTCGAGTATATAATCGCCGGCCCCGGCAGTATTGGTATCTATCGTTTTAATGGTTCGAAGTTCATTCCATTATGGAAATCGCCTTATTTTGGGACATAAAAAACCGCCGTCCAAAAGGGCGGCGGTTTTGAAATCTATCTATTCAATTTATCTTAATACTGGCTGATCATCTTCTCCAGTTTGTCTTTATCGTATATGTTCATTTCCAGCATCCACTCTTTGAGCTTGGCTACACGAACCTTGGCCTCGGTGGGAAGGTTGAACGGACGGCCGCGGCCATCAAGAATAACGCCTGTCACGCCGCCGGATACCATACCCTCCATCTTGTTGCCTTTGCCCTGACCGAGATCGAAGCCACGGGCCGGAGTGAACTCGGCTTTCGCCTTTTGCGGTTGATCATCATCTCCAAGGCCCAGTTCGATAAGTTTCAACTGGCCGAACTTGATCGTGCCCTGCTCGGTTTTGCCGCCGGGAAGTTCGATCTTGTAGCTCATCACCTCTTTGTCGGCTTTGCCTTCGCCAACCGGCGCCACGCATGTGCCCAGATGGATCAGGCAATCCTTTTCAAATACCTCGGTGGCGGCCTTCTGATGAAGAACCGAAAGCACGCCCAACTGGGGCATCATAAATATCGAGTCGACGGCCAGACGGGTTACGCCTTCAGGCAGGAAGGCATCGATCATCATCAAGGCCGATTGCTGACGCCGTGGAGCGTGTGATAACACGCCGCCGGAACCCACCAGCATATTCAGGCTCATCATATTAACCAGTGACGCGCCGGAGGAAGTTTGCTCGAACGCGTCGGCAATAGTCCGCTGCTGCTGAACGCCTTTGAGCACCGTGGCGAATGATCTATGCTGGATAAATGCCAGCCTGAGCGCCTCTTTGGCAATTGCCTGCTCCAGGACCAGTTCCTCGAGCATCTGAGGAATTGTCGTCGGCCTGATCATTTTATTTTTAATCCGATTACGTAAATCACGTTCATCCATATCGAAAGGTACCCAGCGCATTACGTTTGGCAGGGTTGCCTCGGCGAAAACATTCGACACCGAGTAGCTCATACCCAGATTGGCCGAGACTGTCCGGTTGAATATCCCCTCGCCGCCTTCGGGCCGGAATACACTGAATATGTCAGTTGTCGCGCCGCCAATATCAACGCCGACGACTTCGATATTTTCCAAATCCGAGATAATCTTGATAATTAAGCCCACCGCGCCGGGGGTCGGCATAATCGGGGCATCAGTCCATGACATCAACTTGGAATAGCCGGGCGCCTGGGCCATAACATGCTCCATAAACAGATCATGGATTTTCTCACGGGCGGGAATCAGGTTTTCGCGTTCCAGAACAGGTCTCAGGTTATCGACAATATCGAGGGCGGTTTTATCGGCTAATGTATCTTTCACGGCCTCCCTGGCATCGGTATTACCGGCATAAATTACGGGTAAATTATAACCCGAACCCAATCGCGGTCTTGGATCGGCAGCGCCGATAAGCTCGGCCAATTCGACTACGTGGGTAGTAGTGCCGCCATCGATGCCGCCAGACAGTAAAATCATATCCGGGCGCAGATGACGAATTCTCTCGATCTGCTCATGGGGCAGGCGTTTATCGTTGGAGGCGATAACATCCATTACGATAGCCCCGGCAGTCATCGCCGCCCGCTCGGCAGATTCAGCGGTCATTGATCGGACAACGCCGGTTACCATCATCTGCAAACCACCGCCTGCCGATGACGTGGAGATATAAATATCAGTCCCTTCGTTGCCTTTCGCCGGCGACATTATTTTATTGTCTTTGTCAAGAAGTTTACGACCGGAAAGCTCTTCGACTTCACCGATAGCATTGAGAGCGCCCATAGTCACATCTTCAAAAGGGGCCTCAACAGTAGTGGGGGCTTCGCCGCGAACGATCAGGCGGAATTCGCCATCACGATACTCAATCAGAATAGCCTTGGTCGTAGTTGAGCCACAATCTGTGGCTACGATTACTTTTATATCTTCAGGTTTAAGATTTTTCATTATCGCACCTTATTGTTAAGTCCATGGTCTAACACAATTTCATAATATCATAAAATGATTATTCAATGTCAAATAATTTCAAGAGATAATATGGGTTTTATTGATGAGCATTTGCCTTAATTTGCATCGCAAAAACCCGTTATTGGCTATAAATTTCCACTATTATATCCAATTATATCAAAATAATAATAAAATCCTCGATATTTCCGATAATTATTGTAGAATATCAACCGGATACGGAAGGGGATAGCTTTTTGAAGATTCAGCAATTAATTATCTGTGTTTTTATCGCGATGTTGGGGATCGCAATGATTATTCATTCTTTGGGGGATTGGAATGTCATTGCGATTATCTCGGATATTGTGGGGCTCATTTTAATCGTTATCGGAGTTTTTAGCGTTTTGCTCTTCTTTCGTAAACGAAATTCAAAATAGGGCTGAAAGTTAACATTCCCGGCTATTGATTATCTATTCAGCATTTAAGAGTTTTTGAATTTTTATTGATTATCACTACCACGTTTTTTATTATATCTATATAAAATAATGAATTAGCATCGATCTAGATTATATCTGGCTTGCGGTTAGGGATAGATTCCCCGGTTCGAATGCTGGAAGTATTGTAGGGATTTAAAAATTCCAGCGGAAAGAGTTATCAATATGACTAAATTGATCGAGAAAAAACAGCAATATAGACGAGATATAATGAAGATAATCTGGCAGGCAATTGATTCGGTAAATCCTGAGAACGCCGTCGGCAAATATTTTAAATTGAAATATGAAAACCTTCATGTCGGAGACCGCGTCATAGATCTAAGCAATATAAATGATATTTACGTTATTGGCGCCGGAAAGGCATCCCCCCTAATGGCCAAGGTCAGCGAGGATATCCTGATGAAACGGCTGACGGGAGGACAAATCTGTACCAAATACGGGCATGGCACTCCTCTTCATAATTTGACTATAATGGAAGCAGGGCACCCCGTACCGGATAAAAACAGTAAATTATGTGCCCAGCGGGCTTTAAACCTGGCGAATTCATGCGAAGAGAATGATCTGCTGATCTGTTTGCTCTCAGGTGGGGCTTCAGCCATCTGGACGGCTCCATGTCCACCTATCACCCTAGATGAGAAAATTCAAACAACGGAAGTATTACTTGCTTGCGGCGCTGATATTCATGAGATAAACACAGTGCGAAAGCATATATCGAATATTAAAGGCGGGTATCTAGCCCAGGCAGCCCATCCGGCAACCGTAGTAACCCTGGCTATATCCGATGTTGTGGGCGATAATTTCGCCTCAATCGGTTCCGGGCCGACGGTTGGAGACCCATCGACATTTAAAGAAGCGCTTGATGTTATAAATAAATACGATCTGGCGGAAAAACTTCCGCGATCCGTTTTGGATCGTATCCTGGATGGCTATGGAAAGCAAATCAATGAAACACCCAAGCCAAGCAATGAGGCGTTTATAAAAAATACGGAAGTTATTATAGGCTCAAACATTCAGGCACTTGACGCGGCCCAAAATACCGCCCGCTATCTGGGCTATAGAGTTAATATCTACTCATCTCGCTTAACCGGTGAAGCCAGGGAAATCGGCCCTAAAATGATAGAAAAAGCAAAAAAAATGTCAAAATCGATCAGGCCGGGTGAAAAACCGATAGTACTGCTGAGCGGCGGGGAAACCACTGTCACATTACAGGGAAATGGCAAAGGCGGTCGTAACCAGGAGATGGCCCTGGCCGCCGCAATAGCGATGGAAGGGCATGATAACATGATGTTTGCCTCAATCGGGACTGACGGTACCGATGGTCCGACCGATGCCGCCGGGGCATTCGCCGATGGTACTACTGTTGGGGCCGGCAAAGATAGTGGTATGGAAGCGGAAAACTATCTTAAGGATAATAACAGCTATGAATATTTCGATAATATCCAGGGATTAATTAGAACCGGGCCAACCGGAACAAATGTAATGGATATTCAGGTTCTGATTATCGGATAGCGTTATATTTTAAGGAGGGCTTCATGAGTGATTTTTTCCAAAGTGGTGTTGTGGCTACTTTCCACAGGCTGAAGAAATATGATTTGAGTGAATTTGAGGCCGATTTGGCGGAATTTGGCGCCAATAAAGGCATAACCCTGGTTCTACCGTCGCTATATTCGGAAATCCACGGACCCGGTCTTAAGGGGATAGTTGAAGAACTTAAACAAGTTAACTACCTGCGCGAAATAGTATTAACCCTGGGCCCGGCTGACAAGAAGCAATTTAACGAGGTCAAGCAGTTCTTCTCACAGCTACCGCAAAAAGTCTCTATACTCTGGAACAACGGTCCGCGGTTTCAGGCGATCTACGATGATTTTGCCAAGTACGATCTTGATGCCGGTCCCGACGGTAAAGGCAGAAGCACCTGGATGGCATACGGCTATATCCTGGCCCAAAAGGACAGCCGCGTGATTGCCCTTCACGATTGCGATATAATCACCTACTCGCGCGATATGCTCGGCTGGCTGATTTATCCGGTGGCTTCAACTAAACTCGACTACGAATTTTGCAAAGGGTACTACAGTCGGATTACTTCCAAAATGCATGGCCGGGTAACCCGTTTATTTGTTACTCCCCTGGTTAGGGCCCTGATGAAAGTTTGCGGTAATATGGATATCCTTAATTATTTCAACAGCTTCCGATATATTTTGGCAGGTGAATTCTCCATGACCACCGAACTGGCCCGAATTAATCGTATCCCGGCTGATTGGGGACTGGAGGTTGGGGTTTTGGCCGAGATATACCGCAATTGTTCGCTTCCGAGAATCTGCCAGGTCGAACTTTGTGACAATTATGAGCATAAACATCAGGAGCTTTCTGCCGAAGATAAAAGCAAGGGATTAAATAAGATGGCTATTGATATTGCCAAATCTGTTTTTAGGACTCTGGCCAGCGAAGGCGTAATTTATAACGATGGATTTTTTACTACTCTCAGGATAGCCTATCAGCGGGAAGCGGAGGATTTAATAACGAAGTTTCGCGGCGACGCAACGATTAACGGCTTAGATTACGACAAGCATGAAGAAGAAGTAGCTATCGGCGTATTCTCCAAGGCCATTATGACCGCCGCTGAAACTATTCTCGATGACCCACTCGGGCCGCCCATGATTCCGAACTGGACACGGGTTTTTTCGGCTATACCGGATATTGAATATCAATTATCAGACGCTGTACAACTGGATAATCAGGACTAGGAAATAACATGAAATACTATACTTCACTGAGGCCGTACGTCGCCAAGCGAATCGAGCTGATCGAGAAAGCCGATGTATTAATCGGGATCCCCAGCTACAACAACATGGAGACTATCGCGCATGTGATAGAATCAGTCTCCAGCGGTTTGCATGAGCATTATAAGGATTTACGACCCGTGATAATGATTGCCGACGGCGGGTCAACCGATGATACGCGCGATGTAGCGGATGTAACCCCGACTCAGCCCTGGCAGGAAAAATTGGTCACTATCTATCGTGGGCCGGCGGGCAAGGGTACCGCCTTTCGATCAATTTTTGAGACCGCCGACAGATTATCGGTGAAGGCATGTATGGTAGTCGACTCGGATCTTAGAAGTATCACCAGCGATTGGGTGAAATCTCTGCTCGAGCCGGTAATCAATCACGATTACGATTTTGTAGCCCCGATTTATTGCCGTCATAAATACGATGGCACTATTACCAATAACGTCGTTTATTATTTATCAAGAGCCCTATACGGGAAGCGCATTCGTCAGCCTATCGGCGGCGATTTCGCTTTTTCCAAGGATTGCGCCAAATTTTATATGGAACAGGATGTTTGGGAAACCGATGTCGCCAAATTCGGAGTCGATATCTGGATGACCACCAGCGCTATTGTCAACAATTTCAAGACCTGTCAGTCGCATTTAGGGGTAAAGATACATGACGCCAAGGATCCGGCGGTTCATCTGGCCCCGATGTACCGTCAGGTTGTAACTACGCTTTTCGTATTGATGGAACAGTATTATGATTATTGGCATAAAATCGAGGGATCGGAACCGACAGCAATATTCGGAGAAGATCCGGGAACCGAACCGGAACCGATATCGGTCGATATGAAGCTTCTGGCCAGAAAATTTAAATTCGGTTTCAAGTATTTCGGAGTGCTCTGGAAAAAAATATTTTCCGAGGACGTATATAATGAGATCCAGGAAGCCGCCAAAAAACCGGCCGACAAACTTACGCTGGCTAACGAAACCTGGGCTCAGATACTATTCGAGATCGCCTCGACTTTCCATCACTGGCAACACAATAAATATAAGCTGGTCGAGCTATCCACGCCGCTTTATTACGCGCGAATTGCCTCATTTATCAATAAGACTAAAAACCTAAATACCATGGAAGCTGAAAAGCTGGTTGAGGAAAACGCCCTTGTTTATGAAAATCTCAAACCCAGGTTGCTGGAATTATGGAAGAAGCCGCTTGATAACGGCTCTGATCCCAATATTGATTTTGATGAAGTATAAACAGTTCGTATAATAATGATTAGTAATCTGGTAATTTTTACGGACCTTGACGGTACCCTTCTGGATAATAAAACATATGAACCCGGTCCCGCGTTAAATACGTTAAAATTTTGCGGCGATAACAATATACCGGTAATATTCGTAACCGCCAAAACCAGAGCCGAGATCGAACCGATAAGGCATGAGCTGAACAACGACTCGCCTTTTATATCCGAAAATGGCGGCGGGCTTTATCTGCCCGTCGATGGTTTTAAGCGACCTGAGAATTTCGAGAAATCCGGAGATTACTGGTGCCGCCTTTCGAAGATATTGATTGGTGATATCCGACCGGCTCTGGACCATGCCGCCGAAAAGGCTGAAGTCAAAGTTCAGGGATTTGGACGGATGACTACCGCCGAGATCGCCGATCTGACCGGCCTTGATATCGATCGGGCGAAATTGGCCGGGGCCAGGGAATTCGACGAGCCATTCGTAATTATCGATGAAACAGAAGAAAAACTCGAAGCTATACGAAACGAAATTATTAGAGCCGGCTATCGGTACGATTCGGGGGGCTATCTTCATCACATTATGGGAGATTTCAACAAAGGCGAAACGGTCAATGTGCTGATTACAATATACAAACGGATCAAACCGACTATGAAGTTCATCGGCCTGGGAGACGCTTATAATGACTTGCCGATGCTTAAGCTGGTCGATTATCCATTCCTGGTCAGGCGACCGGACGGCACGGCCGATTCGCGAGTGGATTTCGAGGGTTTAACGATCACCGATGGAATCGGCCCGCTGGGTTTCGTTGAGGCGGTAGAGTCGGCCCTGTAGCCTAAATTATCTAATTTGACAACTGCCAAATCCAGGCTTAAATCAGATATTTAAACATTTTGACTAATCCGCCATATCATTGAACCGGGATTATTCTATTTACTAATGCCTATCAAAAATATATACTTACCGCACTGATTGATATTAAAAAGGAGAAAAATATGTCCGAAAAAGCCCAAAAGGCGTTAAACGAACTGACTGACCAGATCAAGCAGGTTAGCACACTATATTCATGTATGTCTCTTCTGGGTTGGGATGAGCGTACTTATATGCCCCGGAAAGGCGCCCCTAATAGAGCTGAGCAGCAATCGATGCTGGCCGGTATGGCCCATGAGAAATTCACTTCGAAGGAAATCGGCGATCTCATAAGCGAGGTCGAGGCCAGCGATCTTGTCAAGGATCCCCTGTCGGCTGACGCGGTTAATGTCAGGGAAATTCGCCGGGTATATGATAAACAGGTAAAAAAACCGAAATCGCTGGTAGAGGAAATCTCCAAAACCACCACGCTTTCCGAACAAGCCTGGGTCGAAGCCCGGAAGAAATCGGATTTTCCCGGATTCTCCCCCTGGCTGGCAAAAATGATCGATTTAAAGAACGAGGAAGCGGAATCAGTCGGTTATGAAAAAGAGCCGTATGACGCCCTTCTGGATGATTATGAGCCGGGCGAGACCGCCGAAAATATTACCAAGGTGTTCGCCGACCTCCGCGGCGACCTGGTGCCCTTGGTCGAAGCTGTTGCTAATGCCCCGAAGAAACCCGATGTTTCGATTCTCGAACGCGAATACGATGTCGATCGTCAAGCCATTCTGGGCAAAGCCGCCTCGGCCGCCATCGGTTTCGACTATGATAGCGGTCGTCTGGATATCACCACTCATCCGTTCTGCACCACTATCGGCTCCGGTGATGTTCGTATAACCACGCGCTACAACCGCGACCATTTTGCCCAGGCGTTTTTCGGTATAATGCACGAAACCGGCCATGGCCTCTATGAACAGGGACTCGATCCCCAATATAGCGGCCTGCCGATGGGCGATTCGATATCGCTGGGTATACATGAATCTCAATCCCGGATGTGGGAGAATATCGTCGGCCGGTCGAAACCGTTCTGGAAATATTTTTTCCCCCGCGCCAGGCAGGTTTTCTGGGAAGCGCTTAGCGATGTGAAACTGGATGATTTCTATTTCGCGATAAATGACGTCCGGCCATCGCTTATTCGGGTGGAAGCTGATGAAGCTACCTATAATTTGCATATCCTGCTCAGGTTCGAAATCGAACATGCTATATTCAACAAGGAATTGAAAACCGATGATATTCCCGGTATCTGGAATGAAAAATTCCAGAAATATTTTGGAATCACTCCGCCGAACGACGCCCAGGGTTGCCTTCAGGATGTCCACTGGGGCGCCGGTTTGATAGGTTATTTTCCCACCTATACGCTAGGCAATCTCTATTCGGCTCAGTTTTACGCCAAGGCCGAGGAGGAATTGGGCAATCTCGATGAGGAGTTCTCACGGGGTCATTTTGACTCACTGCTTGGCTGGCTCAGGGATAAAATCCACAAGCATGGCCAGCGTTATCGGGCCGAGGATCTGGTTAAGCAGGTTACCGGGAAACCGCTCAGCCACGAATATCTGTTGAAATATCTCAAGGACAAATACGCGCCCATATACGGCATTTAGAGTAATCAACAGGGGTTT
The DNA here is from genome assembly GCA_024231855.1 of Candidatus Zixiibacteriota bacterium. GTDB lineage: Bacteria > Zixibacteria > MSB-5A5 > UBA10806 > 4484-95 > JAAEQD01. Next base: position 9,883 of record JAAEQD010000366.1, read on the forward strand.
CCGCTGGAAGAATACGCGCCGGCCGAGTCATATTGCTCGGTCGGCGTTTAATTGTCAGCTCAAAAAAAATCATTTTTTTTCGTTTTACCTATAATTTTTGTTTGATATTTTTTACTAATCCCCCTTATAATTCTCGTCGTAGCCTTGGGTAAGTAGTAGGAAGTATTAAATGGGGAAGTGGCTAATGGGTTCATTTGATAGTAATAAGTTAAAAATTTAAACCTTAAAACCTGTAACCAGAGAGGGATCTATGCCAGCGAAAAAGAAGGCTAAGAAAAAAGCCACTAAGAAGAAAGCTACTAAAAAGAAAGTAACTAAGAAGAAAGCTACAAAGAAAAAAGCCACCAAGAAGAAGGCTACAAAGAAAAAAGCCACTAAGAAGAAAGCCACTAAGAAGAAAGCTACAAAGAAGAAAACCACCAAGAAGAAAGCCACCAAGAAGAAAGCCACTAAAAAGAAAGCCAAACGCAAACCGAATCCGGCTTTTATGGCTCCTTGGAATATCGGACCGGCGCTGGCGGCTGTTGTGGGCGCCAAGCCTCTGCCGCGAACAGAAATCACCAAGAAACTGTGGACTTACATTAAGAAGAATAAGCTGCAGGATTCTGTCAAACGGACGATGATCAACGCCGACGATAAATTGAAAAAAGTCTTTGGCGGCAAGAAAAAGGTGAGCATGTTCGAGATGACCAAGTTGATCTCGAAACACCTGACGAAGTAGCTTAAGGGCTTTGAATTGCTATTGGCCGGGTTTTAATTTAATCCGGCCTTTTCTGTTATTATCAGAAAATCAATAGCGAAATTGGGTAAGGTTACATTCGATATTGGCCGCGGAATACCGATAAATTAATTGATGGATTGGCAGAATAGAATTGGCTTAATATACCGTGAACTTTTAAATATTAAATTGGGTTAAGCTCTTAATATGGAATTAATTTCTGTAGGGGAGGGATAGTGCGAACCAATGACAGCGAAAATGCGCATGGCCTGGATGATTATGGGCTGACTAATATTGGCAGGGTGCAAATCAACTTAAACACTCCGATGCTATATGAGGCGGTCATTAAAAGGCGTGAAGGGGCAATCGCTCATCTCGGCCCCATAGTCGTCAGAACCGGACAACACACGGGTCGGGCCGCCAAGGATAAATTTATTGTCGAAGAGGCCGTCAGTAAAGATAAGGTCTGGTGGGGTAAGGCAAATATCCCGTTCAGCCAGGAGAATTTCGACAAATTATACCATCGTCTGCTAGCTTACCTTCAGGGCAAAGATTTATTCATTCAGGATTGCTTTGCCGGTACTGATAAAGAGTATCGCCTGCCGATCCGGGTAATCAACGAAACGGCCTGGCATAATTTATTTGCCAGAAATATGTTTATCCGGGCGATGCCGGAGGAACTGAAAAATCACAAGCCGAAATTCACGGTTCTTCACGTTCCGAATTTCATGGCTATGCCCAGCCTGGACGGCACTAACTCCGAGACTTTCGTGATATTGAATATCGCCAAAAGGATTGTTCTAATCGGAGGTACCAGCTATGCCGGAGAGATTAAAAAATCTGTTTTTACGATGATGAACTATCTGTTGCCGCTGGAAAACGTTCTGTCGATGCACTGCTCGGCCAATATTGGCAAAGATAATGACGTGGCCTTGTTTTTCGGCTTATCGGGTACCGGTAAAACAACCCTTTCGGCCGATTCGGAAAGGGATTTAATCGGGGATGATGAGCATGGCTGGAGTCAAAATGGTGTATTTAATTTCGAGGGAGGTTGCTATGCCAAAGTCATAAGGTTATCGAAGGAAGCCGAGCCTGAAATATATCAAACTACACGCCGGTTTGGAACCATTCTCGAGAATGTAGCTATCGATACCTGGACGCGACGACTTGATCTAGATGATGACTTACTGACCGAGAATACCCGGGCGGCTTATCCAATTTCCCATATCCCAAATATCTTCGAGGGTGAGACGGCCGGGCATCCGGAGAATATCATAATGCTCACCGCCGATGCTTTCGGAATTATGCCGCCTATTGCCAGGCTAACGCCGATACAGGCTATGTATCATTTCATGTCGGGTTACACCGCCAAGGTGGGGGGCACCGAAAAAGGTATGGGAGCCGAACCTGAAGCGACATTCTCCGCCTGTTTCGGGGCGCCGTTTATGGTGCTGCATCCATTTAAGTACGCCAGGCTCCTCGACGAGAAAATCAGGAGGCGTAACGTGGATTGTTGGCTGGTAAATACCGGCTGGACCGGCGGGCCCTATGGTACCGGCAAGAGGATGAAAATCGCTCATACCAGGGCGATGGTGAAGGCGGCGTTAAACGGCAAGCTCAACGAAGTAGAAATGACCGTGGACCCGATTTATGGCATTGCCGTTCCCAAGTCTTGTCCGGGAGTGCCCGACGAAGTTTTGAATCAAAGAAACACCTGGGCTGACAAAAACGCCTATGACCAAACGGCGCGGCGACTGGCCAGGATGTTTATCGATAATTTCAAGCAATTCGAGGATGAAACATCGGAGGAAGTTAAAAGCGCCGGGCCTAAAATTATTGGGACGAGCGGCGCTTCGCACGACTAATTTCAGGTATGCTTGTAATTTAAGCGTGTGGCAACGACGACGGCTCGGCGGTCTATCAGCGGTACAGTGCGGGTAATTTTAACAAGTTTTGAAGTAAAACAAGGAATGAGCGGCAATGGAAAAGGGCAACATTTTTGATCTGGGTAAGCTTAAAGGTAATCAGACGGTTCTAAGGCAAATCCAATCATCAGTTACAAAGGGCAATTTTGAACCTGGTAGTTCATTTATCGAAGAGAACTCTATCGGTTTAAATCTTACCCACATCGTAAGCCCAGTCGGGGAAAAAACATTTATCAGTAAAGATGAATTGAATGAGTTATCTCCCCGAGTGATTGATAAATTTCGCCTAATGCGGCAAACCGAGGGGGATTGCTATGATGGTGATACGTCGATGCTGGGCTGGCAAAGCTTCCCCGAGGAGATTAACAGAGAGTACCTCGATGATATAACATCGGCGGCGAAAGAGCTGGCAAATAAAATCGATGCCTACGTATCGTTGGGCATAGGCGGCTCATACCTGGGAATCGAAGCCACATTCAAGGCATTAACTCATACGTACTTCAATCAACTGCCGCGCGAAAAACGGGGCGGTATGCCCCAGATATATTTTCTGGGCCAGAACACCGATCCTGATTTCTTTCGCGACACCCTCGATATGCTTGACGGTAAAAGAATCGGAATCAATGTAATCTCCAAATCAGGAACTACTGCCGAAACCGCTATCGCGTTCAGGATAATCCGTAATATCCTGGAAAGCGCCGGTAGCCGCGACTCCAGGGAATTTATTTTCGCCACCACCGACGCGGTCAAAGGCGCTTTAAGGAAATTGTCAGAACAGAAAGGTTTTCGCGCTTTCGTTGTACCTGATAATATCGGCGGCCGATTTTCGGTTTTGTCGGATGTCGGTCTGGTCGGCCTGGCAATGGCCGGAATTGATATTTATGAATTCGTGGCCGGTTTTCGACATATGAAAAAGCGTGTCGAGGCCGAGGATTATTGGACAAACCCGAGTATGCTTCATGCCGCCGTACGTCACCTGGCCTACGAAAAGGGTAAAAAGATCGAGGTCGTGGCAACCAATTCCGCCGCTATTTATCAGCTTACGCGATGGATGGAACAGCTTTTCCCCGAAAGCGAGGGACATAATGGCTATGGTATGTGGGTTTCGCCATCGCTGTACTCGGAAAAACTGCACGCCAACGGACAGATGGTTCAACAAGGTGAGCGGAATATTATCGAAACGTTTCTGAAACTCGAAAACAGCGATAATATGCTTGAGATTCCGGCCGACCCCGACAATCTCGACAGGCTCAATTATCTATCCGACAACAAGCGTGATATGAATTTTATCAACAGCAAAGTAATTGAAGGCCCCGCTTACGCTCATTTTATGGGCGGAGTTCCAAATATGACAATCAGTATTCCCCGCCGTAACGCATTCAATATTGGTCAGTTCTATTACATGATGGAGTTATCGGTGGCGCTTTCGGGATATCTGGCCGGACATAATCCTTTTATTCAACCGGGTGTTGAAGCCTATAAAAAGGCGATGTTCGCCATGCTGGGCAAGCCCGGTACCGAAGATGACAAAAAAGCGATGAGTGACGCCGGAAATCGGCTTAACCGGTTTGTTATTTAATATTAGTAGCAAATTTAAAACTTTATACGAATTAGTAGTTAATCCCGGCCATACTGATCATCGAACCGTTCAATATCATCTTCATCAAAATGTCCAAATGATATTTCTAATACCCGGCCGACTTTTTCAAGAGATGAGAGTCGATGTTTCGAGTTTCTTAAAATAACGATCTCTTCCCCCGCTTCCGGCTCCCAAACCTTGTCATCCAACTCGACTCGTAGCCCTTTATCGAGCATAATCCACAATTCATCTCTTTTTTTATGAGATTGTTTACTCAATATTTGATTTGGATTTACGGTAAGAATTTTAACGGTACTAACCTTGTTATGGGTAAATTGCTTGAAATTCCCCCAGGGTCTTATATCAGTAATAATATTACCGGTAATCGCTTTTTTATCATCGCTATTATGCATAATGATTTAACCTAGTCTTTTTAATCATGATTAGAAAAATATAGTCAAAATCGAAACGCGGGGCAAGTTTTTTTGCCTGGCTCACAAAACTTAATGGCCAGACAAGCCGATATAAGTAAAGTATTATGCTTGTGGAAGTTTGAAGATTTTCGATAATTAAAACACAGGCATGAAGATAGTGATTCGCGAAAGTTCTTAAATGAATCGAAACAATTAGGAGCAATTTGGCCGTTATAATGGCCAGGCGGGATTGGGATAGCGACAGCATGTAATTTATTATAAGTGTGATCGAATATTCACCGACATTTAGAGTAATGTTATAGTTTACCGGATAATGGAGCGAGTTATGCCAAAAGCATTTGATACATTTCTTATCAGAGCGGTACTGCCGCCGGAACTTGAAGCCTTAAGGGAGTTAGCCTTTAATCTCCACTGGACCTGGAATTTCGAGGCAATTGAGCTTTTCCGTCAACTTGACCGCGACCTTTGGCGCGCTTCAGGTAATAATCCGGTCAGGGTGATGAGTTCTATCAAGCAGGATAAACTCTCACAGGCGCTGAACGATGAGGGTTTTCTGGCTCAACTTGAGCGGGTTCACAACAATCTAAGGAACTATCTTAAAGCCCCCACCTGGTTTGAAACCAATTACAACAAGATAGAATCGCCCAGAATCGCTTATTTCTCAATGGAGTTCGGTTTAACCGAATGCCTGCCGATTTACTCGGGAGGCCTGGGAATATTGGCCGGCGATCACATGAAATCGGCCAGCGAATTGGGCTTACCCCTGGTCGGAGTGGGTCTTCTTTATCAGCAAGGTTTTTTCCAGCAATATCTAAATGCTGATGGTTGGCAACAGGAAACATATCCGGAGAATGATTTTTATAATTTACCTATCGAGCTGATAACCGACGAGAATAAAGTGCCCATTCTAATTTACGTGGAATTTCCCGGTCGTAATGTATACTGCCGCATATGGAAAGCCCAGGTCGGTCGAATCCCGCTGTATCTTCTCGATACCAATACCCCGGAGAACAGTTATCATGATCGTAAAATCACCTATCAGCTTTATGGCGGTGATAAGGAAACCCGGATTCAGCAGGAACTAATACTCGGTGTGGGCGGGATGCTGGCTTTGCGCAAACTCGATATTCATGTTCATGTCTGCCACATGAATGAAGGTCATGCCGCTTTCATGGCTCTGGAGAGAATTCGCCGTCGAGTCGCCAAAGATGGCTTATCTCCGGAGGAGGCGGCCGAGATAGTTAAGAGCGGAACTATCTTTACAACCCATACCCCTGTCCCGGCGGGCATTGATATATTCCATCCCACTATCGTCGAAAAATACCTGGTCAATATATTCAAGCAATTCGGCATGAAAAAAAGTAATTTCCTGGCCCTGGGTCGGTTTAATTCGGAAAATGACCAGGAATCGTTCAATATGGCTTTGATGGCCCTGCGGACGACATCCTTTGCCAATGGAGTAAGTGGCCTTCATGGTGAAGTATCGAGGAAGATGTTTAAGTCGATCTGGCCCAATGTGCCAACAAACGAAGTTCCGATTGGGAATGTAACCAACGGTATCCATACCCGATCCTGGATTTCTCACGAGATGTCCGATCTTTTCGTAAGATATTTGGGACCTAACTGGATAGACAAACCGGCCGATCAAACTATCTGGGAACGAGTCGAGAGAATACCCGATGTCGAATTATGGCGTATCCATGAACGCCGCCGAGAACGATTGGTCGCCTATACCCGAAGGCGGTTAATTCAGCAACTTAAACGTCGCGGCGCCGGCGCCAAAGGTATAGACGCGGCTCAGGAGAGCCTCAATCCTGAAGCTCTCACTATCGGTTTTGCCCGGCGATTCGCCACATATAAACGGGCGGCTTTGCTTCTTCGAGACCGCGATAGACTGAGAAAACTTCTAACCAACAAGAAACACCCCGTACAGTTTATCTTTGCCGGCAAAGCCCATCCCCTGGATAACGGCGGTAAGGAGCTTATCAAGGAGATAGTCCATTTCGCCCGGCAGGAGGATGTTAGAACGAATATCGTGTTTCTGGAAAATTACAGTATAAACATGGCCAGGTATCTGGTCCAGGGAGTCGATCTCTGGCTGAACACGCCCCGTCGGCCTCACGAGGCAAGCGGCACAAGCGGTATGAAAGTAGTCCCCAATGGCGGCTTGAATCTAAGTATTCTCGACGGCTGGTGGGTCGAGGGCTTTGATTATGATAACGGCTGGGCTATCGGCGCGGGCGAGGAATATGATGATCCGAACTATCAGGATGAGGTCGAGAGTAAGGCGCTTTTCGATGTTCTGGAGAACGAGGTTATCCCGCTATTCTACAAACTCTCAAGCGATGGACTCCCCCGCCAGTGGATCGCGACGATCAAGCAATCCCTGATGAAGCTCAGTCCCGTATTCAATACCAACAGGATGGTGATGGAGTATACCAAGAATTATTACCTGAAAGCCTGCAAGAATTGGGAAAACCTCGCGGCGGACAATTATGCTAAAACCAAGCGTCTGGTCATGTGGAAGCAATTCATTCGGGAAAACTGGAACCTGGTGAAAATAGTAAATGCCGGAGTCCAGAAAAAAGAGGCGGAGGTTGGTTTCGGTCTGAAAACCGAAGCGGAAATCGCTCTTGGAAAACTTGGACCGGATGACGTGAAGGTCCAGATAATAAGCGGACCGCTGGATACCGACTACAATATAATCGAAACCAATATGGAAATAATGAAATGTATCGGCCAGGTACAAGATGATTTATTCAAATACGAAGGGTATATACCTTGTGATGAAAGCGGCCTGTTTGGCTATTCGCTCAGGATAATGCCCAGTCATGAGGATATGTCCGATCAGTTTGGCCTGGAGTTATTGCGCTGGATCGGTGATGAAATCAAGAGTCCCGTATCCGATAATGTCAGGATCAATTTGGGGGTTTAACAAGCCGATTTTAGCGCCCGGGATTATGCCAATAAGGGCTTGACTTGGCCTAAGATTTGCATATATTCATCGTGATTTGGCGCTATCGTCTAGTGGACTAGGACGGGTGGTTCTCAGCCATCAAACCGGGGTTCGATTCCCCGTAGCGCTACCATGTTATTCCGACCCCTAAGTCATTGAAACACAACACTATGTCTTTGATTTATAAGGGTTTATAAAATGAAAATCAACTGGTCAGAAGCGGTCAATAATGGTCACTTACGGCGGCCGTGGTCACGATTTGGTCACCTTTAAAACGGTAGTTTGGCTATTTCCTTTTTATGAATATTCGGAGATAAATGAGCATAAATCATCGTGGTCGATATAGAAGAATGCCCAAGAAACTCCTGGATGACTGGTATCGGAGTTCCAGCCATAGCCAGGTGTGATGCAAAAGTATGCCGAAGGTCGTGAGGTCTGCCCTTGATTTTAATCTTTTTCATCAGTTTTAAGAATTGCCTGCTAAATTGATGTCTGCTCATAAGGGAATTCGCTATATGTTCATCAGCCTTACGACCCTTTGATAGTCTTATTAAAACCTCTTTCGCATCCACCGACATAGGGATTTGACGGGGGCGCTTTCCTTTGGGGGAATATCCATCATAGGGCCAGACTCTGATACTTTCCGCCTTAAAATCGATATCGCGCCAGCGAAGACTAAAGAACTCACCTTTCCTCATTCCGCTGTTAACCAGCATAATAATAACGGATTTTAGTGGCTCCTCAGCGGCAGCAATCATTTTTTCTACCTCTTGCTTCTCGAAAAAATGGAACGTTTTAACATTTTTAGGTAGTTTTACCCTTGCGATTGGATTCTTCTCGATTAATTCCCATTCAACGGCTTTATTTAAAATAGTTTTCAATAGCGCAATGTAATTTCTTATTGTTTTTGGTTTCATTCCAGCCAAAACAGAGGTGGTGAAAATATTGATAATTTCAGGATTTATCGAGTCTGGGTACCGTACGCCTTTACGAGCCATGAATTCCTGAAGATTACGCAACCGAGCATAATCAGAACTTTTATCCGTATTACTAATACTATTTAAGTACTCTTTATACCTCCGAAACAACTCCGGGATTTCGATTTTCTTATCGGCAATAGGCTTGACTCCAACTTCACCTTTAAATAGCTTAACTTTCAGATCATTTAATTTTATCTCTGCAAGTTTCCTGCTTCTCGTGCCAGTCGAGAAACGAAATCTTTCACCATTAAAGCGATAATTGATCCACCAAAAGTCATCTTTGCGGAATAGAGTTGCCACTAATTAACCTCTCTTTCATTTTTAAACGGTTCAAATTCAAAATATCTCATTATTACACGCCTCTCCGCCATCCACTGGCCATTTATCAAATAGCCCTTAAGCCTTTCTTTTGGATTAGGATTATTTATATACTTATCGAGCGTACGAGGATCTCTACGAAATACTCGGGCAATATCGGCTTTCGTCCACATAGCTTGCTGCATTAATTCTTCTAGAGATAGACGCTTACAAGGCATAGCGCCCCCTGAATCTAGTTCGGATTTCAACCTGGCCCCAAGTAAACTGAATCGAATTACGGCCCAAGCGAGTACAGGCGATTTTGTCAGCTTTGACCCAGCGTAGCACTATATTCCGGTGCACGCTGAGAAGCTTCGCAACTTCATCAACCGTTTTCGTCAATTTACCATCGGGCCAGGGGTTCATCGTTACCTTCTTATGCCTGAATTATGCCTGATTTTTTATTTCGGTTAGTCTTCATCTTCATCGGTAAAACCCTCAATAATATCCGCATCAACAAGCCTCTGCAAAGCATCAGGATTCCCTCGGAAGTAAATTTGCAAGCATCCATCATCAAATTTGCATTTCATCTTGATTCCCGCACCGTTTTTATTCTCTAGTTCAATCGCCTTAGAAAGATTTACAAAATCGTCCGAGTAAGATTTGAAACAGCTTCCCACCTGCTTAAATAGTTTTACGGGGTCTGCATCAACTAATGAATAAGTATAATAAATGTAAAAGCTGGCCGATTGATCTAAAATTAAACAGACTTCTTTTTCACCCATTTTTGACTCCTTTTAAATTTAATTATTGCCTAAGTTACATCATCTTTAGATCACCTCCCGGCCGCTATGGAGAAAACAACCGGGAGGTTTTCGGAACGCCAGTAATCGTTCCTACTTTTTATCGCCTTCCTTCGTGTCTGATTCATTGGCTAAAGCAAGCTTTACTTCTAAAAGAAGTTTCTTTGCCGAAACATAATGCTCCAAAAGTATTTCGTAATTAGGAAAGAGAACCGTGGAATAAGATATAGTTTCATGTAGATAATGTGGGAATTGTGGAAGCAAACTGAACATACTGCCAATGTAATCATGCCGGTCATAATAGACATCACAAGCGTAAGAATCATACTCTTCTACATCCGCAAGAGTTTTTGATTTTTGAGCCTTATCCCGCAACTCCTCCAGCTTTTTTATACAATACTTGTCGAACTGGGGAATATCCAGACACAAGCCATCTGGCTCTTCAATATCGCAGGTATAAACTGCATCGGCTTTAAATGCCTCATCAACTCTGCGATTAATATAGTCTTGACCAACCTTATCTGATTCGAAGTATGAATAGAGGGGAATATTAGGCTCTGATGTTTCATTTATCATATCTTTTTGTCCTTTCTTTATTAGCCCGGCGCCGCTTCTCGGCGCCGGGGTTAAAGGTTATCGGTTATTTGCTTGATTTTGCTGCCGGGACTTCTTTCTTAGTACTAGTTGAGTCATCAGGCTCTTTATCCTCAGCCTCAAGGGCATCAAGCTCCGCGGCCCTTTGCGCGAGAAGTTGCTTCTGGCGTCCTTGCGCCTTCTTCAGGTTTTCCTTATGAATCTTAAGCTCGGCTTCAAGCTTATTTTTCTCGCCACGAAGGCTATAATCCTCGGCAGACGATGGGACGCTTTCTAAGAGAGCCTTGACTGACCTTAATTTTCGCTCTTTCGAACGAATAGATTCAGGAAGCCTTTTTAGATTGGAATTCACAATTCCGAGCTGGTCTGTGTCAGCCAAGGATTTTTTTGATTTACTTCGTGCCGACCTTTGGGATGCTGCAACTTTTTGAATGTATTTAGTCCATTCCTCAAGATATATGTGCGGTATCCCGGCAATATCAAGAAGGATGCCGGCTTTTGATGCTTCATCAGCTGTCCTCTTGGGATCAGGGTAACCATGCGTTTCGCATAGTTGTTTTATTGATATAACTGTAGAAGGAGTATTCAAAATACCTCCTATGTTTAAAGTTAGAATTATATTATCTCATCTGCTTGACAGCAGAAACGGTTTGTTATGGATTGCCTCCTTCCGGCCGTCCGGGCTGGCTGATCAACGCCAGCTCGGGTGGAGCCTTTTTTTGATTTGTAAATTCTGAGCTTGAGCACTCATTATTTTTTCATTATCACAACTATTTTTGCTTCCAGGCTTTGCTGGGATGGCTATGTCCCCTATAGGGATTTGGTTATGTTTAACCGAAAAGATGAAATAAAATCGCTTGTATCCAAAAAAACGAGGCTAAACCTATGATATTAAATAAGATTGGGTATTAAAATACTTGAAAAAAAATGTACGGAGAGTGATTTACTTGAAAGTTGGCGTTAACCTTCACAGTTAACGTTAACCATTAGAAAATATTTTTTAGAATTTTACAGACAAGGTAAATCTAATTTTATAGGAGCCAGATTTGTCGTATTCGGTTATAGGTTTGCCACTGATATCAAAATATGATTTTAACAATCCTCGGAGTTCCGATACTTTGGTTTTAAGTGTTTTGGGACCATATTTATATATCTCATGGACATGAGTTCCCATTTTCATGGTCAGGGCTTCATCATCATCTCTTTGGGCATATGATTTTAATATCGAGGGAGAAATTTCATTCCCTGGCATTATTCCAAAAAGTTTAAGTAGCTCCCATAATGCTCCCGGGGGTACATTAACACCCTTGCCTCGTCCCGGAGAAAATCCCATTTTTGTATAGTGGATTTTTGGTTTAGTAACCTTGCCATAAGTAATGTTTGCCCATTCTTCATTAAATATATTTATTTTCAACTGGCCCCATGTAGCCCCTGGTGGAGTTGGCAATTTATCTAATAATACATGATTTTTTTTGTTAGGCTTATGTTGGTTGACATGTTTATCTTCAGATGCTATCGGGCTATCGACGCTCATTTCTGAGTGGGGTATTTCTAATTCAGCGAATAAGTCCGCTGGCGCCGATAATCCATTGGCAGGTATTTTCTCCATGAACGTCCTGATCGTTTCAGGATCAAAATCCCATTCGCTTTTTTCTTTGTTGAAATATCGAAGTGCGTAGTATAAATATGGTTTATAAAGAATTTCATCTATTTCAATTATGTCATAAGGCTCTAAAGGATGATTTTGAATATACTTTTTGAATTTATGATTTGATGATAGTTTTATAAGATCATTAAAAGTTTTTTGATTTTCATTTTCAAGCTTGGCTAATTCATTGTTAGTCTTATTGATGGAGTTGTCTCTGAGCTTTGCTCTAAAATCCACAGGATTTTTAATATATTTGATCCGTTGAAAATGATTAAGATGGATGTATTTCGTTACATATTCGTCAATTTCAGCTTTTAATTGTTCATCGTTCAATTCCCAATTTTCAATTGTAAACCAATATTGGATTAGAATTGATGGGAATCCAATTGTGCCTTTATATTTCAACTCGTCCATGCACATCGACATTTCTATTAACATTAAAAGCGGGAGGTCATTTTTGACATACCTTATAGGATATAAATAAAGAACCTGTTTGGGAGAACTACAATATAAATCTGGCCGTATACTAATATCTGAAGAATTTAATATTTTTTCGAATGTATCTTCAATTATAAATACAAATTTGTGAAAATGTGAAATACAAAAAGGACCAATTGCGGGATTATCGTCGTTCCCATTTAAAGACCTGAGCACGGTTCGCTGAAAATGCAAAGGCGCTTTGCTGAAATTATACACATAGATCACTTCTCGCCATTTGTTTTCCTTAGAAATATTTAACAAATGTATATCTAGCTCATTTTCGTTAGTACTGTTGTTGCTTAATTGAGTTAATTTAGAAGATAATTCTAAGGCCGATATTTCTAATCGGTCTAGCATGACATAACCTATAAATTGATCGCTTCTGGAACCTTTCTCCGCAAAAACAAATCCGTGTGTCTGTGAAGTAAATAAATATTCCAAATTGAGATACACGTCGTTAGCAAATTGAATATTTGTAATACATTTGTAATTATTGAAATATTTTTTCGTAAAATATATGAATTTAAGCAATTCAGATTCAGACGGCAAACCTGGTTCTATGTCCAAATCATATAGCAGATTACGAAATTCTACTTCATTAAATTTACTTTTTAATTTCCTTGACGGATCCCAATTTTGAATCAATACGATTTTCAACAAGGTACTCCAGGTAAGCACACATCCTATTAACATACTATAGTCCTTGGCGAGATTTCCAGGACATTCCGGCGGATCAACCGGTTCAAGACAATCTCTCAGAACTTCTCGGGAGGGATCAATTTTCGCCTTCTTACAGATGTATTCTATATACTTTTCTAAATCGAATTTTTTTGCTTTTGTCATAATATTATTTTAGATAATCATTACAAAATTGTAAAGATGATTATATCAAAGCTATCCATTTATTGATCCGCTATATACGGAAGATTATAATATCGAAGTGATTTTTTCAACTTCACATCAAAGGCCTCTAAGCCACGATTGTAGGCTGGTTGGCAATTTGCTCGGTGGTTAGTTCGATTTACCCGACTTGTAATCCCAAGTATACCAGCGACTTATGAATATCGGGCCGAGGTCCAAGCAAACCTAACGATCTACCAACGAGTTACAGGAGTTGCCGACCCGATCCTAGGTACCCCAGATATTTTGGGCCGCTCAGTGGCAATCCTGGGCTTTCTGCCGAAGATACAGGATCCGAAGGTAAACAGAAGATTTTAATCACGCCTACCCATAATAATCCCCAAAATAACTGCAGAAAAATTTGAAATGGCCGCTAGATTTTCGTACACTATTTATAGAGATATTAACGCCTGAAGAGCTAAACTCGCAAGAACGGGTCAGCCATAATAGTAGGGTATTTAGCTCTGGCGATAACCATGAATTCGAATTCCAAACCAAAATTATTTTTCGAGACACAAGCTACAGCAGAGGATATGTTTATCCGTTTCCAGATTGATTTTTAACGGCTACAGCACGAAAAAAATTAATAAAAGACAAAATAGTCCTTGACTTTCTCCTCCAGAAATCGTAAATTAAGATATCCTTACTAGGCTTTAACGCCTGTCATCCAATCATGCAACATCCAAATATTGATTCTGACGCCAATATCGGCGTCGGACGTTAATTTCTAACCAAAATAACGATCAAAATGACAACTACAATCAGCACAGACGACTTTTATTTGGCGGCCTATCTTTTAGTAAATGATATTCCGCTGACTGGGCATAGCCGAGCTGACAACAAATCAACATTCGAATTTATGGGTGACAACCTGGATGATCTCTTGAATAATTATTATCAGGGGAAAGCGATGGTATCCCCAGTGAAATATGCCCGAGGAATCAGGAGCTTAAAAGCCCTGATGTACAACAACACAACATTACAACCAACAACTAATTATGAGCAATCAGAAGCAAAAGGACTTAAATGAGACAATAGAATTGTCATTGGCGCCAAAGAATCTCGACGTCAAACAGAACGTACGATTTGAAGCTAAACATGTAAGAATTAAGGATCTCGAAAATACATTTAAAACACACAATTACTCGCCGATTATCTGGAGCGATGGCTACCGAAGCAGTGATAAATTCAAATATGCTACGGGCTTTGTCGTAGATATCGACAAGGGATTAACAATTGAGGATGCTGAAGTTAAATTACAGCAGCTACAACTCAATTATTTCATCATTCCCAGTAAACGGCATACCCCTGAAAATCACCGATTTCATATACTTCTGTTTTTCAATTATCCAGTTTACTCCGTTAATACCTATAAAGAAGTATCAGACCATATAGCATCATCATTATTCCCGGAAACGGATGACTCCACACTCGATGCGGCAAGATTCCTATTCGGATCACCGGATCATGTTAAAGTGTCATCATTTTATGAGGGTGCGGATTTTGATGTTCTGGAGCTTGGCGAGTTATGGGATGATACACTCGTTAGCACCGACTCGAAAGACCAGGAAATACGCGTCTCGGAGATTGTAGATAAAACAAGTATATATTGTCCGTTCCATAACGATAATAGCCACTCCGCCTTCATAGAATACTCCAAGAAATCAGACAACTGGTTCATCCGATGTACAGCATGTGCTCGCACCTTTTGGAAATACAAACGACTGCAATCCTTGAATGAAAAATGCGAACCGTATTGGTCCTACGGTACGGAAGTATATGAACTAGGTATTGTAAATGATGAATTTTACATTGAGAAGATTGGCAGGCCGAAATTCCATATATTAACAAGGACAGATGATAGCCAGGGCGAAAAGGCAAGAGCCTTCAAACACTTGGTGGACAATAAACATATTAGCCACATTAGCAGGATCGACTACCTGGGTGATATCGACGCCGTGCAGTCATATCATACCGTAAAGCTAAATGATGGTATAATCGAGGTTCACCATGCTCCAATTCCGACAAATATCAAGGACAACAACTTCATTGAGAATTATCTAGATGACCGATTTGGCCAGCACAAGCAATTTATAAAAGAATACATGGCCGTATTGTCTTATACGAATTATCAGAAGCTGCCAACCCTGATATTTAAAGGACCACGCGGCAACGGGAAATCGACGTTTGCTGAAATCCTTGGAGAAATATATCATCCTCTTACTTACGAATGGCATGGACATGAGGAAACGTTTACATATGAGGTAGAGAAGAAGTTGTTGATTGTCGAGGAAAACGAATCGACGAAGATGTCCCAATATAAAACTCTGAAAAAATATACCGGTCAGAAATACGCTACTGTAAATAAGAAATTTAAAGACCCGTATAAAGTTAAAAATAACATGAATATTATCCTGCTTACCAATGAATCTATTCCTCTATACGTATCCAGGGAGGAAATGCCGTCTGATGAGTACAACAACCAGTTTTTTGTTTTTGAATTTCCACCAATTCAGAAAGCTATGGATCCCAAGATTCAGGAGAAGATATTGAATCGCCTGGGGCATTATATACGGACTGAGCTTAAATCAGTTTATGATACTATTCAAAACGCTGGTTACAGGTACAGCATACAGGTGCCAATAACGAATGAGGAAAAAGCGCTTTTTAGAGATAACGTTACAGATGTTGAGGCTGATTCAGATCTCTTGATTCAAAGAATCATTGAAAAACGTTCTTCACCTATTGATTGGAATGAATACGCAATATTTATAGATAGCGGTTACTTGCCGATTGCCATACTGCGCGAATTTCGTGATACACGCAACAACTACAACCGCATAATCAAAAATCTTAAAAAACGAAAATTCATAACGGGAGAACAGCAGAGAAAACAATTCGGCAAGAAGCGACAGTATTGCTATGAGATGACTGATAAGCTTATTAAAGTTATCAACGATGGCAGAGATGAGAATCTAACTAGTACCGCTAAAAGTGGCCAAGATTCTGCCCAAAAAGATTTGTTCTAAGTATATGATGTGCAATGGTTTATCAGAAAAGTGGCCGAAAGTGGCCAGAAATGTGCCCGTAAATATTCCGTGTAAGCATATAGACCACAATAGATTGCCTACGATGGCCAGGTTTTTCTGTGTAATAGGGATATATTTTGTTTTTTATATAGAGGTATATAAGTAAATAATATGGATTTTCCTGATCTTTATGGGCATTGTGGGCAATCCAAAGGGATGTAATAAGTTATAGCGAATTTTTACGGGCACGAAATTGGCCATTATGGGCACAAAGGAGGTAATAATATGAATAAAAGAGAGAAGTTAATGAAGTTGAAAAAGTGGAAAGAGCGGAAAGATAAAGAAAACCAGTCGGTACGATTAGATGAGGAAGAACCAGAAACAAACAAAAATGAAGATTCTGCTTTTTTGCGCGAGATTCAGCAGGTTGATAAGGAAATTGGAGATTTTATGAAGAAGCAGGCATCCCGGCGAGCCAGACAAAAAATATATTTAAACCTAAAGGAGGTATTTAAAAATGGCAGAAACAGAAGTAATTAAGATGCGAAGGGTCCGCACACACACGAAGACGTGGGACTTACTTCGAAGACATAGCTTGGAAGAAGTGCAAAAAGCTCATTACGATCATGGGATTTATAAGGCGGCAAAAGAACTAGGCTGCGATCCAAGTATCATAAGATATTTGGCTTTGCGCGAGCGGTGGAAACGTATTCTTCCTCCGCATTTAGTAAAAGCCTATAATGCTGGAAGGTGGAATAATTTTCGCACTAACTTTAAACCAGGCTCAGATGAGTCTCTAAAATCATGATTATAAGATTAGATAACAAACCGTATTATTTAGCAGAAATAGACCAAATATATACCGCATGGTGGCCAGTAAACTTCAATATCGGAACGTTTTCTATAAATTATCTTAGAAAAAAGCTCGGCCAGATTAATCCTCAAATCTTAGAAGATATTCAAACGGATTATGCAAAGTATTTAAATTCTGACTATAATAAAGAAGAAGATGATTACGAGCATTACTGCTTAAGTATGGGTAATGTAGATTACAGGTTTCACCTAATTGACCAAATAGGTAGCCAGGTATGCGTCTATATGGAAAAAGAATTGTATACTCTCGGTGATTTCCGGCCTGAGGGCTATGCCTGTGCGCACATAAGCGCCTATGACAGCCCAGAAGAAGTCCAGATTAAACTGTTTGACCACCGTTACTCGTTCGGAGTAGCAATGAAAATGCTACTGGACAGAATCTGTGACTGGTAACAAACCAACGAACGAACGCCCTGCTTGCGGGGCGTTTTTTTATAATAGAAATCTTGAATGCAATTATGGGATTGGGATACCAATACGCAATTTTAAAGAATTATGGCTTTAGAATATGGCAATTGCCAATCCTAAAGCCATAATTAATATGTATTTAATTTATAAAAAACTTGACTTGTTGACCGGTTGTACGTCATTATAAGTTAGATGGCTATCGCCAGAGAAATTCATGGCGAATTAAGCTATTGTCCTGCTCATTTTGCGCAAGATATGAGCGTTGGCAAAGTGTATAAAACTCTTATATCATTAAGGAATTAAATGGGCAATTTCGATAAATACCGTTTTTCAGGTCACGAGACATTCCCTTTTCGCTATGCCTGGCTTCCCAAGGCGTTTTCCACTATTCAAGAATATCCTAAAATATTCTCAGATGAAAATACTGCGATGGTTAAGCTAGGGGTTGGTAAAAATATGGTTCGCGCTATTAGATTCTGGGCAGAAGTGACTAACATCATTGACAAGTTGAGAACCGGAGGTTGGGAAGTAACTCCCTTTGGTCGAAGCCTTTTTAACAAAAATGGCTTTGATCCGTTTCTTGAAGATAGTCAGACCTTTTGGTTGCTTCATTGGAAATTATCAACTCAGTTTAGTGAGCCTCTATTTGCTTGGGATTATCTACTTAACCGGTGGCATGACTCTGAATTTTCGAAATCAGCTGTCATGATAACCTTCGAACAAGAGTGTAATCGTATAGGCAAAAAATTATCTAGTACAACCCTTGCGCATCATTTTGATACATTCGTGCATACTTATTTGCCCACTCGTGGCGTTAAAGCAAAAATTCGTGAAGAGAATTTGGATTGCCCCCTCACCGAACTTGAAATTCTAGTGCGAGTTGGTGATAGACAAATAGATGATGAAGCTGGTAAACGCGAACCTATTTATGCTTTTCGATTTGAAACAAAGCCCGAAATCAGCCCTGAATTGTTCGCTTATAGCATAGCAGACTATTTTATTCGTAAGCACCCAACAGAATTCACTCTGCCATTTAGAGAAATTGCAGTTGGGCATGGAAGTCCTGGGCAGGTATTTAAACTACCCGAAATAGGAATCAGGGAACGGCTTGAGAATCTGCATCAATACTCTCGAGGTTTATTAATATATGATGAGTCAGCAAACATCCAACAAATCCGAAGAAAGAATGATCTACAACTTAGTTTGTTGTTAGAATCTATTTATAAGCGAGAATTTTCGTATGCATAGAAAATCGATAGTATCACTATTTCGGCCAAATATACGATTTATGCGCTCAGTGCACCTAGAGAGGGATTTTGATGACCCGAATGCTCTGGATGGATATATTCTGACTCAGCATTCAAAAGAATCCTTAACACGAATTGCCTTGGGTTTACGAAGGAATTCATCGCAGAGAGCTTGGCGCATAACGGGTAACTATGGCGCTGGTAAATCAAGTTTCGCTTTACTGCTCGCTCGATGGTTTTCTGGCAATAACAGGAGTCTTCATTCTTCGCTAAGATCTGAGTTAAGCTATCGGAAGATTGTTTCAACTACTCCTCGATTAATACCTATTCTTATTACAGGTTCCCGTGTGTCAATGACTGAGGCACTATGCCGATCTCTAGTAGGCACGTTAGAGCGTCTTTATGTGGGGCGGAGAAAACCGAAGGTCATCTTAGATGTGGTCAATGTGCTTACAAAAAAGAAATACAAAGTATCGGAAGATATGCTTATTAATGTTTTCAATGAAATTAATAATCGCATTATCGCTGACAATATTGGTACCGGTCTTTTATTGATCATTGATGAACTTGGTAAGTTTCTTGAGTATGCAACGCTTTACCCGAAAGAACAGGACATATATCTCCTTCAAAGCATTGCTGAGATTGCTTCAAGAAGCGCGGATAAACCTATATTCGTTATTAGTTTTATACATCAAGGTTTTCAAGCATATGCTCATAACCTTTCAGAAGTTTCCCAACGCGAATGGGAAAAAATTGCGGCACGATTCGAGCAAATATTGTTCGATCAGCCCCTGGAACAACTTACGGAATTAGTTTCTTATGCTCTTAATCTAGCTCAGGTTTTGCTTCCTGAAAGGATAAATAATGAGGCCAAGTTCGCAATGAAGAAGGCTATGAAGCTCGGGTGGTTTGGAGCTATACAACCTAAATCTAGCTTGAACATGAATGCCTCGAGAATCTACCCCCTCCATCCTGCAGTGCTTCCAGTGTTGGCGAAAGTGTTTCAGCGATTCGGGCAAAATGAAAGGTCTTTATTCAGTTTTTTGCTATCTAATGAGCCCTTTGGTCTCCAATCGTTTTCTAATAGGCCATTGAAATCTGGTGAATTTTATTGCCTTCATCAATTTTACGACTATGTGCATGCAAACTTTGGTCATCGGTTATCAGTCCAGAGCTACCGAAGTCACTGGAATCATATTGATTCTATGATTCAAAGTTATATGACAGATAACGCTTTAGAGCTTTGCATTCTAAAAACTATTGGGATCCTCAATCTTCTTGATATGAACGATCTCATTCCGACTGATGACGCAATACTTTTATCTCTTTCTGGAACTGGTTATACCAAGAAAACAATTAAGACTACATTACTTAAATTATGTCAACGAAAGAAAATTATCTATTACAGAGGTGCTGCAGGGGGATATTGTTTGTGGCCTTACACTAGCGTTAATTTAGAATTAGCATATGAAGCTGCTGCTAAATCCATTCCTGTTACAACCCATGTTGCTACCAAAATACCTAAATATATCAAGTCAACCCCACTTGTAGCTCGCCGCCATTATATTGAGACAGGTAATCTACGGCATTTTGAAGTTTGTTATACCCCAATTGTTAGAATGAAGGACGATCTTAATCATAATCTCATTGAAGCGGATGGTAAAATTGTAATTCCATTATGCGAAACAGAAGAGGAAAGACAGGAAGCTCTCTTGATTGTAAATGGGGAGCGTGAAAAATGGCAACAATGCGTGATCGTTGCAATACCGCCTCCATTAAATAACTTAGCCGGCCTTATGGCTGAAGTTGAACGGTGGGAATGGGTATCAAGAAATATCCCTGAACTTTCGAATGATAGATTTGCAATGGAAGAGGTTTCTCGGCAAGCTAAAGCTGCTTTAATGGCCTTCACTAGACGCCTTCAAGCATTTGTTGGTGTTTATCATCATCAAGGGGAAACTTCACTTCAATGCTATCATCGAGGTAAAAAACTATCCATAAAGACTACACGGGATTTGCTTCAGAATATTTCCAGGTTATGTGATAAGATATTTTCAGATGCCCCTTGTATAAAGAATGAGCTAATTAATCGACGCTTCCCAAGTTCGGCTGCAAGCGCTGCCCGAATGCGTCTTATTGAAAATATGTTGGTCAATAGTGATACCAAATGGCTTGGGATGAATGAGAATAAAAAACCTCCCGAGATGTCATTATATCTTTCAGTGTTAAAAGCAGCAAATATACACCGGGAGACTAGGAAAGGATGGGTAATCGCTAAGCCTCGTCGGGGAAGCGATCCATATAATATTGTTCCGGCTTGGGAATCTTTAGAGAAAATCCTCAAAAGTAATATGGATCAAAAAGTAGCGATCACCAAGATATACGATACTCTACTAAAGCCCCCTTATGGTATCCGCGGTGGATTAATACCTTTACTTCTTGCTGCTTTTACTGTTGCAAATCAAGATAAGATAGCATTTTACGAGAGCGGGTCCTTTGTTCCATTTATTGAAAGTGAAGAATTTCTAAGACTAATAAAGGCACCGGAAAATTTTGAGCTTCAATACTGCAGTATAAGCGGTGTTCGTATAGAGATACTTCAGAAGTTACGGACGATCATTACTGGCGAAAAATTCGAAGAGGGAACACCAGAAATACTAGATCTAGTAAAACCTTTATGCATTTTTTTCGCTGAACTTCCCGAGCATGCAAGAAATACATTAAAGATATCCGCAGCCTCTATTTCTATACGTCAAGCGATTTTGTCAGCACGGGATCCTTTCTCTCTAATTTTCGAGGAATTACCTATTGCTTGTGGTATTCCAGCCTTTGGAAGAACAAAGGGAAGAAGGTCTAAATCCGAAACAGATAAATTTTTAAAACGATTGAAAAATTCTCTTGCTGAAATAAGGATGATATATAATCATCTTCTTGATAGAATTCGTGAGAATATTTGCATGACCTTTAATCTAGTTCCTAATATTAATAAAATGAGGTCTGAATTAAATGCTCGAGCCGAAAGGATACTGCTAGGAATTGCTGAACCTAGATTGAAAGCATTCACATTTCGGCTTGCGGATAATAAACTTGAAGATTCGGCATGGATTGAGTCCATCGGGGCGCTCTTGACATCTAAGCCACCATTCAAATGGAACGATGGAGATGAAGAAAGATTTGTCCACGAACTTTCTCTGTTGGCTCCTCGCTTTCAGAAGATCGAGGGGATGATATTTGACAAAAGCGACTCAGACTCGGAAATGAGTGGATTGCGAGTTACCTTAACCCAGCCCGATGGGCAGGAATGTGACCGTGTTATCTATATCGATAGCAAAGAGCATGAAGAAACTATTATTCTTCAGGATTCATTTGAAAAATCAATCAAGAGAAATAGGCGGGTCGGTATTATAGCTGCTTCCCGTGCACTATGGAAAAATCTTTCCGAAGACGAGGATGATAAATGGCTGAAGAAATAAGAAATATTTTAAGTTTATCTGGAGGGAAAGACAGTACTGCTCTGGCCCTGTATATGCGAGATCGGGTTTCAGATATGGAATATGTGTTCTGCGATACAGGGGAAGAGCTTAGAGAAACTTATCGTTATCTTGACCAAGTAGAAGCTTATCTAGGAAAAGAAATCATACGCTTAAATGCTAAAGGACCCTTCGAGCATTGGCTCAAGGTTTATGGTGGTTATCTCCCTTCTCCTCAGATGCGATGGTGTACTAAAATTCTTAAGCTTAAACCATTTGAAGCATTCATTGGTGAAAAACCGGTAATAAGCTATGTTGGATTGAGAGCGGATGAAGACCGAATAGGTTATATAAGTCACAAAAAGAACATTACAACAATTTATCCCTTTAAAGATGATGGGATTGGTCTCGCAGGCGTAATGCGGATTCTAGAGAAAAGTGGAATTGGTATGCCCCCTTACCTTGAGTGGGGCCGGTCGCATTCCGGTTGCTATTTCTGCTTTTTCCAAAAGAAGATCGAATGGGTTAGATTGTTGGAGAAATATCCGGAAGATTTTGAAAAAGCTCAATCATATGAGAAACTTAGTGACGATGCCGGGAAGACATTCACATGGATCCAAGGGCTTCCCTTAAGCAAACTGAGGATGCCTGAAAAGATAAAACAAATTAAAGTAGAATATCAAAAACAGCGAGAACGATTAAAGAAAAACAGAAAGAACAAGAAACTGGTTGAGGTGCTCGCAGAAATGGAGGGGGAAAACGAATCTATCGCATGTCTGATTTGCCAACTTTAAATTAAAACAGGAACTCTTGTAAGATGAAATGGATTAAGTTCTTAAAGAAGTATGGGCCAATAGCCCGGAATGATAACATGTATGATGAGACAATATTGCGATCGTCTCGTCAAATGAAAGTCGATCCTATCCTTTTTGAACATCCTTATGAGAAAGATGTGCTGGGGTGTTTCAGCCAATCATCTGCAAATGACCTGACATCAGTTATACTAACAGGTACTGCCGGGGATGGAAAAACACACCTTTGTCGCCAAGTTTGGGATTTCTTGGGGGAGGATGAAGAAGTTTGGGATTCTGACGATCCGTATCTCAAGACGGTTATCAAGTATCCTAAAGATGCTGATAGTTCCCTGGTCGATCCTCAAGAAATATCATTCCACTTTATACGCGATCTTAGTAGTTGGGCTCCTCAAATGAATCAACCATGGGAGAGCGCGAAGAAGGAACTCCTAAATAAATTCTGTCAATCACTATTTCTTAAACAAACAACCGATATATTTCTTATTGCGGGTAATGATGGGCAGTTAATTGAATCCTTCAGACGACTAGATAACGAGCCCCTTGTTAACAAGGCTAGACAAGCATTTGAAGATCTTCTTGTGGAAGGCAAACAGCAATTAGAGAATGTTAGATTGCGGTTTTTCAACCTTAGTCGAGGCAATTCTGCAGAACTATTTAGAAGAGCAATTAAAAGCTTTTTAAATCATTCAGGTTGGCAAGAGTGCTTAGACGATACCGAAGGTGATAATAGTATCTTCGGAGTAAATTGTCCCATTAGACATAATTATGAGTTGCTAGGAACGGAATTAGTTCAAGCACGACTCGAAGCTCTATTTGATCTCTGTGATCACAACGGCCTTCATATTCCATTACGCCAAATATTGCTTCTTTTTGCTAATGCTGTATTAGGGCATCCCGATGTCAGAGACCGATTAATGGTAGCAAAAGATATACCGAAGCTCCTCGTGGACGGAACAGCATCAAAAGCAAGTTTATATAATAACATATTTGGTGGTAACTTGACAGATGCAAGACGACAGGGGATAATTATTTTTGATTATTTTGGCCGTTTTCAGATTGGCTATGAAACCTCCAATCGAATAGATAATATTCTCCTTTATGGTGATACGGATCCGTGTCTTCAAACCTACTATAAAGATCTCATTGAAAGCGATCGTTTTTATGGTGCTGATGATCGGTATTATGCGGCCAAGCGCGAGTATATTGAGGGTGTAAATGAGAGTGATATATCTTCAAAGGAATTCTTCGAGCTGCTTATCAGCCAAAGGCGTGGCTTGTTCTTTAAGATACCTCAGGAAAAAGAAAAAGAATTGAAGCTATGGGAATTGACAGTTTTTAAGTTTGCCGGGGAATATATTTCTGATGTAAGGAATGCGGTCAGAAATGGAATACCGGTTAAACGACCGATATTAGCTCGTCTAGTCAAGGGACTTAATCGAGTATTCACTGGTATGCTGATTAACAATGATCGCGAAATCATTCTTGCGACCAGTGGCAATTATTCTCAGGCAAGGATTAGTAGAATAATAGTTGATCATATTTCGGTACACCCAAGTAAGGGAGAACAAGTTACAATTGATTTTGACGAAGATATTAGCCAAATTAGATTTACAGTACAGCTATCACCAGAAATTAAAGAGGGAATGGACCTTAACCTTATACGTTTTGAGTTTTTATCTCGGATTGCACTAGATGGTGCTTTGCCAGCTAGTTTTTCAAAAGAATGCTATGAAGATATCCTTTCATTTAAAAGCCAGTTGCTTGCTGCTTTGAATAGAAGAGAGGATGTTGATGATTATGTACATAGACCGAATGAACTTAGAATTCTTTCCCTTTCTGATAAAGGAATTGCGGAAGAGAATTATGTTGAAGTGATACCATGAATGATACATTAAAAAGACTCCCACCCCCATCCAATCCCGACCCATCAATGTGGGTCGATGAGGCGATTTGGGGGCATAGATTACATGACGAACAGACGCCATGGTTGGTTTATTTGGAGTTTATCAATATATTTTGCTATGAAGAGTCTCAAGGAACAGCCCTGTTTGAATCACATGGTTATAATAAGTTAGCTTACAAACCAGCTAAACGCCCATATCTCAGGAATATTCTTTTTAACAATCCTAATCTTGATGAAATATGCCGAGTGCATTCTAATGATACAGCTCGATGGAAAGCTTGGATTAAGAAAATGGAAACAGTACAGGGCATTAATAACCCTAACTTTAGTTATCTGAAGGATCACTTTCACTCCTTTGAGGAATTCTGTCATATTGTTTCTATTATCCGTTCTACAAGCCTTGAAACGGATAGCAATAAGCGATGGACATCAAAATTCGTATTTCCCTATGGAGAATCATCTTTATACGAGGATCTTGATAAGAAGGCTAAAACCAATGATCGCAGGTTCTTTGGCCGAACTGGCGAAATGCTTTATCTTATGCTGTGTAGAGCTAAGCGTAGAACAGAACTTGCTAAAATGCTGAAAGAAAAGACTCTGCATAAGGATTCAGTGTGGGATACAATCATTAGATGTTTGCAGCCTGCCGGTGATGATTCTGATAGAAGCGAACGTGCAAATACCTTTATTCCTTATGAAAGTCATCCGTCATTTGATAAGTTGGCCGAAGATTGGTTAGCGATTCTTTCACTTGATATGCCTGGTTATGATGCCTTACCGCATCTTGTTAACCTTGCTGGTCTTCATCTCATCCATTATCAACTTACTATTTCAGAACAGGTTGTTAACCGGGGTAACCCCGTCACTCTTGTTTGTGAGATTGTTGCTCCCAAGAAAACACTGGTGCGGGAATTGTCTTGTGAAACCTATCAAGAAAACAATTTGCTGTCAACTCAAGCAGTAACTGCATATATATCTGGTATTATTAACTCAGAAGAATGGAAATCAGCGATTTTATCTCATGATCCTTTTATTGAATGCTTGGGAATACTAAAAGAAAATGTTTTATGGCCTCGAAGGGCTACAGACTATGAGGGGCCTAATAATCAAGATCAGCTTTTAGCAGATTTCCGGACTGCTGCTTTGAGACGGCATAATCAGCATGTTGGAAATATACATAGGGTTTATGGCAAGAATATCGGATTAGTCTCTCGACGGGGGACTAATAAGCTCAGGTATGCACCAACCGATGACTTGCTGAAGACATTGCTTTTTGCCAATATAAAGAAGAGAATGGAGCTCCATTTCTTTCTACAGCGATTATGGGATCGGTATGGGATAATACTCGGTGATAAGGAGGGGGAAAAGATCCTTCCAAAAGATGAATTTGATAAGAAGGCATTTCAAGCAAATTCTCAACGACTTGAACAGCGATTATTAAGCTTAGGATTACTCAATCGCCTCTCAGACGGCTGTGCTTATGTAGTTAATCCATACTACTTGAGAGGTAAAAATGACTAATCACGAACTCATAGGACTTGTTGGTGCAACTTATCTTAGGGAAAGGATGTCAAAAGATGATGAAGGAGGGACAGCACGCTATCTCTTAGATTGTCTTACACCCGAACAAACTGGCGCAATTGCAGAAGCTATTTATTTTGATGCCCAGCTCACAGATTCAACAGAAATCAAACTACCAAAGCACTTTGTTGGTGATCTTGGACTTCTAGATGAATTCCTTACGACGGAAAGAACCACGTATTTCCGGAATGCGGCATGCAGCAAACCAATTTTATTGGTTGCCAACACGGGAGATGATGAAGAGCAATCCCTAAAAGAACTTGAACCAATTGGACGACCACAGCTACTTGAAAACACAGAGGCATGGGTCCAGGCAGTATCTCCAGGACTTCAATTAACTGATGTTAATAAGAAATGGTGGATACAAGCCCTAAATGGCCTTCTAGATAACAGACATTTTCCCCTTGAACGATTTGCTAGCTATGTTCTAGCTACTAAGGAAGCAATAGAAAATGGTCACCCCATCTTAGCTGCCCTGGGAGTAGCGCTTCCGGCACTCCAGATCCCAAGAGATACTGCTTATTTCAATGGCCTTAGCGAAAGAACGGCAGGGCATCGGTCAAAATGGAAGAATTTATATAGAAATGCTCTTAATAGGCGTGCATGTTACCTTAGAAAACAAACGCCGACTCAAGGGCTTCTCACTGAAGAAACTTTAAGGAAGTCGTTTGATAATGTTTCTGATATGATCCCATCTGAATTGTATGGCACCATTAATGATTTTATAGCTTCACCAAGCGGCTGGAATAAAACTTCCAAAGCTTTGGCTGTCTGTGAATGGGAATCAGTAAAACCGATATTTGATGGATTAAGAAGAGAGAAATTCAATCTTGGGAAAGCAACTCTTGATTTTTATGATGAACGAGAAGAGGGTTTATTATCGGATGATGAGCATGATTATCTTAATCGGTTAACGAAGCGAAATACACGCGAATCTCAAGAAGAAGATGATGATTTTTATCGAAATCATAAATCTGAACTTAAAGAAAACACATCGCTCAAAGCCAAATGGGATCGCTTCATTTATGGGAAACCGATCGAGACCAATGATTTTCTAAGCGGAATTGTTCTTAGCCTAGAAGCTCTATTTGACCAAGATATGCAGAATTGCAAACAAGAATTAAATATTTGGTGTGACAAAAGAGCCAAAGTGGAGCTGAAAAAAGTAAACAATGAAGCGGGGAAGTATTTCGCTTTCAGATACCGTGGACTTAAAACCCTTTTTGGTAAAAAAGTGAGTTGGGATGTTGGTCATTTATTTGAGTTCGATAGTTTATGCGAGGAATGGCAATCTGCAAGAAACCGTTATGTTAACCGATCAGTTGCCAAAGCGGCGCTTAGACTTAAATTTTTCTTAGAACTGGAAGTTGAATTCTCAACTGGACAAACAGAAAAATATACCAAGCAATTAATATGGACTTTTAATCCAATGTCGATACCGGCAGAACTGTCAGGAGATTGGAGGCGGCTAAGCAAACATCCTTTAGTAAGGTGTGTTGCAAATCTTGAACCAGTTAGCGGGAAAGGGCACTATCAATCTATTGATTTGCACAATGCCAGGACCCTCATGCCAACTTATGACCGCAATAGGGGTTCTTTTGTAGCTGTATATAAAACGGAATTAGATATTGCATGTCTTTGGCCTAATTATCTTTCTATGTCCAAAGAAAAAGGCCTTATTGACAAAGAAACGTCAGATAAGCTTGTTACGCTATTTAACAAATTTAAGGCCAGCTATTCAAGCGCAATAAAGGATTTCGTTATTGATGGAATTGCTTCAATAACCCTACTTGAACAAGCAAAAGACTACCATAATCTTCTTAATGCTATTTGTCGACATGCAAAAGGTGATCGCAATCGTGAGCTTCTCCTTAAACCTTTGATGGAAATCGGTGCTGTCCGGATTGAAGGTGGTAAATTAACTACAATAGTTGCGCCGTGGCATCCTTTGCGAATTGCAGCCATGGCAACAAAAGCTATGCAGGTCTCTTCTTTAATTAGATATTTACTTGATGCAGACGAGATACTATTCGGAGATACTAAGCTATTTTTCAAAGAGCTGAAAAATGAAATAGCCCACCCATATTACCCTGAAATTGTTCTTAGTTGGACAAACACAAAGCCAGAATTACTATCATTAACAGATGCTCATCTTGATTACAGTCTTCATGAACCTCCCATTGCATCATATGATGGTTTTGACGATACAAATGAAAATCCCTCTGAAAGCGCTGAGTTAATTCTGAATACTGTTAAAAGATTCTTAGCCCTATATCCTCATGAAAAAACTAACTTATCTTTAGTCTTATACAATTCTGATTCAGCCAGGTTGCCTCAGAGCATTGTTGACAAAATTAGCAAATTGCGGGATGATGAAGAGGATATGCGCTGTCAAATCATTCTCAGGCACCGTGATAGTAAAAAACTAAATGATCTTTATATTAAAATAGTTGAAACCGTAGATACCGATCCCGACTCATCTGTTGCAAGCGAAACTGCTAAGGACTTTATGGCAAGATTGCGTATCGGTATAATGGTGGATCAGGCCCCAATCCCAGATCCGAAGGATGGACCGCCAGCAGATTTGGTGTTTCTCCAAGATGTAATTACTCGCCATGCAAAGCTAGAATGGTATCGAGTAGATGCTACCCCAATCGAATCGTCTAAGCACTATCCTCCTCGTTGGTCTCGTCGGCGTCCATCAGCCACTGATGATATGAAATCAATCGTTTTTCTTTGTTCGCCTGTGCAGACCGAAGAATGCTGGTCCTACATAACGGCACTTACCTCATTTCTCAAAGGAAAGTGGGACGGGGATAGAAGCAGAAGGTTGCTTCCGGCACGGCAGCTTGACTTTAATGATCCTGATACAGCGTCTATTTTTAAAGAAATTCATAATCTAGGGAATTGGGTTGTTAATTATGACGAACTACTGGACCGTCGCCAATTGTTGAATCAGAATGTTCGAATAATTCAATATAAACAACTTGCTACGCAAGGGAGAAATGTACTAGTTTCCTCGACCGCCCCACTTGGATTATTACAATCTATGGTTCATAGCCGTATTAGAGATTTGAATATAGATCTAACTAATGAAGAATGTAAAAAGTTAACTGACCGCTTTCTTTCTGATGCAACCGAGATTTCGGGTGATATTGTACTTAGAGCAGCGAAACGAGGTAGAAACGCGAGTGAATTGATGGGAATAGTCCTTAGCCATTTCCTTATCCAACAGGAGCTAGGGGCTAGCAGTTATATTGGATGGTATTTTCTCGATGATTATGCTGAATGGTTGGGACAGAAAGAGGAACAAATTGCTGATATCTTGGCCCTAGTTCTCCATAGCAGTGACGATGGTAAAATGCGACTTTCTGTAATTGTTTGCGAATCAAAATATATTCATGCAGACAGTCTATCTAATAAAAGGAGAGAATCACAGAAACAGCTGAGAGATACAGTACGGAGAATCAGTGATGCAATTTTTGGAGATCCTCGCCGACTTGATAGAGATCTATGGTTATCACGTTTTTCTGATCTAGTTCTTAATGGGATTCAATTTCCTGCTAGCGCCAATGTTGATCTTAATGCATGGCGGAGAGCCATTAGAGAAGGAGCCTGCGAAATTTATTTACGGGGATATTCCCATATATTTGTGTGTGGTCCCACTGATGCCCCTGAATGTTCCGACTTTGTTAAAGTAGCTGAGTTGAGCAATTCTTATCAGGAAGTATATTCCCGTTCAGCACTTCGTGAATTAATAAAGCATTATTGGAAAAATACTGATCCGATGGATCTTCGTAGAAAGAACGCTGAGATTGATATCTGGGCTAATCAAGAGTACAAGCCACCTACTGAAATACATGATATTTCAAGTAAAACAAGTGGAAGTATAACGGAAGAGGATGTTGAAAGGCAAGACAAACAGATCGATAATGCTAAGAAGGTCGAAGCGAGAGAAGAATCTGAGTATAAAAATGATATTAGAGAAATAGACGTTAAACAAAAACATAAAACTGCAATGTCGGCTTCATCTGAATGGGCTTATCCAGGGATAGGTAAGATAATAGCCCAGTATCAAGATGGGGCCTTGGACACTGCTGAGGAAATGAAATGGTTGAAAAAAACAGAGAATGTTTGTAAGGGGGCTCTGCAACAATTTCAATTAAGGGCAAAGCTATTAAGCAGCACACTTACACCTAATGCTGCATTATTGAAATTTCTTGGAAGTGCTGATATGACCGTTGAAAAAGTGTCAAAGAGGACCTCGGAATTTCTCACAACACACGGTTTACCTATAATTTCAGTGCGAGCAGAGCCTGGAACGGTGGTGATATCAATCGCGCGGCCCAATCGTAGAATATTGCATCTCTTGGATGTATGGAAGGAATGGAGACCTGATTGCACACGGGGAAATCATAAATTGTTAGTTGGACTAAAAGAAGAGGATAGTTCTCGGCTCTTTATTTCTCCCAAAGAAAATTCTCCGCATACGTTAATTGCGGGATCTACTGGGAGTGGTAAATCCGTTCTTATGCAAAACATTATACTTGCCATTGCATGCACAAATACTGTTGAGTGGTCCCGGATAACACTGATTGATCCGAAGTGCGGAGTAGATTATTTCCCCTTTGAAGGTCTACCCCATCTTCAAGGAGGGGTCATCGATAATCAGGATGAAGCTATATCAAGTCTAACACGACTTGTTGATGAGATGAATCGACGATATGAGGTGCTAAGAAGCAATCGAGTTTCAAGTATTTATGATCTTAATAAGAAAAAGGATGCTTCGGTACATCTTCCTTTTCTATGGGTTATTCACGACGAATTTGCTGAATGGATGATGACTGACGATTATAGGAGTAATGTCGCCAATATTGTGGCAAGGCTTGGGGTAAAAGCCCGTGCAGCAGGGATATTCCTTGTATTTGCAGCACAACGGCCTGATAATAATGTAATGCCAATGCAACTTAGATCTAACCTTGGAAATCGCTTAATTCTCCGAGTTGATGGTGAAGGAACTTCTGAAATAGCCCTTGGAGAAAAAGGGGCAGAAAAGTTATTGGGAAAAGGCCACGTTGCTGTGAAACTCGAGGGGCATGACGATATATTAACTGCTCAAGTTCCGTTTATTGAACCTTCTGAAATAGAGACAATCGTTTCAAAACTAGGCTCTTGAAATACCCAATTGTTGGCATTGCTCCGATAAGCTGTGGGTAGGCAGCGCAACCATTATCCTGCATCTCGAGATTGACGAATGCGATAACACATTATTTAAGGCTACTCAGGAATGATTCTCATATAATTAGAAAAAAAAAGAAAACATAAAAATATACTGGACACCGACCCAGCAAATCCATATTTGATAATCGTCAGTTCCCTAATAAAATATTCTCCCACAATCAATTCCTAATATGGTATAAGCAATATATAGCAGATCTGCTAATCACCATAATTTCATAAATAACCATATAACCGAAAGGAGAAACCATGAATCTACGCGATTTCAGTTTCCCAGTGGTCGAACGCCCAGTTTATGCCGATAACGGGCTAGCGGACTTGATAGACCCGGGAAATGACAACACCTTTCTAAAGGGGGACTACAAAGCAATAGTCCGGGAGGACAAGAATCAACTTATTAGCATCGTTAGGCAGAGCTACAAGGTAGTGCCTAACGAGGTGCTTATCAGTCAACTTACCCAACAACTAGACCTGGTTGATACATCTTACGAAATTGATCCAAGCCACAGCTTCGTCGAGAACAATAGGATGCGCCTGCAAATTCGATTTCCAGAAATATTGATAAATGATGGCGAGTCGGACATCGCGTTATCAATCTATCTCCACAATTCGTACAATATGTCTGAAAGCGTGCGAATATTCTTCGGTGCCATACGAGGCATCTGTTCAAATGGTATGGTATTCGGCAAGGTCCTCGGCCAGTTTTACAAGAAGCATACCAAGGGTTTTCAGATCGGTGACCTGAAGAAGGAAATCTCGGCGGTTTACGATTGTTTGCCCAAAATCGAAAACCGAATAAAGCAGCTGGATTCCAGACCGGTGACAGATGGGATCAGAGAGAACGTCCAAAAGGAGTTGGGTAAAAAGGTGTCTCAGGAAGTACTGGACAGAAGCCATCAATCACAATGGGCTTTATACAACGCGATCACTCACCTGGTCTCTCATGTCATCCAGCAACGCTACCGTTCACGATATCAAATAGCCGCGGCAAAGGTCTTTGGCCTATGACAAAGAAAGAAATCCTGCAGACGATACAATTGAGACAATCGACGTTGAAGGACTACCTCAATTGCCCGATGATGTTTAAGTTCCGACATTTAGACAAGCTTCAACCAGAATACCGTCATCCAGCGGCATTGCATGGTAGCGTCATCCATAAGCTTCTCTACATGATTCACGATGACAAATGGAATTTGAATGTTGCCAATTACTATGGAGAAATATTCGAACGGTACGAGTTCGGCAAAGAAGGCGAGTCGAAGATTCCCGTGAAATGGAAAGATAAAGCTAAGGAGTTGGCTGCTTACGAGTCTAACGCCAACGAAATGCTCGACAACTATCGAAAGTGGGAACCAAACCAACAGGCTTCCATACTCTATGCCGAGCAACGGTTCAGGGTTAAGATCGGTGGTTACGTGTTCACTGGTACCATAGATCAGGTGAGAAGATATCCCGATGATACAACCGAGCTACTGGATTTTAAAAGTTCCAAACAGCGTCCCAATGATCTGGCGATGTATAATGACTGGCAGTTGGCATTGTATCAATATGCCATCAAACATGGTGAAGTTCTTATCGAGGACAATTGGATAAAACCAAAACTACACCCCGATTATTGTAGTATCTATTTCCTGCGGACGCACGAGATTCGGAAGAGAACAACCGTCAACGGCAAAGCCGGCGATGAAAAGGGTGAGCCGCTGATCAGGACTCAAAAAAGTCCGCAGGATATAAGGCAATTTCGTGAGCAAGTTCTTAACCTGCTTAAGGCAATGTTGAAGGACTGGCATTTCCCCAATCCTAACCATTGTAATCTCTGCAACTACAAATCTCACTGTCTGGAAAGAGCTGCCGAATTGCCCAAAGCATTTGTAGCCGAAGCGCGTAAACGCTTAAAAGAAACACAAGCCGCTTAATAATCCAAACTAACAACACCCATAAAATGAAAGGAGCAATCTTGGATAATAGTCTCACAAAAACTGACGAAATCCAAAGGGCATTAACGGAAGCTGGATTTAATCCAGATGAAGAGCTGCATGCTCTCGAAACATCAAACAATAGTTTCGAGATACAGCGCATCAGGATAGATCACAAGGATAACGGTAAGCATAAGCTGTATATTGACCACGGCTCTAATTATTTAGGAAGTGAAACGCAGGAAGAACCGATTCCGGACAATACCCTTCAAGCCGTGATTTTTGCAGAACAACACATTCGTGCCCTTTGGACAGATGGTGAACCGATTCCGATTTGTAGCAGCATTGATGAGGTACCTAACGCTAGAGAGCCCATATGTTCATCCTGCGCAGGCTGCAAGGAAGCCGTTATCGGATCCGGCAAATGCAAACCCAAAATGAGGCTCTGGTTACTGGTTGAACAGGATTCAGAAATAAAGCCGATGGTTATGAACTTAAGCCCAACCAGTCTGAAGCATTGGAGTGCCCATAAACGTAAGCTTAAACGGTCTAAGCTTCCTGTGGTATCCGTAAATACCGTAATTCAGCTCGAAGATACCAAAAGGAATGGCTATCGGTGGGCGGAAGTCGTTTTCGACGTCACAGGAGTGTCAGCTAAAAGCACCCTACTGGTGGCCAAGCAGGCCCGTGACGAGCTTGACAGGGTAATGCAGGATATTACGCAAAGAGATTACGATGATCCTGGGGATAAAGTAAAAAGCTGAATCAACAGCCAGCCTCTTGATCGGGGCTGGCTTTATTACTTGACGATCATCTTTAGTCTAGTTATCTTAGCTTTAGTAGTTTAATCTTGTGGGCATACATCCTGCGCTGACAGCCAGTCTCCTAATATCCAAATACGGGGTAATTGTGGCTAAAGAGTGTGAATACTGTGGAAAAAGACTCTCCGAATTGAAATCGTATAATTTTCAGGGTATGGATGTTTGCGGTAAATGCCTTGATGTCCTTGATAATCAAATCAGTTTAGGACTTGAATCCAAGGAGCATAAAATCATCTCTGATGGCCTCACAGTCGAATAAGATGTGGATTAATGAAGATCAGTAATATCAATAAAGGGAGGCAAATAAAATATGGAGAACATAATATACCCGAAACTAATTTCAAGGGAGATAGAAATTTGTGATCTTGTCAGAAAAGGCGCATCGCAGGAAGAAATTGCTGAAACCTTACAAGTGTCGGTAGGTACAATCCGGAAGCACATATATAAAATCAGTAGTAAGTTGAGTCGAATAATTGAATAGGCAACCTCATCGTTTAACATGATTGAGATTGCGAAGTTGATTCAGGGTTAAGAAAATAGGCGATTTAAAATGTGGTTCAAGAAAAGGCGCAATCACAAATATTATAGTATGTTGGATAAAGTGTTAAACGGCAATATGGATATTGACTTCACTGAGTTTAGGATGCTTTATACCGAAACTCCAGATTATAATCCTTATGATAATGAAAAATTTGCACAAATGACTAATGCTTATCAATGTAAGGATTATACGAAGGCGATAGAGATTGCTAACAGAATTCTCAAAGATAATTATCCCAATATTCAAGCCCATCGAATTGGAGAATTAGCTCATTATCGAATCAATGATATGATAAAATATTCTTACCATGGAAAGCTAGCCCATAAGTTACTTGAATCAATAAATAAATCGGGCGATGGTAGAACAACTGAATCAGCCTTTAAGGTGATATCAACGGCAGAAGAGTATGCTTATATGGAATGTTGGCCGATGAAAGTTAAGAAGCAGCATCTAATTCAGGCTAACAATAAGTATTTTGATAAATTAGAAGTGTTCTTTTCAGAGTTAGCTGGTGTAAATGATCTATACTTTGATATTTCAGTTCCTTATAGATGGCTAAATGAGCGTATAAAGGATTGACGAAATTAGATTAACCTGTGAAAACCACTAATATGTAATGATTCTAAACCGGCCTGCTCGACGATTGATAATTTATGCAATAGTAGTCGGATTTACCATGCTATTCCTTATTCACTAAAACACTTAAAGCTATTATACTGGAATTCATTGAAATATGAACAACTATTGAAAACAATAGCGACCCAGACATAATATATAAAGCACCCAGAACTAGACCGCCAATGCTTAGCTTAAACAGGGATTTCCACCCTTGGTATAAATGAGCAAAACCGAAAATGGCAGAAGATAGTAGCAGGGCAATCCCAAGACTCGTGAAATTACTAAGATAGCCGATTAAATAGCCTCTAAATAGAATTTCTTCGGCTATTCCCCCAATTATCACCATTGGGATAAAGAATCTTAATTGTATGGAGCTAGTAGGCAAAAATATTTGAGTAGATTTCAATTTTTCTTTTATATGGTCGTATTTGCTTTTATCAGAAAGCGCCTCGAAAAACCTGAACCACATCCCACCAATTAAGGATACTGAAATAAGTGAAGCGATAAGCGATCCTTTGTTTAAAGCAAACTTGAAACCTATAGAGAAGATATCCCCATAAGCTAAATACCATAATGCAAGCGCGATCACAGCTTCTATAAAAGGAAACAAATATATCTTGAAGTAAATTACCCACTTATTCAAAACGTATTTTGGATTAGTCTTTGTTGAATTTGGTAACCAGATAAATTTATAATACAAAGGTAAGACAAAACAGATTAGTCCAACAAATATATGATTCACTATGCTATTCATAGGTCTTCAGCGGTATTACTTCTATCACAGATGACTTGCTCATAACGTATTATAGAAATCATCTTATAGAGTGGCGTATTATCAAGCTTAAGTCAATTCAAATATATAACCTGATGTAAAAGAAAACCGGCAGATTCGCCGGTTTTTTTAGCTCTAAATTCATTCGGATTTGGTATCTTCCGGCTCATCGTCCTTACTCAATACCAGCTTCAATATCTTCTCAACCAGCGTAGCTACCGATTTGGCAAGCTCTTCAATATCTAATGCTTTCATAACTACGCTCGGCAGATGAGGCGTTTTATTATCTCAGACGCCACAGCCGCTAACGTCTTAAGGAATTTGGCCATGAATATTCTCCTTGTTATAGCTATTTATAATAGTGACCACTAGTATTCTTATACCATTGAAACGTAGCTAATTTGCTTGACAAAATGGCTTAAATAATTTTACTTATAATGACACAATGGGCGGTTGTATAGCCTTTCCGTGGGTTTTGGGGTAGAAATTTAGAGTATATTATACTAGAAATACCCCAAATGTTCTGAAGGCGTAATATATTATAATATTAATTATCATTATGAAGCGAGGTTAAAATGTTTAAAAAGAAAAATAATTTAACGGCGGAAACTGCTGCAGGATTTATTTTAGGCTATGAAATTACTGATTCAAAGTTTAAATCAGTATTAAATTTAGCGGGAAAAGGTGAAAAGGGTTGGAAAAATCCCATTTTCATCAAACAGTTGATATCGGATCCCTCTTCTTTAATCCTTCATGAGAAATGGTTTTACGACCAAACTTCGATTTCAAAAGCGTTAAGCTATCTAAAATCAAGAGGCGTAAAGGACGCTGAAAAACTAATTTATATTTTTAAAGAATCAAATAGATTTGAGTCAGTGGATTTTCAAAAATCGATTAACGCCGATGATGATGTAGATATAATTTTGGATACAATGAACAAGTGCGGTAAGCAAGAATTTAAAGATGTGATAGATCCTTTGGGAAAAACCTATGGCGAGTATGCTCATCCCAACAACTATGAATTCGAACGTATGAATGCGGGTATTATTAAGGCTCTAAGTAGCAAATATCCCCAAATAATACCATTGGATGATTCGCTAAGAGCCCCTGTTTATGAATATCTTGGTACCAAAACTTTTGCTTCACAGCAACAAAATGCTAACAATTTAAAAAGTTTTATTAAAGCAAGTTATAATCCGTTAATTCCGATTCCGGAATTTAAAAAAAGGTGGACTCCGGACGAATTTATTAAAATCCATAAATCAAAAGGAGCTAATCAGCTTAGAGAAATTATCTATAAAATGCGAACCGAGGAAAATATAGAACAGAAAAACATTGAAAGATATATTGATCAATCCCGCAATGTATCATTATCTTTATCCCCAACTCGAAATGTAGTATATGCATTCGCAGGCTTGGGTGCCGCCGCACTCTCAGCGGTTCAAACAATTGTTAATCCGCTTTTATATATTCCAACGGCAATTATTGCAATTATTACCGCTGATCAGCTTTATACTACAATCGATGACAGGTTTAGCGCGGGAAAATTTAAATGGCTTACCGTAGCTGAACAGTTATCACAATGGAAAGCACCAAGTGAAGATGAAAATTAAATGGTTATGGGAATATATTTTGATGGTGATACTTGATCATATTTTAATATTGCCATCATGACCTTATCACAAAAATGGTGAAGTTCGGCATATTTTGAATATTTGTTGGCTCCGGCAATTCGTCCGGTATATTGTCATAGGTCGGGCAAAACCGGCCAGGTAGCGTCGCATTAAAAACAGTCATTTGATGAGGCAGGATTTGTCATATACTCTTTCTGAGAAGGAGGGGGAAAGATATGGCGAATCAACTCAGGATGGCTGTGATTCGGGCGGGAATAAGATTGCTGCGAAGAGTCTGGGCTGTTCGCCTGCCAGGTATCAACCCAAGCCTGAAGCTCACGCCCGGATTCGGCGTTGGATCCCATCAAGGGAGACATTAGGGGTTGATGTCACAATTGGAAATCTGATAGTCGAATATGATGTGGATTGAGTAAAAAGAACTTAAATGGGGAGTCCTCATTCTGGGCTCCCCATTTTCATTTTCAGTCGTCACCAAAAATCAACTTTATTATCTTCTTCGCTAACTCGGCTGCAGCTTCAATTACCTTATCAATATCGGGGACTTCCATTATGCCCTCCTGACAATTCGTTTAAGAATTTCAGCGGTCACTTCCGCGATAACTATCCAAAATGCGCGCACCTGTCCTCCTTGATGCTAAAGATGATCATCATTCTTCTTATGCCATATAACAATATGTAAATTTAAAAGGTCTTCAATACAATCTATGCAAGAAGGATTTGGAGTCTGAAAGCGAAACCTGTCTGAGCTCGCCTTACTGATAAAGTGTTTTAAATAAAAAAACCGGTCCTCAGAAGCGTAGGCCGGTTAGAGATACCGTCCCACACATTAGGGAGAGCGGGACTCCTAAAAGGGATCCAGGGCAAGCAGACCCAGGGTCTCCTATTTTTTTGGTAAAATTTTTTTGCACTTAATAAGGGTTTTATCATTTAGTCAATGGTAAACAAGGATCAAATTGTTGCATCCCAGCGACGACTTTCCATAATGCGTGCACTTGTCCTCCTAATTGTAAAAGATGAATCATCTATATTCTTATGCCATAAAAACCATTTAATTATGATTGCTTTTTTCTGTGCAGTTTCGTACTTTTATATTGGCTAGAATAGCTGTCTTAGATAGTAGGGCTGATGGCGAGACAAGATACAAGATTAGAATCAGAGGGAGCCGAATTTTTGGTGCTCGGTCAATTACTAGTTAATAAAATTACCACTTATAAAACCTACACAAATATGCCGGGATATGACTTGGTTGCCGTAAACCCAGAATTAAACACATCTGCAAAAATACAGGTTAAAAGTAGATGGAGAACCAAAGCTCCCGGATTTCTGATAAAAAATTTCGAATGTGATTTTGTTGTTGCCGTATTACTAAATCGCGGCTCAAAAGATGGCAGGAAAAAGGTTTTGCCACCAGAATATTTTGTCTTCCCTATAGAGCTAATTAAAAAGGTATGTAGGCAAAAGAACTGGAGCAAAGTAATGTTTAATGATATTATTGATTTAGATAGTTATAAAAGCAATTGGAATATAATAAGGAATTTCGTTGATAATACTTCTTAAGATTTAAAGGATACTATTATGAATGAGGTAATATTAAAAGAGCTGAGAACTCTGCCAACCAGCAAGCTACCTGCAATCTTCGAGCTATCAAGCAATGTAAGTGCCGTTTGCTGGGAGTATCATCGTTTGAAGTTCTATAGAGACCCTATTGAACAATTGGCAAATCCCAACGATATTATTGCGGTTAAAATCATCCCCAGCGAGGGTTCAAGCAAATATTACAGGCCTGGGTTCTATATAATGACAAAAGAGGAATTCTATAACAAGTTTTTTAAGGTCACAGAAACTCATTCTTTTCGAATTGATGGCATCTATCATTACCCAAAACCACCCCAAAAAGTAGATATCTTTTTTTATCCCGACTAATAAGATAAAAATTATAAAATGTATTTATTTAGGCTTATGGTAGCCAATAGGGGCAACAAGGTTAAAAAATGGTCATATCCTATTGATTATCAACTGGTTCGGGGAACAATAGTGTAAGTTGTTAAACTGTTAGAATCCATAAAAAAGACGCAAATTCGTCACACTCTCCTGCTTAATCTATGTAGGACAACTGAAGGATGGGGGTGTATACCATCGTCCCTTTTATACAATTATGATTTTGTTAATTTTGAAAGCTGATGAAAATACTATTGATTTTTTACCTGCTTTAATGAATGAGATAATTTGAATGCACTCCTCTCCAATGACACAAGTGTTAATTCTATTATCTTTGTATTACTCTTTAAAGTAATTTGATATTCTTTTATTCACATAATATAAACATTTCTCACATTTATCAGGACTTTTATGAGATATTATTTCAACTGGTGTCAAGCGAGCTAGGTAACGAGAAGAATAAAGATCGATAGATCAATCAGAGACGAAAAGGACACAAAAAAAACATTGCCTTTAATTAAACTGTATTATAGATTTAGGTAGCTCCGGTTTTGATAGTGTGACGGCACACACAGCAGCTATATAAAGCTGCCTTAGGTAAGAAAGGTGCATTCACGAGGGTTAATTTGAATGAAAAACCAATTATCGTCGCTATTTGGCTCGTTTATTGGAGCAATTGTTATCAAACTACTCAAGATAAAAGCAACTCGGAGTTCCACATATCACTCGAATACGATTTTAAAACCATTGATTCTGAAATTCATCACGTTATTGTTTCCCTTTTCATTTCTGTTCTGTTTACAATCAAAACCTTTCTTCTTCTACCGTCTACTCATTTACACAGATTGTTCTTATGGCAGCTTTACCATCAGGCTATATTAATAGAACTCTATAGACTTGGAGGTATCTAGAAATTCTAGTGATTCATGATAATTAGAAGTTTATCAAATTATCTTGAAATACCATAGTTATGCTTCATGATAGTAATAATATCTGTTGTCCAACTAGTAATCGGGAGATAGGTTGAATATAATTTGGATATATGGTGGAGTCGGCGTAGGGAAGTTAACTACAGCCAATGAATTATCTTTGCTTACGAACTATCCTAGTTTTCATAACCATTTGGTAATTGATTTATTATTACAGATTACACAAGAGAAAAATGAACAATTTTGGGAAGCATGTAGAAAAATACGCTTATCGATCTTTGATTCATTGTCTAATGATCTAAAGGTTGAGGCTATTATCTATACTGCGTTTGAAGGATATTATGGTCAATCCGATAAATTTGTTGAAAGGGTAAGAAAAGTATTAGCTCCCCGAGGAGGACAGATTTTCTTTACGCACCTTTATTGTTCGAAAGAGGAAAACCTTAGACGTGTTCTTCTTCCCGACAGAGCATTATATAATAAAATTAACGACATTGATACTTATTCAGAAATCACAGAAGGGTATGACTATTCGATTCCCTTTCCTTCAAGAATAGGCATATCGATCGATAACACTAATATGCCAGCAAGTAGAGTTGCACAAATGATATTAGAAAATATAAAAACGTAAGTTGTCTACGAGAGTATATAATGAAAAACGACGATTTCCCTCCTAGATATTTGTTCGAGTTTTTAAAGATTAAAGAATATATAAATCATTCTATTAATACCACTGTTCAAGACAATCCTCTTGATTCAAGTATTCCGATATTAGTGTCTAATCTGCACAAGCTCGCTATATCAAGGATACCAGATGTATATCTTCTTACAATCGCTGTTAAATATGAGAATATTTTTGATATCGCTTTTCCATCGGGAGCAGATACAAGAAAGTACTTTAGAATAATCAGCTTTGATAGCTATATCGGCAAATGTTGCAGAAAGCATAAGGATGATCCCGACAATAATATTTTCATTCTGAATGGTAAAGAAGAAATGTGTTTCGAAGAAGAAATATCCCAAAAAGATTATTTCATTAGGGATAAGCAAATGAACTGCTTCTGCGTAGTCCCTTTAGTTTTTGCGGATGAAATTGTCGGATCAATTCAGTTATCATTGATGAATGAGCTTAGTTCAACTGATGAGGTTTCAATGTTTCTTCTCTCGGCGAAATCGTATTTTAACGAAATGATTGCATATGAGCAATCGCGACTAACAGGTATAATAGAAGCTGCTGATATTGCGGTGGAAGCATTAGGATGCCGAGATGAGTTTCAAGCAGAGCACTCCAAGAATGTCGCCAAACTGGTTGAAGCTTTTTTAGAATACATCCGACAATCTGAGCAATATCGCGACATGTTTTTTGGAAGTCCAATAGGTGGAATGAACTACGCTAAGCTGAAGTTGTCTGCCCTCTTACATGATATCGGGAAAATAGCTATTCCTTCACGATCCTTTTCTCAGATTGATAGTCTGGAAGATAGCTGTTATCGTCATATTCATCCATATTATACCTATCAAATACTTTCTACTTGTAAACTTACAAAAAGTATTGCATCACAATCTGCAAACCACCACGAAAGAGTGGATGGAGCAGGTTATCCTTTTCATGTCAATCCCAATCTAATTACCGCAGAGGAGCAAATCATTGCTTTTGCTGACAAACTTGACTCTATGGCAAGAGACCGCCCTGAGAGGCCTGTGGCAAAGACTTTTGAAGATTATAAGAATGATCTTAAGAGGGATAGATTTAAGAACGCATTTTCCAAGGAGATCTATCTTATTCTATTATCAATTACTAGCACCTTCTCGAATGAAGATAAAATACCAGTAGGTATAAAACGAATATTATCACATGCTGCTAGACCATTAGTGATTCTCCAGCAAAGGCGTGCTGATAGACAATCTATCGAAAATCTAAACGACCATATAAATTCACTTAGGAATAAGGTCGTTAAAAATCAATGGATTTGCATGTTTGCAGTATCAACAAGGAATGCCAATTCAATTATTGATAGTGCATCTTCTGATTATATTAAGTTTTCTCCCGAATTTGGAGAAATCATCAAAGATAACTATAGCGGTTGGAATAAAAATTTTGATGTTTC
Source organism: Candidatus Zixiibacteriota bacterium (assembly GCA_024231855.1). Taxonomy (GTDB): domain Bacteria; phylum Zixibacteria; class MSB-5A5; order UBA10806; family 4484-95; genus JAAEQD01. The sequence continues at coordinate 53,038 of JAAEQD010000366.1, forward strand.
TATTGAGGAGATAAATGATTTCATAAACAACGTCGCTATATATGCTAGTAAAGATTTCAACAGTGAACCGCAAGGATACAGCATATATATAGGATATTATGTAACGCATCCTGAAGTAAATAGAGTGTTTTCGTATGCTTTTTTTAGAGCAATTGCTCATTCTTTATCTGATGACGAAAAATTGTTAGCGGCATTAATTAATAGCAGATATTTAAAACAAAAGGATGCAATCATACGTACTGGCTCTTCGCTTGTAGATAAACTAATTAACTTTGATAAGTACTTTGTTGGGAAGTGGGGATTACTACACGAGCCATTTTCGATTTAAGTAATTATGGGAGATAACGTGACAAGCAAATTGACTACAATTGCTTTGATGATAACTGATCGCTGTAATCATAATTGCTACCATTGTTTTCGAAAAAGCAAATCTGAATCAGTCAATTTTGATATCAGCCTTATTAACCAGTTAATAAATAGACTTGATAACCGAAAAGTTGAAAGCGTGAGATTAACGGGAGGAGAGCCATTTATTATAAAAGATCTACACCATATCATAGAAAAACTTTCCAATAAAGATATTGACTCATCTATTATAACCAATGGGACGTTGCTATCACAGGAGCAAATAATAAAAATGGCTAATGCGGGGCTGAATTATATAGGTTTTACTATCCATTCATTAAAAAACGAAAACCATGACAAATTGACATCAAATAAGGGTTCTCTTAAGAGGTTGCTTAAAGCTATTTATCTTGCTGCTGAAATAGGATTGCCAATTGCTCTTTATTTACCGGTTTCGATCTATAATTGCTTTGAGATATATAATTTAATTGAGTTTGCTTTTAATTTGCCAATTATAAAACTTAGAATATTAAGTTTATCCCCATTTGGGAATGCTAGATATTTAGCAACACTACCTGATACAAAATGGTTTGATATTGTAAATAAAATTAAGAGACTCAAATTAGATCCTACAATCCCTTTATATATTCAAAACATTGTTCAGAATAATCCAAATGGCGATGGATGTACTATTGAGCCATTAAAATTTATAAATTGTGACGTTAATGGATATTTATATTCATGCTGTATTTTATGCTCGCATAGTAAGTTCTCAATTGGAAATATCTCCGAGCTAATAAGCGAAGATTGGAATTATGCACTCAACAATATCGCGAGAAGGAATCAATTTCTATACGATAATAAGAGATATGGAGAATTGCCGTGTACCGAGATTGGCAATTTTAACAAGCGACGCATATATTGCCCATTACAGAGTGAACGACTATGATTGCCTATCCGAAATATTGGAGAATAAAAGTAACTAATAGATGTAATCTGAGCTGTACTTTTTGTCATCAAGAGAACATGCCAGCAAATAGGCGGCTTTATCAATACATTGATGTTGTTTTTATAAGAAAATTGGCATCCGGGCTAATAGAATCTAATGACATTGTAGCATTGACTGGCGGCGAGCCGCTTTTGCACAAAGAGTTCAATCAGATTGCATCAATTATTTGTGATAAAGTAAAGACTAAATGCCATCTGAATACCAATGGGACTTTACTTGATAGAAAATTAAAATATCTTAAATTGCTTCCGCTTAGTAACATACACATTAATCTATGCACTTTAAATCCAAAGACATATAATTCCATTTATGGAAAGAATTGCCTTAATAATATCCACTCTACAATTATAAAAGCTATCGAATTAGGATTCAATATCACCATCAACTATGTAGTAATTGCTGGTATCAATGATGCAATACATAATATGAAAAACATCATAAAATTTGCATTATACAATAAATGTAACCTTTCTATAATCGAATCACTATTTGATTATTGTTCAGAGTCTAAAGGTTATAACTTTCAAAAAACTTATAAAGATATACTTATTTCGCTTGGCTTTAATAAATACAATGAACGAGCTGGGAGATGTTTTTATTCTAAAAGAGGATTTAAATCAAGTATCATTGTGGCAGCACCTTGTAGTCCGGCGGCTGCCTGGAATGGAACTATAAAGGATGACGCTTTATTAGTTACGGAAGATCAAACCATTAAACGATTTTTTACTGGTAATTACTATGAAAAATAAGTCAATCATTGATAACGTAATCAGCGATAAAATTATTGCATGTTTTAATAGTGATATACCTGATTCAATAAATATAGGAGGTAGCTACTCTAAGAATGAATTTTGTCGTATCGATCATAATGGTTACGATTATTGGTTAAGTGATATTGATCTTATTTGCGTAGTTAATAATAAATATAATGAGACCGATATACAATATATATATAACAGACTACTAACTCTTTCTAGGAGTATTAACCAAAGCAACCCATATTTCCATATAGGCCTTAAATTAAGAAAAAAAGATGCATTGCTAAGTGAAGTAAAATCTATGTATTTTTGGGAACTTCTTGATAGTAGTATTCCTTTAAAAGGACCAACATTTAAGGAATATTTTCCCCAAATTAAAGATATTTGCGATCTAATACCTAAAGGCAAATCTCTTTACAAATTACTTTATAATTATTCTAAAATGCGGCTTTGGTGTAATATATTGTTTCTTCCCCTTCGAATATTTGAGAAAAGAAACATACATGAATCGATATGGTATTCTTATTTTCTTGCAAGAGGTGTTTTAGATTGGATAACGTGGGATTTGCTTGAAATTGGCATTTGGGAGAATTCTTATAACGAAAGCTTTAATCTATGGAGCAAATATTATTGTAAAGATGAATCTTATAGAAAATTTCTATCAAAATGCTTGGAATGCAAGATTGGAGAATCCTATATTCCTTTTCATGGTCATTACGAGAAAATCATTAATTATGAGTTAACAAAAACAAAAGACTATGGAGATCATATACAAAAAGATTTATGTGATGTAGAATTGGAATTCATCAGACACATGTTATTATTTATTATTGATATGATAAACAAAATACCTAACTCGAAAGAGATGCAGTATGCAATAACAGCCTACCAATCACTCGCGAAATGTAAACTGGCCCTTAGTCATGAATCACAATATCACCAATGGCAGCAGCTGAGAATTCTATATAGCAATTATAGATTTTCTAAAGATTATCTTTCCTGGCAAGATCATAATGTTTACACATCTTACTTTCTAAACGTAGGTGGTATATAGTAATTTTCAAAGCATGCAGTAATATGACTAGTTATACAATGAAGGCTAGAGAGATATCGTTATTTTCAAGTCACTTCAACTTCAGGCGAGGTGAGATCAGCTTTCACCTCAGGTTTAAGTATCATTTCGATAGTCCTTTGAATCTGATTGGTTTTTTCACCATGGATCCCTCCAGCATTATTCCACATACGTACCAGTTTGGAGACACAAAGCTTTCCTTTGGAGCTCGATTTATCTCGATAGACAATGAAACGATGAATGCGCGTTTCCAAAAGTCCATAGAGTTTCTCCATTCTCGTGATTGCAGGCATAAGAAACATGTCTAATTCAAATTACTCAAAAAAGCTTATAAAGGAGATGAATCAGTATTATGAAGCGCGCGCACCTTGGCATGATATATTCATGGGCTATGAGTCAGAAAGGCAAATGGAAGAATTCAAAAAATCCATTATCGAAATCCTAACTCCTGTTATAATTGGAAAGCGGGTAATCGAAATTGCCTGCGGTACGGGAAACTGGACACAGATCATTGCAAAACGAGCTGAATCGGTAACCGCAATAGACGTAAGCCCAACTGCTCTGGGACTGGCTCAACGGAAATTAGTCAATCACTGTAATGTCTCTTTGATTCAGTGCGATGCCTACAATTTAAATTGTATTGGTGGTTTATATGATGTATCATTTGCGGCTGATTGGTGGTCTCACATACCGATGGATGTACTCCCATTATTCGTGGAATCCCTCATGAGCAAGCTTAAAAAACGATCTAAAGTCATTTTCTTGGACATGTCGTTCAGAGAAGATCATAAGGTAGAATCTTGCTATTACGATTTAGATGACAATCGCATCACTCGTCGTATGTTACCCAGTGGTTCGAATTTTATGGTAGTCAAGAACTTTCCACATAAAGAAGCACTTAAGAAATTTCTCTCCCCTTATGCCAAAAGAGTCGATTACTATGAATTAAAGGCTCTGTGCAGATGGATGGTCATATTCACACCTAAATAGCTTTATTAATAGTACCCAATGGACATGCATAGAAGGGATCATTATTCAGTCCACCTTCAGCAATCTCAGCGGCCTGCGGAGATCGCCCTTTTTACAGCACAATATCTGTCCAAGTTTAACAGAATCTTTCACTACACATCAGGCCCCGAACTGCAATCAGGGCCTAATCCCATCTCTCATGGGAACAGGGCCACCCAATAAAAGGGGGGCGAGTAGCCCTGATGATAAAGTATTATATATACGCTTGTAGTCAAGTAGATAAATGTTGACGAGAATAATTCCGTAGAGTAAAATAACATCATCAAAGAGATTAGACCAAGAGGGCTCAATTCGGCCTACACGAATCCGCCGTTTTAAAGATTCTTAATTTTGAATATTAACCAAAGAGATACTTACAGCCAAATGGGAAAACTTTGCAAGTATCCTACCTCAGTATTGGTGATCGAAATTGTATCTCTTAATTTCTACAAGCCCTGAAATCAAACAGAAGCGAGCACTGCGAACGAAACATGCTTCTGCATTTACGATTTTGTTACACACTGTATCTTGCCATCCGCCGCGTGACCATTGTTTTGCCAAGCGTAGCCTATAATGTCTTCGACTATCTGTTGTATTAACGCATTCGATGTGTTGCCTTCCGAGAAATTGTGTCCGGCGCCTTCTATAAAATGGATGCGCCCTTTGTGAATCAAGCTCTCAACTTGCTTATGGTCAACGTATCTATCACAGGTCCCAAAATAATAGTCCACATCTGAATCACTCCCAAATGATATGAGTCCATTGTCATCCCATAAGTCGGAAGAAAAATCTAGGCCATGTCTTGACATGTTTTCACCATCTATACCCCAAGCCGCCTTACGCGCACCAATATCTATAACTGGGGCCATTAGGTATTTGTGTATTCTGGCTGATGAAATGTGCTTATACAATAAATTTGCAGAAAGACTATGAGCACAAAGAGCTACTGGACCGCATTTCACATAATAATTGGTTACGGCATCAAGACTTGCTAATTCGGTTTCTAAACATCTATAGATCGGGGGGCTTTCTCCTGAGCCCACCGGATCGAATACCGCACTTCTTACTCCATACTCTGCCAACTCTCTAGCCATACGATTATAGAGATTGTATGGGCCAAATCTAGAAGAACCAAAAATACCTGGATAGATCAAAGCAGTAACTTTATTGAGTATTGATAATTTCGGAATATACTCCGTAAGAATTACATCACCGCAGGCCGTTGTTAATGTCTTGTGTTTGATTGCTGGCCATTGGTCCATTTCAATATCCCACTCATCCACAGGCACGGCTGCTCCATTCGCAAATCCAACATTTAGGTATCTATCGCTCGTGGGAAGGATGCCTTGAGAAAAATTCGTCAGCTTAACTAGTAAAGAATTCGATAGGATAAATATTGCATCGTTTCCAATGTGTTGTCCTTGTGTGTTCCACCACCTGCCAATCTCGTTAGCCATAATGTCCGGATCGGCTAGTTCCTTTAATATCGTTTTATTATATGGCAATACCCTATACCGAAACAACTCCATGGCATTCGCCAGACGCCGATTAAATCTTCTGAACTCAGAGTGAGACAGGCCAGCGTATTTACCAAGATTAATCGGCAAGAGATCTAAGCCAATAGCATCGATATTAAGCATCAACTTCAAAGCACTACTGGTGTATGCGCACTGTGTGGTTGAGCCAGATAGAATCTTTGTAACACCATTAATTTTAATATATCTTATCAATGCAGAAATTTGATGCTTCGTCCAAGGCGTTGGTTTGCATTCATCTGACTCCCCGTGAATATCATGCAAATTCTTGGTGGTTTCTACATGACGAGCAAAATGTATATTTTTTCCTGCAAGTACAGCAATCGTTTCCAAAATGCGTTATTCCTCAACAACGTGTTAGTTCAATAAGTGTATGATAGTGCTGAAATGAATATTGCTCTCTAGGATCAAAACGCTCTTCCATCATTGCCATACCTATCTCGAACTCATTCTCAGGAAGCATGTGAAGTGTTGTGTTATGCTTCTCGCGAAACCTCGAAAGCAAATCTGAGCCCAATATACTATACTGATTGCACTTATTGGTTTGCCTTGAGCAATAAAAGTCGTGATATTGCACGGTATTAAGTAACTTCCGAATGGTCGGATAGCGCGAAGCATTTACCTCCAAAGCAGTAGGGAAATAATCGTTAAATGGTCTGCGCTCTAGATCTGCCAGACTACATGTTTTAATCCAGATACTTCCATGCTTTCTCAGCACTTCATCAATGTTGTCAAAGAGAACTTCTAGTTCACAAGAATCGATTTGATGAAGCATCATTATGGCACTAATTACATCAAAAGCATGACTAGGAAAAGGAAGATTCAATGCATCTGCATTCAACGCAGGAACTTTCCTGCTGGCAACCTCAATTTGGTGTGGCGATCTATCGATTCCAATTGCTAGTAGTCCTTTATTCGCAAATGAGTGCGTATAACGTCCGGTCCCGCAGCCTATGTCCAATAGGGTACGCGTCGTACCGGAGTCTAAGTTCCTAACAAACCAAGAGCAGTGCTCTTCAACTTCATCATAACCATCTAAACGATTACTGTTAAAGTTTGCGGCGGCGGTTTTGTAATAAGAATCGTAGTTCATTTTATGACACGGCCAATACCTTGTTCCCCGCTAATAGCCGCTCTGACATAATGTGTATCGTTAGGTAATAACGTTGTATCCTGGGCAAAAAGTGACTTAACGCGAAGCCACGATTATTTTTCTTCCATGTTCTAGTTGGTGCATCGTAGTATATGCCATCGCAATCCACGGATTCTGCTTTCCCGGTGAATAGTTCTATCCCCCTTGCAATGGACAGCCAAATCAGTCCGGACACTTCTTCTACTTGTGGAGTAAAATCTTCCAGATCTAGATCTAACTTTGCTAGGTGTACCGCTTGATATTCTCTATTCTTTTGACCGTTCTCTTGGTCTGCCACTTCTACACGGTACCCTAAGCTATGGATATCTCGATAATCGAGAGATATTCCCAGTTCTTCTTCTGCTTCGCGGATACCTTGCTCCACAGTTTCACCTGCGAGAATGTGTCCAGCTGCACTTACGTCTAACATATCTGGGAAGTTTTTCATCTCCTTTGACCTCCATTGATAAAGGATTTGCCCTCCGTTTCGTGGAGAAGTCAACCAAAGATGGAATGTCTTATGCCATAAACCCTCCATGTGAGCTTTCACTCGTTCTTCAGTGCCAAGAAGACGTAAATCTGCGTCATAGACGTCAATGAATTCGCTCATTATTACCTCTTTGTTTCTGTTAGGCGTTTTTTGCTTGGGCTAATGCGATCGTTGAAATAGACCCTTCAAAACCGGAGCTACTCATAATTTTTTCCCGCCTTGCTTTGGCTTCGAGTGCTTCGATATCCTCGTGCAATGCTGAAAGGAGCCTCTCCACTAATACAAGCGTTTTCGCTTCGCGCTCAAGATCACCAACTTGTTTAAATAGGCGTATAGCGATCTTTGTTTCAGCTAATGCTTGCGTCGCCTTATCCCTAGTGATTGTATCGTTTGATGGTACAGTACCACTTAAATGCAAACCAATGTTCTTGGCGATTAGAAAGCCTCTGGCGTGGTGCACTTGCGCTTGATCACATGTGATTCGTTGCCCGAAGCCTTTCATTAAAGCAACGTTCTTAGATAGCTCCGAGATGATGCTATCGCAGTGAGCAAGATGTTCCTTCTGCATTTCCGCATTCGGGGACAAAAACGCAAGATGACGATATGCTTTTGCTAATGCCAAATTACATCGAACAATATTTTCTTCTTCTGTAACTTCCATGTCAGAAAGCAAAGCAATAGCTTTTGAAATATTACCTGCAGCCTCATGTGAGCGACCTTGAAGATGAATAGCCCATCCCAAGTCATCGATCAAGATTTCTCCTTTAGATAGATTATCGTTAAGTATCGCAGCCGAACCGATGGTAATCTTCCCTAGTTGCTCGCGTGAAGAATGCAATCCCAATAAATGAAATAAGTGAGTAAGCTTATTTCGCAACTGAACGACAGATTTGTTTTTCTGAACTGACTTGAGATAACTTGCGTACATTAGTACTGACCGAGCAAAATCGTGACTTGGAATTCGCACTTCGGTTACGGGCTTACGCTCATCCACTAACCACAGTTCCGCTATTAGCATGATTATCGTGCATATCATAATGAAGTGGCCTAAATCAGCAGAAAGGATTGACAAAAGATCAATACCGAACCGGGTTAGCAATTGATCAATCGCAGCAAGTGACAAAGTTATTGCAAGCAATCTGGATAAAGAGTTTATTACTCCTTGAGCTATGAAATGTCTCTTTATTAGATTTAATATTCTCATATATCAACCCCGATCCTTCTGGTGAGCTGGCAGTTAGGTATGACGAGTCAGAAGGTAGAATGTGGACGTACCGATCTGCACGCGCATCGCTCTCTCGTCCAGAGCCAACCAGGTAGTTATGAACAGATGACTTCCCATCGCTGGTGGTTATCCATAGTTAAAATTAACATCTCTGAGTAGTAAACGCAACATGTTTTTTTTAGATCACCGACAGAAAACGTCTTTGACTGCCCGACCTGCCCCCATATTTCAACGCAGTTTGAGAGATAGTCTATTGGGCGGATCGGAGAAGGAGGCAGCAATGGGCCGAAAACACTTAACAGTCGAATCTAACGTGTCATGTGGCCCACCATCTGTATGGTAGTTCGCAGTCCGGCCTCATCTTCGCTCTAGACAATCCCTATATCCCGTCAAAGCCTACCGTGCCTAAAAACATATGTAATAAAAGCTCAATTATCCTGCGGCAACAATACGACAACATTCGATGGTATATCTGTGGTCCTTACTGGTGTTCTCTGACGCTTTCTGATGGAGGTTAAAAAGACGGGGCACGTATACTCCCGTCATTTATTTACAGCAGTTTCGGAAAAGTAGCATTTAAAAGCTGTCACGATTTGGTCACGGTGTGATGTAACTTCTTGTGCCGCAACGCAAGTGCGGGGTTCGATTCCCCGTAGCGCTACCAATTGGGGATTGATTTCTACTATAAAGCCACTTGCGATTCCTGATTCGAATATATATTTTATCATATTATTATGGGAGTTTAAACTATGGAATTTGTTTCGATCTTTATGACATTATTTCTTATCATGGATCCGTTCGGGAATATCCCCGTCTTCCTTTCCGTGTTGGAAAAAGTCAAACCTGAAAGAAGACGAGTCGTATTAATTCGTGAATTAATCTTTTCCCTAATCGTTATCATTGTCTGCATACTTATCGGCGAAAAGATAGTACGATTCACGGGACTGGAACAGGAATCGATTAGTATTACCGGCGGTATAATACTATTTCTAATTGCTATCAAAATGATATTTCCATATAGAATATTCGAATATAAGGATGAAGTGGAAAGCGAACCATTTATCGTTCCCCTGGCTATTCCCCTAATAGCCGGCCCCTCGCTCATGGCGGTTCTCCTGCTTTTCTCATCATCGGAATCAGGTACATTTATAGAAATCATCCTGGCCGGTTCACTCGCCTAGCTGTTAACATCAGTAATTCTCCTTTCTTCGACATATTTACTCAGGTTTTTTGGGAAAAGGGGATTGACTGCCATAGAGAAACTGATGGGGATGATTCTCGTGGCTATTTCGGTGCAGTTACTCCTTGATGGTATCTCGATGTATATCAAGAAATAGCAGTCTGAATGAACATCAGGTTTCCCTTATTAGGGTCAATTAGTTAGAGTGGTTTTCAGCCCTTAAACCGGGATTTGTCCTGGCAGCGCCAATCTGGAACCATTGACTTATATTCCTAATAAGCAATTACGTATGAAACATATTAATATTAGTCCTAAAATTACCGAAAAATAATAATATTATAGAAATAATCGTACGATCTGGATAATCGCGATAGTTTATAATTATTAAGATAACTAAAAGGAGAGAAAAATGACAACAAACAAAGCTATAAGCTCTTATGGTTTAGACAATTACGGCATAAGAAACATCAACCAGGCGTTCTGGAATCTTAATACGCCGATGTTATATGAACAGATCATCAAAAGAGGCGAAGGAAATATCGCTCACCTGGGGCCTGTTGTTGTCCGGACCGGACAGCATACCGGTAGGGCGGCCAAAGACAAGTTCATGGTTGAAGAGCCAACCAGCCAGAAAGATGTTTGGTGGGGTAAGGTAAATATCCCGTTTAGCCAGGAAAACTACGATAGGCTTTATAACCGTCTACTGGCTTACCTTCAGGGAAAAGATTTGTTCATACAGGATTGCTACGCCGGCGCGGATAAAAAGTATCAAATGCCGGTGCGGATTATCAATGAAACCGCCTGGCATAACCTTTTTGCCCGTAATATGTTTATACAGGCCGATCGGGAAACCTTAAAAGATCATGTTCCCGAGTTTACGGTTTTACACGTTCCGAATTTCATGGCCATGCCTGAGATGGATGGGACGAATTCAGAAGCGTTTATTATACCGCATCTGGGCAAGAAACTAGTCATAATCGGTGGCACGAGCTACGCCGGCGAAACCAAGAAATCGATTTTCACTGCTTTGAACTACTTATTGCCGAAGAAAAACGTATTATCAATGCATTGCTCGGCAAATGTTGGCGGCAATGGCGAAGCCGCGTTGTTCTTTGGCTTATCCGGCACCGGTAAAACCACTCTATCGGCTGATCAATCGAGAAGCCTAATTGGTGATGATGAACATGGTTGGAGCCCGGAGGGCATTTTCAATTTCGAGGGCGGCTGCTATGCCAAGGTGATAAAACTCTCTCCCGAGGCGGAACCGGAAATTTATGAAACCACCCGCAAATTCGGGACAATTCTAGAGAACGTCGCGATGGACGTATGGACCCGTCGACTTGACCTGGATGACGATTTACTTACCGAGAATACCCGGGCCGCTTATCCGCTGTCACATATTCCCAATACTCTTAAACCGTCCAAGGCCGGTCATCCGAAAAACGTTATAATGCTTACCTGTGACGCATTTGGGGTTATGCCGCCGATATCCAGGCTTTCAGCCGAGCAAGCCATGTATCATTTCATGTCCGGCTATACGGCAAAGCTCGCCGGGACCGAAAAAGGTGTAACCGAACCGGAGGCGACTTTCTCAGCCTGTTTCGGAGCGCCCTTTATGGTCTGGCATCCATATAAATATGCCAAGCTGCTCAGTGAAAAAATCGGTAAACATGATGTTAAATGCTGGCTGGTCAATACCGGGTGGACCGGTGGTCCGTATGGAGTCGGCAGCAGAATGAAAATCGCCTATACGAGAGCTATGGTTAATGCCGCTCTGGATGGAAAACTCGATAAAGTTGAGTACAAAAAAGATCCGATTTTCGGCTGTGAAGTTCCTCAATCATGCCCGGATGTACCATCTGAATACCTTAACCAACGCGGCACCTGGCCCGACCAAAAGGCATACGATGAAAAAGCAAAGCAACTGGCCAAGATGTTCATCGATAATTTCAAGCAATTTGAAAGCGAAGCTCCGGAAGAAGTGAAAAAAGCCGGCCCATCAGTATCCGGAAAAACTCAGATGGAAAAAGCTTTGGCTTAAAAGGAGGGAGTATGCCTTTAGTTCCGTTACATGAAATGTATGAAGCAGCGAATAAAAAATACTACGCGATCGGCCAGTTTAACGTAAATAATCTCGAGTTCGTTCAGGCTGTAGTACAAACGGCGAATGAGATGAAATCACCGGTAATAATAGCCGCGTCTACCAGCGCCCTGAAATATGCCGGGCTGGAAAATCTTGTCGCTATCGTTAAAGCCGAGGTAAAAGGAATTTCCGTGCCGGTCGCTCTCCATCTGGATCACGGGGCAACATTTGACGATGCCAAAAGATGTATAGATGCCGGCTTCACTTCGGTTATGATCGACGGCTCACATCATCCGTTTAAGGAAAACATCAGGATTACTAAGGAAGTAGTGGATTATGCTCACAAGCATAATGTAACGGTTGAAGCGGAACTCGGTAAACTTGCCGGTATTGAAGATGACGTTAAGGTTGACGCCGCCAATGCTACCTATACCGATCCGGATGAGGCGGTTGAGTTTGTCGAAAAAAGCGGCTGCGACGCCCTGGCGATAGCGGTCGGGACAAGTCACGGGGCTTACAAGTTTAAGAGTGAAGCCAAACTCGATTTCGACAGGATAGAAAAGATTAAAACAATGGTTAATATACCGCTGGTCCTTCATGGAGCCAGCGGCGTGCCCGCTGAACTGATAGACAAGCTGACCAAATATGGCGGTAAAATTCCGGGAGCGAAAGGCGTACCGGATGAAGCGTATCGGGAAGCCGTTAAAAGAGGAATCAACAAAATAAATATCGATACGGACTTGCGCCTGGCATTCACGGCTACTGTCAGGGAAGTGTTGACTACGAAGACCGCCGAGTTTGACCCGAGGAAAATACTCGGTCCCGCTCGGGACGCGATAAAAGAAGTTATCAGGCAAAAGATAGAAATTCTAGGCAGCGCCGATCAAGCATATGCCGGAAAATCAACCGATGAAGAACTGGTTATGAACTAGATGATCGACTCATAATATCATTGAGAATTAATACTGGAGCAGAGTATGCCAAAAGCACATAAAACTTATCGGATAAACGCTTCAATTCCGGATGAATTAGAAGCGTTAAACGAATTGTCTTATAACCTTCACTGGTCCTGGAACCACGAAACAGTAGATCTTTTCCGTCGTCTTGACAGGGATTTGTGGGAAGCGACCTATCATAATCCGGTGAAAATGCTTGGCTCAATAGATCAGGATAAACTTGCCAGGGCGGCTAAGGATGAAGGATTCATGGCATATATGAATCGAGTAAATGACAATCTTCAGCAGTATCTTTCCAGGCAAACCTGGTTCGAAGAAAAATATGGCAAATTCGATACTCCACAAATCGCGTATTTTTCGATGGAATTCGGCATAACCGAATGCCTACCCATTTATTCCGGAGGGTTGGGGATATTAGCCGGAGATCATCTGAAATCCGCCAGCGAGCTTGGCCTGCCATTGGTCGGCATCGGGCTTCTTTATCAGCAAGGTTATTTCCAACAATATCTGAATGCCGATGGCTGGCAGCAGGAAACCTATCCCGAAAACGATTTTTACAATATCCCTATTACGCTTCAGACAGATCAAGACGGAAAGCCGATTCTGGTTGAAGTACAATTCCCGGGACGCGTCGTTTATTGCCAGATATGGCGGGCACAGGTAGGCCGCGTTCCACTTTACCTTCTGGATACAAATACGTTTCAGAACAATTTCAATGATCGAAAAATCACTTATCAACTCTATGGCGGTGACAACGAAACCCGCATTCAGCAAGAGTTGATTCTCGGTATCGGCGGTATGCTGGCTCTTCGAAAATTGGATGTTCATGTTCCGGTATGCCATATGAATGAAGGGCACGCGGGTTTTATGGCCATCGAAAGAATCAGGCGAAGGGTTAACAAAAACGGTTTGTCCACGAACGAGGCTCTGGAAGTAGTAAAAAGCGGCACGATATTCACGACTCATACCCCGGTTCCGGCGGGAATTGATATATTCAGTCAAGATCAAATTGATAAATATCTTGGCCACTATTTCGAGAACATTGGCGCGAATAGCAAAGATTATATCAGCATCGGCCAGAAATACCCGGGGATAAGGGATGAGCCTTTCAATATGGCGCTCATGGCGCTTCGCACGACCGCTTATTCCAATGGCGTAAGCCGTCTTCATGGAGAGGTGTCCCGCAAAATGTGGCAATCAATCTGGCCCAATGTTCCGGTTGATGAAATTCCCATTGGCCATGTGACAAATGGAATTCACACTCGATCCTGGATTTCCAATGAAATGTCGGAGCTGTTTCTGCGATATCTCGGTCCCAATTGGCTTAAAAACCCGGATGATCAGACTATCTGGGAAAGGGTTGACCTGATCCCGGATATCGAACTGTGGCGTGTACATGAACGTCGAAGAGACAGGTTGGTGGCATTCACCAGAAAACGTCAGGCTGAACAATTAAAACGGCGTGGTTGCGGCGCCAAGGAAGTTGACCTGGCCAGGGAGATATTAAGTCCTGATACGCTTACGATCGGTTTTGCCCGGAGGTTCGCGACATATAAACGGGCGACTCTGCTTCTAAGCGATCTTAATAGGCTAAAAAGGCTTCTAACCAGTCGAGAAAAACCTGTTCAATTTATCTTTGCCGGTAAAGCCCATCCTCGCGACAACGAGGGCAAGGAGCTAATTAAGCAACTGGTTCACCTGTCTCGCGATGAGGAGCTTCGAAGGCATATCGTATTTCTTGAAAATTACGATATTAATGTCGCCAGATACCTGGTTGAAGGTGTTGATATCTGGCTGAATAATCCTCGCCGACCGATGGAGGCAAGCGGTACCAGCGGCATGAAAGTCGTCCCGAACGGGGGATTGAATTTAAGTGTAATCGATGGCTGGTGGGGTGAAGGTTACGATACCGATACGGGTTGGGCGATCGGCGCGGGAGAGGATTATGATGACGCTGATTACCAGGATGAAATCGAAGGTAAAGCGATTTATGACGTCCTGGAAAGCGACATTATTCCCTTATTCTACGATCGAGGTAACGACGATTTGCCGCGGCACTGGATATCTAAAATGAAGAGTTCGATGATTAAACTGGGTCCCCAATTCAACACGAACAGGATGGTAATGGATTATACGAATGATTTCTATATGAAGGCTTATGAAAACTGGAAAAAACTTTCGAGCGATAACTTTTCAAAAACTAAAGAACTCGATAAATGGAAACAGCACATAAGAAATCATTGGGACGAAATTGAGATTAAAAGTACAAGTGAGGACAAGAGTACGGCCGAGGTCGGGGTTGCCATAAAAATCTCGGCGGAAATTCATCTCGGCGCGCTTGCCCATGATGATGTGATCGTACAGATATACAGCGGTACTCTCGATACCGATCAAAATATCACACAGGCTGAAATTAACGATATGAAGTATTCTGAAACGTTGGACAACGGCATATATAAATTCGAGGGCTATATTCCCTGCGATGAAAGCGGATTATTCGGCTATTCAATAAGGATTATGCCGCATCATTTGGATATGCCCGACCAGTTTGGCCTGGAAAATATGCGTTGGATCACCAATGAAACTCAGAAGCCGATTATCGAAAAGCATGAGAAGGCCGTGGAATTGACGGAAGTTTAAATATAGATATCGACCCGGATCATGATAATATCGTTATGATCGCCTGGGCAACAAGGGTTACTAAAATTAATGCCACCGGGTAGGCTGTCGCGTAACTTATCAAAAGAATATCTGAGTCTGTTTTTTCCGATATAACACCCAACCCGGGAGTGGAGGTCATTCCACCGCAAGTACCTCCAATTATTTGGATCAGATTAAGTTTCAGTATATAGCGAGCGAAAAAATAACTGATGATGATGGGAATAGTCGTATTTACCGCGCCCATAATCAGCAAAACGACCCCATAGTTTTGTATTATCGTCAGTAGCTGGCCGCCCGCTTTCACGCCCGCGCCGGCGAGGAAGAACACCAGACCGATATCAGTCATAAGCATACGCGAGGCGCGCGGGATATGCCCCCGAACCATACCGATATGTCCGAAATGACCAAGCACAAGAGCAACTAACAGTGGTCCGCCCGCCAGGCCGAGTTTAAAGCTTTTCGAACCCGGTAACGCGACCTGAACCATGCCAATGATTACACCCACGATAATGCCAATTGATAACGAGATAATATCCGTTTCATTTATCAGCCTGGAACGATGTCCCGCGTACTCCGCGAATGCTTTTAAACTGGCAGACTCGCCAACAACAGATAAAACATCCGCCGTCCTGATAATAGTGGAAGATTGAGGAACGAATTTAACATCATTTCTGGTAATGCGAGATACGGTCACACCGAATTTGGCAAGCAGGTTTAATTTTCCTAAAGACTTACCGGCTACTTTTTGTGAGGTGACGACAACCTTTATCCTTTGTGATTCGGTATCCATGAAAAAACGCTTGTTGCTGGCTCGCCCCAGAAATTCTACGATATTCGGGAGTCGATGTTCTTTGCCAACAACCAGAATATGCTGACCTTGCTCTAAAACATTATCCGATGTAATCGGTAACAAACGTTCACCTTTGAGAATCCGGGAAATCTGACATCTGGAATTGGCCAGAAAAGTTACCTCGTTAATTTTCTTACCAATGATGTTTGGGTTTAATATTTCAACAAGTAAATGTATAATCTCCTTTTTTTCGGAAGGTTTTGATTGGCATTTCATGACTTCCGATTCTATATCCGTTTTTAGCAAGCGGGGAATCAATTGTACGAACAATACAACGCCGATAACACCAAACGGATAAGCAATGCCGTAACCAACCGATATCGTATCAGAATGTTGCAGAGTATCCATCGCGGTTGCCAGAGCCGGGGTGCTGGTCATGGATCCCGCGAATATACCAAGCGCCAGTTCCTTCGGAATACGTGTCAGGTAAGCCAAAATAACCGTGGTCGCGGCGGCGCATATCGCTATAACTATGCTCAGTTTGGCAAATTCGGCTCCTTTTCTGATAAAAGCCCGAAAAAATGTGGGGCCGGCGCTGATTCCTACGCAATATATAAACAAAACCAGACCTAATGTGCTGATACCGTTTGGTATAGTACAGCCAACAGCGCCGAATGCCAACGCCGTAAACATAACAGCGCTGGATCCAAATGAAACTCCCAGGATTTTAATCCTACCTAATAAAAGACCGGAGCCTATTATAATGAATAAGGCGATGATGGGAATATTCAACAGGATTTCAATGGTTGAAGATTCATTCTCTATTTCCTTGATAGGAGAGGACGATGAGTTTGTAGTTGTGGTTGAAGGTAATTGCTGGATTCGTCCCGAATCATTTTCGGGAGCCGCTGTTTGCCCGAAAATCGATGTTATCGATGATAGGGAACAGATAATTATTAAAATAACTAACAGCAAACAAGATATGACTTTTCGATTATATCCGAATTTCATAGCCAGGTATACCGTCTTGATGAAACGCCTAAAGACTTTGGATGACCGCGTGAAAACTCAAAATCCCGGCTAATTAAATCCAGTAGTTTGGATTCCGATGAATTTTCGGGCAGGGCCGCTTGAGCAGATTTCAGCATTCGTATTAACCCCCGATTTCGTAAAGTTACATTTACTCTATACCTATCGGAATATCAAATGCTTGCTTTATCTGGAATGTATTTATAGGTTAATGGGGGCTATTAAGCCCAATATAATTGTTAATTCTCAGGCTATAATGAGATGTTGTTTGTTGTTTTAACTTAATTAAGGTGGAAATTCCAGGGAGTACATTATGAGTAGAAGTTATCTTTTATGTTTATGTATGATTATATTCGTCGGGTTCGGTTTCGGGCAAGTTCAGGCGCAAAACTTGCTTAATAATCCGGAAAGCGTGGTCTTCGATACCCTTCATAATCGTTACATGGTATCCAATTTCGGGGATGGCACTATAGTCGAGATTGACGAATTCGGCAATCAGAGCTATTTCGATACGACGCTTACCCGGATCGCCGGCATGTTAAATAGGCGTGATACCCTGTTTGTGGCATCAAATGATGTCCCCTATATTGGCTTGGTGGCGTATAGCCTGAATACCGATGAGATGTTGTTTTATCTGCCCATACCCAGTGTCGGCCTGTTAAACGATCTGGACTATGATAACAGCGGGTATATCTATATCTCGGACTATTGGGATAATAAACTATGGCGAGTCGATGTCAGCGAACAAAGCTGCACGCTTTTCGTAGATCCATTAGAAGCCCCTAACGGCGTAATCTGTGATACGCTCAATAATCGCTTGCTGGTAATCTTGGTTATTGCCGGTTTGAGTCCGATTGTGGCTATTGATTTTACGGATGGAAGTCAGTCGGTCGTTGTCAATACCTATGGTTACGCCGGGGATGGCCTGGCCTGGGATGACCAGGGCCGCTTATATACATCCGAGTGGTCAACCAACAGTTGTCACAGGTATGACACGTTGTTCACCCATCCGCCGCAGAACGTATCATCAGGCCATGACGCGCCGGCCGATATCTCGATCAATCGCCGAGACAATATCCTGTGCGTGCCGAATTTCTATCGCAACGATGTCGATTTCGTCAACCTTGATGAAAACGCGGTACCGGAAGTTATTCTACCTGATAAAATATCGTTTATTGATAACTACCCCAATCCCTTCAATTCCACAACAACCATAGAATACAGCATTACCGAAGCATCTTTGGTAACGATTGAAGTTTATGATATCCTCGGCCGCAATATAAAGACTATCGTTAATAGCTATCAGCAATCGGGCTACCATCAAGTGAGGTGGCAAGCTGATGATGTTTCATCGGGAGTATATTTCTATAAAATCCAGGCTGGAGAGTTTAACGCGACCCGCAAGATGGTGTTGCTGAATTGATGGTATCTTAAGCCAAAAAGCGGCTATCATACTTTCTTGCAGTAAGTTACTGATATGACTTATCTTAATATCCTTAGTATAAAAAGCCTCAAGTAATATAAATTAAACCAATTATACAAATTTGCATCTAAATATATAGGATATTTGGAAATAGGGCTTATATTTAAAAAAGAATTCGCCCAGGTACTAACCTCATAGAGAGGCGCTTACAGATGAAAATCAAAAAAATAATTATCGGAATGATGATATCTTTATCGATGACCGCGATTTCAATGGCAGATGATTATCCGATTGTCGATACGGGCCAGGACCAATGCTTCAATGATAATGTGGCGATTACCTGCCCGGCCGTGGGCGATCCTTTCTATGGCCAGGATGCTCAATACGATGGATACCAACCCAATTATACACTCAGCGACGATGGCCTGACAGTTTATGACAATATCACCGGGCTGACGTGGATACGAACGCCTGATACCGATGGTGACGAAGACCTTGATACGTACGACCAGTTGACCTGGTCGGAGTTTTTGGCATACCCGGCTACGCTTAACTCGCAAAACTACGGTGGGTACGATGACTGGCGGGTGCCATCTATTAAGGAGCTGTATTCGCTGATGGATTTCCGCGGTCTCGACCCGAGTGGGCCCAATCCCACCAACCTGGTGCCATTCATCGATACAATTTACTTCGATTTCGTATACGGAGACACGACAGTCGGGGAGCGCATAATCGATGCTCAGTACTGGTCAAGCACCCAATATGTCGGCACTGTTTTCAACGGTGAAATCGCCATCTTTGGAGTTAACGTCGCGGATGGCCGGATCAAGGGTTATCCACGCGACATAGGGCCCGGCGGCGTTTCGGTTCACTACGCCCGCTACGTCCGCGGAAACATGGCTTATGCCACCAACGACTTCGTTAATAACGGCGACGCTACGATCACCGACAACGCTACCGGCTTGATGTGGTCACAAGACGATCGCGGTAACGGCGTGGACAACGGGCCGCATTCCGGTATAATCTGGCAGGACGCGCTGGCCTGGGTTCAACAAAAAAACGATGAGAATTATCTAGGTTACAGCGATTGGCGGTTGCCAAACGCGAAAGAAATGCAGAGCATCGTCGACTACTCGCGGGCGCCGGACGCGACCGGCTCGGCGGCCATTGATCCGATATTCAATATCACCGAGATCACAAATGAACGCGGGCAGGCAGATTACCCGGCGTTCTGGACCGGCACCACGCATGCCAATGCCAATGGCGGTGGTTCCAGCGCCGCTTATGTTTGTTTTGGACGAGCAATGGGCTATTTTGGTCCGCCTGGAATGGAAGCGTGGGTTGACGTTCATGGCGCCGGCGCTCAACGAAGCGATCCCAAAAGCGGGGATCCCGATGATTGGCCATACGGTCACGGCCCACAGGGCGATGCAATACGGATCTATAACTACGTCCGACTCGTAAGGGACGCTGAATTATCCGGTGACACTTATAACTATCTCCCCGGTGACGCGAACATGTCAAACGGCTCATGGCCACCTCAGGTTATCGGCGGTGATGTTACTTATCTGGTGAATTATTTCCGCGGCATTGAGGTGAATGTGCCGTGCCTACTGGATGGGTTCTGGGCATCGGCTGATGCCAACGGCGATTGTTTGGTAATCGGCAGCGATGTAACCAAACTGGTGAGCTATTTCAGGGGAATTACGGAGTTAAGCTACTGCCCGGATTATCCACCGACCTGGTCGACGCCGGATGATCTGCCGGTTGACGCGCCGGATGGCTGGCCTAATTGCGAATAAGGGTTTTAATACGTTACTGCCTTATTCGTAATCATTAAATAATCCGCTGAATCGTAAATCGCAAGTGGGATATTATAATTATTTATCTTGAAATCGCCTAATTTATTTCTAATTATATACTTAAATCGTTCCGATTATTACGGATATAACGTAATGTGTTTAACGGAAGATAAGAAATGACCCAGATTCAGGAACTTGAAGCAAAATTAATTACTGCCACAGGCGAGAGTAAAGTTGATATCCTCAACGAATTAGCCTCGTCTCTGCATATGTCCGATCCGGAGAAGTCGAAACAGTACGCGGAGGTTTCGCTAAGCCTGGCCAATGAGCTTGGTTATGAGAGCGGAATGGCGAAAAGCCTCGTAGTCTGGGCCAGAATTAATTGGATTCGAGGTAAATATGAAGACGCTGAGGAAAAATATTTCAAGGCCTTGGGATTATTCGAGAAAACCAATGACAAAAAAGGCGTAGCAATATGTTTATTGAGAATCGGCAGGATTTGCTGGGATAAAAACGACTTTGGTAAAGCTCTGGAGCATTTCATAAATTCCGCGAAAATAAGCGAAGCTATAAATGATCCCGATGGGGTAGCGGAAAGCTATATGGATATTGCCTATACGTATTGGCAACGCGAGGAAAATGATAAATCCAAAGAATATTTGTTTAAGGCCCTGGAAATCCATGAGAAATCTGGTAATAAAAGGACTTTAGCGACTATATACAATAGGATTGGCATCATTTACGGCTATACGGAACAGCAAGATGAGGCACTCGAATATTATTACAAAGCCCTGGCTATAATGGAAGAGCTAAACGAACTAAAATGCACGAACACAGCTACAATTTACAATAATATAAGCCATGCGCATATAGAGAAATCGAACTATGAAAAAGCCCTTGATTTCGGCCGCAAAGCATTCCAACTGGCAGAAGAGATAGGCTACAAGGAAATCCTGGCGTTAGCCCAAACCAATATAGGTTATGTTCTGGCAAAATTTCATAAATATGAATCAGCGATAACCTCGCTTGAAAACGGCTTGAAGCTCTTTCGTGAGATGAACCTTAAACCAAATGAGCTAAACAGCCTGGAATTAATGGCCGATTTATACGATGAAACCGGTGAGCATGAGAAAGCTTTATCATATACCAGACGATTAATGGTTATCAAAGAGCAACTTTTTGATGAAAAAAAGAACAAACAAATAGTCGAACTTCAAACGCGATATGAAAGCGAGAAAAGCAAGCGGGAAACCGAAATCTATCGTCTTAAAAATGTTGAATTGGCATCAGAAATAACCGAGCGTAAAAAAGCCGAAACAGAATTAAAAAAATATCAGGGGGATTTGGAAGAACTTGTCAAAGGGCAAACCGAGGAATTGAGACTGGCTTTGGATGAGGTCGAAACGTTGAAAAACCGTCTCCAGGAGGAAAACATATATCTTCAGGAAGAGATTAAATTGGAGCATAATTTCAACGAAATCGTCGGCCGTAGCAGTAAATTAAATGAAGTTCTTGAAAAAATTGAGCAAGTCGCCTCAACAGATTCCACGGTGTTGATTTTAGGCGAAACCGGAACCG
Organism: Candidatus Zixiibacteriota bacterium; assembly: GCA_024231855.1. Classification (GTDB taxonomy): domain Bacteria; phylum Zixibacteria; class MSB-5A5; order UBA10806; family 4484-95; genus JAAEQD01. The sequence goes on from JAAEQD010000366.1 coordinate 75,114, forward strand.
GCAAAGAGCTAATCGCCCGGGCGATTCACGGTATCAGTGAACGAAAAAATCGGCCGCTGGTAAAAGTGAACTGCGCGGCCTTGCCCGTTAATTTAATCGAAAGCGAATTATTCGGCCATGAAAAGGGAGCCTTTACCGGTGCTTATTCGCGCAAGATAGGGCGCTTTCAATTAGCCGATAAGGGAACTATACTCTTAGATGAAATAGGCGAAATACCATTGGAACTTCAGGCCAAGCTACTAAGGGTATTGCAAGAAGGTGAATTTGAGCATATCGGCGGATCTAAAGTGATTAAAGTTGATGTACGAGTAATCGCCATAACCAACCGAAATCTTGATCAAGCTATAAGGGATGGCAAATTTCGTGATGATTTATTCTACCGGCTGAATGTTTTTCCAGTGAATGTCCCCTCGCTTAGAGAGCGTAAACCGGATATCCCCATGCTCGTTAATCATTTTATCCTGAAATACGCGAAAAAAACCAACAAGACTATCGATAAAGTACCTCAAGAGTTAATGAGCATCCTTGAAAGCTATTCATGGCCCGGTAATATCCGGGAGTTAGAAAACACAATTGAACGCTCGGTCATAATCAGCAAAGGTAATAAATTTGAATTGGCACATTTGCACCCCAATGATTCGTTTGCTTCTAATGATTTAGATCTTCCTTCGTTCAAAAAAATAGAGAAGGAATATATATTAAAAGTATTAAAAAAAACTAAGTGGAAAATAAGGGGTAAGAATGGTGCGGCAGAGGTTTCCGGTTTAAAACCCACAACATTAGAATCAAGAATGAAGAAGCTCGGTATAGAAAGAACCAATAAATAACCTCCATTATTTCGTAGACTCCGAAATATCGGAGTTGTATTTTTATATTCTTAATTAGTACAACCCTTCTAGTTATCAGTAATTCATTGATATTCAAAGGATTAACTATTTATCGCCAAAAATGAACGCATGGCATTCATTTTGCAATGATAAATAGAAGCATATTATCGTGAAAAGGAGCGAGACGATAGAAAACGATCTAAGCTTAAATACCTCTTCCCTGATTACCTTGAATTTTGAGGTCTTTAAAAAAGAAATCCTGAACGACAATGAAATGGTCTTAGTGGCGTTTGTAGCCGATTGGAGCGGGCCAAGCCAGATCCTTGATCAGATATTCAATAAGTTGGATGGAAAAGTTCGAAATAGAATCAAAATTTTAAAGATTGATGTAGCCCGCAATAAAAAACTGGCTGAGCGATTCAATGTTCAGAATTTCCCGACTTTAATATTTTTTAAGAAGGGCGAGATCAAAGAAGTTATTACCGGTTTTGTTTCTAACAAATTACTAACCAGCCGCCTTGACAGCTTGTTGAATAAGGAAGAAACACAGGGATAGTTATGCCTTATTAAATGTAACGATAATGCGAATAATCATTAGAGGTAGTTTTCAAAATAGAGCAAGTGATACTTAGGAGGTTTTGAAATAGATGAGAAAGTTTGTTCATCGATTTATTGTAGTATTTGACTTCAATAGGTTAATGGAGATCAGGCAAATTGATAAGTAATAATCTTCATCAAGGAGTTAATTTTGGCTAAATTTCTAATTTTTAAAGCGCTGGCAATAGTTGTGATAGTTATTGCATCTGGAATGGCCCAGGCGCAATGGCCGGACAACGCGGATTCGAATCTGGTAATTAATGATCAATCCGGAGCGCAGGCTATACCCAAAGTTGCCACAACATCCGATGGCGGCTGTTTTGTCAGTTTTTATAATAATTCATCTGGCAATTATGATATGTACATGCAATACCTCAATGCCGATGGCGAAATACAATGGACGCTCAACGGCCTGGCGATAAGCGAACATCCGCAGGAAACCTGGCTGACAGATTACAGCATGACAGTCGACCATGAAGATCACGCGATTGTCACATTCAACGATTCGCGGGCCGGTTCCGACTGGGATATCTATGCCTATCGGATCAGCCCCCTGGGTGATTTCGTCTGGGGCGCGGATGGCTTGACGCTCTCGGCTAATGACGGTTTCGAACCTGACCCACAAGTAACCGTGACATCATCGGGCAATATAGTTTTCGCCTGGCAGGAAGAGTATATGATTCACCTGCGCAAGGTGAATCCATCCGGCGCGGATATGTGGGATCCCGCGACTATTACCTTAACGGATACTTATGGCCTGTCAATGCCAAGAATTGCTTCCGCCGATAATGATGGAGTAATCCTTCAGGTTCTGGTCTCTACCGGGCCGAACTACTGGGATCCGAAACATATCTACGCTCATAAATTCGACTCATTGGGCACAGCGCTTTGGGGCGGAAGCGGCGTGGCGGTTTCTACTGCCGGAGGTATCGGTATGCAGATGGTCCCCAGCCTGGCCGATGATGGTAACGGCGGCGCCTATTCATACTGGTATGACACCCGGGCTATGGATCATCATGTTTACGTACAGCATCTTACGCACTTGGGTGTAGCCGAATGGACGGCCGATGGCGTGCAGACTTGCCTTACGGCGGGACAGCTTCAGATGAGTCCGGCATTGGCAAGGCTCGGCGAAACCGGCGATGTTCTGGTTTTTTATAACGCCACCAATTCCAGTCAGAGCCAGGTCGGGATTCAGGGACAGAGGATTAATTCGGATGGCACTCGCCAATGGACTGATAATGGCGTCATCCTGGAGCCTCTTTCAAACCAGAGTCTATGGGATATTTACGCGTTTACTTTGGAGGATGGCGCGGTTATCACCTATTTTGATACTCCTGACGGCGATGTGGTCAATAGCTATGTTAAAGCAATTCGCGTCGATGAGAACGGCAATCAGGTATGGGATACGACGCCGGCCTATATGTGTTCGTATCTCGCCGGGAAAGTCCATCTGGATGCTACGATTAACGTCCATGGTCAGGTTATCGCCGCTTGGGAGGACAAGCGTATCGATTCCAGCGCCGATATCTATCTGCAGAATATCAATCCCGATGGCTCCCTTGGCGAGTATTCTGTGGCCCCTGATGGACTCGAGTACCTGCCTGGCGACGCCAATATGGCCAATGGCGTATGGCCGCCGGCTGTAATCGGCAGCGATGTGACATATATGGTTGGTTATTTCCGTGGCCTGGAAACAAGCCCGTCCTGTCTGCTTGAAAGTTTCTGGACATCCGCGGATGCTAACGGCGACTGTAATGTTATCGGCAGCGACGTGACCAAGATGGTAAGTTATTTCCGCGGCTTATCCGAAGTCAGTTATTGTGTGGATTACGAACCGGTCTGGTTGTCACCCGATGATTTGCCGGTAGACGCGCCGTCCGGTTGGCCTAATTGTGAATAGGTAGTTACTTTCAATTAAATCGAAAAGGCGGTCTTCGGACCGCCTTACTTTTATACCAAAAATTAAAATCTGTTCTAAATATCCTGTAATTTATAGCCGAAAATATATATATCGCCAAACTTTCAATATTATTGGAGGAATGTTTGAAAAAAATATTATTTGCAGCGGTAATTATTGCTCTATTCGCTTATATGGTTAATAACTCTATCAATTCGGCGCTTTATAAAGATAGCGTATATAAAGTTACCAGCAGCAGAGGTAATTGTTATTTACATATTATCAGCGGTGAATTTGAAGGGCAAACCTTCCGAATAAAATCCATTAAATCGGCAGGATACGACAGCTTTCAGGCAATTGGCGAGCTCGTTAGTGAACCCGTCGAGAGAAGTATGGCGCTTTTAAAATGGTCGAGATCGGCGAAGAACATGGAGTTCTCCATTCTCACTATTCACGGAGAAGTGCTAATAAATGAGTATGCAGGTGAAAACAGCGGGCTCTTTAAAGCGGGATTAGTAATCTTCGACCAATTCGATATTGGACAAAGTCAATAATCCAAATTGCCGGCGGTTGTTGCGATTGATTATTACGCTATATAATTAATATCGGCAAAAGTTACAATCCAGAATTAGCTTGCTAATTCATATGGAATTTCGTAGGTTTGAGCTGTCAATTTACCTTCTGGTAGTAGGTAATCTCGGGTTCTCAATCGGAGGTTAGTCTTTACATGATCAATATTCCCAAATGGGTTAAAGACCTACAGCCTTATAAGCCGGGCAAGCCGATCAGCGAGCTGGTTGACGCGAAAAACCTGAAAAGAATTGTCAAGCTCGCCTCCAATGAAAACCCGCTGGGACCATCGCCGAAGGCTATTGAAGCAATCAAGAAATTCGCCTCCGAATCACATCGCTATGTTGATCCTGCCTCGACCGAGCTGGTTAAGGCAATCGCCCGTAAGTACGATAAAAAATCCGGACAGATTATCTGCGGACACGGAGTAGACAATCTACTGACATATTACCTGATGGCATTCACGAGGGAGCACGATGAAGTGTTAACATCCGGTGGGACATTTATCGGGTTGTATGTTAACACAAATAAGATCGGCAGGCAATTAACTACGGTCCCTCTTCGGGATTATTCGATCGATCTGAACGCGATATATTCCAATATCTCTCCGCGGACCAAAATTATTTACCTGGCCAATCCCAACAATCCGACAGGAACGATTTTCTCGCGAGGCCAATTCGAAGAATTCATGATAAAGGTGCCCAAAGATATAATAGTGCTTCTCGATGAAGCATATTCTGAATATGTGCCGCCCGGCACTGATTTGCCCAACGGCACCGATTATGATTATGAAAACCTGATTGTTTCCAGGTCGTTTTCCAAGTGTCACGGTCTGGCGGGTTTGCGAGTCGGATTTGCTATCGGCCCGGAAAATCTCATTAAGGAACTCTACAAGGTCAAACTCACGTTTGAGCCCAATCATTGCGCCCAGGTCGCGGCGGCCGCCGCTCTGGAGGATAATGAATTTATCGCCAGGACAATCGAACTGAATAAGAAATCCCTGGCATTGATGATAGCCAAATTCGACCAACTGGGGATTGATAGGATTGAATCTTACGCGAATTTTATTCTTATGTTAATGCCATCCGAGGAAATCGCGGCGGATTTTTGCGATCAATGCCTGAAAAGAGGCCTTATCCTCAGACATGTGAGGCCGTTCGGTATCGCCAATGGAGTAAGGATAAATTCGGGAACTGAAGATGAAACGATATTTGCCATAGATGTAATTACAGAAGTCTATAGGAAACTATTAGATAGCCAAACCGCGCATGCCGGTAATTTCGAAGATAATGGATAGACAACATATCCTTTTTATAAATTACGCTTGCACAAATATGATATTAAAGCAATATTTAAAGATTGATGGAAGAATGAACCATTCCAGTATGCTGTATCGCTTGAAACAGAAAATAAAGCTGATTCGGAGCCGGGGATTAATAGAGATTTGCTAATGAAAGGCTATTTTGTGGATGATAAAATTCGTAAAACTTATACCGATTCAGGAATCGGGCTATGATCCTTCCGCGTTTTGATGTGCTCGTTCCGGATACGGTAGAGCGGGCCTGCGGTATGCTGGCTGAAAATGCCGATAAGGGCGTGCGTATTTTAGCCGGCGGCACGGATCTTCTGGTAGACCTGAGAAGCCCGATTTTTCGGCAGCATGTTCCGCGTTGTGACGGTTGTCCCAGTCATCCGAAAGGATCAGTGAGTTCGACAATTGATTGCTCGATGTGGGATTCAGAGCCATTGATGGATTCCGGCGGATCACTTCGCGATATTTTTAAAGCGCCCGATCAATCGCCGCCTGAGTTTCTAATATCACTGCACAAACTGGACGGATTAAAAGGAATTCGGAAGCTGGATGATGGTAGTTTGCAGGTTGGCGCTTTAACCACAATTACCGAAATAGAGCGTTCCGGGGAAATCCGCGAAGGTTGGACCGCTTTGGCCGAAGGCGCCGATAATTTAGGCAGTCCTCTGGTTCGCAATCGCGGTACGATTGGCGGCAACATTGTCAATGCCCGCCCCGCCGCGGATACCGCCGTACCGACAATCGCTCTGGCCGGAAAGCTAAACCTTCAAGGAGTTTCCAGTACGCGAGAGATCGCCTCCGAAAGTTTCCCGTTGGGTCCGGGTGTGACGGTGATTAAGCCCGATGAAATACTCACCTCTATCATATACCCTGAAGCGCCTCCTTATTCCGGTTCGGCTTATTATAAATTAGCTAATCGAAAAGCCCTTGAAATATCGACTGTCGGCGTGGCAGTCTGGCTAGTCCTGGATAAGCCGGGCGGTATCGTAGCCGATGCCATAATTTCACTTGGAGCCGTTGGACCTACCCCGCTGATCGCCGAATCAGTCAAGGATACTCTTATTGGTAAAATTCCGGATAAAACAACCATCAGGAAAACGGCCGAGGCAGTAAAGGATGATGCCCGCCCAATTGATGACCATCGTGGCTCGGCCTGGTATCGTCTATTGATGGTTGAAAGGATAACCGAGCGGCTTCTTCATATAGCCCTTAAGAGAGCCGGGGAAAACCGATGAAAAAGATACTAACTTTAACGGTCAATGGGTTCAAACATGAATTGGCAGTTGAGCCACGTCGCACGTTGCTCGAACTTTTACGTGAAGACCTGGGCTTAACCGGGACCAAGAAGGGGTGCGGCATTGGCGATTGCGGCGGCTGCACTGTGCTGGTGGATGGCGTAGCTACATTCAGTTGCCTTACACTGGCGATTCAGGTTGAGGGCTGTGCTATCGAGACAGTGGAAGGATTGGCAAAAAGCGGTAAACTCAACGATCTCCAACAAGCGTTCGTAGACCGGGGCGCGGTTCAGTGCGGTTTTTGCACGCCCGGCATGCTGATGACATCGACCGAACTTTTAAGGCGCGATCCAAATCCCGATGAGCGTGAAATCCGCAAATCCATTTCGGGTAATCTATGTCGATGTACGGGCTATCAGAAAATAGTCGAGGCTATACAAGCCGTGGCGGAGAAAGATCATGAGTAAGTATCATATTCTCAATACGCGCGCGCGGCGGGTGGACGCCGCCGATAAAGTAACCGGCAAGGCGCTTTACACCGATGATCTCAAACGGCCGGGTATGCTTACCGGCGCGATTTTGCATAGCCCGCTGGCCCATGCCAGAATTCTAAATATCGATACATCCAAAGCCGAGCAACTTCCGGGCGTTGAAGCGGTGGTCACTTTTCGTGACGCCGGTACGGAGCCGTATGGTGTCAGCCCGGCCAGATACGATGAAACGATATTCTGTCATGACAGGGTACGTTATGTCGGTGATGAAATAGCAGCCGTTGCCGCGGTCGATCTCGATACGGCGCTCGAGGCAATCAATTTGATCAAGGTAGATTTCGAGGAGCTGCCGTTAGTTCTCGATGGTCTCACGGCAATGGATGAAGGCCAGCCACAACTTCATGAAATGTACAAAAGCAACGTTTGCGCCCAGGTGCATTGGGATTTCGGCGATATCGAAGAAGGACGAAAGCAATCTCATATCATACGTACCGATAGTCTGACCAGCAAGATGCAGGATGCCGCATTTATGGAACCGCAAAGCATTCTGGCAGAAGCAGACTCCCGGGGTAATTTAACGATGTGGAGTTCAACCCAGGCCCCTCATTACGTTCAACGCACGGTGGCGATGGCGCTTGGCTTGCCTTTGCACAAAGTAAGGGTTATCAAGCCGGCGGTCGGCGGCGGTTTCGGGCCCAAAGCCTCCTGTTCAACCGCCGAACTGGCCACTTGCTTATTGGCTATAAAAACCGGTAAACCGGTCAAGCTGACGTTCGATCGTGAACAGGTTTTTCTCCATTCGCGCGCCAGACATCAGTTTTTCCATACCATGACTACCGGCGTTAAAAAGGACGGCACCTTATCATTCCTCGAACATAATTGTGTATTGGATGGCGGCGCTTATGCCAGTTTCGGAATCGCCACGATATACTATGCCGGCTCGCTTCTAGGCGGCCCGTATCGGTTGAAGAATATGAAATACGACGGTTACAGGGTAGTGACCAATAAGCCGGCTTGTGGCGCTCAACGGGGTCATGGCGCGGTTATCGCACGGGCTTTATTCGAGGTTCAATTGGATCGAATCGCAGAGGAATTGGGCATGGATCCGATCGAGTTACGATTAAGAAACGTAATGGAAACCGGTGAGACCACCTGCAACGAGCTTTTCGTTTCAAGTTTTGGTATGCGTGAGGCGTTGGAAGCGGTTCGGGATTCGGCGGCCTGGAAAAAGAAACGCTCGTTAGCCGGTGTAACACGAGGTAATGGTAAAGGTATCGGCGCAGCCTGTGGGTTTTTCGTGTCGGGAGCAGGTTACCCGATTTATCGCTCTCGAACGTATCATTGCACTGTTGTCACCAAAGTCGATGATGTCGGCGGCGGCGTGACTGTATCATCGGGAGCTGCCGATATCGGCCAGGGTTCCGATACGATGTTGGCAATGATTACCGCCGAAGAGCTGGGCTTGAGCCTGGATGATATCAAGGTGGTATCGGGCGATTCCAGCCTCAGCGTCGATCTGGGCGCCTACTCGAGCCGGACTACATTGATGACCGGTTCGGCCTGCCGTGACGCGGCCCGTGACGTGAAAAGACAAATTCTGGAAGCCGTCGCCAATAATTTAGGGGTTGCCCCGACTACTCTTGATTTGAAAGATGGTTTTGTGATAAGCACGGCAGGTGAAATAGATTTTTCGAAACTTCGCGAGGAATTTCTTCAAGAGCATAAAGGCTTTAAAGATATGCCCGATGGACCTCAACTGACTTTCCGCGAGGCCAGCCGGATAGCTTTTTTGGAATTGGGAAGCGTTGTCGGAACAGGTAAATATAAGCCGCCGAAATTGGGCGGTTCATTTAAAGGCGCTACGGTCGGCACATCGCCGGCGTTCGGCTGTTCGGCACAGGTGGCCGAAGTATCGGTGGATCTGCAAACCGGCGAGATTACGGTGGATAAAATCACCGGCGCGCATGATTGCGGCTTCGCGATTAATCGCACGCAGGTAGAGGGCCAGATGCAGGGATCGATGATGATGGGTATGGGCGAAGCGCTTATGGAACAGGTGCTTTACGACAAGAAAGGCCGAATCGTGAACGCCAATCTGGCCGAGTACAAGATACCAACCTCGCTGGATATGCCTAATCTAGAAGCGATCATAGTCGAATCAAATGAGCCGCATGGCCCGTATGGCGCGAAAGAGGTCGGCGAGGGCGCGATCATGCCGGTTATCCCATCGATATTGAATGCCATATATGATGCCACGGGTGTCAGGATAGAGGAATTACCGGTAACACCGGAGCGGTTGATAGCGGCGATACAGGCAGCGAAGGAAAAAGATATAAAGTCGTAGCAAGTATATACCCCTCGTTCCCAAACTCCGGTTTGGGAACCAGAGCACATTGTATGCATACAGATTGCCGCGTCGCTTCGCTCCTCGCAATGACTCAAGTTTCTTATTATAGTAAATTATTAAAACGGGGAAATATTTTTCAGTTAATCGGCTTGGGCCAGTTTCGCACCTTCGCGCATCGCGTCAAGGTTCAGCTCTTGCGTGCCTTTGGGGACATTGAGTGATATTGCCTTAACCAGTGAATCTTCCGATACCAGTTTCAGCAACGTATTCATAAACCCGAGTATAACCATATTGGCGACTATTTTACGACCAAGTTTTTTAAATGCTATATCGGTAGCGCTTATACTGTGTCTTTTGATTCCATCGGGTTCGGTATCGCGATCGGTTTTCACCAGGTCATTATCGAAGATTAATATACCGCCGGGTTTCAACATGGGGATAAATTTATCATACGCGGGTTGGGCTATCGCCACCAGAACATCATACCGTGTCGGTTCGAGTTCGAATATCTGTTCATCGGAGATAATAACATCACCACGGCATTCGCCGCCTCGTGATTCGCTGCCATATGATTGGTTCTGCAAAGCTTTCTTGCCGTCGAACGCGGCCGATTGTCCGATGATATAACTGGAAAGCACTATTCCTTGTCCGCCGAAACCGGCAAATCTCACTATCAACTTATTTGCTCCTTCTTCTGGAGTTCGACCTGTTCCTTAGTGATCTTATGCAATTCGGCCGTATATTCCGGTCGGGTTTTTTCATGCAATTTACCGATTATGAATTTGCCTTCGAGTTCTTCCTCGGACATTTTCCTGGCTTTGCCGATCGGTACGGAATTCTTCTTGAAATACCTGAGAAAATCAGTACCATTCCGCATACCTATCGGGCGTCCAAAGTTATCCGGGCATTGAGATATAATTTCTACAAAACTGAAGCCTTCCGTATTAATCGCGTCCTGCATCGATTTCAACAGCTTAAACACGTGATAAGTCGACCATCGGGCAACGTAACTTGCTCCGGCTGCTATCACTAACTCGGCGACATTAAAACTCGGTTCGATATTTCTGTAAGGCGTAGTTTTGGTTTTCAAGCCCGCGGGTGTAGTCGGGGCAACCTGCCCGCCGGTCATCCCATAAATCATATTGTTGACCATGATAACCGTCAAATCGATATTGCGTCTGGCGGCATGAATCAGATGGTTGCCGCCGATACCAGACACATCGCCGTCGCCGGCGACTACAATCACTTTCAAGTCGGGACGCATGGTTTTTACGCCGGTGGCAAATGCTATCGGGCGACCGTGGGTCGTGTGAAGCGTATCGGCTTTAAAGTAGGGGCTGGGTATCCATGAGGAGCAGCCGATTCCGGAAACGCAGACCATCTTTTTGGGATCGAGTTTCAGGGCATCGATAGCGTTGGTGAACACGTTAAGCACCGTGCCACAGCCGCAGCCAGCGCAGAAACGGTGAGGCATCAGTTCCTCACGCACATAATCCATCATCCTGTGCCTGGGACCGTCTATCACTTCGCCTCCTGAATTGTCTGATATATTTCATCGACCGTATGAGGAATGCCGCCGATTTTATCGACAGTTAAAACTTTGCAATCGACGAATCTTTCGATCTCTCTTGATATCTGGCCCAGGTTCATCTCCGGAACAAGAATTATATCCAGATTTTCGGCGAATTCTCTAACTTGCTTTTTAGCGAATGGCCAGATCGTTATCAATCTCAAAAAATCGACATCTATATTATTGGCCCGGGCCATCTTGACCGCGCCGTAAGCCGGCCTGGCCGAGGCGCCATAAGAGATAACGCCAATACGAGCCTTGCCGTTTTCGGTAATGTCTTTTTCAATACGGACAATCTTTTCCCGGTTGGCATCGATCTTTTTATAAATCCGTCTGGCTAAAACATCGTGTACTTTCTTGGTGGAAACATCCCTCATGCCGTTGCCTTTATGGGTCGAGCCGGTTACATGAACATTTTGACCTTCGCCGTAATGAATCATGCCCGGCACCAGGCTTTCGCCGCCAAATATTTCCTCGCCCGGTTTGGCCAGCTTTCTCGACTTGTGATTGATCGATGACAGCTTCGGCATAATCACGCTCTCTCTGATATGGCCGATTTCGCCATCCATAAGCATAATAACCGGGGTTCTGTACGTATCGGCGAGATCGAAGCAATCCAACATCAACTCGAGACATTCCTGGGCGGAGTTGGGCGACAGGGCAATAATATTATGATCGCCATGCGTACCCCAGCGAGCCTGAAGCATATCACCCTGGGCCGGCTTGGTGGCCTGGCCGGTGGATGGTCCGGAACGTTGGACATCGACTATTACACAAGGCGTTTCTGTCATGATAGCGTAGCCGAGGTTTTCCTGCATCAGTGAAAATCCCGGACCGCTAGTAGCGGTCATGGTACGCGCGCCGGTCCATGAGGCGCCAATGATTGCCGCTATACTAGCAATTTCATCCTCCATCTGAACACAGATACCGCCCAATCGGGGAAGTTCGGCTGATAGAAGCTCGGCTATTTCACTGGCAGGAGTAATCGGATAACCGGCGAAATAATCACAACCGGCGAAAAGCGCACCATAGGCGCAGGCTTCATCGCCAAGAATGAAGTAAGGTTTGCCTTCGAGTCCGCTTAAGTATCGTTTTTTATTTTCGTCAATCATAAGATATTACTCTTTGGTAACGATAATCGCCAATTCCGGGCACATAAGCTCGCAGATTCTGCAATCCGTGCAATCATCACCCCGGGCTATAACCGGAACATAGTATCCTTTCCGATTAAGTTTTTCGGAGTTTTCAAATACATCAAATGGGCAAAATTCTATGCATATATCGCACCCTTTGCACAGATTTTCATTTAATTCAACCAGCCGGCATCCTCCTTCATATTTCCGGGAGTAATATAAAAATTAATGTCAAACAGGCAATAGGTTTTTTATAACCTGGCCAAAAATTCGAGGAATATATTAAATAATCTATCTGTCCCTACTAATTAGGCTCAGTCTCAGACCTTAATAACGCAGGCAGCCGCCGTATCACCGGCAGCGCAACCGCTGAACAGCCCATAACCGCCGCCTTTAATCACCAATTCTTCGATCATCTCGATAATTGATCTCAAGGCGGTCGGGCCTTGGGGATGGCCCCAGATCAGCGAACTACCGTAGTTATTCATATTGTTAACATCATAACCCAAAGCGCGAGCTAAGAATATATCGTTTACGGCGAACGGGTTATGGGTATTAACGACAGCCAGGTCGGAAACTTTGATACCGGCGTCATCCATGGCTTTTTGGGCCGCCGGGGCGACCGCTTCAGCCATAAATCCCTTCTTCACCCTGGCGCTGCCGAAACCGACGAATTGGATATCTATTTTCGAATCGTTGGATAACTCGGCGGCCAACTCTTTGGTGGTCACGATCATCCCGGAGTTGCCGTCGGCGGGATGGGTCTGACTGCCGAATGTAACGCTACCTTCCGGCATAACCGGTCTTAGCGATTTCAAGCCTTCCAGAGTTGTAGGGAATACGCCTTCATCGATCTCTATAGACTTGGCTCTCTTACCCCGGCCAACCTCCACCGGAACTATATAACGTTTGTGAAACGCGCCATCATCGGCCAAAGCGTTTTGATATTGTTCAAAACGTCTCTGGGCGACCTCATCCTGTTCATCGCGGCCGATATCGTTGGCCTTGGCTACGTTTTCAGCCGTCTGAGTCATCGAGTTCTTGGCCCAGGGGTCCTGTCCGAAATTATCCCATACCCAATCTTCGGTTTGACCCAGCGCGCCGGGACCTGTCTGTGATGGATAATACAGATGCGGTCCGTTGGAGCATCTATCGGCGGCAATTACCAAACTGGCGTCGGCGATGCCGCAATCCAGATCCTGCGAGGCGTATTTTACACATATCACTCCGGTACTGCAGGCCTGGTTAATCACCGGGCCGGTAATCTGGCCGTTACCGATAAGGCCGGCCAACCAGGGGCCGCCATAAAAACATTGCGTCTGCGGAATCGTTTGACCCAGGTAAAGATTATCGAATTTCCCGGGATCGATATTCCCTTTTTCGAAAAACTTCTTGGCGGTCGCAGAGGCAAGTTGGATCGCGTGAAGGTTAGCGAAACTGCCCTGCCATTTGGAATAAGGACTGCTCCAGTACCCGCCATAAGGTATAAAAGATTTTGTGAAAGCCATATCTTACCTCCTTGAGTATTTATTTAGTTATATTTACCAACTCTTCAACAACTTGGTCGCCCATTTCCGAGGTCGGAATACCGGACCGGGCATCGAGCGATTTTATTCGTCCGGATTTCAGAAGCGATGTGATAGCGTCCTCAATCGCCATGGCCGCTTTTTTCTCGCCCAAAAAGTCGAGCATCATCTGGGCCGCCATAATAGCCGCGATTGGGCAAGCCACGTTCTTATCTTTATACTTCGGGGCCGAACCGTGGATCGGTTCGAACATCGAAACCTGGCCTGGATGGATATTACCCGAGGCGGCTATACCCATGCCGCCCTGGACCATCGCCCCCAGATCGGTGAATATATCGCCGAAAATATTGGTGGTGACCACCACATCGAACCACTCGGGATTCTTCACCATCCACATGCAAGCGGCATCTATATAAGCATGGTCACGCGTGATATCGGGATAATCGGCACCGACTTCCTCAACGGTGCGAGTCCAGATATCCTGGGCCCGGATGGCATTGGCTTTATCTACCAGTGTCACTTTGTTATCCTTCTTGCGGGCTTTGGCTAATTCAAAAGCGTAGCGCGCGGCTTGTTCGCAGCCCTTACGAGTGAATACCATGTTGGCGACCGCCACCTCATCGGGCGTGCCTTTTTTCATGATGCCGCCAAGGCCGGTGTAGACATCCTCGGTGTTTTCCCGCACCACCACCAGGTCGACATCCTTACAGGTTTTATCCTTAATGGGGCAAAGCGATTCCGAGTAGAGCTTGATCGGGCGCAGGTTCACATAGAGATCGAGTTTGAACCGGATACCGGCTATCACCGCCCGTTCCACCAGTCCGACCTCGCAGCGCGGATCGCCTATCGCTCCCAACAGGATCGCGTCATGCTCTTTGTATTCGGAGTAAATAGATTCCGGCACCAGTTCGCCGGTATTGAGATAATGCTCCGAACCGAACGGGTAGTCGGTGGTTTCATAGGTGAAATTGAAAAGCTCGGAGGTTTTCTTGAGAACCTTCAGGGCTTCGTTTGTCACTTCGGGGCCGATACCGTCGCCGCCCAAAACTGCTATTTTGTACATAGTTTTCCTTTATTATTGCCGCTTTCGAGGATGAATAAGGGATTGCAATACTCATCTACGAATTTTTAGCTATTACATAATTTTCGTTCGTAATAATCTACTTCCCAAGTTTCTCCAACACCCAGCCCTTAAGGCCGCCTTTTTCGATAATAGTTTGCATGAACGGCGGGAATGGCACGAATGTGAACTCCTGACCCTTGGTGACATTTATTATCTTGCCGCCGAATATATCGATTTGGAGCTCATCACCGGCCTCGGTGGACTCGACGCATTCGACTGATTCGAAAATCGGCAGACCTATATTTATGCTGTTTCTGTAAAATATCCGGGCATACGATTTGGCAATCACCGCCGAAATACCGACTGCCTTAATCGAAAGCGGCGCCACCTCGCGCGAGGAGCCGCAGCCGAAATTATTGTCGGCGACTATAATATCACCGGGTTTGGTGTTCTTATGAAAATCCCGGTCGTGATCCTCCATGCAATGCTTGGCCAATTCGGCATCATCGGTCAGATGGCACCAGCGGCCGGGCATTATCACATCGGTGTTGATATTATCCCCTACCCTATATACGTTACCTTTCAGAATCATCTCGTCTCCCATATTTCACCTCACCATAACGATTACAATTCATCCGGTGAACCGATTTTACCCATCACGGCCGAGGCCGCGGCTACCGATGTGTTGGCCAGATACACTTCGGATGAGAGATGCCCCATCCGACCGGCAAAATTACGATTGGTTGTCGATACGCAAACCTCATCCTCGCCCAGCACTCCCATATGCCCGCCGATACAGGGGCCGCAAGTGGAGGTCGAAAACACGCAGCCGGCATCGATAAATATTTGCGGC